>DATJNF010000087.1:0-11317 GCA_035508375.1 Occallatibacter sp. | reverse complement strand
GGATAACGCTCTCAATCAGAAGCAGCAGAATCATGCCGCCATCGAGAATCGGGAAGGGAAGCAGGTTCAGCATACCGAGTTGCAGGCTGATCTCGGCGCCGAGATCGAACTTGGGATACCAGCCCTTCATCTCCGCGGCCTCACCGGCCATCCGTGCAATGCCCACCGGGCCCTGAAGCTGCGAGACTGAGACCTTGTGCGTGAAGATGCGCTTCAGCACTTCGATCACGAGCGTCGAGTTGTCCTTGCAGAAGCCGAACGACTTGTTGATGGCCTTGCCCAGCGGAAGGGGCTGATTGCGGTAAGGAGGCAGCACGACCGCAAAGCCGAGCTTCCAGCTGGCATCCAGCTTGGCGGGCCGGGCGACGAGGTGCACTGTCGCGTTCTGGCGCAGTACGGTGAGGTCCAGCGGCTTACCCTGTCCGGTCTGCATGTAGGCGAGCAACGTGGAAACCGTATGAAACGCGTGGCCGTCGACCGACTCGATTGCATCGCCAGCACGCAGGCCGGCGTGCTCGGCGGGCGTATCCGGCTCTACTTCCTGCACCTTGATCGGTCCGGAGAGGAATTGTGGAAGGATGCCGGCGTCGCTCAGGTCAAAGTCGTCGTTCTTGGCTGCAGAAGGGACGTGCAGCGAGAGCACCAGCGGCTGGCCATTGCGGTAGGCTGTCACCGGCACCCACTGGTTTGCATTCATCTTGGCGTGCGTAAAGATCTGGTCCCAGTCGGGATTGCTAACGCCGTCGAACTGGCTGATCACGTCGCCAGGCTGCAGACCGGCCTGGGCAGCAGTGGAACCCGGTGTGATCCACTCGATGCTGGTCGTCTTCACCTCTACCGAGGGGACTTCATTGATCCAGCCGAAGTAGAAGACCATGAGCAGGATCGCCAGCACGAAGTTGGCGATCGGTCCGGCCACACCGATGAGCATGCGCTGCCAGCGCGGATGCGAGGTGAACGCGCCGGGATCTTCTTTTTGCGCCTCGATTGTGGCTGCGTCGGCGCCTTCGACGGACATGTTCTCGCCGGGCATGTTTTCGCCCGTCATCTTCACAAAGCCGCCCAGCGGCAGCAGGCAGACCTTGTAGTCGGTCTCGCCGTACTTGAATCCGAAGAGCCGCGGTCCAAAGCCGACCGAGAAGGCTTCTACGCGGACTCCGCAGAGCTTGGCGACGAGGAAGTGTCCAAACTCGTGCACCACGACCATGATGCCGATCAGGACGATGAACGCAGCGGCAGAAACTAGAAAAGCATGCATAAAGGGGTGGTTATTTCCTTGCGTGACGTGCTCTACGTCCGGAGTCCGGCGCGCTTAGGTGAGCAAGGCACGAGCCGTTTGACGCGCTTCCAAGTCGGTGGCGAGCACCTCCGCGATGGTGGCGGGGTGGGCCTCCGGCGTGGATTCGAGCACCTCTTCAATTGTACGCGCGATGCCGTTAAACGGGATACGACGTTCGAGGAATGCTTCGACGGCCACCTCGTCGGCCGCATTCAGTGCGATGCAGTGGGCGCCGCCCTTTTCCGCCGCCTCGAACGCCAGCCGGAGGCAGGGAAAGCGTTCGAAATCTGGCTGTTCGAAGTCCAGATGGCGCAGCGCGGCCAGATCGAAGGTGAGACTGGAGGCCGGACGTTCCGGATACGCCAGGGCATAAAGAATAGGTAAGCGCATGTCTGTGACGGAGATCTGCGCCAGGATGGAACCGTCGACATATTCAACCAGCGAGTGCACTGTGGATTGCGGATGCACCGTCACCCGCACCTGGCCGGGCCGCACGTCGAAGAGTCGGCAGGCCTCGATTACCTCTAACCCCTTATTCAGCATGGTTGCGGAATCGATGGTGATGCGCCGGCCCATCACCCACGTCGGGTGTTTGAGGGCCTGTTCGGGCGTGATGGAGGCAAATTGTTCCAGCGGCGTTTGACGGAATGGCCCTCCGGAAGCCGTGAGCCAGATGGTCTTGATCTCGCTGTGAGCGCCTACCCGCAAGCACTGGTGTACGGCGTTGTGCTCGCTGTCGATGGGCAGGATGGGCGCGTTGCGCTCGCGCGCAGCCTGGGTCAGAATTTCGCCCGCGGCCACCATGCACTCCTTGTTGGCCAGGCCGACAGGCTTACCGGCGAGGATGGCGGCATGGGTTGCTTCTAGCCCCGCGACGCCCACGATGGCCGAGACGACGAAATCGGCCTCCGGCAGCGTGGCGCAGGCCACCGTGCCCGGTGTGCCATGGACGACCTCGACGCCAGTCGCACCTGCTTCACGGAGCCGCGCGGCGAGTTGGCCGGCCAGTTCCTCGGTGGCCATGGAGACGATCTTCGGCCGCCAGCGGATCGCCTGCGCAAAGGCTTCATCCAGGTTGCGTCCACAGGCCAGCGCAGCCACGGAGTAGCGCTCGGGAAACTGTTCGACGATGGAAAGTGTACTTTGGCCGATGGAGCCGGTGGAACCGAGAATGGCAAGTCTTTTCAAGAGATTAGCTTATCTGGAATGAGGTTAAAACCGCTGGTGAATAAGCTGAGCGTACCACAGCGCCGGCGCAGCCAGCAGCACAGCGTCAATGCGGTCGAGCACTCCGCCGTGCCCGGGAATTAGGGTACCTGAGTCCTTCACGCCTGCGGAGCGCTTGAGCGCTGACTCGGCCAGATCGCCGACCTGCGCGGCGATATTCACCACAAATGCGAGCACGAACCAATACCAGATCTCGTCGGGATAAACGAGCACGGCCAGATCGCGGGCCTGCAGCTGGGCAGATAGCTCCAGCAGGATGCCGGCGGCGGCCAGGCTGCCGATAACCGACCCGATCGCTCCTGCCCAGGTTTTGCCGGGGCTGATGTTGAGGGCGAGTTTGCGCCGTCCCCAGGTACGGCCGACGTAAAGAGCCGTCGAGTCACCGGCCCATACGACGCAAAGGAGGAAAGTGACCAGAGAGGGTCCATTGGCCTGCTCGTGGAGACTGGTGAGCGTGAGCAGCGTGAGGCCCGTGTACACCATGCAGAACAGGCACGCGGTCGCATCCGCCATCACCCGCTCTACCGGGCTGCGGAAGGTGCAATAGACAAGCAGCGCCAGGCTGAGCAGGCCGAAGATCTCAAATTTCCAGTCAGGCCACTGGAAATTGGCGGCAAACAGTGCCAGAAGGGAGAAAGCGACAGCCGCGCGCGGCGGCGTGGCGCCGGTCTTCTGTGTCAGGCCGAGATACTCCCAGCCGGCGAGCGCGGCGACTCCTGCCACCCCCACCGTGAACAACCACTGCCACCTGGGTCCCAGAAACACTAGAACGAGGACGATCGGGATGAGGACCAGGGCGGTGAGAATGCGTTTCATTTCAGGGTAGAGAATACACTGCCGAGGCGAGACGAGCCCTGGTTTGAACAGAGGAATGCCGGTTGCCTAGCTCGCCGCGATCCGGATCTGCTCCGGATCTTCTTCAACTTGCCCGCAATCTTCGCCTAAACCTCCGTAGCGGCGCTCGCGGCGCTGGAAGTCGGCAATCGCTTCGAGCAGATGGATCCCGCGGAAGTCAGGCCACAAGCGCTCCGTGACGAAGATCTCGGTGTAGGCGATCTGCCAGAGCAGGTAGTTGGAGATGCGCATTTCGCCCGAGGTGCGGATGAGCAGGTCGGGGTCAGGCATGTGCGCCGTGTAGAGATGGCGGTGGATGTCCTCTTCGGTAATGCGGTCGGCGCTGATGTGTTTGCGCTCCATCTCGCGCGCCAAGCCGCGGAAGGCGTCGACCAGTTCGCTGCGGCCGCCGTAGTTCAAGGCCAGTGTGAGCGTGGTGCCGGTATTGCGGGCCGTGGCGTCTTCCGCCCAGCGCATCTTTTCCTGCACTTCGGGCGGAAGGTCATGGGTACGGCCGATGTAGCGCATGCGGACGTTGTTGTCCATCATGCGCTGCAGATTGCTTTCGAGGTAGCTCTTCAGCAGCCGCATCAGGAAGCTGACCTCTGCCGGGGGGCGCCGAAGGCTGTTTTCGAGCGAGAAGGCGTAGAGCGTGAGCCAGGGCAGACCGATGCGCGACGCAGTCTCCGTGACGAGTTGCACGCTGCGCGCGCCCTGCTGGTGGCCGAGGAAACGTTTCAACGAGCGGCGGCCCGCCCAGCGGCCATTGCCGTCCATGATGATGGCTACATGCTCGGGCAGGCGCTCGGGTTTCAGCTTTGCATAGACAGCCCGTTCCTCTGGGGTTAGCTCATGAATGCGCAGGGTGCGGGAAGAAGACAAAGGGCTCGCCTCAACAATACGATTGCAATTTCCCGGTCGGCGCCCGCAACATCCGGTTTGGGGTGGGATGCGACGGGACGAGATTGGCGTCCGCCGGCCAAGAGACACCTCTGACCCAGCCAGAGGGGCACACCATCGACCCTAGCACAAGCGCCAACCGCCTGCAATGACACGAAACCGGCAGCCGCGCGGCCGGCGCCGCCTGGTGGCCGCTTCGTCGCGGGAGAGCGCCAAAACTGCAGCTTTATGCCGTGCGGCGGCGTCCTGTCGCAGCGTCCCGCACCGCTCCGTAGAGAAGCGTGCGATGCAGCGAATCGAGACGAGGCAGCAGTGCGGCGATCTCGGCCAGAAAGGGATCGCCAAGGATCGCAGCGACCTCTTCCGCGCGGAGACTGCGCGCATCGCGCACCAACTGGCAGACGTCGACTTCCAGAGCCGCAGCGAGCCGCTCCAGCGAGCCCAGCGTCGGGATCGCCTTGCCGTTTTCAATTTTAGAGATATAAGTGCGGGGCACTTGCATCCGGCTGGCAAGCTGACGCTGGCTCAGGTGACGTGCACGTCGAATATCCCGTACCTGCGCCGCTACCCGTAATCCGGAATCTGCCTCTGACTCAGCGGGCTGACTAGTCACTAACTGGGGCGCCAGTTGGACTGGCTCCTCCACGTCGAGGGGCCTGTGGCACTTTCTGCAGAGCGAATTGCTGGTTCGGTATTGCATGAGCCGGCAGTGCTCGCACCGCACAACTTCGCGTGTTTCCACGCTCAACAAAGTGGTAGCCATCGGCATAAGCGGAGCGCCAGAGCAAGCGTCCACGGTGCCATTTTTTGCACCAATAGTGCTACTCTCGGGGAAGGAACCATAATTGTCAAGTAGAAACTTAGGGTCAAACCGAAGATAGGCCCAATAGAGCCCGAAGAGACCCGAAGAAACGCGAACCACTGTAATCAACAACGGAGAAAAATAAAGATGGACTCTTCGAATTCTCTTCACGGCCGGGATGCGGCCTGGAAGCTGCTGACCGAATGGACGGCGAGCGAAGGCCTGCGCAAGCACGCGCTGGGCGTGGAAGCCTGCGTGAGCGCCTACGGCGAGGCGGAAGCGGAACGGCTGGGCCTGGCGGGAGAGGAACGCGCCCGATTTCTGGAACTCTACGCGACCACGGCATTGCTGCATGACTTCGATTACGAGCGCCATCCCTCGCTGGAAGAGCATCCCTTCGTGGGCGTACGGGAACTTGAACGGCAGGGCTGGCCTGCGGAGGTGCGCACAGCGATTCTCGGCCACGCGCAGTACTCGGGCGTGCCGCGGCAGACGCATCTCGACAAGGTGCTGTTTGCCTGCGATGAATTGGCCGGATTCCTGACGGCGTGCGCTCTGGTGAAGCCCAGCAAAGCCATCGCCGATGTGGAGGTCGCCGGTGTGCGCAAGAAGATGAAGGACAAGGCGTTTGCGAAGGGCGTTCATCGGCAGGATGTGATCCAGGGCGCCGAGGAGCTGGGCGTGGATCTCGATGCGCATATCGGGTTCTGCATTGAGGCGATGAAGCGACGTGCGGGAGAACTGGGATTGTAAGGCGCCGCGCTAACGGCTGCACCCGAGCATCTGGCGCACCCAGATATCGCCAATGCAAAACGCAGCTACGGCGATAACAGCGAAGGCAGTCACAAAGAAGTAGCGGACGCGCATGGTGGTGAGCTTGCGGAAGTAATACTCATCCGGCTTGGCGGGATTGTAGCGGATGGCCGCGGTTTCTCCCTCGGAGAATTGGTATTCAGGATCCTTGCTCGGCGGCTTGAGCGGAGCCGTGCATTTCTGCCCGTGAGCGTCTGTCCAGACCAGGCGCTCGCCGGTGGTGTAGGAGTAGTGAAGCTCCTTGCCACTGGCTTCGCGGTAGGTGTGCCCTTCCTTCACATATTCGACCGTGGCCTGAGCCGGCAACCACTTGTCGTAGCCTCTAAGCCATTCCCACAACTCGATGAACATGATGCTCGCCATTTTGACACGCGTTTCGATCAAGCTCACGAGTAACCGGCTTGTTTTCCACAAATGGGTACCATTTACCGATTGCTAAATCCGGAGCTCTCGGTAAGGATGTTCGTAAATCCTTGACGGTTCGTGCGTTGAACCGTGGCTAGCATCGACTGTGCACGAATCCCTTTCCTGTTCTTGCAACTCTGACGGCCGTCCCTTGCGCTTTCGCGCGATGATTCCCTCGTTCCCGACGCACATTCAGCAGATCGAAAGCGAACAGGCCGCCTTTTGCGCCTGGCAGCGGGCGCAGCACAGAAAAGTGCGGCTGCGCTGGATCGCCAATCTCTGGCCAATTGCCGCAGGTCTGGCTCTCGGCCTGATAACGCCGCGCCTTTATGAGCTCGTGGTGAAGTTCGAACCGTGGGGATTATGGCTGGTTTTTCCGTTTGCGGTGCTGGCCTGCCGCCCTGAGCTGCATGCCTTCGCACAACTGGTCCGCAATTTACCCATGGTGGTGCTTTACGCCCAATTTCCCGTCGAGGGGTTGATTGCGCGCCTGGCATTGAGACGCCGCGTGACTGCTGGCGGGGTAGCAGGGCAAGTCTTTTATTTGCATTATCTGGCGGGGCTGCAGCTAGTAATGGTCGGCGGAGCGGTCACCCGGGCGTTACTCCACTAACGTCTGGCTGCATGCGGTTGTGGACCATTCAGTGATTGGAGATTCCTGAGAAATTCCTTGCATCCCTGCTTTGGCTGGCGGATGATGAAAAGGAATTTCAGGCTAATTCTTTCTACGTTGCGCGCGTACAGCCATGACCAACTTACCTGGCACGATCCCCCCTGCCAAAAACCGCGCCGGCGGAACCGAGCGCGGCAAGGTGCTGCATCCGTTTGACCGTGCGGATGCGGTGCTCGAGAAGCGCGGTGCACCGCCCAGGTACTCCTCAGTGATCTGGCCGTTTCTGGTGGGATTGGCGCTGGCCCTGATTGCGCCCAAGCTCATAGATGCGCTCGATGGATTCAATCCGTGGATCAAGCGCGCCGTCTTTCCGTATGTGCTGCTGGCTCGGCGACCGGAGTTCGGCTTGAACTGGGAACTTGGCGGCAATCTGCCACAGCTTCTTCTGTTCGCCCAGTTTCCGCTGGAAGGGCTGCTGACGATGTTCAATCTGCGCCGGCGATTTCCGCTGTGGGTTGCGATCGGGCAGCTGGTCGTCATCCACCTGGTGGGCGCCTTCGCGCTGTTCCTTCTCATTCAGGCGCGAGGGCAATAAGAGCGGCGAAGCCGACCACTCGAAATAGCCCTCTCGGACATTACTAGGTTTCACAGTTGCAATATCCCAAAGCCGCTGCCGCAAAGTGGCATTTTCTTTAAGAAAATACCCCCTTTCGCGGTTCCCGCAAGGACACGTGAACTGTGAAACCGCTCTAAGCCAGCGGATTCTTTGCCCGCAGCTCGCTCACGATCTCTGTGGCCGCGGCCCGTGCCTGCTCTTCTTTATCAGGCGGGAAGCTGATTGCCCCGACGCGAGCGTGTCCGCCGCCGCCATAGCGCTCGCAGATCTGCGCCAGGTTGACCATCTTGGCCGGATCGGCCTTGGTCCAGGGATTTGATCCTACGGCAACTTTCGTACGAAAGCTCGACTTCGACAAGCCGATCGAATAGGTCGCGTTGGGATACAGATAATACGGAATGAATTTGTTGAAGCCTTCGAGCGGATGGTCAGTGATGTCGAAGAAGATGGTGCCGTCGCGCTCTTCAGCGCGGCTGCGGATGAGCTCGACGGCCTGATGATGGCGTTCCAGGAGCGGCGGCAGCAGCGGTGCGACGAAAGGCTGATTGAGCACCTCTCCGAGCGGCATCTCGGTGAGCAGCGGGATGAGCCGGGGAATGAATTCTGGATCTTGGGTGGACTCGATAATCAGGGTGAGCTTCATCGCCGGCTCGGCCATTTCTACCGCCGCTTCTGGGCTCTCATAGCGGGCGCCGTCCACAATATCGGCCCAGTGAATCAGGTCGGCAACGGGTGCTGTATTGAACCCGTAACGCGTGGAGGCAATGTGCGCCAGAAAGCTGGTGCACGAAGTATAGCTAGGATCAAAAAATTTGTGCGCGGCACAAGCCGGATCGCTCTGGCAGGCGAGAAAGTGCTTGTGGTCCTGCGGAGTAAGGAAAGCGGAAAGATGGTGATCGAACCACCAGGTGATGTGCGGCGAGGCCGAGTACTTGAAATCGACAATTGCATTCTCGTCGCCGATAAAAGCGGTTTCGTCGAAGAGCGCGCCGGCGCGATGTACCAGACCATGGTACTCATAGCTGGCGCCCTGCGTGATGCGCTCGCGATGGAATCGCGTGAACAGGGAGGCCGAGCAAGCTCCGTCAAAGCATTTGTCGTGATAAAAGACGCGAACTCGCAAAATCTGGGGTCCTCCAGAGTGGAAATTCGAGGGAACTGAACTGAATAGCATCAAGGGCTGCGGTCATTGTGTCAAGGAGGCAACTGAGGTCAACGAGTTTCGTGCGCGACTTTGAGAGCCGTTGTGCGCACTCACTGGCGTGCGCAACGGCCATCATTTACCCTCGATAGGTTCGGCACGATGAGCAACGATCCGGCACAGATACGTTATCCATTGACCCAGGGTGTCAACCCGTGGCTGGTTACGGCATCGGTGATGCTTCCGACTTTCATGGAAGTGCTCGACACGGCCATCGCCTCCGTTGCGCTGCCCTACATTGCAGGCTCGCTTTCGGCTTCGAACTCCGAAGCCACCTGGGTGCTGACCAGCTATCTGGTGGCGAACGCCGTCATCTTGCCGGCCTCAAACTGGTTCGCGCGCCGGTTCGGGCGCAAGCGGTTCCTGCTGACCTGCGTGATCATCTTCACCATCGCATCATTTTTTTGCGGCGCAGCGCCATCGATGGCCGTGATCCTGCTGGCTCGGGTCGTGCAGGGCGCAGGCGGCGGCGCGTTGCAGCCGCTCTCGCAGTCGATTCTGCTGGAAAGCTTCCCGCCCGCGAAACGCGCAGCGGCGATGGCTGCGTATGCGCTCGGCATCGTGGTGGCGCCGGTTTTGGGCCCGACGCTGGGTGGCTGGCTGACCGATACTTATAGCTGGCGCTACGCCTTTTACATTAACGTACCGGTCGGCATTCTCGCGGTCATCATGATCAGCCGCTTCGTGCATGATCCGCCGTACATCAAGAACGCGAAGGTGGGCGCTTTCGACAACATCGGCTTCGGCCTGCTGATTGTGTGGACAGGCTGCCTGCAGGTAGTGCTCGACAAAGGACAGGAGGACGACTGGTTCGGCGCCATTTGGGTGCGCTGGGCGGTTGCTGCGCTGGTGGTTGCGCTCGTCCTCTGGATCTGGCATTCATGGACGAAGCCGGAAGGACTTGTCGATCTGCACGTGCTGAAGGATCGCAACTTCCGTGCCGGCTGCATCCTGATTGCATTGCTCGGGATGGCGATCTACATCACCATCTCGATGCTACCGCTCTTCTATCAGGAAGTGCTGGGCTACACGGCGTTCAATGCCGGCCTGGTGGTGGGACCGCGGGGCATCGGATCGTTTGTCGGTTCGCCGGTGGTGGGCTTTCTTGCCTCGCGTTTTGATCAGCGCAAGCTGCTGTGCGGCGGCTTTGTCGGCTTCGGCATCTGTTCCTATATCTTCAGCGTCGTGAATCTCGGGATCGGGCCGTTCACCTTGCTCGTTCCCATCGTCTTTACCGGATTCACATTGAGCTTTGTCTTTGTGCCGCTCGCAACCATTACGATGGCGACGATCCCGAACCGTGAGATGGGCAATGCGACTGGGCTCTTCAACATGCTGCGCAATATCGGCGGCTCGGTGGGCATCTCGATTGCCACCACGGCGCTAGTCCGCAGGGCGGCGTTACATCAGAACGATCTGAGCGCGCATCTCACTCCGGCGACGGCGATGCTGCAGCAGCGCTCGGCGGCCCTCGGCGCGTATCTCGCACACCACATCGGCGCAGCCAGCGCGCGCGGCGGCTCTTTCGGTCTGCTCTACAGCTTTCTGCAGCAGCAATCGGTGCTGCTGTCGTATGTGGACATCTTTCGCTGGACGGCGCTGCTCGCATTCTTCTGCGCAGGCGTGGTGTGGCTGTTCAAGAAGCAACCGAAGAATGCAGCTCCTCCGCCCGGCGCGCACTGACCCGCAGCTGCGTAAGGCGAATACACCGAGATTCGCGCAGTCTTCGCGTGCCCGTGGCCGCAGCCTGAGGCAACCGGATATGGCCGACTTGTTTCTTACGTAGCAACACGCTTGCCGCACGTCGCGGCCGGTGTGGTTTGTCATAGGCAGGGGAGCGAGGTTTTCGCGATTTCCCTCACTTGCCGGCGGCGAAGGAGAATCGCAATGGCAGCCGCCGGACCCTGCCTGCTCTAGTTCCGCTAAATATTTAAACACCCGTGCAGAGGAACCCCGAATGACGCCATCTCGTGAACTGCAGCAAGCTGAATCTGCAATGCAGTTAGTGCTCGAAAACCTGATCGACAGCCAGCAAGGTTTGCAGCAAATCGCCAATGAGCTAAAGGACGAGCCGCTGAAGGCCTATTTTCTTGCCGAGTCTCTGAAGCGCGCCGAGTTTCGCGGCAACATCGAATCGGTGCTCCATCGCGAGGGCGTGCGCGATGTGAAAGAGAGTGGCACGACCGCCGGCGCCGTGCATCGCGCCTGGGCTGGGCTGAAGTCCAAACTGGGCGGTGGAGATCATACGTTGCTGGTAACCGCGGAGCAGGGAGAGGACGCGCTCAAAGATGCCTATGCCAAGGCGATCGACTCCAACCTGCCGCTGCCTGTACGCCAATTGCTCACCGGGCAAGCCGCGCACATCCTGGCAGCGCACGACTTCATCCGCGGGGCGCGCGACAAAAAGGCTGCCTGAGCGGGCGGCCTCTCATCCCATGAGCGGATGGAATCTGCGCTCGGATTCATCGTAGCGCTCAATGCGGCCGGTGAGAATGTCGTAGTACCACCCGTGCACGGCTATCCGTTTGTTTGGCCTGATCCCCGTTTTCCGCACAGAACCGAGTACGATTTTGGTATTCAGGAAGGTGCGGAAGGATGTCGAGGAGCAAGCACACCGAGGCGCAGAT
>DATJNF010000086.1:0-74847 GCA_035508375.1 Occallatibacter sp. | reverse complement strand
GGAAGTGAGCTGCCGGCTGACGGAAAACGGAAAGATGGTGCTGGACATCGCCCACCTCATCGACCGCAAGTGCGTAGAGCGCTACCAGAACAAGTTCGCGTCGACGAGCGCCATGATGAAGGAGTGCCAGCTGCAGCTTTCAGGCCCCTGGCCGCCCTATCACTTCGTGCATCGGCTCACGCGGACCACGCATGCGGCTCCCGGTGCCGACAAGGCGACACCGACGGTCGTGATGCAGCCGGCGATGGCATAGGCTTGGTTCTCTCGCTGTTCCAACAAAAAGCTCTGGCTGCGGCTGGAGCTTTTTTGTGTCCAAGAATGGAGAGTTGTTCTTTCCTACCCTTGTGCATGGAGCATGAAGCAATAGCGCTTTCAAAACAGTCAGCATTTGATCGCGAAGGCAAACCAGATCTGACTAGCCGCGCGCTGTATTACTACATCTGTGCTTCAATGAAGCAGGAAAACAATTCTCAAGCGCGATCTCTTTGCTGGAAGCTGCTGTTCAAGTGCCACAACCCATCAGCCACTTATTGCACTATTCTTTGGCTGAATGCTTGCTTAACCAACAGCAAGATTCAAATTGTGCACTTGAACTCATCGAGCAAGTCATTGAAGGAGTACAACAACAACCGGTAGCAAAACGAAGCAAGGCTTTCTTGGCGCATTGTTTGGCGCTTCGCGCTTGGGCTTTAGCTTCTTGCCAAAGTCGAGCTGAGGCTGAATCGAGTTTGCAGGAGGCCCATTCTCAATTCAAGTTTATGGGCAAACACGACTGCGCCGAATTGCTCAATCTCGAAGGTAAGATCTGGATCCAGTTGGAAAACTGCGAATCAGCCAGAGTTGCATTCGAAAAGGCACTGCTAGCGTTTCCTCACGGGACTGTGGCGATGCATTCTCAAAGAGGGCTGGATAGAATCGGCAAGAATAAAACTGATTAACGGGGTGCCCCCTCCTTGCGACGTCTTCGTTTTTTGTCGCAAGGATGGGACAGCAAAGAGCTCCACTAAGCAAGAGTTAGTCGTAGTACTCCAGCCCCAAATGCGTGATCAGCTCCTCACCCATGATGTGGCGCAGGGTGTTCTTGAGCTTCATGGATTGGATGAACAGATCGTGCTCGGGGTAGAGGCCTTCAGCGGTCTGCGGTGATTTGAGATAGAAACTCAACCACTCCTGGATGCCGATCGAGCGTAGCTCCGGTGCGCGCTTGGCGAGATCGAGGAAGAGCACGAGATCGAGCGCAATGGGTGCGGCGAGGATCGAGTCGCGGCAGAGGAAGTTGACCTTCACCTGCATCGGGTAGCCGAGCCAGCCGAAGATGTCGATGTTGTCCCAGGCTTCCTTGTCGTCGCCGCGCGGCGGGTAATAGTTGATCCGGATCTTGTGGTAGATGTCCTTGTAGAGATCAGGATAGAGCTCGGGCTGAAAAATATATTCAAGAGATCCGAGTTTTGATTCTTCCTTCGTCTTGAAGGACTCGGGATCGTCGAGCACTTCGCCGTCGCGGTTGCCGAGGATGTTGGTCGAGAACCATCCTGACACGCCGAGCATGCGGGCCTTGAAGGCCGGAGCAAGCACCGTCTTCATGAAGGTCTGGCCGGTCTTGAAGTCCTTGCCGCAGATCGGCGCCGCATTCTTCTTCGAGAGGCAGATCATGGCCGGAATATCGACGGTAAGATTCGGCGCGCCGTTGGCGAATGGCACTCCCTCGCTTAACGCAGCGTAGGCGTAGATCTGCGAGGGCGCGATGCCGGGATCGTTGGCCAGCAGGCCCTTCTCGAAGTTCTCAATGCTCTGGTGAACCGCCGAGGGTTCCAGGAAGATTTCGGTCGAGCCGGTCCAGATCATCACCACGCGGTCGACCGTCTTCTTGAAGGCGCGGATATCTTCGATCACCTGGTCGGCGAGCTCGCGCTTGGTCTTGCCCTTCTTCACGTGCGTGCCATTCAGGCGCTTGACGTAATACTGGTCGAAGACCGCGGGCATGGGCCGGATGGTTTCCAGATACGGCTTGAGCTTGGCCAGCGTCTCCTTGTCGAGCACCGCGGCGTGAGCCGCAGCCTCATAGACGTTGTCTTCGAAAATATCCCAGCCGGTGAAGACCACATCGTTGAGCTCCGCGAGCGGCACGAAATCTTTGATCAGCGGCGACTGGTTGTCCGTGCGCTTGCCCAGGCGGATGGTGCCCATCTGCGTGAGTGAGCCAATCGGCTTCGCGAGGCCGCGGCGCACCGCTTCCACGCCGGCGATCATCGTGGTAGATACGGCGCCTAGACCAACAACCATCACGCCGAGTTTGCCCTTGGCGGGCTCGAGAGAGGACACGGCGGTCTTTTGGCCGCCTTTTTGTTCAGTCGACATTGCTTTCCTAACCTTCCTTTGCTTCTCGAATTTTGATTGTTGAAGTCCAATCGTTCCCTCGCTGCATCGACATTGAGAACGATATTCCGGTGAACGAAGTAACGCCTTCAGGCCGCATCCGCGGTCTTTTTCCGATTGAGATGGGACCAGACAAACCAGGCGCACGCAACCAGAAGGACAATTTCAACGGCAAGATGAAAGCGGTGAAACAACTGCTCGACGCGCGGGTCGCTGTTCCATTTCTCGCCCAGCTTCGCGCCGGCCCAGGCCAGGCAGGTGTACCAGATCGATGCTCCGATGCTTGTGTAAATGTGGAATCGCAGACGCGACATCTTCGCGATTCCCGCCGGGAACGCAACGAAGGTCTGCACGATGGGAAGCATGCGGCCCACGAGAACCGCGATCGATCCATACCGGTCGAAGAACCAGCTCATCCGATCGAGGTCGTGCGTGTTCATCAGCACCCACTTGCCATAACGCACTACCAGTGGGCGTCCACCCTTGGCGCCGATCCAGTACGCGACGGCGGAGCCCACGTTGCAGCCCGCCACGCCCGCAGCAACCGCCAGCACAAAATTCAGATGCCCGAGATACACCACATACCCTGCGAACGCCATGATCAGTTCAGAAGGAATCGGGATGCCGCAGGAGTTGAGCGAGAGAAGAGCGGCAATGCCGCCGTATCCCCCCGTTTGAATCACATGTGTGACGAGTTGAACGAGCTGCGCGAGAATCTTTTCGCTCATGAGCGTACTCAGTATATAAGCGTTGACGGTGCTGTTTAGGCGCATCGTAAACGTTTCCGACGGAAAATTCTGATGCACACGTCTGCATGTTCCTTTTGTTACGATGGCTTGTATTGCATTAAGAGATGAGGAGGCTTTGTGGCAGATTTTCCGCCGGTACCGCTCACGCTGGAGGGCTCGAGCGTATTGCATCAGTTCTTTCGCTTTGATTGGAAAGAGTGGCGCGCCACCGCGGCGCAAGAGCGGGAACGGATTGCTTCCGGCTTTGCTGAAACGTTGAAGAAACTCGAACGTGCGAATGGCGATTCGCCCGTACGAAGCGCGCTATATTCGCAGCTCGGGCACAAAGGCGACCTGATCCTGATTCACTTTCGCGATTCGCTGGAAGCATTAAATCAGGTGGAGCTCGAGCTTGCGCAAACGCACTTCTACGAGTTTCTCGAACAGCGCCATTCGTATGTCTCGGTCGTTGAGCTGGGCTTGTATGAATCGAGCCGCAAGACCTATGAAGCTGCATCGGCGAAGGGATTCGCGGACCACTCTGCTGAATGGAATGCGGAGATCGCAGAGTCTCTGAAGCGTGGAGCGGATGCGATGGCGCCGCGGCTGTTCCCTGCTGTGCCAGAGGCGAAGTATCTTTGCTTCTATCCGATGGATCGCAAGCGTGGCGAGGGAGTGAACTGGTACACGGTTCCGTTTGCCGAGCGCCAGCGCATGATGCACGAGCATGGCATGATCGGCCGCCGTTACGGCGACCAGGTGAAGCAGATCATCTCCGGCTCCATTGGCATGGATGACTGGGAGTGGGGCGTGGATCTGTTCGCGGATGATCCAGTGACTTTCAAAAAGCTGATCTACGAGATGCGCTTCGATGAGGTCAGCGCGGTGTACGCGCTCTTCGGGCAGTTCTATATCGGCGTGCGGTTGCCGGTGGAGAAGTTAAGTAGTTGGCTGGATGGAAGGCTGTAGTTACGGAGGCCTGGCGTCGTCACTTGCGGTAAGGACATTCTGCCTTACAATGATCCAGGGAATTGAATATGGCACCTCTCACCGTTACCGCGAAGGGACAGATCACGTTGAAGCAGGATTTGCTCCGGCACCTCAATGTCGCTCCCGGTCAGAAGGTTGAGGTCGACAAGCTGCCGGATGGACGGCTTGTGGTCCGGCCTGTGAGGCAGAAACACTCAATAGAGGGGTTCAGCGGGTGCCTGGCGAAGAAAGGCACGCCGAGGCTCACCATCGCTCAAATCAAGAAGATTACCGAAGATGCGTGGGCAGGCAAACGATGAAGTTCGTCGTGGACACGAATGTTTTACTGCGCGACGCATTGCATGACGACTCTCATCAAGCAAAATTGGCGTCCGAGATCCTCCAAGGCGCTGAACTCCTCGCCATACCTGCATCCGTTTTTTGCGAATTCTTTTGGGTTCTCCGGCAAGGCTACAAAAAAACAGCGTCGGAAGTTGCAGGCGCGATTCGTTATTTGATTGACACCGAAAATGTTGTTACGAATCGCGCGGCGGTAGAAGCAGGATTGGCCATTCTTGAGAAAGGTGGCGACTTTGCCGATGGCGTGATTGCCTATGAAGGCGCATGGCTGGGCGCCGAGGAGTTTATCAGCTTCGATAAGAAGGCGGTATCTCTCCTCGAAACGCAGGGCAAACGTGCCCGGGTTTTAGGCTAGAACGTATGCAGAAGAAAGCTCAGAACCGCCAATCCGCCACGAAAACTGCCCGCCCAGCGCGCGGCCCGCTCGCACCGGAACGGGTCGCTGAAATTCTCAAGCGGCTTGATGAAGCCTATCCCGAGGCGGTGTGCGCACTGAATCACCGCACGCCGTGGGAACTGCTGGTGGCGACGATACTTTCGGCACAGTGCACCGATGCGCGCGTGAACATGGTCACGCCGGCGTTGTTCAAACGATTCCCTACACCGGCAGCGATGAGCAAAGCAGAGCTGCCGGAATTGGAAGACCTGATCCGCACGACGGGCTTTTATCGCAACAAGGCGAAGTCAATTCAGGGCGCGGCTAAGGCGGTGGTCGAGCGATTCGGCGGCAAAGTACCGGAGACGCTCGCCGAGCTGATCACCATTCCCGGTGCGGCGCGCAAAACGGCCAACGTCGTACTGGGCGTGAGCTTCGGCAAGGCGGAGGGTGTTGTCGTCGATACGCACGTGTTTCGGATCGCGCGGCGACTGGAGCTGGCCAGAGGCGAGACTCCGCAAGAGGTTGAGCAAGAGCTGATGAGAGTGATTCCGCAGGATCGGTGGATCAGCTTTTCGCACCAGGTGATTCATCACGGACGACAGGTATGTATCGCGCGGAATCCCAAGTGCGATAAGTGTAATCTGGAGCAGGTTTGCAACTCCAAAGACAAGACCTGGCATAGCTGAAGTCTGTGCTTTCCCACTCTTTCCGCAGAAAAAAGCGGAACGGGCGGGGCACGGTACATTCGTGAATCAGCTGGAGAAGAACTGAAGTGCCGCGGCAACCAGGCCTGGAATATCGGACGGATTCGCTTCTGCCGCCGGTTCCCATCCCTGCTCACGCAAGGTCTGGCTGGTGATGGGGCCGATAGAGATGGCATGCACACCTGCGAATGGAAAGGCGATGCCGGCTCGTTCTGCTGCTTCTTTCAGGTGCGTGACGCTCGAGGAACTGGTGAAGGTCGCTGCATCAATTTTCTGCGCCAAGGCGTGGCGGAGCTGCTCGGGAGCCGACTCCGGCAGTACATTGCGATAGGCATCGACAATGTCTACCCGGGCTCCGCTGGCGCGTAAAGCATCGGGGATCACGTCACGAGCCACGGCCGCCCGGGCTAGCAGCACCCGCTTGCCAGCGGTGTGCGGCTGGAGAGCTGCCACGAGGCCTTCTGCGACCTGAGCATCAGGTAGGAGGGTGACCGTGAGCTTGGCCTTCTGCGCCGCGGAGGCTGTGCCGGGACCGATCGCTGCCACTTTCATCGTCACCATCTGATCCAGCCTGATTTGTAATTGGGACGCTCGATCTAGCAACGCTTGCGCAGCATTCGCACTGGTGAGGATCAGCCAGTCGTAGGAATCGATATGCCTGAGGGCCTGATCCAACAGATCAAAGCTTTCGGGCGGCCGCATTTCGAGCACTGGAACTTCGATCGGCTCGGCTCCCAGAGCGCGAAGGCCATCGCTGAGCTTGCTGGCCTGGTGCGCAGCGCGTGTTACCAGCACGCTGCGTCCGGCGAGCGGCAGGGTCATTGCGTCATACCGGATGCGGCGGCGAGCAGCGGACCGGCACCCGCTTCGAGCAGCATCTTGGCTGCATGGCGGCCGAAGGCGCGCGCATCGTTCTGGCCGCGCACGGCATGATGGTGAACGCGGACCACCTCACCGGTATCGGGCGAGGCAACCACGGCGAAGATCTCGTCCTGCGGTTTGTGATGCTGCGTGAACTTCGCGCGGCAGTGCACACCGATAGGCACCTGACAGCCGCCACCCAGTGCGGCCAGCGCGGCGCGTTCTGCCTCGACGGCAAAGCGGGTATCCGCGTGGTCGAGAAAACCGACGGCCTCGAGCGTGGCGGTGTCGTCTTTGCGGGTTTCGATGGCCAGCGAGCCCTGGCCTGCTGCGGGACAGAAGTCTTTTGGATCAAGGCGCTCGCGGAGCCAGTCCGTCTTCCCAAGGCGTTCAAGACCCGCCGCGGCAAGCAGGATGGCATCGACCTGTCCTTCAGCGAGTTTGCGCAGGCGCGTGTCGACGTTGCCGCGGAACTCTACGATCTCCACGTCAGGGCGCAGAGCCTTTAACTGCGCGTGGCGGCGCTGGCTGCTGGTGCCTACGCGCGCGCCTTGCGGCAGAGCAGCAAGCGATGAGTATTTGACGGAGACGAAGGCATCACGAGGATCCACACGCGGCGGTGTAGCGGCCAACGTAAACGGCTCCGGCAACTCCGTAGGCAGGTCCTTGAGCGAGTGGACGGCGAGATCGACGCGGCCGTCGGCAAGCGCCTCTTCAATCTCTTTGGTGAACATGCCCTTCGAGCCGACCTGGGCGAAGGTGACTTCCTGCAGGCGGTCGCCGGTGGTCTTGATGATCTCAATTTCGACCGAATGGCCCTGCTCGCGCAATAGCGCGGCAATGTGATTCGCCTGCCAGAGAGCGAGCTGCGAGCCGCGGCTGCCGATGCGCAGATTCATCGGTGTGCCTCTACGCGGCGATCTGTTTCCACCGCTTCCGGCTGCTTGGGCTCGGCAGCCAGGGCAACAGGCGGTTCGGCTTCGCGGGGCACAGCCGCCGAGACAGCCCACTCTTCGCAGAGAATGTCGAGCCGTGCTGAGTCCCCTTCGCGTGCGGCCTGTTTGAGCGCCTGCATGGGCGGATGCAGAAACTTGTTCACCAGTCCCCGCGTGAGCGCTTCTACGGCGGCAAGCTGCTCGGGCGTGAGCGTGCCGAGGCGGGCATGAAGGCGCTGCAACTCCGCGACGCGAATCTCTTCAGCCTTGCGCTGCAGGGCCACGATGGCCGGGGCGGCGTTGACCGTGCGCTGGCGCTGATGGAAGCGCTCCACTTCGGCAGCAATGATGGCCTCGGCATCCACCGCCTGGCGGCTGCGTTCTTCCATGTGCGCAGCGGCCACCTGCTGCAGATCGTCGATGTCGTAGACGAAGATGCCGTCGAGCTTGTTCATCTCGGGATCGACGTCACGCGGGACGGCGATATCGATGAAGAACATGGGACGATTGCGGCGGCGATGCAGGAAGGCGTGGCCGTGTTCGCGGCGGAAGATGGGGTGCGGCGCGCCGGTGGAGGTGATGACGATGTCGGCTTCGCTCGCGGCGTCATGCAGCTGGTCGAAGGGGATCACGCGGCCATTGAAGTCTTCCGCCATGCGGCGGGCGCGCTCCTGCGTGCGATTGGTCACCAGAATCGCGCCTGCGCCCTGCTGCACCAGATGCCGCGCAGCGAGCTCGCTCATTTTGCCCGCGCCCACCAGAAACACCGTGCGGCCCTGGAGCGAGCCGAAGATTTTGCGCGCCATCTCGACGGCCACCGACGCCACGGAAACGGAATTCGATCCAATGCCGGTTTCGGAGCGGGTCTTCTTGGCCACGGAAAACGCGCTCTGCAGCAGGTGCTCGAGCTGGGTGGAGACGGTGCCCGCGGCGCGAGCGAGAGCAAAAGCCTCCTTCACCTGGCCGAGGATCTGCGGCTCGCCCACTACCATCGAGTCCAGGCTCGAAGCCATACGGAAAAGGTGGCTGACTGCTTCCTTGTCGTGGTACTCGAACAGATGCGGCTTGAGCACTGCAGCGTCGATGCCGAAGTGATCGCTGAAGAAGCCCGCCAGTTGTACATCAGGCGCCTCGACGGCAGCCACGAGTTCCACGCGGTTGCAGGTTGAGACGATCATGCACTCGGTTACGCCGGGTGTCGCGGCCAGTTCGTTCAGAGCCTCGGTCAGCTCGTCGCGCGCGATCGCGATCCGCTCGCGCAGCGCAATGGGCGCGGTCTTGTGATTGACGCCGAGGAGTGTCAGTGTCATTGCAGACCGAACCTGTGCACGTTGCTAACGAGGTTAAGGGCCCAGACTCCCATCATGGCCACCAGCACGGCGCCTGAGACATATGCCGCGCGCCGCCCGCGCAGGCCCGCGCTGCGCCGGACCAGCAGGAGAAGAACATAGAAGATCCAGCTTATGAACGAAGCGACGACCTTCGGATCGAGGAAATAGGCAGCACCGAGATCGGTTTCCTGCACCAGAACCGCGCCGATGATGAGCCCGACGGTCATACAGGGAAAGCCAAATTCCAGCGCGGCGTGGGCGATGCGCTCCATGGTGTCGAGCGGCGGAAGCCAGTCAAAGAAGTTCTTCCCCGGCCCCGGCTTGGATTTGATGCGGCGCTCCTGCACCAGATAGAGCATGGAAGCGAGCAGGCTGAACGTCAGCGCCGCATACGCTAAGAGCAGCGCAATAATGTGAGCCACCAGCCAGCTGGTGCGCACGCCCTGCGACGGGAAGTGATAACTGCCGGCGCCGAGCGAGGGAACGAAGACCAGAAAAAATGTGGCCGGTAAAGCAAAGATCCCCAAAGAAATCGCGTCGTACAGCCACCAGAGGAGGAAAAACAGCCCAGCGATGGCAAAACCCAGCAAGGACTCTATTTCGCGCACACCCACCGGCACAAACCGGTGCGCCTGAACGAGCATTTCAACAACCGACACGAAGTGAAAAAAGAAGGCCAGCCCGCCAAAATGAACGCAGGCCTTGCGCCAGCGCAACGATCCGTGGAGCACGGCCGGGAACACGGCGATGGAACCTGCCGCATAAAGGACCGCCGCTACTCGTAGCCAGAGGAGAGACATCGTTATCAACACCTTACGGCGCTTAAGACCAGTATAACTGTGATGTAAATCACGCGACTGGAACAAGGACCCCGGCCCGACGGAATACCAGCTCACTCCCAAATGCTCGATCGAATCTGGGCCGGCAGAATCAGAGCTCAACATCTATAACAAGGATGTCCCGGAACACCTCAGGAAGCACCCTTCTCAATGATTTCCTGGGATGTAGCTCCGCGCTCGACTCCGTGTGTTCCATGAAGAAGCGCCGTCTCATCGAGATGCAGTGCGTCCTGGAGATATTCGCGGATGGCTGTGAACAGGAATGCGGCCTCCGCAAAGACGAAGATCCCCAGATAGTAGATGGAAAGCTCCAGCGCGTAGGGAATATCGCTCAGATCTGCGGAACTGAGCACGATATTGGTTGGCTGCATGACGCCCCGCTGGCGGAATTCTTCGAGCGAGTTGAGCAGAGTAGCGTGATAGCAGGAGATACATGCCAGCGTGAGAGCAATGAATACGAATGGCATCACGGCCAGAATACCGCTGGCAAACGAACTGCCGAACATCACCACGCTCAGCCGATGGCGAATTGAAAAGATCACTGCCATCAGGAGAAAACAGAGAAGAGACGCATAAACCGTGAGATAACCACGCTGCTGCGAGTAGATAGGAATGAGGCCCCAGGTCCCGATGGGAATGGGGATCGAGGCGGCCACGATCGTCGACACGCTCATGTAGCTCTTGAAGAAGTTCGCAAATACGGCAAGCCGCGTTCTCTTGCCCTGCGCCTCCGCATGTGCCAGTGTCTTCATCTCGATCGAGCTCCATTCTTTACTCGATGAGCAGGGGGCAATCGACGGTCGCCGTGCCGCCCACGATAACGGTTCTGGTCTCTGTTGTCCTGATTTCGGTGCTGGAGATCCGCTTCTCCGCACGAAACGCGTAGGTTCCCGGCGGGAAGGCTTTAGTGGCGGGGCTCGTAAGCCCTGGCAGACTGGTTTCCACCGTTTGCAGCGGACCTACCGGCATCCATTTCCAGAAAACCACCCAACCGTTCTCCGGCATTCCTGCCCGCACCGTGCTCACATTCACCTGAACCAGCCGCCCCATTCCAAACCGCTCGCAATCCTGCGCTTTGATGGTCACGTCCTGGAGCACCTGGTCCAGAATGGCCTTGCGGACCTTATCATCCTTTTGCTTCTTGGCCACGTCGCAGGCCATCAGGTCACGGTCCAGGCTGTCCAGGTATTCGGCGGGAGGCGGCGCCACCATCTGATCTAGAAGCGTCGGCCGTTGCGCCCAGGGACGGCCCTGGCTATAGCCGCTCAGCAATCCCTGGCGCAACCGGTTGATCGCGGTATTGCCCAGACCCAGACAGCCCTCCAACCCGGCAAGCTTCTCCCGGGTAGCGTGCAGATCCGCTTGTGCCGACAAAGCAGGTGGCGATTGCCAAAGACAAAAAAGGCAGAGAATCGCCCGGAGGAGGAAATGTGCAACCGTTCGACTTGCACGCGGCGGCATAGGCCTTATCACCACCTCCTCAACAAAGATCGCGAGGGGAAAACAGGTGCAGGACAGTCTAACGCAGGCCACGGACAGAGTCCATGGTATTCCAGGGCGCACCACTCGTCGCAAACAATCCGCCCCGGCAAGAGCGTTCCCCGCGCCGGCTCCTGCTAGCCAAGGCAAACAGATAACGATGCGGACGCGTTAATCTGGAAAGCAGCGTGATCAAAGAAGAAATCCAAGAGGACCCGATTTTCGCGCCCCCCGCCCCGGCGGAACCCGCTGCGACGCCGTCTGCTCCGGCAACACGCAATGATCCCCTGTCCAAAGCCCTGGAAACCACTGCAACGCCGTTCATGCGCCAGTGGTCGGCAGCGAAAAAGGAGCATCCCGACGCGCTGCTGTTCTTCCGCATGGGCGACTTCTACGAGCTGTTCTATGACGATGCGGCCGTAGCCAGCCGCGAGTTGGAACTGACGCTGACTGCGCGTGATAAGGAAAAGCTGATTCCCATGTGCGGCGTTCCCTACCACGCAGTTGAGGGATATTTGGCGCGGCTGCTCCGCAAGGGGTACCGCATCGCACTCTGCGATCAGATGGAAGATCCGAAGCTCACCAAGAAGATCGTCCGGCGCGAGGTGACGCGGGTGCTCACGCCCGGAACCGCATTCGATGCCGGACTCGGCCAGGAGCGAAACAATTTTCTGGGAGCTCTCTACGAGAGTACGCCGAAGAGTGGACGGGATGGAGCCGCAGTATGCGGGGTGGCGCTGCTGGACATCTCGACGGGCGAGTTCCGTACAGCGGAGTTCCACGGGCCGCAGGCGCACCAGCAGGCAGTCGAGGAGTTGCTGATGGCGGCTGTGAGCGAGGTACTCGTGGCTGCGAGCGCTGAGCTGCCCGCGCAGTTGGAAAAGATCTCTGCGCGGACACGCGTCGAAGACTGGGTGTGGACGCGCGATTTTGCCGTGCCGCTGGTGGAGCGGCAGCTGCGCGTGCGCTCACTCGAAGGCTTCGGCTTGAATGGGCACGAGTCAGCAGCCATCGCCGCCGGCGCAGTGCTGCACTATGTGCGCACGACGCAGAAGAACGAAGCGCTGCATGTGGACTCGCTGCGATTCGAGGAGCACTCGACCGCGCTCGAACTCGATCAGGTGACGGTGCGGAATCTCGAACTGGTCGAGCCGCTGTTTCAGGGCCAGGATGACCGCGCGACGCTCTTCCGCACCCTGGATGCGTGCGCGACGCCAATGGGCAAACGGCTGCTGCGCGCGACAATTCTGCGGCCGCTGATGGATGCTGCGGCCATTGAAGGCCGCTATGAGGCGGTAGCCGAAGCGCATGCGGATTTGCTGAAGCGCGAGGAGATGCGCAGGGCCTTTTCCGGCGTTCTGGATCTGGAAAGGCTGCTGGCGCGGCTCTCGCTCGATTCGGCCGGGCCTCGTGACGTGCGGGCTTTGGCGGCAAGCCTGGCGCGGCTGCCAGGATTGAAGGCTGCGCTCAGTATGATGACGGCTCCGCTGTGGCAGCAGATCACGGCGCGGCTGGATGCGCTGGAGGATGTGACCGCGCGGATTGCCAAGACACTCGTGACGGAGCCGCCGCTGACATTGGCCGACGGAGGCGCCATCGCCGCCGGCATCGATGCCGAGCTCGACGATCTGCGCTCAGTCTCTTCGACGGGACGGCAAGCGATTGCCGCCATCGAAGAGCGCGAGCGGCAGCGGACGGGGATCGGTTCGCTGAAGGTGCGCTACAACTCCGTCTTCGGCTACTACATCGAGATTACGAAGGCCAACCTGTCGCTGGCGCCGGCGGACTATGAGCGCAAGCAGACCCTGGTGAATGCGGAGCGGTTCACAACGCCGGAGCTGAAGGAGTACGAGCGCAAGATTCTCACCGCGCACGACCGGTGCATCGAGATCGAGAAGAGAATCTTTGCCGAGCTGAGAAAGTCTGTGCTAGAAAATGCTGGCCGCATCCGGCGCTCGTCGGCCGCCGTCGCGGAGGCGGACCTGCTGGCCTGTTTTGCGCATCTTGCAGCGGCTCGGCGCTACGTACGCCCTAAGCTGGTTGAGGAGGCTGTGCTGGAGGCTGTGGCCGCGCGGCATCCGGTGATCGAGCAGTGGATGGAAGAGACGCGCGAGGGACGATTCATTCCGAATGATCTTTACTTAGGCGCGGCAGCAGACACTGCCGACGCGCAGGCGCCGAGCCTGCTACTGATCACTGGGCCGAATATGGGCGGCAAGAGCACCTATCTGCGGCAGGCGGCGATGCTGGTGCTTCTGGCGCAGATGGGCTGTTTTGTTCCAGCGGAGAGTTTGCGTTTCGGCCTGGTTGACCGCATCTATACGCGCATCGGCGCCAGCGACAACGTGGCGCGCGGCCGCTCGACCTTCATGGTCGAGATGACAGAGACGGCGACGATCCTGAACACTGCGACAAAGCGGTCGCTCATTTTGCTCGACGAGATGGGACGCGGCACGGCAACCTTCGACGGACTCTCGCTGGCTTGGGCGACGGTTGAGTATCTGCACGCAGAAACCGGCGCGCGCACGCTCTTTGCCACGCACTATCACGAACTGACCATGCTGGCGGAGAAGCTGCCGCGCGTGCGCAATCTGCGCGTGGGCGTGAAGGAAACGGCGGCGGGCATCGTCTTTCTACATCACATCGAGCCGGGAGCGGCGAGCAAGAGCTATGGCATTGAAGTCGCAAAGCTCGCTGGATTGCCGGCGGTGGTGATCGAGCGGGCGCGGCGCGTCCTGAAGCAGCATGAGAAGCAGGAGCGACAGAGCGTGCAGGTGGAGACAGCGCCCGAGCCGATGCAGTTGACGATCTTTACACCGCTCTCGCAGCGCATTGTGGATCGGATCGAGGCAACCGATGTGAACGCGCTCACACCGCTGCAGGCGCTGAATCTGCTGGAAGAGCTGCAGACCGAGTTGAAGAAGGGACTAAGTTGATGGCGACAAATTTGCGCCGGGCCGCGGGCGAACTTTTGGTGGTAGGACTTGGAGGCACGGAACTCACCGGTTTGGAGCGAGCATGGCTGCGGCTGGTGCGCCCAGGCGGGGTAATTCTCTTCAAGCGCAACGTTAAGGATGTAGCCCAGACCCACGCACTGCTGGATGAAGCGACGGGACTGAGCGCTCCGCACAGTGTACGCTGCGTGGACGTGGAAGGCGGCACAGTAAACCGGTTGCGCGACGCGCTGGGCGCGATGCCTTCTGCGCAGGCGGTGGGCGCGGCGATGCGCAGGCCCACCCTTTCGCAGGAAAAAAGGCGAAAGAATGGGGCACTGCGTGATTCGAGGCTTGCGCGGGAATTTGGGGAGCTGATCGCGCAGGGGGTGAAGGCGTTTGGCTTTAACACCACGCTGGCTCCGGTGGTGGACCTTGCTCTGCCCGAGGCAGCGGAGGTGCTGGGCTCGCGGCCTCCAGGGGCGATCGCGGCGGAGGTGGTGCCTTTTGCGCAGGGATTTCTGGAAGGTTTGTCTGCACAGGGCGTGATCGGCTGCGGCAAGCATTTCCCTGGACTTGGCGGCGCGACGGGCGACACGCACTTTGTGACGCCGGAGATCGAGCGGACCTGGCAGCAGCTCTGGAATGAGGACCTGGTTCCCTACCGCGACCTGCACGCGGCCATGCCGATGATCATGATGAATCATGCGGCCTATCCGCACACGCCCGGCGGAAACTGCCCCGCGAGCGCGTCCGCCTTCTGGATCACGAACGTGCTGCGCAAGCGCATCGGTTATCGCGGCATCATTCTCTCGGACGATCTGGAGATGGGCGGCATTCTCAAGTTCCTGCCGGTCGACGAAGCTGCCGTTGCAGCGGTGCGCGCGGGCAGCGACCTGCTGGAAATCTGCCATAGCGCGGAGCTGATCCTGCGTAGCTACGAGGCACTGATTTCTGAAGCGGAGCGTTCCGTGGCCTTTCGCAACCTGCTGCTTGCGCGGTCGCGCGAGGTGGCGCGCAAGCGGCAGCGGCTCTACAAGCAAGGCGTGGCGCGAGCGCTGACGGCGAAGCAGTTCCAGGCTCTGCAGGCTCGCGTCGTGCGGTTCCGCGAGAGGATCGCAGCGAGCGAGGCGGATGCCATCAGCCCGCGCGCCGTCGCACCGGCGGAGATCTCATGATTGCCGGGGCAATGACGGTAGCCGGCGTCATGAGCGGGACCTCTGCCGATGGAATCGATGTGGCCGTGGTGCGCATCACGCGGGGACGCTTGAAACCGTCGCTGCAACTCATCGCCCACGAAGGATTCAAGTATCCCGCGGCATTGCGGCGCGCAGTACTTGCGGCAATGAATGCGGATTCGATTGCGACGCGAGAGCTGGCGCGGCTGAACTGGCGATTGGGCATCGCCTACGCCGAAGCTGTCAAGGAGACGGTCAACCGGCACAAGACAAAGCTCGACCTGGTGGGATGCCACGGGCAGACGCTCTATCACCAGGCGCGAGCCGAGTCTTACGCGGGGCGAAAATTTGCCTGCACCTGGCAGGCCGGCGAGGCGCAGGTGATCGCCACGGAGCTACGTGTTCCAGTGGTCTCGAACTTCCGTCCTGCGGATGTGCTGGCCGGCGGACAGGGCGCGCCGCTGGTGCCGCTGCTCGACTATGTTCTCTTTGCCGATGCGAAGCGTGGGCGCGTGCTGCAGAACATCGGGGGCATTGCGAATCTGACAGCGATTCCCGCGGGCGCAGGCGCGGATGCTGCAATCGCTTTCGATACCGGGCCGGGCAACATGGTGATCGATTGGCTGGCTCAGGAACTTCTTGGAAGAGCCTTCGACAGGAATGGTGCGCTAGCGTCGAAAGGCTCCGTGCTGAAGCCTGTGCTGGCACAGGCTCTGCGCAATCGCTATTTCCAATTGAAGCCGCCGCGAACGGCGGGACGCGAGCAGTTCGGGCGGGAGTACGCGGCGGAGTTGCTGGCAGCGTGCAGAGGGCATAGCAAGAAAGCCGAAGATGCGCTGGCAACCGCAACGGCACTCACAGCGGAAACCATCGCGGGAAGTTATGCGCGGTTCGTCATGCCCAAAATGAAGGGACGCGGTGTCGACTTCATCGTGTCCGGCGGCGGGGCGCGGAATCGCACGCTGATGGCGATGCTGGCGGCGCGGCTGGAGCCGCTTGGTTGCTTCTTGCGCGGCATTGATGCATTTGGCATGCCCGCCGAGGCGAAAGAGGCGGCGGCCTTTGCGCTGCTCGCATGGCACACCTGGAATCATCTGCCGGGAAATGTTCCCGCGGCGACGGGTGCGAAGCGGCCGGTCATTCTGGGGCAGGTGATGTATGGGTAGGTCCCGGGACGGTGGCCGGTTGAGAGTCGCGGTCTCCCACCCTTCCGCCGGAAAAAAGGGGAAAGGATGGGGCACGGAGGTTTTTGCCTGGCTCAAGATGCTCCGGATGGTGTCATTGCTTGGGATTGCATTGGTGGGGCTGGCTGGCTGCCGTTGGCAGCAGCACAGAGAGCCCGGCACCGTCGTGTTCCTGATTGAAAGCAGTCCGGCGAGTCTGGACCCGCGCGTGGGAACGGATTTCGCTTCGGAACACATTGACGAACTGCTCTTCGACGGACTCGTCGAGAGAGATGCGAGCTTTCACTTCACGCCCGCGCTGGCTGCAAGCTGGGATCAGCCCGACGCACTGACGCTGGTATTTCATCTCCGCAATGGCCTGAAGTTCGCCGATGGCCGCGCGCTGACGTCACGCGACGTGGCATGGACAATCGACTCGATGCGCAACGGCGTAGTGATCTCGCCCAAGGCGGCAACGTATGCATCCGTAGCTTCGGTCGAAGCGCGTGACCCGCGGACCGTGGTCTTCCACCTGAAGCAACCCGACAATTTCTTGCTGACCAACCTCTCGACGGGCGCGATTGGCGTCGTCCCCTATGGCAGCGGCAGAGACTTCTGGCGGCATCCCGTGGGTTCGGGCCCGTTCCGGTTTGTGAGCCAGCGGATCGACCAGGATGTCGTGGTGGAACGAAATCCCGAGAGCTGGTCGGTCGAGCCGAAGATCGCGCGGGTGCGGTTTGCCGTGGTGCCGGATGCGATCACGCAATCGCTGGAGCTTGAAAAGGGGTCGGCCGACGTCGAGGTCAATTCCCTGCCCATGGACGCTCTGCCGGTGCTGGCGGACCGGTCGAATCTGGTTGTGCAGGACACTGCCGGGACGGTGATCCAGTATCTCGCCTTCAACACGCGCGATGCGATTCTGGGCAAGGCGTCGGTGCGGCAGGCGATTGCCTTCGCCATCGACCGGGGGCTGATTATCCATACGTTGCTGCACGGCCACGCGCAGCCCGCCCTGAGTTTGCTGCCGCAGAGCCATTGGGCGTGGACGGGCGCCGTGGCGCGGTACGATTACAACCCCACCCGCGCGGAACGCTTGCTGGATGAGGCCGGGTATCCGCGCGGCGCGAACGGGATTCGGTTTCATCTCACGATGAAAACCAGCACGGACGAGTTCACGCGTCTCATGGCCGCTGTGCTGCAACAGCAATTGGCCCGCGTCGGTATTGCGCTCGATCTGCGGAGCAATGAGTTCGCCACATTCTATTCCGATGTGACCCGGGGGGCGTTTCAGATGTACTCGCTGCGCTGGATTGGCGGCAATGAGCAGCCGGACATCTTCAGCTACGTCTTCTCGACGGCGCGCATTCCCCCTAAGGGGGCAAACCGCGGACGTTACACCAATCCACAGCTGGACAGCCTGCTGGATGACGCAGCCGAGACCGGGGATATGAACCGCCGCCGCGCCGACTACGTGGAGGCGCAGCAGATTCTGGCGCGCGATCTGCCCTCCATTAATCTCTGGTATCTCGATACCGTGATGGTGCACAGCCGGCGGTTAACGAATGTCACGCCTTCACCCTCCGGGCGGTACACCTTTTTGGAAACGGCAGAGCTCACGCAGTGAGCTTGTAGTGGGATGAACAGCCGTTTCGAGAAGACCATCGAGTGGGACCATCTCGGTACCGATAAGCCGTTATTTCCGCGTTTTGCCAGCCCTGGTTCCCTGATTGCGAGATTTGGCACAATCGTCGACCTTTTGGCCTCCTGTTTCGTCTACCCGAATAGAAAAAACCCGGTTAGAGGAGACACGGCGCACCACAAGCCGTGAAGAATGGAAGTCATGGAGAGCAAGACGATCACTCGCAGAGCGCTCGGCATGGCGGTTTTCGCGCTGATGGCCGTGGTCCTGGCCGCACCGCTGGCGCATGCTCAGGCCGCTGCATCACGGTTTCTCGGAAGCATCAGCGCAATTAACGGAAACACGCTCACGGTAAAGCCGGCGCAAGGAGATGCGCGGCAGGTCGAAGTGCCGTCATCGGCTCAAATTGAGCGAATTGAACCGGGACAGACGAATCTCAGCTCCGCGGTGGCGATGCAGTTCAGTGACCTGGCCGTTGGCGACCGCGTGCTGGTGAATCTGGATCCCAATTCCACCGGGGCGGTGCCACAGGCGCTGCGCGTAGTGGCCATCAAGCAGGCTGACGTTGCCAAAAAGCAGCAGCAGGAGATGGAAGATTGGCAGCGGAACGGTGTGGATGGCCTGGTAAAGAGCGTGGATGCAGCCGGCGGAACAATCGTTCTTACCCGGCGCGTGGGCGGCGTGCAGAAGACCATCACGATCCACGTGACGCCTTCGACGACCCTGAAACGGTACGCGCCTGGCTCGATACGGTTCGACGAGGCGCAGGCAGCACCGATCTCCGCGATTCAGGCGGGTGATCAACTGCGGGCGCGAGGTACAAAGAACGCAGATGACTCGGAATTGACCGCCAGCGAGGTGATTTCGGGAAGCTTCCGCAGCATTTCCGGTACCGTGGTGTCGACCGACCCTGCAAGCTCCACACTGGTGGTAAAAGACCTGGCGACGAAGAAGCCCGTGACGGTCAAGATCGGTACGGAAACCGAAATGCGGCGGCTGGATGACCGCACGGCGCAGTTTCTGGCTGCACGGTTGAAGGGTGACTCCGCCGGCGGAAACAACGGCGGCGCGCACAGGATGGAAGCTGCAGGCAATGGCAACGGCGGGCCACCACAGGGACCGCCACAGGGCGGGCCTCAGCGCGGCGGCGGGCTGGAGCAGGTGCTGGAGCGCGCCAAGGCGATCGAGGTAAAGGATCTGCAGAAGGGCGAAGCCGTCATGCTGGTCTCCACGCAAGGGGCATCGGATGTGACGGCGCTGAAGCTGCTGGCCGGAGTTGCGCCACTGCTTGAGGCTCCAGCCAGTCAGGACCTGCTCTCCAACTGGAGCATGGGCTCTGGCGGAGCCGAAGAAGCTGCTCAGTAAACACGGGACAACAAAGCTGGACCGGGAAGAATCGAGGGAAGTCTTGTATTCACGACTGCATTGCTTTATTCATTTCATTCTTGCTGTGACGCTGCTGGTTGCCGGGGCCGTGGCCCAGGGGCAAAGTACGGGCGTATCGGCAGGCGCGGACCAGGCACAGCCGGCCACGGCAGGCGCACTGCGCGGGCATGTAACAGACCCCAGCGGAGCGCTGATTCCGGGTGCGCAGATTTCGGTGACCTCCGCAAAGGGAGCCGCCATGGGGACGGCGACCGCCGACGCAGCGGGCGGCTACCAGGTGCGCGGACTTCCTGCGGGCAGCTACGTGGTTCAAGTGCAGTATGCAGGCTTCGCGCCATTCGTTTCCTCGCCGATTTCCCTGAATCCGGGGCAGGTGAAGATCGTCGACGTCAAAATGGCCATCGAAGCCGAACAGCAGCAGGTGGTGGTATCGGACGAGGGCGGACCGCAGGTGAGCGTAGAGGCCGATCAGAACTCGAACTCCGTCATCCTGAAGGACAAGGACCTTGATGCGCTGTCGGATGATCCCGATGAGCTGTCCAATGAGCTGACGGCGCTCGCCGGGCCTTCCGCTGGACCCAACGGCGGCCAGATTTATATTGACGGCTTTACCGGCGGGCAACTGCCGCCCAAGTCGGCGATTCGCGAAATCCGTATCAACCAGAACCCGTTTTCGGCAGAGTTTGACCGGCTGGGCTATGGACGCATCGAGATCCTGACCAAGCCAGGAACCGATAAGCTGCACGGACGATTCTTCGGCATGGGCAATGACAACACGTTCAACACCGGCAATCCGTTTACCAAGTCGATTCCGCCGTATCACAGCATCATGTTCAATGGAACGGTGAGCGGTGCGCTGTCAAAGAAGGCGTCGTTCTTCTTCAGCGTAGAGGAACGCAATAATCAGGATGCGACCGTCTACTCACCGGTAGTCCCGCTGCAGAACACGACAGGGCTCTGGTACATTCCTACCGACTCGAACGGTAACTTCATCCCGACATCCGGCGCGCTGTTCACGCCCGCGACGCATACTGAGGTTTCGCCGCGGCTCGATTTTCAACTGGGGCAGAAAAACACGCTGACGCTCCGCTACCAGTTCTTCCGCAACAATGTGAGCGGTGAGATCGGCAACACCTCGCTGCCGACACAGAATGCAACGTCCGACACGATCGAGCACACCTTTCAGCTGAGCGATTCGGAGATTATCAACGACCGGATCGTGAATGAGACGCGCATTCAATACCGGCGCGGCACCAATTCTGAGTCGCCGGTGAACACTGCTCCGACTGTGAGCGTTCCGCAGTACTTTTCGGCCGGCGGCAGTGCGACCCAGTACTCGAGCGGACACACGGACCATTACGAGCTGCAAAACATCACGACGATGACGGCCGGCACCCACGCCATCAAGTTCGGCGCATGGCTGCGCGACAACCGGCAGGCGACGTCGACGAACTCGAACTACAACGGCACTTTCAACTTCCCCTCCGTGCAGGCCTATGTGGACACGCTGAACGGAATGGCAGCGGGCCAGACGGTCGCGCAGATCAAGGCCGCCTGCACCAGCGCGACAGGTTGTACCCCGAACAAGCTCACCTACACCACCGGCCCGGTGGCATTCACCGGCAATCTCTTTGACGGAGCGCTCTATTTTCAGGACGACTGGAAGTTCAATCGCAACCTGACGCTTTCCGGCGGATTGCGCTGGGAGACGCAGAATCATACCGCGGATCACAGCGACTGGGGACCGCGCGTGGCCTTCGCGTATGCTCTGGACGGCCACAAGAACCGCAAGCAGGCCAAGACCGTGCTGCGCGGCGGCGCCGGATTCTTCTACGATCGTTTCCAGATTCAGGACCTGATGAATCTGGAGCAGTACAACGGCACCGTGAACAGCCAGAAGCAAACGGTCATCACCAATCCAACCTGTTTCGACGCAACCAACCTGAGCAATGCGCTGGCGCAGGGCTGCGGCTCGACTTCCACGCGGGCGTCGCAGATTGACACGATCGTGCCCAGCTATCGTGCGCCCTATACGGAACAGTTCGGCGCGAGCATCGAGCGGCAGCTCACGAAAGCTTCGACTCTGACGGTCACCTATCTGCGCTCCTTCGGCGTGCATCAACTGGTGGTGCGCGACTCCAATGCGTACGAGCCGCTGCCAGGCACCTTCTACTACAACAGCACGACCGGGCCGCGCCCCGATCCCAATGTGGGAATTGTCGACCAGTACTTCCCCGAGGCGGTCTTCAAGCAGAACCAGATCATCCTGAATCTGCGCGCGCAGTTTACCCGCAACTTCTCGATGATGGGCTTTTACAACTGGACCGACGCGGACTCCGACGGCAGTGCGGGATCGAACCCGTCGAATTCATACGACTTGAGCCTGGATTACGGACGCGCCAGTTTCGTGCGGCCGCAGATGGTCTTTCTGATGGGCAATTACAACGGCCCCTGGGGTTTGACGTTCAATCCGTTCCTCGTTGCGCAGGCGGGGAGGCCGTTCACCATAACGACGACGAATGATTTGACCGGCGACAACTTCTTCAACAGCCGGCCGGCTTACGCAGCCTCCTCCGCGTGCGGCCCGTCGGCAGGAGCCACGCAGTACGCGCTTACCTCGGTTGGCTGCCTGGATACCGATCCTCAGGCGGGCGAGGCGATCCTGCCGCCGGATCAGCTCTTCGGACCTTCCTCCGTCGCCGTCAATCTTCGGCTGAGCCGGGCGTGGGGCATTGGGCCGACGGTGGAATCGACGGGTGGTCCTCCGCCAGGAGGCGGTGGTCCCGGAGGTGGACCTGGCGGTGGCGGCCATGGCGGTGGTGGCCGCGGCGGATTCGGCGGCTTTGGAGGCCCGTTTGGCGGCGGAGGCGGTGGCATGCGCGGCGGTATGGGCAATACCGGGCATAAGTACTCCCTCACCTTCAGCGTTCAGGCATTGAACCTGTTTAACGACATCAACCTCGGAACGCCTTCCGGCACCGTGGCGCCGGCCTATGACCAGACGACCGGCATCACCGGCCCCGGCAGCCGCTTCGATGTGTCGAACCACCTGGCGAGCGGAATGTTCGCTTCACCTTCAGGCTCGGCAGCGCGAAGAGTCTTTCTTCAGGCTGCTTTCCAGTTCTGAGAGCTGATGGGCGGCGAAGAGGCCGGAGCTCCCATGCTCCGGCCTCTTTGTGCTTCGCCTTCAAGATGGAGGAGCCGACGAAAGGCTAAAGCAACTAGGCACTGTGGTAGGATACCGAGCCAGGAGTCCCGGTCATGGCTCAGAGTCCACCCCTGAGGCCGAATGAGGCCGTCTACGAATACATGCCCCCAAAGCATGTCGAAGCATTCAAAAGAGCTGCTGCATATTTCAGCGTTTGGATCCTTGTACGGCGCGGGAACAAGCATTCACGCGAATGGATTGGACAGATCGGCTACATACCCAAGCCGCTCGACTGTAAGGCCAAAACAGCTGATCGAGACTTTGAAAAATGGAAGTGCGCCGGATTGGTTGTAAGCCCCAAATTGGTGCCCATGGCTTTCTCACTTGAGAAGTACGAGGAAGCTGAGAAAGAATGGTGCGATTTTGAGCGCCATTTATATTCGTTCGACCCTAAGAATCTTCGGGCAAATCTCACTGCGGACCGGGAAGGCAAGCACTACACCCTACAGCTTGATAAGACAAGCAAACATTATGGATGTGTGATGTATAAACCGGTCTATCGCGCCGCAGCTGAGTATCTTCACTCCGATTACGACCTATACGCCATCGTTCCCGTTGCCGATCCAAAGACAAACGTCCTGGTGCAAGAGACGGGCATGGGAGGTGCACAGCATTCGCGCAGCCCGAACTTCTATCCGGTGCAGTATTTCGTCAAGGCGGCTGGTGAACTCAAGGGCGCCGCGAATCCTCGCGTTCCAATGATCTGCCACGGTGAGCAGGAAACATTCAAGACCGACTATAAAGATCCGCTGGACGTATTCTGGCCCGATGGAAAGACCGTCTCCGCACTGGAGAAAGGCGAACCCATCAAGGAGTTCTATAGAAACACGCTAGGTGGTCGGCGGCAGGTAAGTAAGGATGTCGTGTTTCAGAAGGTCTACGGAAATTGGGTGAGGACTTGACGAACACGCAATTCAAAGTCAGCTATCTTCGGCATCGCGCCACGGCTCTATAGAGCGCCTCCCATCCATCGGCCCGCACATCCAAGTTGAAACACATCTGCATGCGTCGGCGCGCCGCGCGGCCCTGCATAGACCGGGCCTCAGCTGGCTGCAGCATGAGCGCGCGCATTGCTTGCGCGAGGCGTTCTGCGTCTTTTGCCGGAACTAGAACACCGGCATCGGCGACAAGCTCGCGGACTCCGCCGGTGTCGGTTGCGACGACCGGCTTTTCCATCGCCATCGCCTCGGCGAGTACCAGAGGCATTCCCTCCCAAGCAGAGCTGAGCACAAAGCCATCGGCAGCATCGAGGAGCGCTGGCAGGTCGCGGCGGAGCCCAAGCCACCGCAGCGCGCCATCGAGATGAAGCTCGTCTGCAAGCGCCTTGAGCGCGGAGAGCTGGCCGTCGGTTCCGTGCCCTGCGATCCAGAGCTGAGTATGGGGCAGCGACGAGCGAAGCCGAGCAAAAGCGCGCAGCAGGTTGGGATAGTCCTTCGCCGGCATCAAGCGGCCTGCCGCGAGCCACGTGAAGCGGCTGCCTGCCGCGAGCGCGGCTCGGGTCTCTGCGCGGCGCGCGCGATCGGGCGTGTATTCGGCGACATCGATGGCGTTGGAAATCACCGCGCATTTGCGCGCCGGTACCGCATGCAGCGCGATAAACCGGTCAGCGGCGGCCTGACTCACAGCGGTGGTGCGGCGGCTGAGCGGATCGGTGAGCCGGTAGGCCAGCATGCGCAGGCTCCCGCCTTCATACACATTGTGAATTGTGGAGAGGACCGCGGTCTGCGGAACGACAAGCCCGAGCAGGCGCGCGAAGATGTTCGGGTGGAAGCCGTGACTATGAACAACATCCGGACAAAGATCGCGAAGATAGCGGCGGGCTCGAAGGAGCGCAGCCGCCGCACTGAGAGGATTCTTTTGCATGCCGAGGCGAAAGACGGGCAGCGTTGTGGGCCACTCTTCTTCCAGGCGCGGGCGCAGAGTCAAGACCGCGACGGCGTGGCCGCGCTCCCGCATGCGCTCGGCGATAGAAAGCGTCAGGCGCTCAGCGCCGCCAATGCCAAGCGAGGTAAGCATGTACACGATGCGCATCGGGCCCACAGTCTACGGCGATTCCTGAGTACGTGCACCCTTTCGAAATTATTGCGACGTCGCCGGCTCCCTGTTGATCGCGTCGACTTGAAGGTGTCGGCTTCGGGGCACATCTGCTCAGGAATCGCTATTTGGGGAGATTGTGGAATGATAGCGCAACCCGTCAGACTTTGGAGCCGGGAGCGAACCGGCGCGCAAGCAGCGTGTCGACGGCGAGCCAACCCGGGCCAAAAACGAGGATGAGCAGCGCGGCGAACCAGTAGGTATACGGCGTTGCGCCGTAAAAGTCGCCGGGATTCGAAAGGATGTGGAAGAAATTCACCCGGTCGTCGGGAACGCTCAGGTAAGCCATCGTCATATTGACAAACAGAATGAGCGAGACGAGCCGGGAAGCGATGCCGCACAGGAACAGAAAGCCACCGAAGAGCTCAATGCTTCCGACTAAGGCCGCGGTAGCATGAGGCGCGGGAAGATTCAGCGAGGTAAAGAACTCCGTCACGCGGGCAAGGTGCGTGAGCTTGCCGTAGCCATCCTGCATAAACTGAATTCCCCAGTAGATGCGAATAGCCGTGAGCAGCGGGCACTGAAGGCAATTGACGAAACGCACGAAGCGCGTGTAGGCGGCAATGATGGTGGACATGTTCTTCCTCAGCGTTCTAAAGCGAGCGTCGCGAAAGGCAGGTCCTTCGACTCCGCTTCGCTCTGCTCAGAATGACAGCATGTGATCTGATCTACTTCAGTTTTCTGCAGCGCAGATCCATCCGAGTTCGGCCCAGGTGCCAAACCAAGTCTGTACGCTTGCGCCGCGCCGTGTCTCTGGAACAGTCGAATCAGCGAACGCAGCTTCAAGGGCTTGGCCGAGCAACTGTCCTTCGCGTAGGCTCGACAGCACAAGAAACTCTTCGCGCGCCAGGCGCCGATAATACACGGAGTACTCCACGCGATGCGCGGCGAGCCATGTAGGGCGGCGGCGCAGTCTGGGCAGTTGGATGGGCGTCGTGCTCTCCTCTTCGTGCCCCACACCGGCCTCGCTCGTCTGGCGCTTTTCGCGCTGATGCAGTGAGAGAACCAGATTATCTGCCGGGTAGTCGAGAGCCATGAGCTGGAGATGCGGCTGCAGCACAAGATGCGATGCGCCATCGAGAGCGGCGATCTGGGAGAGGGTGAGCGGAGCGCGGTCCGCCGAATCGAAGGCCTCGACGAACGCCCATTCGATACGCGCCACGTCGATCGCCAGTGCATGGCGTCGGCCCGTGAATTCAGGATGAGCAGCCAGCCACTCAACAAGCTTCGAGCCGAGATTGCGCAGTGTGAAAGAGCGGCTCGGGTGGGCCGCGAGATAGGCCACGGAGAGCGCGTCGAATTGCGCGCTGCCTATGACGGCGCGCAGTGCGGGAAAATCCTCGCCCAGCGCGCTGAGCACGCGAAACCAGTACTGCCGGTTGTAAATTTCCAGGCGTTCGAAAGCGGTGAGGCGGCTGTTGGGCGCGATGAATGAGGCGGCGACCTCGGTCATCGCCCGGCCATCGGGTGCCTGCTCGCGCATGCCTTCTTCTTCGGTGAGAGGCTGCATGACGGCTGCAGCCATTGCGCGCTGGATCGACTCAAGGTTCATGACGCAGCCTCGACGAGCTCCGGTGCCTGCCGATGCAGATACCGATTAGCCTTGAGGGCCTCGGCGTGAACCTCATCGAAGCTGGGGATGTGATCGTCCCACTCGAGCAGCGTGGGCGTCGGGCCGCAACGCTCAATGGCGCGGCTGTACAGATCCCACACCGGATCGATGACCGGATGATCGTGCGTGTCGAGAATGTACTTCTCGTAGCGCGAGTGGCCCGCAATGTGAATCTGCGCCACGCGATGCGCAGGAACGGCGTTCACATACTCGAACGGATCGAACTCGTGATTCATTGCCGAGACGTAGATGTTGTTCACGTCGAGAAGTATGCCGCAGTCGGCGCGTTCAACCACTTCGGCGAGAAACTCCCATTCGGTCATCTCGGAGGCGGTAAAGGCCGCATAGGAGCTGACATTTTCGACCGCAACGGGAATCTCGAGATAGTCCTGCACGGCGCGGACGCGTTCGGCGGTGCGATGCACCGCTTCCCATGTGTAGGGCAGCGGGAGCAGATCGTGCGTGTAGGTGCCGTCCACAGAGCCCCAGCAGAGATGATCGCTGAGCCAGGGCGTTTTGGTGCGCCGAACCAGTTGCTTGAGCCGGCGCAGGTGCTCAGGATCGGGCGCCGTGACGGAGCCAAAGTACATCGACACGCCGTGCTGGACCACTCGGTACTGCTCGAGAATGCGGTCGAGCGTAGCGAGCGGCCGGCCCGCGTCGATCATGTAGTTCTCCGAGATGATCTCGAACCAGTCGACGACGGGTTTCCGCGAGAAGATGTGCTCGTAGTGCGGAATGCGAAGGCCGATGCCGACGCCATGGTCCTGATACGCGTTAAAGCGATTGCCGGGCATAGAGAAGCTGGGATTTCACAGTTGTCAGATCGCGGTTTTTGTGACGAGTCGATAAGAATCCGTGACGAATTAAGAAAGGATCGGCGAGAGCCGCGGGACGGTCTCGCCGATCCCTGGCGTTATCAGGCGAAGAAAGCCTTCGGCATCTTGGAGCCGTCCGTAGCGCAGCCGCCCTTACCCTTGCAGCTGTTCTTGCCTTTGCAGCCGTTGTCGCTGGACTTGCAGCCGCCCTGGCCTTTGCAGTCGTTTTTGCCTTTACAGGAGTGCTTGCTGGTGTCGTCAGCAGCGCCCGAGTAGCGCAGACCAGCCTTCAGGACCTTCGCGGAATTCGCCTGAGCCGAGTTGTGGACGGCCGACTGAGCAGCAACCGTCGTCCCGCCGGCCAGACCGGCTAGCGCCGCGGTGAGGAGCAGAGCGTTGAACTGGTTCTTCATGATTAGACCTCGCTGGGGTTGGGCGGAGCTGTGTCCGCGGTTTGTGGCGGCGGAAGATCATAATCCAGATCAATCTTCCCGTTCTGTCTCTTACGTCCCCTTAAGAGTGGGGCCTAGCTGGAAAGGTTACAGGGAAAGTGGAACCTGTGACTACTGAAATTGTGACTCATGCGTCTGTTCTGGTGGCGGCTCCAGAGAGATTGCGGTTGCACCCCTTTTCCAACGGCGTGTGCCCGGGCCGATTGCCGCACAGTTGCCAGGCCAGACGGAATTCGTTCACAGGATATTCATGGGCCGTTCCAGCCTGACGCTGCGCTGACCGGAAGACAGCTAATCTGGATGTGCCGCGGAACGTGGAGGTTCCCTATGAAAGATCTGAAGAATTGGGGCGCGGTGTCCTTCGCCAGCGTGACGATGGCTTTGCTGCAAAGCCTGTGCGCCGCCGTGCTGACCATCAATGGCGTTCGCCTGGCGATCGGTCTTACAGCGCTGGCTGCCGGCAGCATCTGGGCGCCGGTTCGGGCCTTTCACCGCGACGCAATCCGCATCCCGATGCTCACGCTCGCGGTGCTGGGCGCCCTGGTGAATCTGGCGGTACTCTTGTGGATCTGGCGGCTGCGCGGCCGGCCGGAGGCGCAATGGCGCCGGCGCGACGTGTCGAAGAAGCAGAGGCGGTCGGAGCGGCTGCAGGTGGCCATGGCAGTGCTCACGCTGGCCCTCGTGGGGACAGAGAGCTGGATCCACGCAGTGGAGCATCGTCCGCACGTGCGAACAGCGCAGTCGATACAAACACGAACCGCGGGCTAAGGGCGCTTCCACAGTTTTTATGCCTTGGGATCTGCGGAGAATCCATCAGCAAAACGTCCGACGCGACTGATGATTTCGAATCCCTGCGCGAAGTGGTGCGCTGACAATTCCCTTTCGTGCCGTCCACGCGGATTTGTGACCGCGCCGACTCGGTCTGCCACTCAGAGCATCGAACGCCTTCATGCACGCTGGAAGAGGCGCTGCAATGGCGCCTCAAAAAAGGCTTGCGGAGGATTACAAGCATGAAGATATCTAAATGGAAAATGCGGGATGCGGGCGAGCTGGCGAAAGTCGTACTACTGGCCGGATTGTGGACGGGTGCGGTAACGCTGACCCCTGCCATGGCGCAGAGAGGTGGAGGAAGCGGAGGGTCCGGACAAGGTTCGGGACAAGGATCAGGACAGGGATCAGGACAGCAGGGAACGAGTCCGGGATCGGGCCAGGGATCTGGGCAGGGGTCGGGCGGAAACTCCGGACAGAGTTCGGGACAAAACCCAGGGGACTCGCAATCCGGTCAGGGTGGCCAGAATGGGAACTCCTCTCGGTACGGATCAGGGCATTCGGGCCAATTGGGCAACGGATCGGGAAACGGATCGGGAAATGGTTCTGGGAACGGTCAGGGATCGGGGAACTCAGGCGGACAGACTTCTCCGAACACTCCTCCGCCGAGTAATCCACCGATCCTGTAGTCAGCAGGTGTGTCGAACAGTGTTGATGATGGTGCGCGCGTCTGGACGCCTCAGGATGGCTCACCCAGTGCGAGTTCCTGGTCTAGGCGTGCATGCAGGCGGCTGCTAAAACCTGCGGGCAATTCGAAGACGCGATCGTCAGCAACGAGCACAACGACGTTGCGCGTGGAGTCCAGAACGGCAGAGCAGATCTCGCAGGTCTCGAGATGCTTGTCGATCTCCGCGCGCAGCGCACCGTCTACATCACCGTCGATATAGGCGGAGATGTGCTGCCAAACGTGTTTGCAGTCGATCCTCATCGCATCCACCCAAACAGCTTGCGCCCTTTGGGTGCAAACCCCTTCAGCTTTGGCGCCAGGTGTCGTTGCAAAAGCGCCCGGGCGCGATGCAGGCGAACCTTCACGGCGCCCTCGGAGATGCCGAGAACAGAGGCTGTCTCCCGTATATCCATCTCTTCGATGTCCCTGAGAAGCACAATGTTACGGTAAATCTCCGGCAGTCCTTCGATCGCCTCTCGGAGCATGTCCGCCAGCTCCTGGCGTTCGAGTGTCTCTGTGGGAATCTCGCGCCAGCTGGTCAAAATGGCAGGGGTAAAATCCCCGGCCTCGCCATCGGTGAGCGCGTCGAGCGAGTCCTCGCGGCGGGTCTCGGTTTTGCGCAAGCGGCCGAGGCCCTCGTTCCGCGCAATGGAGAGGACCCAGGTGCGAAACTGGGAGTCGCCGCGAAACAGATGCAGGTTGCGATAGACCTTGATCACTGCTTCCTGGGACGCATCTTCGGCCTCCGCCTCGTTGCGCAGCAGCGAGAACAGCAGGAAGTAGATTGCACGCTCGCAAGGACGGATCAGTGCGTGGAAGAGCTGCTTTTCTCCAGCCAGAATGCGCCGGATCAGTTCCGCTTCGGTGACCGGATTGGAGAGTGTCATCATTCTCGCGTTGAAGCGGCAATCGGGCAGTTCAGGAAGATCACTGATTTCCCACGGGTTGAGATCACCTGCGGCGGCCGAACCGAATTGAAACGTACGGACTTCGATCTAAGTTTATCAATTTAAAAACAAATCTTTTTTAGCAATTGTTGAATTGGGCTGTACAATTGCCCCACAAGGAGTATGAACGGAGACCTTTATGGCCGGAGACATGCAGTTAACATGCAGCGATTGTGGGCAGGACTTTACCTTCACCGCTGCCGATCAGGCGTTCTTTCAGGAGCGCGGCTATTCAACCCCAAAGCGCTGCAAGCCCTGCCGCCAGGCCAAGAAGGCTGATCAAGGAGGGGGATCCGGTTACCGTTCTGCTCCGCCGCAGGGAACTCCTGTAATTTGTTCGGGATGTGGGCAACCGACCACCGTGCCATTCGAGCCCCGTGGTGACCGTCCGGTCTATTGCCGGGACTGCTACACCGCGCGCAAGGGCAACGGCGGAGGAGGACGCGGCCGCGGCCGCTAAGCCCGCGACAAAGAGCGCCGGATGCGAGAACGGCGCTTGACCGCGCTCGATACGCTGAAAAATGAAAATGCTGGCGGCGGGGCCGCCTTTTTCGTTTGCTCTGCGGGCCGCAGGCTGCACCCTTCATAGGGCAGCAGTCCAGCGCGCTGTACTTCATAAGAACCCAATGGACATGGACCGTAAGAGCCGTTACACTTGCGGTCGCATGCCTTCCCCAAATCAGTGCACAGCTTGGTCTCAAGGCGCCGCGAAGGCTACACGACTCTTCGGCGGAGGCGCCGCGGTATGACCGGTGCCCTGCTGGAGGCGCGCAGCCTCAAAAAGCATTACGACGAGGGGCGCATCGAGGCGCTGCGAGGCGTTGATCTTTCCATCGCTGCCGGCGAGTACGTGGCGATCAGCGGACCGAGCGGAAGCGGCAAATCCACGCTGCTGCAATTGCTCGGCGGACTCGACTCGCCCACCAGCGGCGAGGTCCGCTTCGAGGATGCGCCTCTCAAATCGGCCCAGCAGCTCGACACTTATCGCTCGGACAAGGTGGGATTCATCTTTCAGGCCTTTCATCTGTTGCCCACGCTCAACGCCATTGAGAACGTGCAGGTGGCGATGCTTGCCAAACAGAAGAACGGCACCCGCCGCGTGCAAGAGGCGGAGATGCTGCTGAAGGAAATGGGTCTGAGCGATCGCTGCAGGCACTATCCAAACGAGCTTTCCGCAGGCGAACGGCAGCGCGTGGCGATTGCGCGGGCGCTGGCCAATGATCCAACCGTTCTTCTGGCCGATGAACCAACCGGCAATCTGGACAGCGTGAACTCGGCGCGCATCATGGAGATTCTCACCAGCATCCAGCGCGAGCGAGGCATGACGCTGATCGTGGTGACGCACGATCAGGAGATCGCCACTTCGGCACCGCGCCACGTTCGCATCCGCGACGGAAGGATCGAGAGATGAGAGCCGGCATCGGACTGCTGCGCGCCGCGATTGCGTCGATCCTGCTTTTCGCGATCCCCTCAGGCGCAGCGGACGCACACGGAGTCCTGGCGGTTCCACGGCGGCGGCTACAGACCGCGGACTTCGAGACGACCGGCCGACTGGTGCGCGTGGACCCCAACGGCACACGGACCAGTTACGGGATCACGATGAAGGGCCGCGGATTCCCCGGCCTGCTGCGCGTGCTGCTCCAGGTGAATTCTCCCTCGACGGCCCGCATGCACGCTCTGTTGGAGGTGCACTTCGACGGCGCGAGCACGATTCGCATTGCGCACCCGGGCGATCGCGCGCCGGCGGTTCTGCCGTTCGATAAGTGGAGCGACGGACCAGCGGGGCCCGGTTTCAGCTTCGAAGATTTTCTGGAACAGCAATATTTCTGGAGCAAGCAGAGTGTCGAGACGCAGGTCAAGTTCGGCGCGCGGGATTGCGATCTGGTAACGAGCGCTCCAGGCGCCGCAGATCGAACGCACTATGCCCAGGTAAAAACCTGGCTGGATCACACCATTGGCTTTCCCGTCTATGCCGAGAAAACAGTGCGAACGACAGGGGCTGTCAAGGAGTTCACATATATGGGCCTGCGCCACAATGGGGGCGTGTGGTCAGCCTCGCAGGTGGAAGAGAAAACGCGCGGCCGGGGCGGCGAAACGCTATTGATCATCGACCGCGGCAGCGCGAAGGCAAACCTTAGCCTTACGGATTTCAGTCCGGAAGGGCTCACACATTTTTAGGAACGATTATGGGTATTGCTCTGGGGATGGTCCTCGCTTTGACGGCCGCATGTGCACTGGGCTTTGTGTACCAGGTGGTTGGCAGCCGCCGCGACGCTCGGCTCTACGCACGGCCGGGGCGTTGGGTAGTCATCGGCAAAAGATCGCGGCTTTTTGTTCTGGAAGCCGGATCGGGCGAACCAACCGTGATCTTCGAATCTGGTATTGGCGCAACCAATCTGAACTGGCGGCGGGTGCAGGAGTCGGTGGCCCAGTTCGCGGGTACGGTATCGTATGACCGCACCGGCCTTGGATGGAGCAGCCCGTGCCGGACCGCTCGAACGCCCGGCAATATCGCGGCGGAACTGCACGAGATGTTGGATCGTGGGGGCATCCGGCCGCCCTATGTTCTTGTCGGCCACTCCTTCGGCGGACTTGTCATGCGGCGCTACGCGTTGGCGTATCCCGACGAAGTGGCGGGCTTGGTGCTGGTGGATCCGATGCGCTGCGAGGAATGGCCGCCGCTGGACCCGGCCAAGCAGTCGGAACTGGAGCGGGGCCGGAAGCTGATCCAGTTTGCCTCACCGATCGCCCACTGCGGATTGGCGCGGCTCGCGGTCACCTCCCTGTTCTGCCGCTCTGGAAAGCTCTCCGGTCAGCTAGCTGGCGCTGCCGGCGGCGGCGCGCGCCATGTGCTGGATCGCGTGAAGACCGAAGTCGGCAAAATGCCGCGCGAGGTTTGGCCGGTGGTGGCGGCGCACTGGTCGCGGCCCGCCTTCTATGCAGGGATGAGGAAACACATCGAGTCCATACCCGACACCGTGCGCGAGATGCACGCGGCCGAACCGATCCGGCAGATTCCCGTGCTGGTGTTGACGCCCGTCAAGGCAAAGCCCCTCTCGGACGAGTGCTTGCGGCGGATCGGCGACCGCGCGCAGCAGGTGATTGCGCCGGCCAGCGCCCACTGGATTCACCTGGACGAGCCGGAGCTGGTGATCAACTGCATCCGTTCCATGATTGAGTCAGTAGCAGTTGAGTCGGTGAGGATGGAGTCGGTGGGCCCGATGCGGTTGGCTGCCGATCCGCTATCGTGCGCATTGGATTAGATCTGTTCCAGAGAAACGAAGACCGTCTGTGATGGCGATTACAGAATGCCCGGTGCCAATCCTGCTCTCCTAAGCTTAGTCGCAGGTGGGCACGATGATCGAGGTTCAGGTTTCGCAGGTCAGCGGCGTAAAATTTACGGTCACGGCGAGGACGCACACCGTCGTGTGCGATCAACCACAGGAAAACGGCGGAGACGATACCGGGATGACCCCGCCGGAGTTTCTGCTGGCGTCGCTTGGCTCGTGTGCCGCATTTTATGCGGCGCAATACCTCAAATCGCGCAATCTCGTAGAAACCGGAGTGCGGGTTTCCGTCACGGCGGAGAAGCTCAAGCAGCCGGCGCGGTTAGGGAACTTCACCGTCCAGGTTACTTGCCCGGTGGCTCTCACCGAGGAGCAGACGGAGGGATTGATGCGGTCAGTGCATCACTGCCTCGTCCATAACACCTTGCTCTCCCCTCCGGAGATTCGGATTGAATTAACCGGGGCCGCACATGGTAACCATTTCGCTGCTAAAGGCGTCTGACAAGAGAGGCTCCTGAGCAGGCTAACCCAGGAGCAATTGCTCGCCTGTACGTGATAGACTGCGCATATGTTCGGTAATTCCGCCGTTTCCTTCCCCAAACTGCGTGTTGCGCTTGCCGTGGGCCTTTGCCTGCTGGCGATTGCGTTTGCAGTCGAGGCGAAGACCGCGTGGTTCGGGCCATTAACGGGCCCGGGAAGCGATGTGCAAGCCGCCAAGGCGCTGCCCGCCGATATGCCCCGGCTGATCGAACATGGCATCCCGGTGCCGGATCCGGTTCACCCGGCGATTCCCTTCGCACTGATCACTACAGTTGCCATTGCATCGCCCTTCGCGGCTCCCGCCGCGAACGAGGCATTAGATAACGATGCTCCAGTTTCACTTGCGGCTTACTTCTTTCCTTCCGTCTTCTTTCGCCCTCCGCCTTTTCATTCCTGATCATCCGGCTGCATCTTAAGTCGTAGCGAAGTTGCGTTGCCCGACCAGGGCTTTCGTGCCTGTTTGCGATGCGAGCATTCACAACGGCTCCAGATGAGCCGGCGCATTGGGCCACCGGACTTAGGCCGTGCGAGCTTCAGCCAAGTTCACGATGCTGGCAGTTGGAGCCCGTAAGTCCCTTTGAGGAGACTGTACGTTCCCAACAGCGATGGATGCGAGGTTTATCGCGTCGAAATCGCGGTTTCTCCGTATGCCTTTGTCTTCTTCCCTTCTTTGATTCCCTGCCCCGCGGCGAAGCGGGCGCAGTCGAGCAGGAGCATAAACCGGCATGTGCAAGAAGCAAGTATTCCTCACCCTGTCTGCAGTCTCGGTTCTCTGCTTAACCTTTTGCATAAGCGCGTGCCATTCGGCGTCAAGCGGCGCGGTCGCAGCGAGCACAGTTCCTTCAGCGCGGGTTGCCATTGCGCGACGGGGAGATATAGCGCATGTGCTCACTTTGGCCGGGCAGTTTCAGCCCTATCAGGTAGTCGACGTGCACCCCAAGGTGAGCGGCTACATGAAGCATATCAACGTCGATATCGGCGACATTGTGCACCAGGGGGAAACCCTGGCGACGCTTGAAGTTCCCGAGCTGAAGGCACAGCTGGAGCAAACCGGCTTCGAGCTGAAGCAGAGCCAGGAAGAGATTACGCGGGCGCAGCATGAGATCAAGCGCACCGAGGCGCTCGCCTATGCTTTGCATGCGCAATCGCAGCGCTTGAAAGAAGCTGCCGCCACGCGACCCGGCCTGATAGCACAACAGGAACTGGACGACGCGCAGTCGAAAGACCTCTCCTCGCAAGCGCAGGTCGACGCAGCCAAGGCAGCTTTAGCGGCCGCACAGCAACACGCCGAAGCGGCGCGGGCAGACACCGAGCGGGTACAGGCCCTGGAAAACTACACGAATGTGGTTGCGCCGATCTCCGGCGTCGTGATCTGGCGTTATGCAGATACCGGAGCGCTAATTCAGGGCGGGACCACTTCCAACGATGCGACCCTGCCGATCGTGAGGCTTTCGCAGAGCTCCCTGCTCCGCTTGCGCGTTCCGGTTCCCGAAGACGATGTGCAATACATCCATGACGGCGACCTGCTGAGCGTGCGCGTGGATGCCATTGGCCGCTCATTCACCGGCAAAATCGTGCGTTTCACCCGCAACGTGAATTTTGAAACTCGCACCATGGAGACCGAAGTCGACGTCGACAACAAGGATCTCTCGATCGCGCCGGGAATGTACGCAAACACGTTGCTGCAACTAGCGAGCGCAAAAAATGTGGTGACCATCCCCATCGAAGCGATTGTGCTGAATGCGCAGGAACAACCTACTGTCTACGTGCTTGACAGCACAAATCACGTGCACATCCGCAACGTAGTGACCGGCCTGGAGGGAACCAAGCTCGCGGAAATCAAATCAGGGATTCACGAAGGTGACCGGGTGTTGTTGGGCGGTCAGGAGAAATATCAGGAAGGCGCCGAGGTAAGTCCGCTGGTTGCCGCAACGCAGGCTTCAGAGACGATGCAGGAAACCGGTGGCACGATCGACATGAAAGCGGAAGAGAACGCTGGAGCCGATCACTGATGCCGAAGTTCGCGCTTCGATTTCCGTACTTCATTCTCATGCTCTGCCTTATGGTGGCACTCGTTGGCGTCGTCACCACAGTGCGCATGCCGGTAGATCTCTTCCCCGAGATCGACATGCCGGTGGTCGTGGTGGCGACGTTCTATAACGGCATGCCGCCGCGGCAGATTGAAGCCGACATCACCAACACCTTCGAGCGGTTCTTTACGCTGGCTGCCAATGTCGATCACAGTGAATCGCGTTCGTTGACTGGGGTGAGTCTGATCAAGATCTACTTCAAGCCAGGAACGGATGCGAACGCGGCGTTAAGCAACATCGCCAATCTGGCCATGGCCGATTTGCGGCGCCTGCCGCCGGGCACGCTGCCTCCGGTAGTGCTGGGCATGACCGCATCCACGCAGCCAGTATGCCTGGTCACTCTCAAGGGGCGGGGCCTGAATGAAACCCAGCTGAAGGACCTGGCGCAATTCGAAGTACGCAACCAGATTTCCAACGTCCAGGGCGCCTCTGTCCCGCAGCCGTACGGCGGCACCTATCGCCAGATACAGATCTACGTGGACCCGCTCAAGCTGGAGGCGCACAACCTCAGCCTGAATGACGTTGTGGATGCAGTCAACGACTCCAACCTGATCCTGCCTGCGGGCGATGTGCGCATCGGCACGAAAGATTACAACATCTACGCCAACAGCCAGTTCCCTGACGCCAAGTCCATGAACAGCATGCCGCTGAAGACCGTGGGCAACTCGTCGGTGCTGGTGGCGGACGTGGGACACGCGGAAGATTCCGGCGCGCTGCAATATAACATCGTTCGCATCGACGGACAGCGATCGGTCTATGTGCCGGTCTTCAAGCAGGGCGGCAGCAGCAACACGATCACTATCGTGAATGGCATGAAAGACGCCATCAAGCATCTGGTCGACATTCCCGAGTCGCTGAAAACAGCGGTAGTGTTCGACCAGTCCATCTTTGTAAAACTGGCGATCAAAAATCTCGTCAAGGAAGCAACCATCGGGCTGGTGCTCACCGGCATCATGATCCTGGTGTTTCTCGGCAGTCCCCGCGCAACATTTGCCGTTATGCTCTCTATCCCGCTTTCGGCACTCGTATGTCTGCTGCTGATCAATGCGGGGGGCGGGTCGATCAACACCATGATTCTTGGCGGCCTGGCTCTGGCCTTCTCCCGCCTGATCGATGACTCGGTCGTGGTGCTGGAGAATATCTTCCGTTTCATGGAAATGGGCGCGTCCCCGCGTGAAGCGGCCGAGAAAGGCGGCATGGAAGTGGCGCTTGCGGTGCTCGCGGCCACGTCTACGACGTCGATTGTTTTTTTTCCGGTGACATTTCTCTCCGGCATCAGCAAATACATCTTTACGCCACTTGGCCTGGGCGTCGTGCTTTCCATCTTCGCCTCGTACTTCTTCGCGATGACGGTGGTGCCGCTGTTCTGCTCGCTTTTTATCCGGCTTGATCATAATCACGGCGAAGAACAAGAAGGTCTGACAGAGACCGAGGAGGGAGCGCCGGAAATCGCGTTCGAGAAGCAAGCGCAAAGACGAAAGGCCTCCTGGTTCCAGCTTTTCCTCGCAAAATTCAACGCATATTTCCAGCGCTTCCTCAACGCTTATGAGCGTCTCGCGTTCCGCGTGCTGAAAAAGCCGGCAATGACTGCGGCAGTTCTTCTCGGCGGGCTAACCCTCATTCTCGTGGGGCTCTTTCCCTTTCTCGGCCGCGCCTACTTTCCACGCACGGATCCCGGCCAGTTTGTGATCGACGTGCACATGCCCAGCGGCACCCGTCTTGAAGTGAGCGACCAATACATAGCAAAGGTCGAAAACATCATTCGCAGCGTCGTGCCGCGGAAAGACCTTGGCATGATCGTCTCCAACATTGGCGTGTACCCTGATCTATCGGCGATTTACACGACCAACGCGGCGATGGACACGGCCTTTGTTCAGGCCAGCCTGACAGAGGACCACAGCGTAAGCAGCTACGAATACATGCGTCGAGTGCAAGCCAAGCTTTCGCAGCAGATGCCCGAGCTCTCGACGTATTTTCAGGCCGGCGGCCTTGTCGACAGCGTCATCAACCAGGGATTGCCGGCGCCCATCGACATTCAGATTGGCTCCAATGACATGAACGGCGCATTCGCCCTGGCCAAGACCATTGCTGCGAAGATCGACACCATGCCCAATGTGAGCGGCGTCTACATTCCGCAGGACCTTGACTATCCGGGGCTGGCGCTGGACATCGATCGCGAAAAAGCCAGTCTTATTGGGCTCTCTGCGCGGGATGTCGTCGATAACGTCATCACGGCACTCACTTCCGACGGAATGATCGCACCCAGTTACTGGATCGACCCCAAGACCGGCAACAACTATGCGGTGACAGTGCAGTACACGAACCACTGGATCGACAACATGACGATGGACGACTTCAAAAACATTCCTCTGCGCGGCGTCAAGCCTGCCGGCTACTCGCCGCTGGAGGAAGCGCACGCAGCGTCTGACGCGCCCAGCAACTTTTTTGAGGGAGATCACAAGTCCGGCTACACGCCTCTGAGTTCAGTGGCCGAGATTCGCAAGATCAACACGCCCACGGAAGTGGACCACTACCAGATCCGGCGGGTGATCGATGTGTACGTGGCGACGAAGACCGAGGCGCTGCAAGCCGTGGGATCCAGGATCAACCGGCTGCTCGCAACCACTCCGCACGATCGCAACACTGTGCTTAAGGTGCGCGGCGCGGTAGTGAATATGAACCAGGCCTTTCGCGAATTTGGCATAGGGCTGGTGATTGCCGTGCTGATGGTCTATCTGATCCTGATGGCGCAATTCCGCTCGTTCATCGATCCCTTCATCATTCTTATGGCCGTACCGCCAGGATTGGCCGGCGTGGTAATGGTTCTGCTCTTTACGGGCAGCACACTCAACATCATGTCGCTGATGGGCGTCATCATGATGACCGGCATCGTCGTTTCCAACAGCATTCTCATCGTAGAGTTTGCCGGCATCCTGCACGCAGGCGGTCAATCGTTGCTCGACGCGGTTGTGCACGCGTGCAAAATCCGGCTCCGGCCAATCCTTATGACCTCATTGGCCACGTTGCTGGGCATGATTCCCATGGCGCTGGGCGTCGAAGCCGGCAGCGAGCAGTACGCTCCGTTGGCCCGCGCCGTCATCGGCGGCCTCGCCGCCTCCGTGGCCGTCACCATCTTCCTTGTTCCCGCCGTGTATCTGCTGATTCACGGGCGCGGCAAAGGCGCCAACCCAGTCCTCGAAGGAGCTGCCCATGACTGAGCCAAGCCAAACCAATCTGCTGCGCGGCCAAACAACCATCGACAGTCCGGCCAGCGAACCGGACCGCGCGCGCCGCCGCAACGGGGGTGAGCAGTAATGCCGAAGTTCGCGCTTAAGTTCCCCTTCTTCATCCTCATGATCTGTCTGCTGGTCTCGCTGGTGGGTGTGGTCACCATCGTGCGCATGCCGGTGGATCTCTTCCCCGAGATCGACATGCCCGTGGTCGTGGTGGCAACGTTCTATAACGGTATGCCGCCGCAGCAGATCGAAGCCGACATCACCAACACCTTTGAGCGTTTCTTCACCCTGGCTGCCAATGTGGACCATAGCGAATCGCGATCGCTGACGGGCGTGAGTCTGATCAAGGTCTACTTCAAGCCGGGGACGGATGCGAACGCGGCGCTGAGCAACATCGCTAATTTAGCCATGGCCGATCTGCGGCGCCTGCCTCCGGGCACACTGCCTCCGGTAGTGCTCGGCATGACGGCGTCCACGCAACCGGTGTGCCTGGTCACGCTCAAAGGCCAGGGCCTGAATGAAACCCGCCTTAAGGATCTTGCGCAGTTCGAGGTGCGCAATCAGATCTCGAATGTGCAGGGCGCCTCTGTCCCACAGCCGTACGGCGGCACTTATCGTCAGATTCAGATCTACGTGGACCCGCTCAAGCTGGAGGCACGCAACATGAGCCTCAACGACGTGGTCAAATCCGTCAACAGTTCGAACCTGATTCTGCCGGCAGGCGACGTGCGCGTAGGAAGCAAGGATTACAACATCTACGCCAACAGCCAGTTCCCCGACGCCAAATCGATAAACAGCATGCCGCTCAAATCCTATGGCAACTCATCGGTGCTGGTGGCGGACGTGGGGCACGCCGCCGATGCGGGCGCACTGCAATACAACATTGTGCGGATCGATGGCCAGCGCTCGGTATACGTTCCCATCTTCAAGCAGGGAGGCGGCAGCAACACCATCAGTATCGTCAATGGCATCAAGCAGGCCATCCAACATCTGGTCGATATTCCTGAATCCCTGCACGTGGCCGTGGTCTTCGATCAATCCGTTTTTGTCAAGCTGGCCATCAGCAACGTGACACGAGAGGCGGTCATAGGTCTGGTGCTTACCGGCATCATGATCCTGATCTTTCTCGGAAGTCCGCGCGCTACGGTCGCGGTGCTGCTGGCGGTTCCGCTCTCGATGCTGGTGTGCCTGCTGGTCACCGACGCAATGGGCGGCTCGATCAACACGATGATCCTCGGAGGGCTTGCGCTGGTCTTCTCGCGCCTCATCGATAACGGCGTGATCGTACTCGAAAATATCTTCCGCTTTATGGAGATGGGCACACCACCGCGTGAGGCGGCAGAAAAAGGCGGAACAGAAGTGGCTATGGCCGTGCTCGCCGCCACCTTCACTACCGCCATTGTTTTTTTCCCGGTGACTTTCTTCAGCGGCGTAAGCAAATACATCTTTACGCCGCTGGCGCTGGGTGTGGCGATCTCGATCTTTGCTTCCTATTTCTTCGCCATGACGGTGGTTCCGCTCTATTGCTCGATGTTTGTGCGCACACACGGACACGATGGCGAGGATCGCCCCAGAACCAGCATCTTTGCCCGCTTCGACCAGTGGTTCAACGCCAAGTTTCACGCGCTCCTCGAGTGGTACGAAGCCCTCGCCATGCGCGCCATGCGGCGGCCCGGCATGACCACGACCGCGATTAGCGCCGGCATGGTTCTCGTACTGGCAGTCACATTTCCATTTCTGGGGCGCGCGTACTTCCCACGCACTGATCCCGGCCAGTTTGTTATCAACGTACGCATGCCCAGCGGCACCCGTCTCGAGGTCAGCAATAATTACATGGCCAAGGTTGAAGACGTGATCCGGAGCGTGGTGAAACCTAAAGACCTGGACATGATCGTCTCCAACATCGGCGTGTACCCGGATCTCTCTGCAATCTACACCAGCAACGCGTCGATGGATACGGCCTTCGTGCAGACGAGCCTCAAGGAAGACCACAGCATCGGAAGCTACGAGTATATGCGGCGCGTGCAGGAGAAACTCGCGCGCGAGATGCCGGAGATATCTACCTACTTTCAGGCAGGCGGCCTGGTGGACTCGGTAATCAACCAGGGTTTGCCGGCGCCCATTGATATCCAAATCAAGTCGCAGAATATGGAGCACTCTTATGAGCTGGCCCAGCAGTTTGCCGCTAAAGTTCGCGCAATGCCCGGCGTAAGCAGCGTCTACATTCCACAGAGCATCAACTACCCCGGCCTGCGGCTCAATATCGATCGCGAGCGCGCCAGCCTCATCGGCCTCTCGGCCAAGGATGTGGTCGACAATGTAATCACCGCGCTTACTTCCGACGGCATGGTGGCTCCGAGCTACTGGATTGATCCGCACAGCGGCAACAACTATATGGTCACTGTGCAGTATGCCAACCGCTGGATCGATAACATGTCGATGGAGGACCTGAAGAACATACCACTGCGCGGCGTGAAGCCCGCCGGATATACACCCATGCAGGAGAGCCGGCAGAGCGACCCCGCTTCGTCCGCACTCCTGACCGGCGATCATGCATCCGGCTACGTTCCGCTCGGTGAGGTTGCAGATATTCAGCAAATCAACACGCCCACCGAGGTTGATCACTACCAGATCCGTCGCGTGATCGACGTCTACGTCGCGCCAAAGACTGAGGCATTGCAAAGCATTGGCGCACGCATCCAGCGGCTGGTAGCGCAAATGCCGCACGACCGCAATACCGTGATCGATGTGCGCGGAGCTGTGGTCAGCATGAACGAGGCCTTCCACGATTTCGGCCTCGGACTCGTCATTGCTGTGCTGCTGGTCTATCTGATTCTCATGGCCCAGTTCCGGTCCTTCATTGATCCGTTCATTATTCTCATGGCCATTCCACCTGGGTTGGTCGGCGTCGTGCTCATTCTGCTGTTCACCGGCAGCACGCTGAACATCATGTCGCTGATGGGTGTGATCATGATGACCGGCATCGTGGTTTCGAACAGCATCCTGATCGTCGAGTTCGCCGGCATCCTGCACGCCGATGGCCAGCCGCTGCTGGATGCGGTCGTGCACTCTTGCAAGATCCGGCTCCGCCCCATTTTGATGACCTCGCTTGCGACGCTTCTGGGCATGATTCCGATGGCGCTGGGCCTTGAAGCCGGCAGCGAACAGTATGCGCCTCTGGCGCGCGCCATTATCGGCGGACTAGCGCTCTCGGTGGTGGTCACCGTCTTCCTCGTGCCGGCCGTCTATCTCATCATCCACGGACGCGGCCACGACACAACCGCCACCGCAGGGAGCGAAGAACATGCTTAGACACGGAAAACGCAAATCGCTTCGCCTTATCGGCGCGGCTGTTCTCGCAGCAACACTTGGCGCCGGGCCGTGCGGGTTAACAGCGCAACAGCCGCTGCCCAATGCACCCCAAGTGAATCTGCCCGCATCGATCGGCCAGGACCCCGCGCCCGCAGCGCAAATGCCGGCCGCGACCCCCCAAGCGCCCTCAACGACAAATCCGACCCAGGGCAACGTGCAGAACCCGCTGACAAAGCCCGAGGCGCCCGCCGGCGTCAACGGCCCGCAACTCACGGTGGACCAGGCGGAGCAAATGGCGTTGCGCAACAACCCGAACATCAGTGTTGCGCGCCTGCTCGCATTGGCCCAGGGACAGGTGACGCGCGAGACCCGTTCGGTGGAAATGCCGCAAGTGGCAGCGGATCTCGATGCAGTGGGTTCCCATGAGGGCAGCCGCATTACCGGCGCGGGCACGCTGAACAGCCCGCGCGTACTGAACAAGGCGGCTGCGGGCCTCTCGATCAGCCAGCTTATCACCGACTTCGGCCGCACCCACAATCTCGTCAAGAGCGCGCAGTCGAGTGCGCGCGCTGAGTTCGAGAACGAGAAAGCCACCGAGCTTGACATTCGGCTGGCTGTTGACCAGGCGTTCTATCAAGCTCTCACGTCACAGGCCGTGCTGCGCGTCGCGCAGCAGACGTTGGCGCAGCGGCAAGCCACCGGGGACCAGGTGAGTGCACTGGCAAAATCGAAGATCAAGTCCGATCTCGACATGAGCTTCGCAAATGTACAGGTGTCGCAGGCCAACCTGCTGCTGCTCGATGCAGAGAACAGCGAGGCCGCGGCCATGGCGGCACTCAATGCGGTGCTCGGGTCGGAACAGGACCAGCAATATGTACTGGTTGACGAGACTCACGGCAATCCGCCGCCTGCACCGTCTGATCCGGAGGCGCTTGTGCAGCAGGCATTTCAGCAGAGGCCCGACCTGGCATCGCTGAACGACCGGTATCAGGCGGCAAAGCAGTACGCGACTGCCGAGCGCGACCTGTGGTTCCCAACCATCTCGGCGATGACCATGGGCGGCAGCACTCCCGTGCGCGATGACCTGATTCAGTCGTCGTGGTACTTCGGCGCGGGCGCGAGCATCAATGTACCGGTCTTCAATGGATTCCTCTACAACGCCAGAGATAAAGAAGCAAAATTCCGCGCCAGCGCGGCGCAGGAACAGGTACGTAATTTGCGGGCCATTGTGGCTCGCGATGTCCGCACAGCCGTGCTCAATGCTGAGACGGCCTTCCAGCGCATCGGCGTCACGCAGGGCGAACTCGATCAGGCCAATCTTGCGCTGGACCTGGCGCAGGCGCGGTACAAGATCGGACTGAGCAGCATCGTCGAGCTCACGCAGGCACAGCTTGCGCAAACACAAGCCCAGATCGATAACACGAACGCGCTGTATTCGTACCAGACCGCGCTGGCGGAGGTCCGATACCAGACAGGACAGTAGATTCAGTGGGCGGTCTCCCACCCTTTCGCCAGAAAAAAGGCAAAAGGATGGGGCACGGACTTCTTCATTTAGCGTCATTCCGCTAAAATTCCGGTCCCTGCCGCTGATCCCTGTTCTCTATCGGATGATGCTGGCGCTCTTACCGCGGCTGAGCACAGCGGCCTGGCGGCGATCCTTGGAGGCGTGGTCGATCTTCTTCCAGAATCCTATGAAGTAGTCGACAGCCGAGATGGTAGAGACAAGGACCGTGAAGTAAATGGCGGCAATCGCGTACCACTTCACCGGAATCACCAGCACGCCTATCTGCCACTGATCCCAGCGATGCGCCAGGATGGCCGAGACGACCGAGACGATCTGGATGACGGTTTTGAGCTTGCCAAGCTCGCTGGCGGTGATGGTGAATCCTTCCGACGCAGCGATGGATCGGAGGCCGGAGATGAGAAACTCGCGGCCGATGATGACCACCGCGATCCACACTTTGACCACCTGTGGATTGTAGGCGACGAGTTCAATCAGTGCCGCCGTCACCATGATCTTGTCGGCCAACGGGTCGAGGAGCATGCCCATGGTCGTAATCTGGCCGCGCTTGCGGGCAAGGTAGCCGTCCAGACCGTCGGTAATGGAGGCCAGAATGAACAGGACGGAGGCCGTGATCTCCTGTGCGCCGCCTCCCTGCCATGGAAAATGGGGCGAGAGGATCCACAGCAGGAGCGGGATCATGAGGATCCGGCTCAACGTGATGGAGTTGGGCAAGTTCATTCCGGGTTCCTGATTTCCCTGTCGCCAGCGTGGATGGAAGCCGGCCACTTCCCTACCAACACTATAATCGCCTTTCCATCGGGAGGTGTCCTGCCCTTGGTGAAACGGTATGCCCCGATGGTGGGAGCCGGGACAGCCCAGTGAGCGACCCCGTGCTCCGGGTGGCGCAAAGGCAATCATGGCTGCAACTTGCAGCGAAGTCACAATGGAGCTGTCGAACCTACAGGATCTGAGGGCGTGCTATAGAAATCGCAATCCGGGTGTGGGTGAAGCAAGAAAAACGGGATGAGCCCCCAGCCCATCCCGTTTGGTCGCATAAGAGTTCTGCTAAGGCACCGCGGGAAATGCAGGTGTCGGGAGCCTGTTTTGATTCATCTCGTGAATGCCCACGCCCACCATGGCTGCAGACACGCCGAGGCTGACGCCCATCATGGTCCAGAAGGCTTTCTTCGACCACCCCGTGCGCAGGCCGACGATATCCCGGTAGAACACGCTGGTCACTTCCGGATAGTTCTGAAGCTGCAGTCCCACCGAGTCGTCGCCAATGGAAACGACCCGGCCCACCAAGGCAATTCCGTTCGCTTCTTCAATGCAGATCCAGGTGCCCACACCGCGCTTCAAGATGCGATCGTGGACGGTGACCGGATCCAGGGGTTTCGGCTTGGCGCTCGCCATCGCAGGCGCAAGAAGAGCGCACGCGAGCCATAGGCTCGTCACTCGTAAGCCTTTCATTGTAGGCTCCTTATGAACTACCTATCCTCAATGACGGGCGCAGCGGGCCAATAGTTGGCATTCGCAGAAAAGAAAAGCGGGACGGCGTCGCCGTCCCGCTAGCAGAGATTGAATTGGCTGGTTGCTACGCGTAGAAACCGCGCTGGCGGATCGTAAACGCAACGCGGTCGATCGCCAGCATGTAGGCGGCGATGCGGTTGTTCACGTTGTGCGCCTCGGCGTAGCGAACCACATCCTCGAAGCTATCGCGCAGGATAGTTTCCAACTGCTCGTTGACGATGGATTCTTTCCAGAAATATCCCTGGCGGTCCTGGACCCATTCGAAGTAGCTGGCGGTTACTCCGCCCGCGTTGGCCAGAATGTCGGGAACGATGAAGATGCGCTTGTCTGCGAGGATCTCGTCGGCCACCGCGGTGGTTGGACCGTTGGCTCCCTCCACGACGATACGCGCCTTCACCTTGTCGGCATTGCGGCTGGTGATCACGTTCTCCGTGGCGGCTGGAATCAGGATCTCGCAGTCGGAGATGAGCAGCTCCTCGCTCGGCATAGCCTCGGCATTGCGGAAGCCGAGAATCGACTCATTGCGGTACTTGTATTCGATCAGCTGGTGCACGTCGATCCCGGCAGGGTTGAAGAGACCGCCGTCTTTCTCTGCCACGCCGATGATCTTGTACCCATGCTCCTGCATGAGACGGGCGGCATTTGAGCCTACGTTGCCAAAGCCCTGGATGATGACGCGGCAGCCGTCGACAGGCATATTGAGATAACGAAGGCTCTCGTTGCAGGCCACCATCACGCCGCGGCCGGTGGCTTCGATACGGCCCCGCGAGCCGCCAATGTTGATGGGCTTGCCGGTCACTACGCTGGTGACGGTCTGGCGCATATGCATCGAGTAGGTGTCCATGATCCAGGCCATGGTCTGCTCGTTGGTATTCACGTCGGGAGCGGGAACGTCTTTTTCCGGTCCGATGAACTCGATGATCTCCGAGGTGTAGCGGCGGGTGAGGCGCTCGACCTCGTTCCGGCTCATGTTCTTCGGATCGCAGATCACCCCGCCCTTTGCGCCGCCAAATGGGATATTGACGACGGCGCACTTCCAGGTCATCCAGCTCGCCAGGGCGCGAACTTCGTCCAGCGTCACATCGGGCGCGTAACGGATGCCGCCCTTGCACGGACCCCGTGCGACGGAGTGCTGCACGCGGAATCCGGTGAACATCTCAATCTGCCCATTATCGAGGTTGATGGGGAAATGCACGATGATTTCACGGGAGGGCGAGCGCAGCACCTTCCATATGCCCTCATCGAGATTGAGCTTGCGCGCCGCAAAGTCGAATCGCGCACTTTGCGCCGCCCACGGATTGATCTCCTGGTCCAAACTAACGGCCGTGTCTCCCGTTGGCATAGTGCCTCCATTTCCCGCCACCGCTTCGGTCTTCTCTGAACGGCTTGAGGGACAAGTGAGCTGGCTCACAGCTCCAAACCCCTGTAAGTGTACGGCATTTTACGGCTTCCGTGCTGACGGAACCGGGTTTTCCGGTTCACGTGAGCAGGTCATCGCAATGGCGCAGATTGTAGTCTCGGCCTTGCGCGGGTGCGCCAATCTTGCCGCGAGGTTCTCAGATCGTACCTGACCCGCATTTCCGCATTTCGAGCTTTCCCGATCCGGCGCGGCCTTTCCACTCCGGGATTTTCGTTGTTTTCTGATACATATTTGTCTCTCATTCAGCCAACCCCGTTGCTATGTTCCTTAAAAGCCGGCCTGGCCGGCTCAACCGCACGACCATACGGGAGGCGATCCGCAAGGTCGCTCAAAGTGACCCGGATCCTGATCGCCGGGCGGGCGGGGTGACGCGATGAGCGCGAGTGCGGCTCTGGAAGGGCTCTACGGGTATTTCGACAGTCTGGCCGAGGGCATTGCGGTTCTCGATCTCGAAGGCAGGATTGTCTCCATGAATCAGACCACAGCGCGTCTGCTGGGCTTGAGGCCTGGAGAACCGGCACAGCAGAAGCTCGAGGAGATGGCCGATGCCTTTACGCCGAGCGGTGAGCGCATTCCGCCGGAGGATCGTCCTAGCCACCTTGCTCTACGCGGGCACTTTGTGCGGAACTACGAAGCCGCGCTCTGGCCCAAAGGCGCGCACGCACCGAATCTTGTGGAGATCAGCACGACGCCGATTCCGGGCCCCGACGGCGAGACGGCGCAAATCATCCTGAGTTTTCGCGACATCACGGATCGCAGACGCGTAGAGGAAGCACGCGCCCGACTGGCGGCCATCGTGGAGTCATCAGAAGACGCGATCATTGCGAAAGATCTGGACGGGGTGGTCACGGCCTGGAACCGCGGCGCGGAAAAGCTCTTCGGTTACACGGCGGAGGAGATGATCGGCCAGTCGATCCGGCGGCTGCTGCTGCCCGGCCAGGAGGCGGAAGAAGACGAGATTCTCCGCCGCATCGCGCGGGGCGAAACGGTGCAGCACAGCGAGGTCTCGCGGAGAACAAAAACCAGCGAGATTGTGTACGTTTCGGTGAGGATTTCGCCGATCCGCAACGCCAGGGGCGAGGTGGTGGGCGCGTCGAAGATCGCGCGCGACCTCGCCGAGTCTCACCGCGCCGCGGCGGCGCTTCGCGAGAGTCAGGAGCGCCTCGCCGGCATCCTCGATTCTGCAATGGATGCGATCATCGCCATCGACGAGCAGCAACGTATCGTGCTGTTCAACGGAGCCGCCGAGCGAATGTTTCTGTGCTCGAGGGAGAGTGCTTTGGCGCAGCCCATCGAGCGATTCATGCCCGAGCGCTTCCGCCTGTCGCACGCAGGGCACATCCGGAATTTTGGAGAAACGGGCTTGACCAACCGCGCGATGGGCGAGTTGGGATCACTATGGGCTCTCCGCTCCAACGGAGAGGAGTTTCAGATCGAAGCCTCAATCTCCCAGGTCAAATCGCATGGCCGCAAACTGTTCACCGTCATTCTCCGCGACGTGACGGACCGGATGTGGGCCGAGGAGAAACTGCGGCAATCCGAGGAGAGATTCGCCAAGGCCTTCCGGTCCAGTCCCCTAGCGATTGCACTGAGCACAGTGTGCGACGGCCGCTATGTGGATGTGAATGAAGCGTTCCTGAATATGCTCGGCTATAGCGCAGGTGAGGTGGTGGGACGCACGGAAGCGGAGCTGGAGATCTGGGTGATTGCCGATCAACGCGCCGAGCTCTTCGAAAAGCTGAGGCAGAGTAGCCGGGTCGTCTTGTTTGAGGCCCAGCTCAGAACCAAAGGCGGGACAGCGCGCACCGTGAACCTCGCGGTGGAACCGCTCCTGCTGGACGGTATCGACTGCATTCTGGTCACCGGCTCGGATATCACCGAGACCAAGAACCTCGAGCGGCAGTTGCACCAGAGTTTGAAAATGGAGGCTCTGGGCCAGCTCACCGGCGGCATCGCACACGACTTCAACAATCTGCTCGGTGTGGTGATCGGAAATCTCGACCTGCTGGAACGTATGGTGGCGTGGAATGAGGCTGCGGTCAAGCGTGTGCAGGCGGCGCAGCGCGCCGCCGTCCGCGGAGCTGAGCTGACCCGGCGTCTGCTGGCATTCTCTCGCAAGGAGCAGCTCAACCCGGAAGCTGTGGCGATGGAAGACGCAATCCGCGACGTGGTGGAGTTGGCGTCGCGCACGATCGGTCCCGAGATCAGGATCTCGATGCAGTGCGATGCAAACCTGCCGCCGGTATTTGTGGATGCGGCAGGGCTGGAGACGGCGCTTCTCAACCTGGCGCTGAACGCGCGTGATGCGATGCCGAAGGGTGGACTGCTGATTCTTCGCGCGCATCTGGCCGATCTGACAGGCGCCAACGCGCTGGTGCAGGCGGGCGAGTTAAAGCCGGACAAGTACGTGCGCATCACGGTAAGCGATTCAGGAGACGGGATGCCCCGCGAAGTGCTGGATCGCGCCTTCGAGCCGTTCTTCACCACCAAGCCACGCGAAAAAGGCACCGGCCTGGGCCTGGCGATGGTGTATGGCTTCATCAAGCAAACGGGCGGGGCAATAAGGCTGTACAGTGAGGTCGGATTCGGCACGACGGTCACACTCTACCTGCCGCTGGCAACCGGCCAGCCCGAGGAAGCGCCCGCGTTCGCGTTCGCCGAGCAGCAGGAGCGGCGGGGGGGTACGGCGCTGCTGGTCGACGACGAGGCGGACCTGCTGGAGATCGCTGACGCCTACCTGGCTGAGCTGGGCTATACGGTGATCCGCGCCGGAAACGGCGCCGAGGCGCTCGCGGAGCTGGAGCGGGCCGGGCAGGTTGATCTGCTCGTCACCGACATCATTATGCCCGGCAAAATGAATGGGATAGAGCTGGCCCACAGGGTGCGCGAGCTGCGGCCGGAGATCAAGATCATCTTCACCTCGGGATTTCCAGCCGAGGCGCTCGCGGAGCGAAGTGGCAAGCCTGAGGGTGGTCCCCTGCTGCACAAGCCTTATCAAAGAGCGGAATTTGCCGATATAGTCCGCAGGCACGCGAGAGCAGGTCTGCGCTGATCCGGATTTCTGGGAAGAATCGGGGACCGATGGCAACCGCCAGCAACATCCTGGTGATTGACGATGATGCGGATATAGGTGACCTGGTGACTGCGGCCGCGCAATCAATGGGCATCCCCTGCCGGTCAACCACAGATGCAGCGGAGCTGCCCTGCCTGCTGGACACCGATGTTTCTTTGATTTTGCTCGATCTGATGATGCCCGGAATGGACGGCGTTGAGGTGCTGCGACTGCTCGGTAAACTGGAATGCCGGGCCAGCATCGTGCTGATGAGCGGGATCAGCAAACGGGTGATCGATACTGCGGAAAAACTGGCTCACGCGCTGGGTTTGAAGATCGCCGGCCACCTGCAGAAACCCTTCCGGCTTGCCGATCTCGAAGCACTGCTGCACGGACACATTCCGCACAACAATGCAGCCGAGGCCAAGCAGTCCGCGCAGATCGAGTTCCCCGCGAGCGAGCTGTACGCCGCGATCCAGAATGACGAATTCGTCCTCTACTACCAGCCGCAGGTCGATATCCGCACCGGTGAGGTGGATGGGTTGGAAGCCCTCGCCCGTTGGCAGCACCCACGGCGCGGTTTGCTGCTTCCTGAAAGCTTTATTGCCCGTTTGGAGATGTTGCACCTGATGGATTCCTTCGGCTGGCGGATCGCCGACCGTGGCCTGTCGGAAGTGCAGCAGTTTGCCACGGCAGGACACACACCGCCGCGCCTGGCGCTGAACTTTTCGGTGCAGTCGCTGCGGGACCTCAAGTTTCCCGATATCTTCGTGGGCCTGGCGCAGAAACATCGCGTGCCGGCTTCGAGCATCATGGTGGAGATTACCGAAAGCGGACTGATGCGCGACCTCTCCTACGCGCTGGATGTACTGGCGCGGCTGCGGATGAAGAATGTGCAGCTTTCCATCGACGATTTCGGCACGGGCTATGCGATGATGCAGCAACTTGTGAATGTTCCGGCGACCGAGTTGAAGATCGACCGCATCTTCGTCCGAAACATGCATTCAAACGACAGCGACCGCGTGATGGTGGAGAAGACCATCGAACTTGGTCACGATCTGGGCATGACGGTGACCGCCGAAGGCGTGGAGACCGAAGCGCAGCTCGAGTTCCTGCGCAAGAAAGGCTGCGACCGCGCGCAGGGCTATCTCTTTAGCCGGCCGTTGCCACCGCAGCAGATGATAGCCTGGCTCAGCAGCTATTACGTACGCGGCGTGGAAGCATAGATCGCCTCCGGGGCCTCTCGGTCCCTTTCGATACACTGGTTTGTGTGACGCCTTCAAACCATCCGACACTGCCTGCCCGTAAGGAATTTCTCGCGCTCGCCAAAGTGCACACGCTGGTTCCCGTCTGCCGCACCCTGACAGCGGACCTGGAAACCCCGGTCTCGGCTTTTCTGCGGGCCGCCTGGGCCGAGCGGGAGTGTTTTCTGCTGGAATCTGTCGAAGGCGGCGAACAACTGGGCCGCTACACCTTCATTGGTCTCTCTCCCTTTAAGCGCATTGTTGCGCGGGGACGGCACATTGTCATTACCGAGGGCAAACGGACCGTGCATACGGAAGGCGACGTGTTTGCCGTGCTGCGGGACGCTCTGAGCGGACACAAACCGGCGCGGCTTTCGGGCCTGCCTCCATTTACCGCTGGCGCCGTGGGCTATTTTGCCTACGACGCGGTGCGGCAGATCGAGCGCTTGCCGGAGACGGCCAAAGATGAGCTGGGCATTCCGGACGCCTGCCTGCTGTTCTTCAATGAGGTCCTTGCCTTCGACCATGTGCGCAAGGAGATCCTTCTGGTAGTGACGGCCGATGTGCGCGGCGGCAAAGCCGGCGCGGCATATGAGAAGGCGATTGCGCGATTGAACAGGCTCGAGAAGCGGCTCATGCAACCGCTGCCAAAGCTCAACGGACGAAGGGCTGAAAAGGGCAAACTCAAAGTCAAATACCGCTCCGCAAAGAAAGACTTTCTGACTGCGGTAGAGCGGACGAAGGAGTACATTGCGGCAGGGGATGTCTTTCAGGCCGTTCTCTCCCAGCGGTTCGACGTGGAGCCGCATGTAGACAGCTTCCAGGTCTACCGCGCCCTGCGGACTGTGAACCCGAGCCCGTACATGTTCTTTCTGCGCTGCGCCCCGGAGGAGCCGCTCGGCGGAACCTCGAAATCCTTGCGGAGCTCCGCGAAACACCGCGCCCATGCCATTGAGCTGGCGGGCTCCTCGCCCGAGTTGCTGGTGCGTGTCCACCAGGGCAAGGTGGAGTACCGGCCGATTGCCGGGACGCGCCGCCGCGGCGCCACCGAAACGGAAGACGAAGCACTCGCACATGAGATGATGCACGACGAAAAAGAGCGCGCCGAGCATGTGATGCTCGTTGATTTGGGCCGCAATGATGTGGGCCGCGTGAGCCAGTTCGGCAGCGTGAAGGTGGACAAGCTGATGTTCGTCGAGCGCTACTCGCACGTGATGCACATTGTCAGCTCGATCGAAGGGCGGCTCAAGCCCGAACTCAGCGCCGTCGATGCGCTCCGTGCCTGCTTCCCGGCCGGCACGCTCAGCGGAGCGCCCAAGGTCCGCGCCATGGAGATCATCGAAGAGCTCGAGCCGGCACGGCGCGGCACCTATGGCGGTGCGGTGCTCTATGCGGACTTCTCCGGCAATCTCGACTCCTGCATCGCGATCCGGTCCATGCTGGCGATCGGCGGCAAAGGCTATGTGCAAGCAGGTGCCGGCATCGTAGCCGACTCGGTGCCCGAGCTGGAATATCAGGAGTCGATCAATAAAGCGCAGGCTGTTATTCGGGCCATTGAACGGGCATGGAATATATAGCCGATCTTTCCACAAAAATCATCGAGCGCTGGTGCCGGTCTCTGCGTCGTTGGGGGAGTAAACCAACAACGGGAGTCCACTATGCAGAAGGCTCTGGGATGGGCGCGGAATGGGCTGGCCCTCGCGGGCGTGCTCGCCTTCGGATTCTGGCTCGGAACGAGCCGCACGGTGAAGGCATCGAGCTATGAGTCAGGTGGCGATGTGGAGTTTCAACTCACCGGCGTCAACGCCACGAGTTCGCTGCTCGTCTATCAGCCTGGCACAAAAACGGTCTATGTCTATCAAGGAGCCACCACTGGCAACTCCGCCCTGCAATGCTCCTACATGTTTCAACTCACCCGGCCCGGTGAGGTCATCCACCGCATTCCCTGCCGTGTCCCAAGCTTGAATCCATAGAACACTTCTGGTGGTTCATACCGCGAAACGGATACCGGCAGCAGCAATTTCTGAAACTGCTGTTGCGCAGCTCCGAGCCGGGAATCTCGCATCTATGAGGAGACAGGGAGGAGACAGCGCTCGATCAGCGCCCATCTCCCGATGCTGCGAGGAGCCCGCCGCATGTCAGAACAATCCGCTGCGAACCAAAGCACAGAAGATGAGCAGGAGTCTGTTCAGGCCAGCGAACTCCAAAAGAGCCTGGCGCGGCCCTCGGCCGAGGAGATCTTCAAGCAGGTGGCACGCAACGCACGCCAGGAGTTACAAAGGCCGTCCATCGCGCTCGCAATCTCCGGATTTGGCGGCGGCGCATTCATGGGACTCTCGGCTCTCGGCACAGCCATCACAATCGCCCTGTTGGGGGACTCCAACACGGTCCAGATGATCTCGCGGCTGTTTTATCCGATCGGCTTCATCGTCGTGATTCTGGGGCGATCGCAGCTATTCACGGAGAATACGTTGTATCCCGTGGCACTGGTACTGGCCGAAAAGCGCGAGTTCTGGAACACGATGCGGCTCTGGGCAGTGGTGCTGCCGGCGAACGTGCTGGGCGCCTTCGCGTTCGCTCTGCTGGCTTCGCTCACGCCGGCACTGAATGCGCAGGTGGTGCAGGCGCTGAACCAACTGGGGCTTGCCGCGATCGCGCATGGCTCCTGGTCCGTCTTCTGGTCGGGCGTAATCGGCGGCTGGATCATTGCACTTGCCGCGTGGCTGGTTTCCGGGTCACACTCGATAACCGGCTCGGTGATGGTGATCTGGATTCTCACGTTCATCGTGGGCCTGGGCAACTTTGCACACTGCATTGCTACATCCTGCGAGGTGCTAGTCTCAGTGCTTGCCGGCCATGCTCCATGGAGTGCATATCCGAGGTGGTTTTTTCCGGCGGTCGCTGGGAATATCTGTGGTGGCGTGGGACTAGTGACGATCCTCGAATACGGGCAGGTGATGCTTGGGCGCGAGGTTGAGCTTGCCGAAGACGAGGCCGAAGGAGCGTGACGGAGCCGCGCAGTTACTCTGCACCGAAGATGTGGCGGAAGAAGTGACCAACCCGGGTAAAGAATCCGGGCTTCCTCTGCGCCTTGGACGTCAGTGGCGGCGGAGTTGCCGGGGCGGCTGAAGCTACCGGCGGCGTAGCCTGTGCGGGAGACGACGCCGGCGCGGCTTGAGCTGTATGATCCGCGTTTGAAGAAACCAACGGGGGCGCGGTCTGCGTGACAGGGGCGACGGACTGTCTGGGTACAGGCGCAGGTGCCGGCGTGGGCGCCAGGCCTTCGCTCTGCGCCAGGGGGAACTCGTTGTTGGCGGCGGCTGCGGCCGGTGCGGGAGGGCATCCGCAAGGCTCGCTCTCCTGGTCGACGACCTCATGCAGGCTGCCGTGCTGGAACATCACGTGCTGTCCCGGCTGCACGCGATACAGGCCGCTGTCAAAAAGGCTGGTGACCACGACGTAAGGTGCATTGGCACCCGAGTTGTCCACGCAGGTGTCACCGTCGCGGCCGAGGCGCACTTTGAGCTCGGAAGCTCCCGGGCCCCCGATGAGGATGCGGAAGTCCGGCGTGAGCAGAACATCGGCGTTTTGGCCCGTAGCGAAGCTGGTCTCAACGGCTCCATGATCCATCGCGATCAGCAGGCCGGGATTCTCGCCGGCGGGTACGCTGGGGTCCGCTGCCAGCTTAACGGTGGTGGTGGCGCAGACACGCAACATGCCGCGATGCGGCAGGACCACGTTGGTCGTATGGGAGCCGGAGGTAATGCTGCCGCTGGCGGCGATGATTGCCTTGCCGCTGGTCACTTCCAGCGCACCGGTTACGCTGGCCGCTGCGTCGGCGCTTTCGCCGTTGAGCGGAACGATGGCGATGGGCCCTGATGCCTCTGAGGGAACCGGCGCCGGCACAGTCGATGGGGTTTGCGCGAGCGCAGCCGCAGAAGAGACAAGCCACATCGCGTACACAAGCGGAGCCGCGCTGCGAACCAGGGTGTTCCGCGAGATAGGCATCTGGCCTTACATATCCAGGAAATTGCGGATCATCTCATGGCCGCCATCGGTCAGCACGCTTTCCGGATGGAACTGCACGCCTTCAATCGGCAGCGTGCGATGACGCAGCCCCATGATGACAGAGCCTTTTCCCGTGTTCTCCGGCGTACGAGCCGTCACTTCGAGCTCCGCCGGAAGCGTTGTTTCCTCGACGATGAGCGAGTGGTAGCGCGTGCAAATGAGCGGCGTGGGCAAACCCGAAAAGACGCCCTTGCCATCGTGCTGCACCGCGCTGGTTTTGCCGTGCATAAGAGTGCGCGCGCGGACCACCTGCCCGCCAAAAGCCTCGCCGATGGCCTGGTGCCCCAGGCAGACGCCGAGGATGGGAGCTTTACCGGCCATGTGGCGGATCAGCGGAACCAGAATCCCTGCCTCGTGCGGCGTGCAGGGACCGGGAGACAGAAGAATGCGGTCGGGGTTGAGAGCTTCCACCTCTTCCGGCGTGACCTCGTCGTTGCGTCGCACCTCCACCTTCGCGCCGAACTCGCCAAGGTACTGCACGAGGTTGTAGGTGAACGAATCGTAGTTGTCGAGAACGAAGACCATACGCATATCCAGTGTAGCGCGTCGCGCATTGGGGAATCGCGCTCCGGCAGCTACGTGCCCCGCTCAAAAAAACCATTGACAAACGCCGCGGATGGCGGGAATCTATGTCGTACACGACGTATCGTACACGACGGAGTTTAAACATGACACTCGATCCTTCCATCCTCGCTTATCCATGGATCATCCTGGGAGCCGTATGGCTCGTCGCCGCGGCCAGCAAGAAGGCGGCGGTGGAACGGCAGCCTTGGCCCGGGCGGATTCTTTACATATGCATTGCCACGTTAGGCTTCATCTTGCTGGCCAAAGCTTCCGCCGCGGCACTGCCGGGTCTCGAATGGCTTGGGTTGCGCTTTGTGCCGCATACGCGAGCGATTTTCGTCATCGGCTTTGCCCTGGAGATCGCGGCCGCCCTATTTGCGGTATGGGCCCGCTTCACGATCGGGAGCAATTGGAGCGGCCAGCCCAGCCTGATGGCCAATCATGAACTCGTCACCTCCGGCCCATATGCCCTGGCCCGGCATCCCATTTACACAGGGCTGATCTTCGCCGCGGCGGGAACGGCTCTGGCTGTCGGGAAGTGGCGCTGCGTGCTCGGCGTCGTCTTTGTCGCTTTAGCCTTTCTCATCAAGATTCAAGCCGAAGAACGATTCATGATGCAGGCGTTCGCCGATACATATCCCGCCTACCGCCAGCGCGTGAAGGCGCTGATCCCCGGAGTGTTCTAGCATGCCCGCGCGGACCAAACCGGAGAAGAAAACCCGCGTAAACGCCGAAGCCGAGCAGATGGAGCGCGATCTGAGCGCGATCCGTCGCATGATGCGGAAGCCTCTGGCCGATGAATTTGCGAAAGGCGGGCTCACCCTGCCGCAGAAGGCCGTGATGCAGGTAATAGTGGGCCGGGACGGCATCAGCCTGAAGGAACTGAGCCACGAAGTGAGCCTGGCGCACTCCACCGTGAGCGGGATCGTAGACCGGCTGGAGAAGCAAGGGCTGATTGAGAGGCGGGCCGATGCGGGCGACGGGCGCGTGAGCCGGATTCATTCAAGCGCCCCGGTGAAGGAGTTCCTGCGCGACAAAATGCCGGCGCTGAGCCGTGGACCCCTCAACGCAGCCCTTGAGCGGACATCCGCCGATGAGCGCCGGCAGATTGGATGGGCGCTGCAACGGCTGCGCGAGTTGCTCGAAGGCGCGTGATCGGCCAGAGTTGCGCATGTGCGACTTCATTTGCAAAACTGGCGATGGTCGCTCAAGATGGTTCTTCACTTTCTGGTACAAGGGCGTGTGCAGGGTGTGGGCTTTCGCTGGTTCGTGCATCGCGAGGCCAGCGAGCTCGAGCTGCGCGGATGGGTGCGCAACACCGAAGACGGTGACGTGGAGGTTTTGGCCGCGGGCGCCGAGACCGATCTCGACGAGTTGCGCGGTAGTCTTCGGCGCGGCCCTCGGGGCAGCCGCGTGGATCGCGTGATCGAACATTCTCTTCTTGAAAGCGAGGCGGAGGACCTGGGGCCGTTCCGCATCGATGGCGCGTGGTAAGCGCTGGGCGCAGCGCTCAGTTCACAGTTGGCAGTTCTCAGTTCTCGGTCCCCGGTGGCGGAGACATGGTTCGCGGTCGCTACGAACTGTGAACTCAGAACTATGAACTGACAGCTGGCAGCAGCCCCTATAATCAATAGGGAAGATGAACCGCAATCCCGCCTGTTCCCTTCCCGCAAATCTTTGAACTTTGATTCCTGACAAACGCAGTGAGGTGCGGAACGCAGCTATGCCTGAACCATTGAAATCGGTTAACGTGGAAGACCTGAAAAAGCTGGTGCGGACCGTGCCGGATTTTCCCAAGCCCGGGATTTTGTTTTACGACATCACGACCCTGCTGAAAGACAAAACCGGCTTTGCGCAACTCATCGACGCGCTGGCGGCACACTACATCGCACGCAAGATCGACCTGGTGCTGGGCATCGAGGCGCGCGGCTTCATCTTCGGGCCAGCGCTGGCGTATCGACTGAATGCGGGATTCGTGCCGGTTCGTAAGCCGCGCAAGCTGCCCGCTCCTGTGGCGCGCGTAACCTACGATCTTGAATACGGCTCCGACACTCTCGAGATTCACATGGACGCGATCGCGCCGGGGCAAAGTGTGGTGCTGGTTGACGATCTGCTGGCGACAGGCGGCACCATGGAGGCGACGGTGAAGCTCGTCAACCAATTGGGCGGCAAGATCGCGGGCCTCGCCTTCGCTGTCGAGCTCGATTTCCTGAAGGGCCGCGAGCGTTTCTCTGAATACGACGTGTTCAGCCTGCTGCACTACGACGAGTAGACGCCTCGATTCGCTACGCGGCGATCGCAGGTCAGAGTGCTTCCTCCGGTGCCTGCTCTGAATCGCCTTGTTCTCCTACGTTGGCGGCAGCCCCTTCCTTGAGCATCTGCGCATCGGCGAATCGATAGCCAACGTAGACGTCGGTGAGCAGGTAGATGGGATTCGAGGGATCGTCCTCGATCTTCTTGCGCAATTGGCGGACAAAGGTGCGGAGATACTCCACTTCCTCGCGACAATCGGCGCCCCATACGGCGGTGAGCAGCTTGGCGTAAGTCACAACGCGCCCCGCACGAATCATCAGGCAATAGAGAATGTCGAACTCCTTGCGCGTCAGGCGAACCGGTTCGCCGCGCCTGGTCACGGTGCGCTTGACCGGATCGAGACGAAGCTCGCCGATCTCAACAGGTGCGTCTTCGGCGCGAGCCGGCGCGCGCAGGCGGCGTACTGCAGCGCGGATGCGGGCGATGAGCTCGCGGGTGCTAAACGGCTTGGTCACGTAGTCGTCGGCGCCAAGCTCCAGCGCCTCCACCTTGTCCTCTTCCTCGTCGCGCACCGTGAGCATCAGCACAGGCAGCCGGGGCGCGAGCGCACGGATGCGGCGCAGCGTTTCGATTCCCCCGATGCCGGGCATGTTGACGTCGAGAAGTACGACATCGTGGGCCGAAGAGCGCAGCGCCTGCAGCGCCTCTTCGCCGCGCGAAGCCTCGGCTACTTGAAAGCCCAGTTCGACGAGCGGCGGGCGCAACGCCCTGCGAATGGCGGGCTCGTCGTCGACCAAAAGAATACGGATAGCTTGCTGATTCATCGTGAAACTTCCTTCTCGGTAACTGCGGGAATTGCTGCGAAAAATGTGGTGCCTTCGCGCTCGGTGCTCGTCACCCAGACGTAGCCGCCGTGAATCTGGGCAACCCGCTTGGCAACAGAGAGACCGATTCCCGTCCCCGGCGCGCGGTTGGAATAGTTCGAGGAGCGATAGTAGCGGTCGAAGATGCGCTCGCGGTCGGCCATGGGAATGACCGGCCCATAACTGTGCACGGAAAAAATCGCCTCGCCATCGGCCTGGTAGACGCGGATCGTGATCGTGGTGCCGAAGATGGAATACTTACAGGCGTTGTCAATGTATTGCGTGAGCAGCGTGACCATCAGCTTACGGTCGCAGCAGAGCACGAGGTTCTCATCTTCGAGCACGACGGAGACCTTCATGCTGGCCAGGCGGTCCTTCAGGCTCGCGATCACTTCCTCGATAATAGGGGCGACCGCAACCGGCTCGGCGTGAATGGTTACTTCGCCGGCATCGAGTCGTGCCGTGGTGAGCAAGCGCGTGGTGAGCTCGCTGAGCGCGCCCGCCTGCTCGTTGATGAGCGCGACAAGCTCCGACTGGCCTGGAGAAAGCTTGCCCATCTCGGCAAGCCCCGTGCCGGCCGCGCGAATGGCGGTGAGCGGCGTTTTATAGGCGTGCGCGAGCGAGTCCAGCACCGTGGCGCGAAGCTGCTCGGTGCGGCGCTCGGTTTCAATGCGGCTCTCGTTGGCAAACGCGCGGTAGCGGTCGAAAGTGATGGCGATGAGTGACGCAATCGCGTTGTTGGTGAGCGGGCTGGTCTCGCCGCGGACCACGAGACTGCCCACGGGAACTGTGCCGAGGCGCAGCACGCGGCGGCCCATGCCGGTGGCTGGATCGTCGTCGGAGGTTTCGAAGTAATAGACGTTCTGCGCCAACTCCATCGGGTCGACACTCCAATAGCCTGCCTGGTAGACCTCGTGAAGATCGGCATCGAAGAGAGCCACTGCTTCAAATCCGAAGATCTCGTGCACCAGTTCGGCCAGCTGATGGCCCGGCTCGATGTGCAGATTCATCTGCAGCGTGCGTCGCGTGAACTCATACAGATCGTGCATCTGCCCGCCCCACGACTCGGCCGCGCGGGCATGATTCGTCACTCGCGAAGAGAGACGGCTCACAATCAGGGCCACCAGGACAAAGACCAGAACTGTCACCGAGCTCACCGCATTCGCCGCCAGCGGAGACTGCGGCTGATGCGCGGCAAATAAGGCCTGCACCAGCACCGCGGAAAAAGAGACGATGACCGCCTGCCAGAATCCGCTGAGAAGTGCGGTGGGGACCACGATGAGCAGATAGAGAAGGACAGAGATTGAAGGGAACCACCCCGACCAGCGCGCCAGCGTCCCAATCAGGACCACACCCAGGACACCCAACGCGCACTCCAGCGTGAACAGGAGCGGGCGCAGGCCGGAGCCGCGCGAGCGTCTGCCAAAAATCGAGCGCGCCGGGAGATAGCCGTGGGACAACCGTTACCCGCTTTCTTTATCGCTGCGTATGAATTGCGGAAAAAGCCCTTATCTCCGCGGACCGTAAGAAGCTGCGAGCGGCGCCACCTCAAGCTCCGGCCATTTATTGCGGCGCAGGGTTAACAGTGCGGAGACTGCTTGCCAGCCCCTGTTCCTAAGGCAAACAAAACAAAATTCTAACAGGTCACTTCTTACACGTTCACGGCCAGCGCGCGTCGCCGCATCGCCGAGCCTTATCGACTTATGCGTAGCTGCGATTGCACCCATGGGCAAAAAAGAACGAATGACGCCCATACAATTTCTTTTTTTAATCCTCATAACATCTTTATGCATTCTTTGCGTTACTAATCCTAGCCAGTTTTCGACCCGAGACAACTTCAGCTGCAGGCACGCGATCGTTGCTCCAGGCAGCGGCGGTGCAACGCGGATGTGTGTGCCCGGAGGATGGCACACACATCACCCGCTCAGGTGACGTGTGCCCCTACGCGAAAGGCAATTGATCCTGTGTCGTCCGACAACAAACTTCACTTTTGGAGGGAAATGCCGATGCAAATGAAACGAAATCGCATTCTGCAGTTGGTAGCTGGTATGACCATTGGGACCCTGATGGCAGGCGCGCAGACCCCTACGGCCGCGCCAGCTACGCCCGATGCCGCCCAAGCGCCAGCTGCGCCGGCTGCGGCCGCTCCCGCACCGCCGCCGCTGAAGTTTCCGTGGAAGATCGGTCCAATGGCGATCACCGGCTTCGTCGATGGCTACTACACAGGCAACAATAACCACCCCACGTACTCCGCGAATGGCGAGCTGAACGACCTTTATAACTTCAACGATCGTGCCGACGCCGTCGAACTGAGCGCAGCCAAGCTCACGCTGAATCACGATCCCGCTCCGATTGGTGCACATTTCGACTTCATCTATGGACGTACGAACGGGCTGGTGAACGCAGGACTGCAGGGGAACTACATCGAGCAGGCCTTCATCAGCCTCAAGCCCGCCAAGGCCAAAGGCTTCGAAGCCGATTTCGGAAAGTTCGTCACGTCGGCCGGTGCAGAAGTCATCGAGGCGAAGGACAACTGGAATTATTCCCGCTCCCTGCTGTTTGCGTGGGCGATTCCTTACTTCCACACCGGAGTGCGCACCTCGATGCCGGTTACGAAGACTGAAACGGTGGGCGTGCAGCTGGTCAATGGCTGGAACAGCGTGACCAAGAACGACGGCTGGGTCACTGTGGGCCTTACCAGTGCGCTCGTCCTGCCCAAGTACACCTGGAACCTGAATGTGTACACCGGCCCGGAGCACGCCACGGCCGCACACGGCTATCGCAACCTCTTCGATACGACGATTCTGCTCACACCGAACGCGAAGTTCAACGCGTATGTCAACTACGACTACGGCGAGAATCACGATTCTGTAATCGCCGGAACGGGCGACCACAACCGGAACACCTGGCAGGGTATCGCGCTGGCCGCGCACGAACAGTTCAAGCCGACGATGGCGGTGGCCGGGCGCTATGAGTTCTTCGATGATGTCAACGGCTTTTCGACCGGTACAATTCAGCACCTGAATGAAATCACGGGCACCTACGAGTTCAAACCGCCCAAGCTTCCCCAGACGCTTGTGTCGCGGCTGGAATACCGTCATGACCAGTCCAACACGCCGTTCTTCCACAAAAGCAGAAATGAGATGGTGGACGGACAGTCGACCCTCTCGGTGGGATTGATTCTGATCCTCGCACCGCACCAGTAGAGAATCTTGATTCTTTATTTGGTCCTGATGGTCTGAACGATACTCTCGCAGCAACCGGAATCCACAATGCAGAGCGGCCAGAGTTAAAGCCAACAGACTGGCCGGCTCTGCAAGAGGAAATACCGGCAGGCGATTCGATTCCCTCCTCGCGATAAGCCTGTGGCCGGCAGATCAGTTCGAATCGGCAGCTAGACGAAATCCAACTTTCAGGAGAATGCTCATGGCAGAACAGAAAGCACCTCAGATGCAGGCCACCCTGGGCTTGACCGGGTTGACCGCGAATGCAATGGCTCTCATCGCCCCAGGAGCCTTTCTCTGGCTCACGTTCTTTATTCAGGCGACAACGGGAACGACAGGGCCGACAATGTGGCTGGGCATCTTTGCCGCCCTGCTGCTCTGTCTGGCGACCGCCGTCGCGTATGCCGAAATATCGAAGCTCTACCCAGGCACGGGGTCCAGCTACTACTACGCCGAACAGGCGATGCTGTCGAAGGATGCGGCCTTCAAATACGCCCGCATCGCGAAGTTCATCGTGGGATGGGGCTCGCACCTCTACTACTGGGTCTATCCCGGCGTGATGGTGGCCACAACCGGCATCTTTGTTGGCTACGTGGTCGGCTTTCTCTATCCCAACTTTATGAGCGGCGCCAATCCCGGGCCGGTCTTCATGGGCCTGGTAGCGATCGTCTTCTCCTTCTTTGTGGCTTGGATCGCGACCAGAGGCGCTGGCGCCTCGACGGCCGTAAACATCGCCATCAACATCGTGCAGATCTCCGCGTTGGTCGTCTTTAGCGTGCTGGCTCTTGGTTATCGCGCCAGCCACCCGTCGGGCACACCCGGCTTCCAGTATGACAATCAGACGCTTTCGACCTACACTTACCAGTTCGCGACCAATCCGAAGGACGGCTCGACCATGCGCGACGCCAGCGGCACGCCTCTTCCGCTGCTCGATTCGGCCGGCAAACCGGTTCCCTTCACCATTACTTACCCGGAGAAAGATGCGAGCGGCAACTTCCTCACGCATCCCACGGCCGGCTCGGTGATCGGCGTCCACAAGATCAGCTGGGTCTTCATCCAGGCGACGGTGGCGATTCTCATTCTGGTCGGATTCGAATCGGTGACCTCGATGGGCGGCGAGGCTAAAAATCCAACTAAACATATACCCATTGCTGTTATTGCGTCGCTCCTCATTCAGGGGTTGATCTGCTATCTGTTCGAGTACTTCGCAGCGAACTACTTCCTCAACTCAGGGTATACAATGCAAAGCGCGGCTGGATCGGCCGCACCGATCGGCGACATGATGATCATTGTCGGCGACGGACTGCTGGGCCACGGGCATGGCAAGTACTTCATGCTGGCCGAAGCCTTCACGGTGTTTCTCGCTCTGATCGGCACTACTCTGAGCTGCATGAACACCGGCGCTCGCGTCACCTATGCGATGGGTAAGGATGAAGAGGTTCCTGAGCACTTTGGCTTCCTGCACGCTGGCTCGCTCACTCCCCGGCGCGCCATCTGGACCCTGGCAACAATCTCGGCCGTCCTGGGCTGCATCGCTGTCACGCTGGTCTTCGCAGACGGCGCCGCTCCGACCGATGCGACTATTGCGGCGTTGCCACACGGCATCTTGTCGAGCTTCGGTTATTCGACACACGACAAGCTGGCGGCCCTCCCCAACTCGCTGCTGACTATCACGCTGACCTCCAACTTCGGCACGTTCATTCTGTACGCGCTGAGCTGCTTCCTGTGCATCGTGGCCTATCACAAACGGTCTGACTACAACGTTGTCACACACCTGCTGATTCCTGGATTCGGTCTTCTGGCGAACCTCGTATGCATGGCCTTCTACCTGATCGCTCCTGTATTCGGTCTGGGCACGACGAAGGAGCCATTGCTCGCACTGGCCATCTCGGCGGTCTGGGGCATCTACGGAGCCATTTACTTCATCCGCTCGTCGAAGGCGAAGGGCAAGACGGTGTTGATCCCTTCAAAACAGGCGGTCTCGTAACGGAAAATATTAGGTAAGTGCCTCTGGGTGGAATCGCTGCTTGACGTCAGAGAACGCGACGGGCAGAGGTTCCACCCTGCGGCCGTTTCTAGAGGATCGATATTCTTCGAACAGCGGCCTCTTTTCTGCGCCTGCGCGGAGAGGCCAATGCGGCGGGCGCATATGTTGGACGTACAGTTTGGCGAAGCAAGCGATTTCGGAAAGGTTCGCACCAATAACGAAGACGCGATGGGGTGCTTCATTCCCGCGTCGCGCCACCAGGCTCGGTCGCACGGATATCTCTTCGCGGTAGCGGACGGAGTCGGTGGCCTCGATCTGGGAGAAGTCGCATCGGCGACTGCCGTATCCGTGGTCACGAAGGAATTCAGCGGCGCGCAGGAGGGTACGATGCTCATCAGCCTGCTGCCGCGGCTGATTCAGCACGCGAACTCCGCGGTTCATGACCGCACCCTCGAACCGCAATATCGCGGCAAAAGAATGGCGACGACCCTGGTAGCCTGCGCGCTGCGTTACGACCAGGCGGTGGTTTCGCACGTGGGCGATTCGCGGTGCTATCTGGTGCGAAATGGACAGGCACGGCAGATCACGCAGGACCACACACTGGTCAATGAGCAAAAGAAGATGGGGCTGATCACCGACGGCGAGATCAAGACCTCAGATTCGCGCCATGTGCTGATTCGATCGCTCGGCCCGGAGATGTTCGTATCGCCGGATACGACCGCCGTGACCCTGCAGTCCGGCGACGTACTGGTGCTGTGCACCGACGGGATCCACGACGAAATGAGCCCGTCCATCATTGCGGAGATCGCAGGACAAAAGAAGAGCGCCGACGAGATTGCGCGCGAGCTGGTGGCGCGGGCCGTCGAACTGGATGGCGGCGACAACACGACCGCGCAAGTGATCCGGGTTCGCTCAGTCGAGCAGATGGGGATGTACCGCGGACGACCGTACCGGCTGCCTTCCTGAAGCGCCACGCCGCAATACTTACGGAATCCTTAGCCCGTTTCCACCCCGCGCAGATAAAGTAGAAGTAAGTCATCTTGTGGAGCGGGTTTCCTGATGGGTTTTTATGACGCCCTTGAAGCCGGAACTCTAGTCGATTTCTACCGCATCGAAGCCCCTGTGGCGCGCAGCGGCATGGCCTCGATCTTCCGCGCCACCGACACGCGCGATAACCGCGTCGTCGCGCTGAAAATTCCCCATCCCGACATGGAGGCCGATCCGATCCTCTTTGACCGTTTTCAGCGTGAGGCGGGCATCGGAGAGAAGCTTGACCACCCCAAGGTGATGCGCGTCTATGGCGGCGAGAAGCGCTCGCGCATTTACATGGTGATGGAGTGGTGCGAAGGTCAGCTGCTGCGCAAGATCCTCGATGAAGGCCGCATCTCGCGAGAACGAGCCCTTCGCATCGCCATCGGCGTCCTGGACGCGCTCGAGTACATTCACGAGCACGGCGTGGTGCACCGTGACCTGAAACCCGAAAACATCATGGTGGACGAAAACGACAACATCAAGCTGATCGATTTCGGCATCGCCAGCGATGCAGCGGCGCGGCGGCTTACGTATGCGAATTTCACAGCGACGCTGGGCACGCCGAACTACATCGCGCCGGAGCAGGTGAAGGGCAAGCGCGGCGATGGGCGGACGGACATCTACTCGATGGGCGTGATTCTCTACGAGATGCTTACCGGCAAGCTGCCCTTTTCCGGTCCCACGCCGATGGCCGCGATGAACGACCGTCTGCTGAATCACCCGGTGCCGCCGCGGGTAGTAGATCCCTCAATTCCGCCTCAGCTGCAGGAGGTGCTGTACCGCGCTCTGGAACGGGACCCGAAGAACCGTTACGCGGCCGCACGCGAATTCGCCCACGATCTGGAACACCTGGATGAGGTGGGTGTGGAAGACCGGCCCGAAATTACCGATTGGCAGAAGCGCAAATCGCACTTTACGCGCAAGATTCTGTACTACAGCGGACTGGCTCTCATTCCCGTCGTCGTGCTGCTTTTGATGGTGCTCATCGCGCACCACCGATAGTCGAAATTTCCTCGCATTTCCGTTACAAATCTTCACGGGTTCCTTATACCGCTGGTCCTAGGATTTCTGTGCATACACAAAATTCTTTTCCCACCCCAAGAAGGAGACTCATGGCAAAGTACAAACTGGAATACATCTGGCTTGACGGCAAAACACCTATTCCGGAGCTGCGCGGTAAGACCACGATCAAGGAGTTTGCGGCGCCGCCGACGCTTGCCGATCTGCCCCTTTGGGGTTTCGACGGCAGCTCAACCATGCAGGCCGAGGGGAAGAGCTCCGATTGCATCCTGAAGCCGGTGGCGTACTACCCGGACGCCGGGCGGACGGGAAATGCCTATATCGTGCTGAGCGAGGTCATGCATCCCGATGGCACGCCGCATCCCTCCAACATGCGCTCTACCGCTCCGGACGATCCGGATGCGTGGTTCGGCTTTGAGCAGGAGTATTTCCTTTATAAGGACGGCCGTCCTCTCGGCTTCCCGAAGGAAGGTTATCCGGGTCCGCAAGGCCCCTACTATTGCGGCGTCGGCTACAAGTACATGGGCAACCTCGCCCGCACCATCGTCGACGAGCACCTGGATCTGTGTCTGGCTGCCGGCATCAACCACGAAGGTATCAATGCCGAAGTGGCCAAGGGCCAGTGGGAGTTCCAGATCTTCGGCAAGGGCTCGCACAAGGCGGCTGACGACCTGTGGACAGCGCGCTATCTGATGATGCGCCTCTGCGAGAAGTACGAAGTGGACGTGCAGTGGCATTGCAAGCCGATCAAGGGCGACTGGAACGGCTCCGGCATGCACACCAACTTCTCCACCAAATACCTGCGCGAAGTAGGTGGCCAGGAGTACTTCGAGGCTCTGATGGCTGCGTTTGACAAGAATAAGGCAGAGCACATCGCTGTCTATGGCCCCGACAACCACCTGCGCCTTACTGGTCATCACGAGACGCAGTCGATCCACAAGTTCAACTACGGCCTTTCCGACCGCGGAGCGTCAGTTCGCCTGCCTGTGAACTTCATCCGGAACGGCTACAAGGGCTATCTGGAAGACCGCCGGCCGAACTCTGAGGCCGATCCGTACCAGATCGTGTCGCAGATCATCAAGACAGTCGACGGCGTGCCGGTACCGGAGCTGGTCTAGTCCAGGCTGTTCGGCAATGCCGCTCCAGGCGGCAGGTATGACTTGGGACAGTCGATGGGCGGGCGGAGAGCGATCGCTTTCCGCCCGCCCATATCGCTTTCTGCCCGATTCCGAGCCCCCGCCGCGGTGATTTATCCTGTTGGAAAGCCGACGAATCATATCGCGCCCAAGGAGATTTCATGTCCACTGATTTCCGTAATTTTCTCGCGCTCCCTTATGACGAGCTCGAAGAGAAGAACCTGGAGGCGAAAGCCGACCGCATGAACCGCGTCGCTCCCGACGAGATCCGCGAGAAGCGGTTGAAATACCTGACCGACGAGAAGCGGATCAAGGCGGTCTCGGTGCTCTTCTCCGATCTGGAAGGCCGTCTGCACCTGCTCGACTATGACAAGAAATTCCTTCTCGGCGCGCACGAGAACCTCACCTTCGACGGGTCGTCGATCCGCGGATTCACTGCGCAAAAGGAGAGCGATCTTCGTCTCGGCGTGGACTGGGGCGCCTTCTACTGGGTTCCGGCCGATGTGTTCGGCAACGGCAAAGTGCTGGTCTTCGGCACTGTCATCGACAAGGACGGCAGCCTCTACTCGGGCGATATGCGCGGCGTGCTCAAGAACTACTCCGACAAACTCTACAAGGAGAAGAAGTACACGCTGAATGCCGCGAACGAGATTGAAGGCTTTCTCTTTGCAGGGCGCGACGCTGAAAAGCGGTTTCACGAGACCGGCAAGTTTGATTTCATCAACACCGGCGGCTACTATCACGTCCTGCCGCTCGATCCGCTCCGCCAGTTCATCGACACCGCGGCGGAAGTGCAGCGCGCCATGGGCTTCCAGAACGAGAAGGACCACCCGGAGGTGGCGCCGAGCCAGTTCGAGATCAACTACGGCTACGGCGAAGTGGTCGCGGCTGCGGACCAGATTCAGCTCTACAAGCTGCTGACCCGCCAGATCGCCAACAACATGGGTTACACAGCCAGCTTCCTGCCCAAGCCGGTAGTCGGCGTGAACGGCAGCGGCATGCACACCAACGTGTCGATCTCGCAGGGCAAGACCAACCTGTTCTGGGATCCCAAGGGCCAGGAGATGCTCTCGGCCTTCGGCTGGGAGTTCATTGACCGCATCCTGACGCACGCGCTCGATATCTGCCTGATCCTGAACCCGAGCGTGAACGCCTATCGTCGCCTCGATCCGCACTTCGAAGCGCCAAACCAGATCAAGGCCTCGCCGACCGATCGCGGGTCTATGGTGCGCGTGCCCATCGGCAATTCGCGTTCGATGCGTGTAGAGGTGCGTTCGGTTGCTCCGGATGCAAACCCCTATCTCACTCTGTATTCCATCTTCAAGACCGGTATTGATGGAACCACGGCGAAGATCGACAACCTGCGCCAGGCGCAACGCTATCTGCCCGACCATATTCAGCAGGCCATTGACGACTTCAAGGCGTCGAAGTGGATCGCAGAGATTCTTGGCGCCGATGTGCAGGGCCGCTACGTGGATCTCAAGCAGGCTGCGGCCAACCGCTCGCCGCGCGACCTGGGCACGTTCGTGAAGGGCTCGGAAGTGCAGTACCACCACGAGGTCTATAACCAGTCACTCTGGAATCTCTTTTAACAGCAGTTTCCATCGCCTAACGAAGCCCGGCCGCTCCAACATGGCCGGGCTTTTTTGCTGCCCGGCTTCCCGATCCCAGGTGCATGGGAAACCATGCCCGCTCGTGCATTCAGCGAGAAAGACGGAGGCAATTGCACGGGAGCTTCCAGCGTATGAAACGGTCTTCCGTTCCCGCATCAAGTTTCAAACCTGGTTTTGGTAAGGCCGCATATCCATATTCTTATTCTTCTGCATCCTACTAGTCGGTTCCTCAATACGGGAGGCGCCAGAGATCGCAGACCCATGCGCGTTCTAAGAGTGGAGATGGGTGCGTTTTGTGTCGTGCGTCTCATTGTTTCCCGGCAGGATGACATTAGCCTCAATCTCAAGTTGCCTGGTTATTCATACATATGGCGTCGGGTTACTGGCGTCAAAAAAACTTTTGACGTGATTTCGATGCGCATTGCTCTCGTTTCTGCGTTTCCTCCAAGCCGGCATCATCTGAGCGAATACGGCTTTCATTTAGCCGATGAGCTCCGCCGCCGGAAGGTCGACTTTATCGTACTGGCCGACGAGCTTGCTTCGGAGCAAGCCGAGCTGCCAGGATTTGTCGTCCGCCGCTGCTGGCGTGTAGGCGCTTTGAATAACGTACCGCGCGTACTGTCGGCGCTCCGCCAGTGCCAGCCCGATCTCGTCTGGTTCAATCTTGTTTACTCGACATTCGGCGCAAACCCGATGGCAGCGTTTGCCGGCCTGTGCGCGCCGGCGCTGGCGCGGGCCTCAGGCTTTCGGACACACGTGACGCTGCATCACCTGATGGAGAACTGCAACCTGCGCCACGCCGATATCAATTTTCCCCGGCTCTATCAGTTCGCCGGCTCGATCGCCACCCGTTTTCTGTTGCGCGCCGACTCAGTCTCAGTTCTGCTCGAGCGTTACCGGCGCGTGTTGCATGAGCGATATGGAGCAAACAATATCGGCGTACGTCCACACGGCACACTCGGAACTCCCTTTCCGCCAGATCCTGCCCTGCGCCCTCCAACGGAGTTCCGCATGCTGGCGCTTGGCAAGTGGGGCCGCTATAAGCGCCTCGAACCGCTGTTCGACGCGCTGCCCGCGGTGCTCGACGCCGTTCCGCACGCAACGCTGCTGATCGCTGGTTGTGATCATCCGAACCGTCCAGGTTACCTCGCCAATCTCCAGGAGAAATGGGGCACTCATCCAAGCGTCAAGTTTCTCGGTTATCTGGAGGAAGACGAGTTTGAGAACGTCTTTCGCTCGGCGCAGGTTGCTGTGCTGCCGTATCTCTCCTCGGGCGGCCCCAGCGGCGTCGCCCACATCGCAGCCCGTTTCGCCTTGCCCATCGTTGCCGCCCGAATCGATGACTTGGTGCGCCTGGCCGATGAGGAAGGCCTCGCGCTCGACACATTCGATCCAGAGAACTCCGCTGAGTTGTCCGCTCGCCTGATTGCGCTCGCTCACGATTCGGCCCGCCGCGAGCGTATGGCCGAGCAGAATCATCAAGTCGCCCTGAACACGACGATGCCGCGCATCGTTGCGTCCTATCTGGCCGAATTCGCGCGACTGCTCGGTGAGCAGCCGCAGATCCCAGCAAGACCGGAACGTGAGGTGACCACAGCATGATCGCGTCCCGTGACCATTTGCGTCACCCGTACGCACGGCGGCCCGTTCTCGCCGTGAACGGCGTCCGATACGCCGAGAAGCAGACAGGCCGGTTAGCCTGCTTCGAGACTCGCCGCTTGACGATTGCAATTTTTTAGGAGGATCCATGCCCCGATGCCGCTGCAGCTTTGTGATTCCCGCCTACAACGAAGAGTGCCGCCTTCCCGGCACGCTGGCCGCGATTGCCGAGCTTGCAGCTTCACGCCGCATGAGGTGCGAAATCATCATCGCTGACGACGGCTCTACGGATTCCACGATTGAAGTCGCACGCCGATTTCATGCTCGTTACTGCCGCGTCCGCATTCTCCACCTCGCGCATCACGGCAAGGGATTCGCCATTCGTCACGGCGTCTACATTGCACGCGGGGAAACCATCGTTCTCTGCGATGCTGACCTTCACGACTCGGTCAACGAAGTCCTCTATCTCGAAGCGGCTCTGCGCCGGGGCGCCGATATCGCCATCGGGTCGCGCTGGTCGAACCGCTTCGACAACCTTGGCGACCGCCCACTCTATCGGCGCGTCTTCAGCCGCCTGTTCAATTTGCTGACTGCATCGATCCTGAGGCTCCCCTTCCGAGATACGCAATGTGGGCTGAAGGCTCTGAGCCGCAGTGCTGCCGCCCAGATTTTTCCGCTGCTTCGCCTCAATGGCTGGGGCTACGACACGGAATTGATTCACGTTGCCCTTTCGCACAATCTGCACATCGAAGAAGTCGATCTGCGGCTCGTGCACGATTACCGCAATTCTCACTTCCGCCCGTTCGCCGACGGCTGGGTCACATTTCTCGAGCTGTTCAAGATCCGCTGGAACGACTTCCAGGGTATCTATGAGCCTCTCCGTAGCGAGGCCGCAGAAGCCGCAGTCGCGCTCGAGACCGTTGCCGCCCCCGCTGTAACTACCTCCAACGCCCAGAAGAATGTCGCCTGAGCCGCTTCGCTGCGGCTCGGCCTCTCAATTTGTCCCATGCCTGCGTCGTGAACCGCGCAGGCGTGCAGGATTGTTTCCGTCGCGGCTCTTCCCGCCACGCGACAAAGCATTTTCATCCCTTCATAGCGTCGCGGGAACCGGGAGCAACAGCCAAATCCCACTAGGGCATCGTAGAACATGCTGAGTGACTGCCTGCGCCAAGCTCCGCAGACAGTCGGCCCCCACAGCGAAAGATCCGCTCGAGTAACTATCTAATCGTTCTCGCCAATTCAGGAGTGCCCGCGATGCTTAAACATACGCTCGCCCTTAGTGTGTCTCTTTCGCTGTTCACGTCCATGGCAGCATCCGCCCAAAACGTAAGTTTCAGCACCACGACCTATTCCCAGAACAATCTCTGGAATCCCAATGGAGGCCCAAACGCCGCGATTCGCGTCGACCTGAACGCCGATGGCCGCGAGGACTTTGTCAGTGATGGCACGGCGTCGTGGGCTAACGGATGCTCCGCCGCCGGCCATTCATTCGCCGTGAGCCTTTCCAATGGCGATGGAACCTATGCCGCGCCGGTCTGCTATGAAATTCCCACCGGTTTCGCGCTCTACTTTGCCGCGGGCGACTTCTACCAGATCGGCATCATGGACTTAGCCGTCACGAATGATCAGGGTGACTTATACATCTACAGGAATAATGGCAGTGGCGTTCTCAGCCTGGCCTCAACCTTGACGCTGAACGGCGAAGCCAGCGGCATTGTGGCCGCGGACGTGAATCACGACGGCAAGATCGACCTGGTCTACGACGTCGCCAACAATGGTTCCAGTGGCGGCGGCTCTCTCTACACTCTCTTCGACGAGGGCAATGCAGGCTTCAGTGCCGGCCCCACCACTACGTACGCGATGAACGCTGAGCCTGGGGGCAGTCTGGCCGTCGGCGACTTCGATGGAGATGGTGTCGGCGATATCCTCGTGCTCGGCGTTACGCTCTTCAACGCCGAGGTCCTTTACGGCGACAACACGGGAAGCTTTACTGCGGGCCCCATCGTTGGTAGCACAGCTCTGCAGGCCGAGTATCAGCCCTTCGACGTCAACACCGACGGAGCTTCGGACCTGATCGGCTCGCCGGCGGCACTCAATAACGGTTCGATCAGCGGCCAGAACTATCTCGACCTGGAATGGGGCCACTACGACCGCACGCTCTCCAGCCAGAAGATCCAGTTGCAGCACTGCACCATCGCTTCCAACTCACCGCAGGTTGCCGACTTCGATGGCGACAGTATCCCTGACATCATCATCGCGGAAGATGCCGATTGCCAGGGCAATGGACCCTACACGCTCAACTTCATGAAAGGTAACGGCGATGGAACCTTCCAGGCCGAGCAGGTGATCTACTCGACCAACGACGTGATCTCGGGATGGCATGTGATGAGGGCGAGCCATTCCAGCAAGCCCGATCTCACCGTTTGGCAATTTGAAAACGGATCGGATAATACGATCCTCAACCCGGAAGAGCTGGTCCTGGTAAATACGACATCGGGCAATTTCCCCGCATGCACGGCGCCGAACTACCTCTCGGTTGGATTCAACGTCTGCGGTCAAACTTCCATGGTCGCGCCATCATCGCCAGTGAACCTTAGCTTTGCTTCCTCAAACGAGACACCTGGCCGCGACATGGAGATCTGGGTCGACGGCCAGAAAGTCGCCGAGAACCTCAAAAACAACTACAGCTACTCGAGCTCTGTCCAAGCGAGCGTTCCGTTGAGCACGGGCGAGCACGAAGTCGATGTCTTCTCGGTGGGCTGGGACCAATTTCTCTTGCTTTACCAGTTTCCGCTGTACGTCGGCACGGATTCCTGCCCCGTTCCCAGCGGGCTCAGCGTATTCGCCTGCAGCCCACTGAGCGACGCAACACTGACATCGCCAGTCCAGGCTTATGCAACTGGCAATGTGAATAGCGGGGAGGCGATCGTACGAATGGAAGTGTGGGTGGACGGCGTGAAGGAGTATTCCACCTTCGGGTCGAACACCCTCAAGACAATGCTGAATCTGGCGCCGGGCTGGCACCAGTTCGCCTACTTCATCGTGGCGAACGACGGAGCCCAGGCAGAGACTATCTACTACGCAGCGGTGCAATAGCGGTTTACGGCGGTACGGCGTTTCGAGTGGACCGCCACAGTGTTTTAGGGCAGTCCACTCGAGGTCACTAACTCGATCTCTTCCGTCAGCGCTTCGGCGGCGTCAATGCACTGCTTCCGGCTCACGTCGCGATGCGTTACGACGCGAATCGCATCGGGTCCGAAGGCGCTGACGAGCACGCCGCGCTCCTTCAGTCGTGCGGCCAGTTCGGGCGCGCCTGAGCCCGCGATAAGCCGGAAGATGACGATGTTCGTTTCGACGGTATCGAGATCGAGCGCCACGCCCGGCGTGTACGCCAACGCTTCGGCCAGCAGCCGAGCGTTGGCGTGATCTTCGTGCAGCCGCTTCGGACCCTCTTCCAGTGCGATGAGACCGGCGGCCGCCAGCACTCCGGCCTGCCGCATGCCGCCGCCGAGCGCCTTGCGAAAGATCCGCGCCCGGGCCATCTGCTCCGCCGAACCCACCAGCATGGAACCAACCGGCGCGCCGAGGCCTTTCGAGAGACAGAACATCACAGTATCGAAGCCACGGGTGAGAGTGCTCACATCCGCGCCAAGAGCCACCGCGGCATTGAAGATGCGTGCACCATCCAGATGCGTGGGAAGCTTCCGCTCTTTTGCGTTCTTCCAGATCTCTTCCATGACGGCCAGCGGCGTGACGCGCCCGCCAGCCAGGTTCGCCGTGTTCTCGATTTCGATGAGGCCGGTCGCGGCGCGGAAGTTGCCGTATGGCTGAATCGCCGGTTCGATGTGCTTCCAGGTGAGAATGCCGCCGTCGGCAGGAACCGCGCGGATCAGACAGCCGGAAAAGACGGCGGTGGTCGCCATCTCCCAGTCCAGAATGTGGGCACGCGCTTCGGCGATCACCTCCTGCCCCGGCTGTGTATGCAGCCGGATGGCGATCTGATTGCCCATGGTTCCCGTGGGCACAAAGAGCGCAGCCTCTCGCCCAAAGACCTCCGCAGCGCGGCGTTCGAGAAGATTGATCGTCGGGTCTTCTCCGTAAACGTCGTCGCCGACTTCCGCAACAGCCATGGCAGCGCGCATCTCCGGGGTGGGACGTGTAACGGTGTCAGAGCGGAGATCGATTACGGCGGACAATAGTTTCTTCCTTTCTGGGCGGGATCGACGCACCGGCAAATTCTTCAGATGACAGATTCCCCAGTGGCTAGAGCCCGCGATGTTTTGCGACTTCTTCGGCACGACTAAAGTCGTGCGCCCTGTTACAGAGCCTCTTTGACTGAGTTCTTGAGGCAGCTTAGCGGGAACCTTTCGTTCTATTCCCTATTCCC
>DATJNF010000085.1:0-8175 GCA_035508375.1 Occallatibacter sp. | reverse complement strand
CGGCCAAGGGATACGAGCGGCACATTGACATAACGTGGGATGCGGATTCGGAGCAAGAGGTCGCGTGGGAAGTTCTCTATTGGTGATCTCAAGAAGAAACCTGGGGCGAATCCGGGGGTTCCGGGGATGCAGCGGGTCGATTTTTGCCTCGGCGCTCGGCTCGATGTTCGTCTCGATGTTCGCCTGGGCCAGCCATGAGTGCGGCGAGCGGTGGCACGGGCGGGGCAGTGATTCAGGCGAAGGAGCACATAGCAGGACTTCGAGTAAAACGCGAGGAGATCATTTCCAACATGCTGAATGTGCAGCCTGGTCGAAGACTCACGGCGTCAGCCTGAGAGATTCGCGGCGCACCGTCGGCGCATCCGGGCCTGCTCTGCGCGGTCAGCCCGACGAAGAATTCACCTGGTTGTACCAGGCCTTGGAGAGTGACTCAATGAGCCGGTCGCTCCGGAGTATCGCGCGCTGAGTCTCGGAGATCGACACGTTGGTCCAGTGCAGGATTTCTCGAAAATCGGCGGTTGTCTGCTGAGATTGCAAGATGCGCAGATGCTGGGAAGACAAGATAGCTCGGACCCTATCGTCGTTCATAAGAGGCTCCGCGATGATGAGTTTGATCTCTTCCTGGATCAGGTGATTCATCGTACGGCAGGCCATGGGGCACTGCTACTGGGGAGAACACCTGGGCCGAAAACGCCACGTTTGTGGTCCGCGCAGGCAACCTCCACATTCCAGGAAAGATGGGGACCCTGGATGCCTGTTGATTTCCGGTGCACTGACTGTTCTGACTACTCTCGGGCGCTTACACGGTCCGTCAACGCCTACTGTCTCTCGCGTTCAGCCCTTCGTAGAACTGGCACAAAACTGGCATTGACGAAGGTGCGGCCAGTGGGTTGGACTGGAAGCAACAAAAGACTGCGCTCTTTGGGGATCTCCGCGGAATGGGGCTGGATAACGGTCGCAGCTTCCTGCATGGGGGATTTGAGCGCAGTTGGATGCCGCGACATGCCCGGGCATCGCTGGAATGACTTGTCCAGCTGACAGGAAATCCTGTCTGTGGCACCTGTGCGCGGCAACGGGGCTGAATGAAACACGGGGTTGCAGCAACGGGCACAAGCCGCCGCGAATTTCTGCGTGGTGTGGCGGGAATCGCGGGATCTGCTCTGCTGCCTGCGGGCGCAGTGGCTGCGCAGGAGGCCTGGAGCCTTTCCGGCGACGACGAATTCTTTCTGGACGAACTGGAGAGGTGCGGGTGCCTGTTCTTCTGGGAGCAGGGCAGCCCGGACACGGGCCAGATTCGCGATCGTGCGCGCAACCATCTGGGCGGTGCGCCCGACGCCCGCCGCATGGCCAGCATTGCGTCGACCGGTTTCGGGCTGGCTGCGCTGTGCATCGCCGAGCGGCGCGGGTATCTGCCCCACGCGCAGGTGGTGGAGCGGGTGCGCACCACGCTGGGGTGGCACCTGAATCATCTGCCCGAGGTGCACGGCTTCTTCTACCACTTCACCGATATCGAGACGGGCGCGCGCTGGCGCGGGAGTGAGCTGTCGTCGATCGACACGGCGATATTGCTGTGCGGGATTTTGACGGCCAAGGCGTATTTCGACGACGAGCAGATCAGGAGCCTCGCGCAGCAGATTTATGAGCGCGTGGATTGGCCGTGGCTCTTCGACGGCGGGGCTACATTTTCGATGGGCTGGAAGCCGGAGACAGGATTTCTGCGCGCGCGGTGGGATCACTATTGCGAGCTGATGATGATCTACCTGCTGGCCATCGGTTCGCCGACGCATCCGGTGCCGCCGGAGGCGTGGCATCAGTTTACGCGGCCGGTGATTCAGTACAAGGGCTACGACTATATCAGCGGGAACGACCCGATCTTCACGCACCAGTTTTCGCATGCGTGGTATGACTTTCGCGGCCGGCGCGATGCCTATGCCAACTACTTCGAGAACTCGGTGACGGCGACGAAGGCTCACAAGGCCTTCTGTCTTTCGCTTCCGGAGTGGTACAGCGAAGACTACTGGGGCATTTCGGCGTCGGACTGCGTGAGCGGTTACGTGGAATGGGGAGGGCCACCGGCGATCGGCCCTCTGGATGGAACGGTGGTGCCTTGCGCCGCCGCGGGTTCGCTGGTCTTCTTGCCGGAAGACTGTCTTTCGGGGCTACGGGCCATGCGGTTGAAGTGGGGTAGCCGTGCGTGGGGCCGGTATGGGTTTGCCGACGCCTTTCATCCCGCGGCCAACTGGTATGACGAGGACGTGATCGGAATCGACCAAGGCATTTCGGTGCTGATGGCGGAGAATCTGCGCACCGGCATGGTGTGGGACACGTTCATGCGCAATGCGGAGTGCACGCAGGCCATGCAACTGGCGGGATTCAGCCCGGAGTGTGCATCGCGGCAAGCGTGACGCTGCCGATTGTTCCGCCGAGCCGGCGTGGCACCCGAACTCACTCGCCGAAAATTGGAAATTTCCTTCAATAGGGCGTTATGGAATTCTGCTCCGGGCATCTTACGGAATGGGCAGCTTCATGGATCCTTCCAAGTCAACGGCCCGTGGCAGGCGCCGGCGGCCCTTCCGGCTTTCTCCATCGGACGATGGACTGCAATCTTCAGGGACAGAGACATGACAAGGCAATTCTTCCGGAATACAAAACTTGTTCTTATCCTCCTGGCGGCGCTGGGAACGGGTACGGCGCAGCAGGCCGCACAGGAATCTGCGCAAGGAACGGCCACGCCGTCGAATCCGCAGCTTGCGTCGCCGGAGATCGAGCGGCGCGTGGATGCGCTGCTTGCCAGGATGACGCTGCAGGAGAAGATCGGGCAGCTGGTGCAGTACAACTCGGCGGGCGCGGCGGCGGCAACCACGACTGCGGCGCAGCAGCCGAATCTGGCGGCAAATCCTGATGTTGGTTATCACATCGATGCCATGCAGCTGGCGACGAGTGGCGGCATGGGATCGATGCTCAACGTGTCGTCCGCAGAGATTCACGGGTACCAGCAGGCCGCGGTGGAAAAGAGCCGGCTGCATATTCCGCTGCTCTTCGGCGCGGATGTGATTCACGGGTACCGCACGGTGTATCCTGTGCCGCTGGCGCTGGCGGCGAGCTTCGATCCGGCGATGGTGACTTCGGTTGCGCATATGGCGGCCGAAGAGGCGAGCACGGCGGGCATCCGCTGGTTCTATTCGCCGATGGTGGATATTTCGCGCGATGCGCGCTGGGGCCGCTCGGTGGAAGGCGCGGGAGAAGACGCGTATCTGGGCGCGGCGATGGCGGGCGCATACGTGCGTGGTTACCAAGGCAGCGCGCTCTCGAATCCCGACAGCGTGGCGGCGACCATCAAGCACTTTGCCGCTTATGGCGCTGCGGAGGCGGGACGCGAATACAACACCACCGACATGAGCCTGAGCCGGCTATGGCAGGATTATTTGCCGCCGTACAAGTCGGCCGTCGATGCGGGTGCGGCCAGCGTGATGAGCGCCTTCAACGCGCTGAACGGCGTGCCGAGCACGGCGAATCCTTATCTGCTGGATACTGTGCTGCGCAAGGATTGGGGATTCGACGGGGTGGTGGTGAGCGACTACACCGCGGTGATGGAGCTGATGAATCATGGCATCGCGCTGGATGCGGCAACGGCCACGGAGAAGGCCTTCAACGCGGGTGTGGACATCGACATGATGTCGCACTTTTATGACACGCAGCTGCCGGGGCTGATCCGGTCGGGACGGGTTTCGATGGCTGCGGTCGACGAGGCCGTGCGCCGCGTGCTGCGCCTCAAGTTTGCGCTGGGGCTCTTCGATCATCCTTATCCAGCGCGGCCGGAAGCCAACGCGGTGACGCCGGAGCATCGGGCACTGGCGCTGCGCGCCGCCGAAGAGTCACTCGTGCTGCTTGAAAATAAGCCCGTTTCGAATAAACCGCTGCTGCCGCTGGCCCCGGGCGCGAAGATCGCGCTCATTGGTCCGCTTGCGGATAACCCGGGCGAGATGGTGGGCTCCTCGAGCGGTGTGCACCGTGACTCTGAGACTGTCACGGTGCGGGCCGCGCTCGAGAAGCGCGCTGCGGCGGCGGGTGGGACCATCGCTTACGCGCAGGGCACCGATATTCTCTCCGATTCTGACGCCGGGTTTGCGGCGGCGGAGCAGATCGCACGCAAGGCTGACGTGGTGGTTCTCGCGCTGGGCGAATCGGGCACGATGAGCGGCGAGGCAGGCTCGCGCGCACACCTCGATTTGCCCGGCAACCAACAGGAGCTGCTGGAGAGGATTGCCGCATTGGGCAAGCCGGTTGTGCTGCTTGTGTTTTCCGGCCGGCCGCTGGTGCTTACGTCTGCCGCGAAACAGGTGCAGGCCATTCTCGAGGCTTGGTTCCCTGGCATTGAGGCCGGGGATGCGATCGCGGATGTGCTTTACGGCGATGTGGCACCGAGCGGCAAGCTGCCGATGAGCTTTCCTGCGGCCGTGGGGCAGGAGCCGCTCTACTACAACCAGTTTCCCACCGGCCGGCCTCCGCTGAGCGCGGACCTGAGCAAGCCGCCGGGAGGGGATTCTCGCTTCGTCTCGCGGTATATTGATGTGCCGAATGCCGCGCTATTTCCCTTTGGGTTCGGTCTCTCGTACACGACATTCGGTTACTCGGCAGTCGCCGTTTCGCGGAACGTGATTCCTTTGCGGGAAGCGCGATCGGGCACTGCCTCTCTGGTGACGGCCACGGCGACTGTGACCAACACCGGAACGCGGCCGGCGACCGAAGTGGTGCAGTGCTACGTGGGAAACCGCGGCGCGAGCCTGGAACAGCCGGTGCGCAGCCTGGAGGGATTCACGCGCGTGACGCTTGCGCCTGGGGAGTCGAAGCAGGTGAGCTTTCCGCTGGGATTCAATGAGCTGTCGTTTTTCGACAATACGGGCAAGCGGTTGATGGAGCCGACCGACTATACCGTCTGGATCGGCGGCGACTCGCTTGCCGGTGAGAGTGCGCAGTTCCGGGTTACCCCGTAGGCGAAAATAAAGAGCCTTTCTTACGTGCAGCCGAGGAATCAGCCCTGCCGGCGGACGAAGGCTTTCATTGTTGCGCAGCGCTGCCCTGCAGCCATTCCGTGCGGGCGGATGGTGTAATCACCCACTTGCGCCGGGACAATAAACGTTTCGGCGTAGTGAACCACAAACGGCGCAAAGCTGCCTGTCGGACTCTCGATGATCGCCTCTGCGCCTTCCACTAGATTCAGCACATTCACTGTGCCCCGGGTGTTATGCGGCACTGTGCCGGTGAACCAGTGGCGGCGCGTTTCGATGAACTCGAATTCGTGCAGGCCGGTTCTTTCCTCGCACCAGCCGTCGCCGGAGGCGATTTTCTCCACGCGGTCAATCAGAGACCGTTTGACCCAGCCGGTCGTGCGGTCCCACTGGATGTTTTCCGCTCCGCGCTGGAGATGGATCGGCCGCGGCAGGCCATCAAGACCGACGCGTCCCCAGTCCCACAGCTTAAACGTGAAGATGTACGGCGTCGCGCTGATCTCGAGCACCATGCTGTCACGTCCCGAGCAGTGCACGGTTCCCGCAGGAATCAGAAAATGGTCGTGTTTCTTGGCGGGCCACTTGTTGACGTAACGATCGGCATCGAAGGCCTCGCCGCCGGCCCGGGCAGATTCGAGATCCTGCATCATCGCGCGTGAGTCGATGCCTTCCTTCAGGCCCAGGTAGACGCATGCGTCCTCTTTGGCGTCGAGCAGGTAATAGCTCTCGTCCTGCGTGTAGTCGACATGAAAGCGCTCACGCACATAGCTGGTGAGCGGATGCACCTGCAGGGAAAGATTGCCCCCGCTCATTGTGTCGAGAAAATCGAAGCGGATGGGGAACTCGGCGCCGAATCGCTCGAAGATGTCATCTCCGAGCAACTCGCGTGGATGCAGAAATATCAGATTGATGGAAGGGATCTCCACGCGAGCGTCGCCGAATCCCAACAGAAGGCTGTTCTCTTCCGGCACGCAATCAAAGCACCACGCGTAGTTGGGTGCATCTTTCGGCAAGTCGCAGACCTCTTCCATCCAGTGGCCGCCCCACGGCCCTGGATCGAAGAAGGGAACCACGCGGAATGGCCGCTGCGCCGCTGCTTTGAGCCCTTCGCGCATTGCCTCGGCTGGAATCAGCTTCGGCGTTAGCGGAGCGTTGGTGTCGAGTACGAAATCCATTTGGCCGAACAGTTGTTGCTTGAGCCGGTCGGCAGCGCGCCAGTCGACGAAGAACGCGCGCTTGTATTTTTCGGCAGGCCGGGCGGTGAGGTTGTCGGCTCCGAGATTCCCGATTTCGCCGCGCCGCTGCCGCTGCTGGATCTCCCACCGCGCCATGTCGGCGTAGATCAGCAGATCATGATGCGGCGCCACCAGCGCAGCGCCGGTGCCGAGAATCAGCGTGATCCCGTTCGCTGTTTGGCCTGCTTCTCTCTGTGAGTCCGCCAGGCGCTCCGGATCGAAGAAGTTCTCGATTTCGAAGCCGCTCATGACGCCAAAGACGGGATCATCGGTGAGTATCGGCTCCAGGCGCTGATTGAGCACTGCAGAGGGCAGCAGCAGCTTCTCGGTCGCGATGGTGCGCGCGGGGCGCAGGATTTCCGCGAAGTGCTTCGCGACCTCGTCGACGAAGACGCCGGGATAGCACTCTACGCACACGGTCGCCTGCGGCTGCGTGAGGGCTGCACGCACGGCGCTGCCGATTGCTTCCCAGCTCATGTGGCAGTCGTTCGCGTTGGATGAGACCGGAATATATGGCTGCTTGTCGTACATGGACCTCTTCAGATTGCATCCTTACGGAACCGCGTATCGCATTCGGCGCGGCAATGTTGGGATGATCGAAACGAAAAGAAATCAATCACTATTACCAATATATAAACGACTAAGCCGGTTCTTCCGCCGCAGCCAGTGCCCGGCCGACGAGTGCTATGCACCATGCGAGGCAGACCACGTCTTTGACATCTATACAAAGATGTCTATATAAAGATATCTAAATATGGCCAAGACGGATGCTTTACAGGGTTCGCTCGATTTGCTGGTGCTGAAGATACTGTCGCGGCGTCCTCGGCTGCACGGCTACGCGATCATGGCTGCCATCGCCAGCACATCGGGCGAAGTGCTGCGCGCCGAAGAAGGCTCTCTCTACCCTGCGCTCTACCGCATGGAGGAAGCGGGCTGGATTCGCGCGGAGTGGATTAAGAAGGAGACGGGCCGGCGAGCCCGCGTGTATGAACTGACCGCAGCAGGCAAGAAGCAACTGGGCGCGGAAGAGGCGCGCTGGCAGGCCGTCAGCCTGGCAATCAACCGGGTTCTACGGGAGGCATGAGATGTCCATGTGGTCGCGTATCTCGAATGCCTTGCAGGGCGAGCGCCTGAATCGCGAGATCGAGGAAGAGCTGCAGGCTCACATTGAAGACGCCGTTGCCGCGGGACGCGATCCCGAGGAAGCGTATCGGGCATTTGGCTCGGAGCTGCGTGCCCGCGAGGCGTGCCACCGCATTCGCGCTGCTGGATGGCTCGAGTCGGTTCTCGCCGATGTGCGTTTCGGCTGGCGGCAACTGTGCCGCAACAAGTTGACGACCGTGGCAGCGATGCTTTCCCTCGCGCTCGGCATCGGCTCCTGCGTCGCCGCCTTCCGCCTGATCGACGCGCTGCTCTGGCGGCCGCTGCCCATCGCGGGTTCGAGCAGGCTCTACATCCTCTCTCACAAGATGACGGGCCTGAACGGCAAGCCCGCCGAAGGCAACTACTGGGCCACGGCGGATTTCAAGCTGATGCGCGATGCCGTGAAGGACCAGGCGGACCTGATCGCCACCAGTGGCGCGGACCGCACGGATATCACCTGGTCCACTGATGACGAGATGGAGAAGGCCAACGTCAGCTATATCTCCTGTAACATGTTCCCGCTCTTCGGCCTTGAGCCCGCGCTCGGCCGCCTGTTAACGCCAACCGACGACCGCGCCTTCGGCCTCGCTCCCTACGCGGTCCTCTCCTGGGACTACTGGAATCACCGCTTCGGCCGCGATCCTCACGTCCTGGGCCGTACGCTCGAGATCGATGACGAGAAGTTTCAAATCATCGGCGTTGGCCCGCGCGATTTCACTGGAACCGAAACGGGAACCGTCAGCGACATCTTTCTGCCTCTTAGCGTGAACAGCTTGGCCGCGCAGGAT
>DATJNF010000084.1:0-2209 GCA_035508375.1 Occallatibacter sp. | reverse complement strand
GGCCGGAAGGGGCAGAAATACAATGCAGCAAACCGCTGCAAAAGCGCGTTTCATTTTCATCCTCCTGCGTAATAAGAAGTTCCCATTCCTCAATTTGGTTTTCTGAAAGGGTTTAACCCAGGCTTAAAGAACTTTCCGTCCCATTGAAACCTGTAGATCAGGCGACTGGCCCAGCACCGGCCTTGACCGCCGCTCACTGATCACCAACCACCGACCACCCATTCACCGATCCCTGATCTCCAAGCCTGCTGCGCTACCATTGGATACATCGATTGGAGTAGCCCGGGGACTCGCATGTTCGTGGTGGTGTGGCAGTTCGAGATCGCTGAAGACAAGATCGCTGCGTTTGAAGCCGCCTACTCGCCAGAGGGCTCCTGGGCCCAGCTCTTCCGCACCTCGCCCAGCTACCTGGGCACCGAACTGCTGCGCGACGCCTACGTGCCGTGCTGCTACCTCACCATCGACCGATGGAAGAGCGAAGAGGACTTTCGCGCCTTTCGCAAGGAGCACGACCAGGATTACGAAGTTCTGGACCGTGCCTGCGACGCGCTCACCAGCCGCGAGACGCGCATCGGGGCGTACACGGTTTAAGGCGGGGACGGAAAGGCCCGGGGCTGAAGCCCTGTCTTGCTGGTTGCTGAATTTAGGGGCCTGAAGGCCCCTGCTCCCTCCGGTCACGGGAACCGCTACCCTCGTTCCTCAATCGGCACAAACTTCAAATCCTCCGGTCCGGTGTAAATAGCCGAAGGGCGGATGATCTTGCCGTCGTGGCGCTGCTCGATGACGTGCGCGCACCAGCCCGCCGTTCGCGCCATTACAAACAGCGGCGTGAACATGCGCACCGGGATGCGCATCAGGTGATAGGCCACGGCCGAGTACCAGTCGAGATTAGGGAACATGCGCTTGGCGTCGTGCATCGTGTTCTCGACGCGCTCGGCAATCGAGTAAAGGCGCCTGCTGTCGGCATCGACGGCCAGGGCCTGCGCTCGCTTCTTGACGATGTCGCTGCGCGGGTCGCTGATGGTGTACACGGGATGGCCGAAGCCGATGATGACTTCGTGTGCCGCGATGCGGCGAGCGATGTCGGCGGCAGCTTCATCGGGAGACGCGTAGCGCAGCTGGATCTCGAGCGCGACTTCGTTGGCGCCGCCGTGCTTGGGGCCCTTCAATGCGCCGATGGCTCCGGCAATGGCTGAATGCAGGTCGGAGCCGGTGCCGGCGATGACGCGCGCGGTAAACGTCGAGGCGTTGAACTCGTGCTCGGCGTAGAGAATGAGCGAGGCCTGCATGGCCGCAACCCACTCGGGCGGCGCCTGCCTGCCGTGCAGCAGATCGAGGAAATGTCCCGCAATCGATTCGTCAGCGGCTTCAACCGGGATACGCCTGCCGTAATGAACAAAATGGTGCCAGTAGAGCAGCATCGAGGGCAGCGAGGCCAGCAGAGCATCGGCGATGGCGCGTGCGCCTTCGGGCGTGTGCGCATCTCTCTCAGGACGAACGCAGCCCAGCACCGAGACTCCGGTGCGCAGCACGTCCATGGGGTGCGTCGAGGCGGGCAACAACTCCAGCGCCAGCGCCACCTGCGCCGGTAATTCGCGCAGCGAGACGAGCCGCGCCTTATAGGCTGCAAGCTCCGCGGCGGTGGGCAACTTGCCGTGCACCAGCAGGTGGGCAACCTCTTCGAATTCGCAGTGCGCTGCCAGATCGACAATGTCGTAGCCGCGGTAGTGCAGGTCGTTGCCGCTCTGTCCCACCGTACAGATGGCGGTTTCGCCGGCCGCGGTGCCCGAAAGCGCGACCGATTTTTTGGGTTTGAAAACAGGAGAAGCAAGGCTCTCAGTCATCGTTGACCTCAGAGAGCTTCAACGTAACGGATCGACTGCGCAGATGTCTACTTCGACTCTTTGCCCCTGGCAAACAGCTCATCCAGCTTTTGTTCGTAGGCGTGGTAGTCGAGGAATTTGTAGAGGTCGGCGCGGGTCTGCATGAGCGGAACAACGCTCTTCTGCGTGCCCTCGGCGCGAATGGTTTCGTAGACCTTGAGCGCGGCGGCGTTCATGGCGCGGTAGGCGGCGCAGCAATAGAGGATGACATCGACGCCGGCCTGGGCGAGCTGGTCGCGGGTCCACAGCGGGGTTTGGCCGAACTCGGTGATATTGGCCAAAATAGGCACGCCCACGGCGCGGCGGAACTCGGTGTACATCGGGAG
>DATJNF010000083.1:0-2596 GCA_035508375.1 Occallatibacter sp. | reverse complement strand
TTCTGGAGTGTAATCGAGCGATTGGCGAGCCGCGGGGCCGCGCTTGGCACGCCGCACCGGCTGGAGTATGCTGGGCGCGAGTCCAATTCCAACAAAGGCGGGCACATGGCAATTGCGCGGCAGGTGATCACTTCGCTGCTTTCAGATGGAACGGACATGCTCGGGACCAAGAGCCTGGCCGTCAAAATCGTGGACGAAAGCATCGTCTCCGGTTCGCTGCTCACCGTGGAGAGCAACCACTTTTGCGTTTTGAAGTCGCGCGGCGCGGTCTTGAACGTCTATGAGACGGGGCAGTATGCGCTGACCACTCCCGACAAGCCGCTGCTGGGCTCCATTGCGCAGGGCTTTTTTGGCGGCAACTCGCCATGGGTCTTCGAAGTTATCTATGTTAACCGGGCGAAGCTGCTGATCCGCACCGAGGGCGTAGCTACCAGCGAAGAGATGGCCGAGATGGCTTACCAGGTGGACTACTACATTCATATCGACAGCAAGGAAGCGGCGCTGGATCTGATCACGCACCTGCCGTTCACCGGGCACACGATCGACACGAGAGAAGTTTCGGACTACGCGGGGCCGGCGATCGAGCAATCGATCAACCAGGTCGTCCAGGTGACGAAGATGGAAGACATCAACGAGCACATCCAGGAGGTGCGCGAGTTGGTGAAAGCCCATCTTTCCGATTTTCTGAAGACCTACGGCATCACGCTGAACGATCTCAAGATCCTGATCATGCCCAAGGATGAGCGCATGCGCGAGCTGATCTCGCTGCAGGCCATGGGGCTGACGCCGATTGAAGCCGTGCGCTATTACCTGGCGCTGAAGATGGCGGAGAAAGGCCTGGTCTCCGCGCCCAATGCGGCGGCCGGCGTGCCGTTCAACATCGGTTCGCCCGCGACGGGCTTCTTTCCCGTGGGCGCCGAAGCCGGATTGAGCGGAGGCAAGTAAGTGCCGGGCGAGGGGTTTTACGACGCCGGGGCGCTGCGGCAAATTGCGACTAACCTGTTCTACGGCTGGGGATACAACTTCTATCGCAAAGAGAATCAGCTCCGCGCCGACGACCAGTTGATCCGCAGCAAGGGCGCGTCACTGCTCGGCTATGCGATGAGCAGCGTGTGCGAGGCGGAGTCGGCGTACCGGCGCGAGTTTCTGCCTCCGCCCACGCGCGCCAAGCCGTTTCCTGATGCGGCCGCGGTAGAGGCAGCGCAGCGCCTGGAGCGGCTGGCCAAGGCGATCGGAGCGATCGAGGGCGCGCTGCAACAGCAGCCCGTGCCGGAAAACGATCGCATGAGCCAGCGTTATCGGCAGGAAGCGCAGACACTCGAGACCTTGATCGAGTTCGATCATCGGCTGGTTGGGCAATGCGAGCTGGTGCGATCGACGGTGAATGGACAGAACGGAACCGCGATTTTGAAGGCCATGCCCGATCTCGATGCGGGGCTGCAAGCCATTCGCGAAACCATGCGCAACCGGGAAGCGGTGCTGCTGGGCGGCGCGTGACGCGGTGTCTCTTCGAAATGTGTGGGCGCAATAGCAAAGGTCAGTGGGAGAGTCGGGCTGCACTCACCGCGAAAAGACTTCGAGGTGGTGAGGTTTTGTAACAGGGCTCGACATTAGTCGTGCCGAAAATGCCCGTCTTCTTCTCTCAGGCCGCGGGCTTCAGCCAGGCTTCAGCCCCTGAGGTAATGAACGCACCCGCGAAACGTGCCCGCTGCTCCGATTAGCGCACATTCACTGCGTAGAGCGTGTGATGCGCGAGGATGAACAGCGTGCGGCGATCCGTGCCGCCGAAGACGATGTCGATGGGCCGCTCAGGAACATCGATCTCGCCGATCTGCTTGCCCGTTGGGTCGTAAACAAAGATCAGGCCGTTGGCGACGTACACATTACCTTTGCTGTCGGCGGCAACGCTTTCGCCGCCGCGATCGGCGAACACGCGTAGATCGCTGAGCGTGCCGTCGGCGTTGACTAGTCCGCTGTAGGTGCGGTCCTCCGATTCGCTGCTCACGTAGACGCGCTGGCCGGGAACGGCGGTGATAAAGCCATAGGTATCGAGATTATCGGAGAAGCGCCAGCCGGAATAGTCAGGCGGTCCCTGCTGAAAGACGCGGCCTGCGGGCAGAAACACGCTCCCGTCCGGCGAAACATATTGTTTCCCCTTGGGTGCCGATACATCCTGCGCGAACATCTCGTCCAGTGTTGCGTAAGTCAGCGAATTGAAGTCGAGCTGGTCTTTGAATTCTCCGTTGTTCCAGTAATTCACCGGAAGAATGGCGGCCGCACCCGGATGCGGCTGCGACGATTGCGGCGAAAGAACAGTGGTCTGACCATCAGACATCTCGGGCCGAATTGAGTAGACAGCCCCCTCAGGGCCGTCGGACGAAACCACCAGCAGGTCGCCGGATTTATCGAAAGCAAGGTTGACCGGATCGAGAGGATTGTCGCGAACGATGGTCAGCCCCTCTGCCCGGGACCAGGCGTAGATGCGCTGCTGGTGATGATCGACGAAATAGAGCTTGCCGTTTTTGTCGACAGCCGCGCCAGAGATGGAGAAGAAGCCGTCTTCGAGCTTCTCAACCGTGGCGTCGGGCGCAAGCAC
>DATJNF010000082.1:0-108542 GCA_035508375.1 Occallatibacter sp. | reverse complement strand
CCGGGAACCAGGCGCGCGGCGGTCCGGCGCATCTTCTCGAGTTCGTCCATTAAACCAGCCTTGGTGTGCAGCCGGCCTGCCGTATCGACGTAAAGCTCCTGGATGCCGCGGGCCTTGGCGGCAGAGACTGCGTCGTAGAGCACCGCGGCCGGATCTCCGCCCTGCCGCGTCTTGATCATTTCCACGCCGGAGCGAGCTGCCCATACTTCGAGCTGTTCGATAGCGGCGGCGCGGAAGGTGTCCGCTGCGCAGAGCAGCACCGAATGCCCCTGAGCGCGACTCCAGGCGGCCAGTTTGCCGCTGCTCGTGGTTTTGCCGGTGCCGTTGACGCCCACCAGGAAGGTGACCTTGGGCGGCGCAACGGGTGCAGGGATGGGCCGCTGCGGAGCTTCCAGAATCGCCTGCAATTGTTCCTTGAGCAGTGCGCGCAGCTCCGCCCCGTCCTCGATTTCATGATGCCGCGCGCGGTCGCGCAGTGCTTCCAGCACGGCCATGGTGGTGGGCACGCCCAGGTCGCTGGTCAGCAGAGCAGTTTCAAGCTCTTCGAGCGCACTTTCGTCCACGATGCGCGTCATCGCGGCGATGTCCGCGATTTTGGCGGAGAACGACTCGCGCGTCCGCGAGACCGCCTGCCGCATCCGCTCGAAGAAACCGAGCTTTCGCTCCTCCACTGGAGCGTCGCTCAGCTCGGGTGCGCTGTCCGCGGCCTGCCCGGTCTCCGGTTCCGCATCCGTCTCTTTCTTTCCACCAAAAAACTTGAACATTGCTTTATCCAGTCTTCAGTGTATAGCGGCTTTCTGCGCCCTCAGCCCTGCACGGCGCGGGCGTACGCGCTTCCATTGAGATCGTACCCTCCGCATTTCAGCCGCCTCAGGGCCGCATTCGCCGCGTAATGGTTCGAACGCATCTAATAAGTTCGATATTCTTGATAGAAGGCCGTTTCCCCTGCATCTTTCATTGCGGCCTGCAGGCTCCACAAATTGATCTGAGGAAGTTCCATGACGCCGGTTGACCAGCATCCTCTACAAAAGATCCTCGAAAGTCGAATCGCCATTATCGACGGAGCGATGGGCACGACGATCCGGACCTACGGCATGAAGGAAGCCGACATCCGCGGGGAACGCTTCAAAGATTCGAAAAAAGATCTGCTGAACAACGGCGATCTCTTCTCGCTGACGCAGCCGAAGATGGTGGGCGACATTCATCGACGCTTTCTGGAGGCAGGCGCGGACATCATCGAGACCAACACATTCGGCGCGACCAGCATCGCGCAGAGCGAGTTCTTCGTCGACGATCCGCGCGAGCACGGCGGGCGCAAGGATCCGGAGTTTTATCAGAGGGTCATCGAGACTCCTTTTCTGAAGGACCTTGCCGCGGAGATCAACGAGCAGTCAGCGCGGCAGTGCCGGGAATGGGCTGACCGTGTGGCGAATGCGACCGGCAGGCCGCGGTTTGTAGCTGGATCGATCGGGCCGCTGACCGTCTCGCTTTCGAATTCGCCTGATGCCGACGACCCTGGCTTCCGCGTGGTGACGTTCGATCAGGTGAAGACCGCCTACGCGGAGCAGGTGCGCGCACTGATCGCCGGCGGTGCGGACTTGCTTCTGGTGGAGACGATCTTCGACTCGTTGAACGCCAAGGCCGCGCTCGTGGCGATTCAGGACGTGTTCGATGAGCAAGGCAAAAAGCTGCCGGTGATGATTTCGGCGGCCGTGGGCCGCGGCGGCGAGACGATGATCTCCGCACAGACGATTGAGGCTTTCTGGTACGCGATGCAGCACGTGAAGCCGATCTCCATCGGGCTCAACTGCTCGCTGGGCCCTGACCTGATGTATCCGTTTCTGGAGGAATTGTCGGAAAAGGCGGATGTGGCAATCTCGTGCTACCCGAATGCGGGCCTGCCGAATCCGCTTTCTGAGACAGGATTCGATCTGGGGCCGCAGGATATGGCGCGGTATCTGGGCGACTTCGCGCGCGGCGGATTGATCAACATTGCAGGCGGCTGCTGTGGCAACACGCCCGAACACATCGCCGCCATCGCCAAAGCGCTGGAGGGCCAGCCTCCGCGTAAATTGCAGGAAGAATTCCGAGCCGAGCCGATCGAGAGCCGAGCATGAGCGTGATTGCAGAGACGAAGCCTCTTCATCTATCGGGATCGCAGCCTTTCACTCAACAACCCGGCGTCTTCATCATGATCGGGGAGCGGACCAACGTGGCCGGTTCGCCGAAGTTTGCCAAGCTCATCAAGGAGGGGAAGTACGAGGAAGCCGTCAGCGTCGCGCGGCAGCAGGTCGAAAACGGCGCCAACGTGCTGGACATCTGCATGGACGAAGGCATGATCGACGGCGTGGCCGCGATGTCGCGCTACCTGCATCTCTTGGCCAGCGAGCCCGAAGTGGCCAAAGTGCCTTTCATGGTGGACTCCTCGAAGTGGGAAGTCATCGAGGCTGGGCTGAAGTGCCTGCAGGGCAAAGGCATCGTGAACTCGATCTCGCTGAAGGAGGGCGAAGAGAAGTTCCGCGAGCACGCGCGCATGGTGCTGAAGTATGGTGCGGCGGCGGTAGTGATGGCGTTCGACGAACAGGGACAGGCTGCGACCTTCGAAGACAGGATTCGCATCTGCGCACGCGCCTACAGAATTCTCGTCGACGAAGTGGGCTTTCCGCCGGAGGACATCATCTTCGATCCCAATATCCTCACCGTCGCGACAGGCATGGAGGAGCACAACAACTACGCGGTGGACTTCATCGACGCCACGCGATGGATCAAGACCAACCTGCCGCATGCCAAGGTGAGCGGCGGCGTTTCGAATATCTCATTCAGCTTTCGCGGCAACAACAAGGTGCGCGAGGCGATGCACTCGGCGTTTCTGTATCACGCGATTGCTGTCGGCATGGACATGGGCATTGTGAACGCCGGCATGCTCGAGGTCTACGAAGAGATCGAGCCCGAGCTGAAAGTGCTGGTTGAGGATGTGTTGCTGAACCGCCGTCCCGATGCAACGGAGCGACTGGTCGAGTTCGGCGAGGTGCTGAAAGCTGCAGGAGCCGGCGCCGACGCGAGCGAGAAGAAAGAAGAGGAGTGGCGCTCCGGCACAGTGGAACAACGGCTGTCGCACGCGCTGGTGAAGGGCATCGACACCTACATCGAGGGTGATGCCGAAGAGGCGCGCGTGAAGCTGGGCCGGCCGCTGGCGGTGATCGAAGGGCCGCTGATGGATGGCATGGGCGTTGTGGGCGATCTGTTTGGAGCCGGCAAGATGTTCCTGCCGCAGGTCGTCAAGTCGGCGCGCGTGATGAAGAAAGCGGTCGCGTACCTGACGCCGTTCATGGAGGCGGAGAAGGCGTCTCTGGCCGCGGCGGGGCAGGCGGTGAAGACGCAGGGCAAGATCGTGCTTGCGACCGTCAAAGGCGATGTGCACGACATCGGCAAGAACATCGTGGGTGTGGTGCTAGCCTGCAACAACTACGAAGTCATCGACATGGGCGTGATGGTGCCAGCCGAGAAGATTCTCGAACGCGCCAAGGCGGAGAAGGCGGACGTAATCGGCCTGAGCGGCCTGATTACGCCGTCGCTCGATGAGATGGTACATGTGGCCCGCGAGATGGAGCGCCAAGGATTCAAGCTGCCGCTACTTATCGGCGGAGCCACCACGAGTCGTGCCCACACGGCTGTGAAAATTGCGCCGAGCTATAGCGAGCCTGTGGTGCACGTTCTGGATGCCAGCCGCGCTGTGCCGGTGACCACCGCACTCTTGAGCGAAGAGGGCAAGCCGGCATTCATAGAGCAGCATCGGGCCGAGTACGAAAAGCTGCGCAAGATGCACGCTGCGCCGCGCCAAAAGCTTGTCTCGCTTGAAACGGCGCGTGCGAAGCGGACGCCGATCACGTGGCGCGCAGAGGATATCCCCACGCCCTCATTCACAGGCGTGCGCGTGCTAGACAATTTCCCGCTTGCCACGCTGCGCGAGTTCATCGACTGGACACCGTTCTTCCACACCTGGGAACTGAAGGGCGTGTATCCGCGCATTCTGGACCACGAGCAATATGGCGCGCAGGCACGGCAGATCTTCACCGAGGCCAATGCACTTCTCGACCAAATGATCGAGAAGAACCTGATTACGGCGCGCGGCGTTTATGGATTCTTTCCGGCGAATGCGGTTGGTGACGATACTGAGCTCTATACCGACAGCACGCGGAGTACGGTTCTTCATCGGTTCCACTTCCTGCGCCAGCAGCAGGACGCGGGAGAGAACACCCCATGTCGGTCGCTGGCCGACTTCATTGCGCCGAAGGAAACCGGGCTACCTGACCACATTGGCGGCTTCGCGGTAACGAGCGGTATTGGTCTCAAAGAACTGTGCGCGAGTTTTCGCGCCAAGCACGATGATTATAACGCCATCATGGCCGAGGCAGTTGCCGATCGGCTGGCCGAAGCCTTTGCCGAATGCCTGCACAAACGAGTGCGGCAGGAGTGGGGCTACGGCTGCTGCGAAAAACTGAGCAACGAGCAACTCATTGAGGAGAAGTATCGCGGCATCCGGCCGGCGGCGGGGTATCCGGCGTGCCCGGATCACACGGAAAAGGGCACGCTGTGGCGGCTGCTCGATGTCGAGGAAAAGACTGAGATACAGCTCACTGAGTCCTTCGCCATGTGGCCCGGTTCGAGCGTGAGCGGGCTCTACTTTGCTCATCCTGAATCCCGCTACTTCTCGCTCGGCAAGATTGACCGGGACCAGGTGGAGGACTATGCGCAGCGTAAGGGGATGACCATTGCAGAGGTAGAGCGCTGGTTAGGGCCGAATCTGAACTACGATCCGGCGCGATAGCTTCCGATTCAGATTGCCGGCATTCAGTCGGTGAGCACGTGCAGTGCGACGATGGCCAGAATGCCACCGGCCGTCAGCGTTGCCGCAGCAACAAACAGCGTCGTCAGGTGCGCGCGAACTACGAAAACCATCTGCCGCGTAGCGCGGCGCAACTCCGGATCGGCGCTCCAGTTGCGCACCAACGTGACGCAGCCGGTCGCAAAAACCATTAAGGGCAGCGCCATTAGAAAAATCCAGAGGCCGAGATGCGCGCGCGCGGCGTACCAGTCAACGATCCGTTGGGCCGTATGGGCCGGTTCGTACTGTAGCGGCTGCACGTTGCGCATAAAAAGCGCAGCCATAAACAGCACGGCGGGAAAGATCAGCAATAGCTCTGCGGCGGCGATGGAACGGCGGATCGATTTCATGCCCAACGTTATAGTGCAAACTCAGCCGGGCGGCAAGGGAAAGCTTCGCTGGTTCCCGGTTGGTAACCGTGGTTTCACGAAATTTGCACCGTTTTCGCATCGATTTGACGGCTTGTTCACAACTTTGTTGCCATACTGCATCCGTGATTCCACGCATCCGATTCAAAGTACCGATCAAGCTCGCATCCCACGCTACGCCCGTCACGGAAATTGCTTTTCCCACCGTTGCGCCCCACCCATTCACGGTACCTGTTGGTCCGGATATCCGGGCCGAGGTGGGCAACTACCGCCTGCGTCTGGCGCGTAACCGCGAAGACCGGGAAGCCGCCTGCCGGCTGCGGTTCAGGGTGTTCAATGTGGAGCTCGGCGAAGGCCTGGAAAGCTCGTATGAAACGGGCATGGATACCGACCGCTTCGACCCTGTCTGCGAGCATTTGATTGTGGAAGACACGCCGAGCCGCCGCGTGGTGGGCACCTACCGGATGCAATCGGGCACAACGGCTGCGCGTCACCTTGGCTACTACTCCGGGCAGGAGTTCGATTTGGCCCCCTATGAGCCGCTGCGCGCCGGCATTCTTGAACTGGGCCGCGCCGCCATTGACCGCGAGCACCGCACGCCGGAGGTGCTCACATTGTTGTGGAGAGGTATTGCGCAGTATGCTCACGACATGGGGCTTCGCTATCTGCTGGGTTGTTCGTCGCTGAACTCGTGCGATCCTGCCGAGGGCTGGCGGATGTATCGCCAGCTTGACGGCTACCGGGTTGCGCCTGAGTTCGAGACCGTGCCGACCGCAGAATACGCCTGCCCCGACGAGCAGCAGGAAGCGCAGGCACAGCCATCACCGCTTCCGGCAGAGCGATCGCCGCAAGATGCCGCCACTGGCGGACCAACCCCAGTGAAGGTTCCCAAGCTCCTCAAGACCTATCTCGCGATTGGCGCGCGGATAGCCGCTCCACCGGCCTGGGACCGCGAATTCCGCACGATCGATTTTCTTACACTGCTCGACCTCAAGTTGCTCTCCGCATCTGCGCGCAACCGCTTCCTGGCGCCGCTCACGCAATGAGGCTGCGCCGATTCCGGCGCGCTGTGGCGCTCGGAATCGCACTCGCCGGCTGCTTTCTTCGCTTCTGGTTCACGCGTCTGCGCGGCCCGCTTACGCTGGAGCGCCGTGCACGGTGGCTGCAGAGTGCCGCGCGCAGTGTGCTGGCCAGCCTTGGCATCCGGTACTCGGTCGAAGGCCAGCCTCCGGAAAGCGGCCTCGTTGTCTCGAATCATCTCAGCTACCTCGATATCGTCCTTTATTCGGCAGCGATGCCGTGCTTCTTCGTCTCGAAAGTCGAAGTGAAGCAATGGCCGTACTTTGGCAAAGCAGCCCGCGCAGGCGGCACGATCTTTCTCGACCGGTCCAGCCATGCCAGCGCCACCGCCGCCGCGGCGCAGATTGCCGAGCGCCTTACGCTCCGCGTGCCGGTGCTGCTTTTTCCTGAAGGCACAAGCACAGATGGCAGCAGCGTGCTGCGCTTCCACGCGCGCCTCATTCAGCCGGCTACGCAGGCTGGCGCGCCGGTCACCGCGGCGGCGATTCGCTATGTGCTCGAGAGCAATGTAGCGGAGCGCGAGCTCTGCTGGTATGGCGATGCACCGTTTCTCTCGCATCTGTGGAAGGTGCTGGGAGCCGCGGGCTTTACGGCACGTATTCACTTCGGCGAGCCGCAGGTTTACGCCAACCCTCGCCTGGCGGCCGAGGAGACGCATGCCCTGGTTGCGGGTATGCGCGCCGAGGCTTTTTCGATGGCGGCTGCGCATCCGGCATGAATTTGATTTGACATGACCCCGCCGTGAGCATTGTCAGACCGCTGCGTCGAAGCGTAGCGCTGCTGCCGGGATGCGCGTGGATGCGGCAATCCAGCGCATTGCTCCAGGGATGAGCGACACAGCCGGTACTGCAAACTTGCGGCCCATGGCGTTCACCATTGCCTGCGAAATCCGCGTCGCGAGTGCAACGCTGTTCCGCAGCTGCGCGCGCAGAGCGCGGTAATAGGCATCGGTGTTTTCACCGGCCAGGTACATCTGCGTGGCGAGATGTGCACTGTGCATGGCAATCGACATACCGTTGCCGGTGAACGATGGGATGACGACCGCCTGATCGCCGACCCGCCACAAACCGCACGGCTGCGTGGCGAGATAGCCGTAGGGTATCGGCGAGATGGCGAGAGGCCGGGGCCACAAGCCTTCCGCGTCCTGGAGAAGAGTTCGCAAACGCTGGTTTTCATCCGTTATTGCGGCAAGCAACGCCTGCCATGTGCCCACTCTGCGCAGTTCTTGGCGCTGCATGACGAGGCAGAGATTAGCAGTCTCATCTTCGACGAGTGCGATACCTCCGTATCCGCCACGAAAGAGAAAAAGCTCCATCCAGTCGCGCAGTCCCTGCGTTTGCCGAGGGGCTAGCCGCCAGTGCATCTTGAAGCCGACCATATTGCTCTGGGCGCCCTTGTCGCGGCTCCATCCATGCAGGTCGTGCTTGCCACTGGCCAGAAACACAGTCTGTGCATGCAGGATTTCGCCATCGCTGCGCTGCGCGGTCCACATGCTGTCGTCTGCGGTGAGGCGCTCGATTCCCACGCCGCGGATCACCTCGCAGCCAAGATCGGCGGCGCGTTGCAGCAATGCGGCATCCAGCACGCGACGCGAAAGCGAGAGAGCCTGAAAGGGAAGCGCCGCTCCTGCGGAGTGCCGTCCCGCGGAAAGCCGCACGCGGCTGATGGGCACTGCACCCAGAGCCATGGGCGAGACGCCAGCGCGATGAAGATAACCCACAGCCTCCTGGCTGAGAAACTCGCCGCAAACCTTGTGATGTTCCGCGCGCTCTCTCTCGATCAGCGTCACGGGACGTCCCGCCTCCGCAAGCCGGATCGCGGCCATGGAACCTGCAGGACCGCCACCGATCACGAGGTGCGCGACTGACCGCGAACTCATCGACGGCCTGCCTTGTTGCGCGCAACACAAAGCCGCCCGGGCCGGTATGCACGGATCGCAGCATCGCCTTGACGCAGACCTGCAGCAGCGCACATTCTTCGCCAGTCTTCAGGCAGAAAAGAGCGCGCGATGGAGACAGGCCCATCATGCTGCACGAAGCGATGGAAATTCGCCACCTTCGCAAAGAAGCGGAACAGATGATAGGGCACCGCGCTGCGCGAGAGATCGTTCACAAACCACCCAAGCATGGCTTGCTGCTCCATCCAGGCGAGATACCGCACTATATTCTCTTCATCCAGATGATGCGTGAAGAGCGAGCTGACGACAAGGTGAATGGGCCTGTGGGGCTGATAGGCGAAGACATCTGCGTGGACCCAGGCGATGTGGTTTGCCGAGCGCGAGGCTTCGGCAGCGATAGCCACGGTGTCCGGATTGATATCCAGACCTGTGAGCTCGACTTCGATACCGCGCGCATTGGCGAACTGCGCGATGCGGCGCAGGCCATCGCCATAACCACAGCCAACGTCGAGGATCCGCAGAGGACGCGGCGTGGCAGGAGCGATGCTTTCGAGCCAGTCAAGCAGCGGTCTGTAGCCGAGCGTCAGGCGATTGACGGTAGCTAGATCGCGAAGGCAGGCGCGCAGCTCTTCGCGGCTGCACGGCTCGTCCATCAGCTCTGTAAGCTGAGCGCGGCGGCGAAAATCCGGTGCATTACGCGGCATGGAAGAGCATCGTCTCCGCGGTGACGCCGGGGCCGAAGGACATCGCACAGCCTCGCTGGCCGGACTGCGCGCGTTGCATGAGCCGATCGAAGACGAACATGACGGTTGCCGAAGACATGTTGCCGTACCGCGCCAGAACGGCGCGCGAATCTGCGAGTGCATCATCGCTCAGATTCAGCCCATGTTCCACGGCATCGAGAATGGTGCGGCCGCCGGGATGCACAGCCCAGAGATCGATGGATGCCGGTTCATGGCCGCGTGTGATCTCGCTGCCCATCTCGATGAGAGCACGGCGCAGCTCGGCCGGAACCTGGCCGGAGAGGTGCATGTCAAAGCCGAGCTCGCGAATGCGCCACGTGATCAGCGAGCTTGTCTGAGGGATCTGCAGGGCGAGAAAGTTGTCGATCGCCAGCCCGGCGGGTTGTGCGCTGACCAGGCTTGCGGCGCATCCATCGGCAAAGAGCAGGAACGAGAGGATCTGCTCCAGATTGTCTGTTTCCTGCATGTGGAGCGTGCAAAGCTCGAGGTTCAGGATCAGAACTTTGGACTGCGGCTCCGAGCGGATGATGTGATGCGCCGACTTCAACGCATTGATCGCCGCGTAGCAGCCCATGAAGCCGATCATGGTGCGCTCGACCGAGCGGTTGAGCCCCAGATGCTCGACGGCGTCGAAGTCGAGGCCCGGCGCATAGAGCCCCGTGCAGGAGGTGACGATGACGTGCGTGATGTTGCGCCGCTCCTCTTCGCTGACACGTAGTTTGTTCAGCGCGCAGCGAGCCAGTTGCGGTGCGAATCGTTCAAAGGCCTCCATACGGCGCGCCGTGGGAGGAAAGTCTCCAGGTACATAAAGTCCAACGGCGTCGTTCCATTTCCCGTCTGAGCTCTCGATCGGCTCCAGGAAAGAGTAACGATGCTCGATGGCCGACATGCGCGACATGCGGCGGAAGAGGCTGCGCGCGGTGCCCTCGGGAAGAAGCGTTTCGGCAAAATCAATAAAAGCGCGGTGCACATCGTGCGGCGGAACGGCCGTCGCGATCCGGTTGATATACGCGGTCGTCATGGTGTTCCTCCCAGATAGATGGGGCTATTTAAGACAGTCGATGCGGGGATGCGCAATCCGGTGCAGCCTGTCGGGACGATACAGCAAGCTCCTCGTCGGCAGCTCGCCGGCAGGCATCCAGCTAGGTTGAAGAACTGGGAGAAGCCAAGGTCCTCACATAGTGGGTTCGCGCTCACATGCACTCATAGACGAGCATTATCGCAATTCAGGAGCAGAGATGGCGCGCCGCGACAATGGGATGACAATGGAAAGACGCGTGCGTGACGCACCAATCGCGCTGATCTCACCTCTCTTGCAGAGGCGATGGACCTGGCTTGCACGGTGAAGGATGTGGCCGGATTTAGCCGACAAGCGCCATCGTGAGGTGGTTTACGACGAAAGCAGCGCCATAGGCCAGGACCAGCATGTAGAGGAACTGGATCGCAGGCCACTTCCAGCCATTGGTCTCGCGTCTCACGACGGCGATGGTCGAGGTGCACTGCAAGGCAAAGGCGAAGAAGATCATCAGCGCCAGCGCTCCGCCCAGGGTCATGTCGTGGTGCAGGGCGGTTTGCAGATTAAGGGCCTGCGTGCTTGCGTCGGCGCCGTAGAGGGTGCCCATCGTACTCACCATCACCTCGCGGGCCAGCACGCTGCAAAGCAGGCCGATGCCAATCTTCCAGTTGAAGCCCAGCGGTGCAATCGCCGGCTCAATGAAGTGCCCGAGCCGGCCGATCAGGCTCTGGGCAAGGTCCGGCGCGGTGAGCGCGCCTGCAGCCGTATGCGCCACCGGCAGATGCGCCAGCGCCCAGAGCGCCAGCGTGACGCAGAGAATGACGGTTCCCGCCTGGCGAAGGAAGATGCGCGCACGGTCTACCAGCCGCAGTGCAAGCGACCGCAACGTGGGCCGGCGGTACTGCGGCAACTCGAGGATAAACGGCGTTTCGCTGGACTTGAGCACAGAGCTCTTGAGCAGCCGCGCCGTGGTAAATGCGGCCACGAATCCGGCTACGTAGAGCCCCAGCATCACCAGCGTGCGCAGCCCGAGAAATCCGTGCAGGTAGTAGACATTCGGAATGAAGGCCGCAATCAGCAGCAGATACACCGGCAGACGCGCCGAGCAGGTCATGAACGGCGTAACCAGGATGGTCGCCAACCGGTCGCGCCGGTTTTCGATGGTGCGCGTGGCCATGATGGCGGGAACTGCGCAGGCATAGGCCGAGAGTAGCGGAATGAAGGCTTTGCCGTTCAGGCCGATCGAACGCATCACGCGGTCGGCGATGAGCGCTGCGCGGGCAAGATAGCCCGAGTCCTCGAGCACACCAATGAACAAAAAGAGCAGCAGAATCTGGGGCAGAAAGACCAGCACTGACCCGATGCCCTTCCACACGCCGTCGAGCACGAGGGATTGCAGCCAGCCTACGGGAAGCAGGGGACGCACCAATTCGCCCATCTGCACCAGAATGTCGCCAAAACCGTCAGACAATGGCTGGCCGATGGAAAAAACGACTTCGAAGACGGAAACGACGACGAGCAAAAATAGCAGCGGTCCCCAGATGCGGTGCAGAAGCACATTGTCGATTTTGCGGGTGCTTTCGACCGAGAGCGGTGCGCGGTATCCGGTGCGGCGGCTCACCTGCGCGGCCCAGGTGTGAGCGCTGGCGGCGTTGCCGAGTACGGGCAAGGTAAGCGGCTGGGAGGCAGTGCCGTTTCCCGGCTGATTCAGGAACAGGGGCACGGCATCCAGTCCCGTGCCGCGTACTGCACTGATCTGGGCGACCGGCGCATTGAGCTCGCGTGCCAGCTTCAGGCTGTCGATCTTGCCGCCCCGAGAACTCATCAGGTCGCTCATGTTCAGCAGCACGAGCGTAGGCAGTCCCAGCGACAGGATGGGAGCGGCCAGCATGAGCTGGCGCGTGAGGTGCAGCGAGTCCAGCACCAGCAGGACGGCGTCGGGCTTGGGCGTGCCGGGCATCTTGCCGCGCAGCACGTCCACTGCGACGCGCGCATCCTCGGAATAAGGCGTAAGCGAGTAAATACCGGGCAGGTCGATCAGGGTCAGGTCTTCGCGCCCCACCCCGGCCATCACGCCCATGCGCTGCTCTACAGTTACGCCGGGATAATTGGCCACTTTCTGGCGCAGCCCGGTGAGCCGGTTAAAGAGCGTCGACTTGCCCGAGTTGGGAGGGCCGATCAGGGCCACAGTACGAAGCGATCCCCGGGCGGCGGATTCAACTGGCGGCTTAAAAACCGGGGGTGCGCAGCATTCGCTCACCGTATGACCTCGATCAATTCAGGCGACTCGGAAAACTGGGGAGTCTTGCGGGTTGCCGTGTCGGGCCGCCGCACGCGAATAGCCGTGGCCGTTTCGTGCCGCAGGGCGATCTCCAGGCCGTCAATGGCGTAGACGGTTGGGTCGCCGGCTGGGGCGCGGCGCAAGGCCGTCACCAGAGCCTCAGGCACAAAACCCATGTGCATCAGATGATTCTGAATGGAATCCGGCAGGTCCAACGCGACCACGACACCGCTTTCTCCCACACTCAGTTCACTTAGGACGCTCAACTGCCTGGCTCCCGGACGCCGCCGGAACAGCGGCAAAAAGAAACTACGACCCAATTGGTCGTAATTGAGTATACGACCAATTGAGTCCGATTCGCAACTTCCGGGATCTTCGGGAACATTGGTTCGCCCCAAGCCCATGAGCAGTCCTCCGGGATCAAGCGATAAGTGCGACCGCTTCCAATGCGGTTCCTGTTGCCCTGCATTGGATTCATGCGGCAATTCGGTTGTAACAAGGGATTTGCGATGTGGATGTGATTGGAATCACCGGGTCAGTGAGTGCGCGAGGCAAAAAAAGAGCCAGGGAGCTGCGGGCGCGAAAGAAAAACCTGGCTTGCTAAGTCTCGCCCACCGGGCCCCCTGGCGTGCCCGATTCCAATTAATTTGGAAGAATGATTAAGTTTTAGCAGCAATCCCGCGGGGCGGATGTGATGCAAATCACCCGATTTTGCCTGCCTCGGATTCGTACAGCAATTCGGCTGTAGCAGGCGTCTGCGCTGTGGATGGGATTCGAGTCACCGGATCGATGAAAGACGGGCAAAAAAAAGAGCCAGGGAGCTGCGGGCGCGAAAGGATTAGGACTTGCTGCGTTTCGCCCGCCGGGCCCCCTGGCATGCCCGATTCCAATTGATTTGGAAGAATGATTAAGTTTTAGCAGTGAAACGGTAGAGTGGATGTGATCTAAATCACTCGATGATGGTTTGCCCCGTAATAGGTCGGGTGGTACAAGGGTTCCATGGAGCTTGAGGAGTTTCGCGCATTCCTGCGGCTTGAGGCCCCTCCGGAATCCCTGCCTGTCACACTGGCTGCACTCTGGTGGGACGCCAAGGGCGACTGGGCGCGCGCTCACCAGCTGGTGGACTCCCTGGAAACGCAAGAGGGAATGGCCGTCCACGCCTATCTGCACCGAAAAGAGGGTGCGGACTGGAACGCGGACTACTGGTACCGGCGGGCCGGAAGACGATTCCATCGTCCGGAGCTGGATTCGGAGTGGCAGGCGCTGGTCGAGGGACTGCCCGGCCGCTGAACCGGTCCTAGGGTGTTATCCCAGCGGCGGAAGGCGGTCCGAGATGCCGAATAGGAAGATCACGCCAATGATGCAGCTGTAGGCCGCGCCGGTCCACGCGACGGCGTGGTAGAGGTGCGGGAGGCGTCCACCGGTGCTGAAGGCGCCGCCCATGGATGCGGTCATCAGCGCGTTCATGGTGATCAGACCGACGGCAAAGGCAAGCAGACCCATCAGGCCGCGCGAGGTCCCGCCGAGGTTGGCCGTGAGGAAGAACAGTGCTAACTGGCTGGGGGTTTCGGCGCCCACGCCGTGCAGCATGCCAATCAGAAACACTGATTTCCCGCTGTACATCCACTGGAAGCGCTCAGGCCGGGGGGCCTGCCGGTTCCAGATGCGTCGAATTTGCCATGCAGCCCAGAGGATGCCGTTGATCGCGATCGCCAGCCGGCTCTCAACGCGGCTGTGCCGGTGACCATGCGCGTCCTTGCGCAGGATGCCGGCGACGACCCCGATGCCGAGCACGATGAGCGTGAGCCCGATGAGCCGCTCGGTCCAGTGATCCAGACCCTCCGGCAGTCCGAGGTGCAGCTCCAGGACCGCCACGCCCAGCGCAGCAACCGTAAACGCATGCCCGAGAGCATAGGTCATTCCCAGGCGCAGGCCGCTACGCCAACTGCGTTGTACGGCGGTGATGTCTGAGATGGCCGCGAGGTGATCGTAATCAAATCCGTGACGCAGACCGAGCACAAGGCAGGAACCCAGCGCGGCATAGAGGCTCAGGTCTCTCGGGAGCACGGTCACGAAACTCAGTATAGAGGAGAAGACATAAACCCTATATGAGCAAGATCACTGGACCGTTTTGGGTGCTTCATCGCCGCGGACCGAGCTGAAGCTGGTAGTCGCTGTAGTCGATGGTCACGACGGTGCGGCCGAAGAGCAGGCTGCTCGACTCAGCGCGCGCGTGCATAGCCATCGGGAACCCGTCGATCTGCGCATATTGCCGCATCAGGTGCGTGGTTCCGGCAAAAGGTGACGGGCTCTTCGACGCGATTCCGTCAATCTGCGCTAAAGAGAAGTCATTCACATCGACCCAAATGTTGCCGTTGATCGTATTGGGCGCTTTGCGCTTGGCCGAGACTGCCACCACAATGCAGTTGCGGCCACGGATCTGCGCTGTTCCGTCTGGTTTCATCTCATAGTTGCCCGAATCGAACCAGGACTGCTGCACGTGGCCGGGCAGGTTAATGGACCGTTCATTGTCGAGAAGCGGTTTCAGACCTATCCGAAAGATGAAGGCCGATCCGGATTGCGAGAGCACAGTGTAGGTTTTGCCCACGTCTTTGCGATACGTATCCTTCACCGTCATCTCGGCGACGGGATGAATTTCATCCTTGCCTCGAAAGACGGCATAGTGCTCGATGTCGGTGAAGCTCAGCACCGTTTGATAGCGGGCCTGGACGGCGCGGTCAATGCGCTGAACTACGGTGGCGGGATCAGGAGTTGCCGGACTGGGGACTTGCGTCGGCTGAAGGCTGACTGTCGAGGGGCTGCAGAACAGCAAGGCGAAGACGCTACAGGCCACTCCACGCCGTGCTGAGCGTATTCTCAGGGCGGAAAGTGGCCTGCATCGTCTCGTTGCGATCGAACTACACAAAGGCGCTGGCGCATGAGGCGCCTGAGCTTTTGCGCGCCGGGCTAAGGCGTTTCTCCTGCTGGTCACGAGTCAGGCTTCGGGATACGGCAGCAGGATAAATGGTTTAGTGATTTGCTTCAGCTGCCTGTACCCGGGCGCCACGTACTGCGCTCAAAAATGCATGAGCTTCAGCTGGAGGCGGCACCTGGCCCGAAAGGACAGCGCGGGTATCGACACCCGGCCCATAGATGGCCTTCATTGCGTCGTCATCGCGGTGCACAGCCGCACCGTTCAACGTAAGTCCGGCGAAGACGCCTTTTGCGCGTGAGTAGGTGAGGATCTCGGCATTCATCTTCCAGTCGGTATCAGCCGAGGCGTGACGTCCCACCGGTCCGGCTGCAGCCGAAGCATCGCCGCCCACCTGGAACTTGCTCGAGAGCAGATCCTGCATGCCCTTGTCATTCTGGAAGACCATCACGAGGTCAATGCCTTCCACCCCGATTTGCAGTCCCCAGCTTCCGCCCTCCACATCGAAGAAAGCCGGAGCGCTCCAACCATGCCCGGTGCGGCATGTGGCCACACCGCGACCGCCTTCGGCTCCGAAGACGAATCCGCCCTTGACCAGATGCGGCACAACCGCGATGCACTTTGCATGATCAACAACTTCCTGAGGAATGCCCTTGTCCGGAGTCGCCATCACCTGATGGAGCACTTCGGCTGCTTTGGTGAGACGGTCATCAATCTGTTCCTTGGATTGGTCTGCCCAGCAGAGCGGCGCCAAGCCTATTGCCGCGATCAGTACCACGATTCTTTTCATAAGCCCACCTTTTTCTATGGCAATTTTCGAGTTGCACTGTGCGGCGTTAGGAGGAGTACCAGGAAGGCCTGTCGCACGCGGATCTTCCACTCTTCGCCCATCTGCAAGTCCGGCATAGGTCCGTCCTGCCGCTTCCGATTGGAGGCGCTGATCCAGGTATTTGGTTGCCCGAATCCGGCGCACGGGCGGCATCGACAGCGCGCTAGCCTTTGGAATGCGCAAGTCGGGAAGTGCCTTGTCGTTCAGCTTTTATCGCGATTGTCAGCCGGAGATGCGCACCAGTTCCTGCGCTTCGTGGCGCGGGCCGAGGATGGAGATGCGCGGAATGCGTCCACGGACCATTGCCACTTCGTCGCAGCGGTGCAGGCGGGGGCAGCTCTGGCAGTCCTTGAAGATCTTGTCGGGAAGTTCGGCCTTGTCTTCGACGACCCGGAAACCAAACTTGAAGAAGAAGTCAGGAATGCGCGTGAACAGGCACACGGACTGGATACCGTGCATCTCGGCTTCCTCAATCAGCGCATTCAGGATGCGTCCACCCGCGCCCTGGCCTTTAGCTTCCGGCTTGACGACGATCGAGCGCACTTCACAAAGATGCGGGCCGTAAAGGTGCAGCGCGCCGCAGCCGAGGAACACGCCGCCGTCCGACTCGGCGACGGTGAAGTCGCGGATATTTTCGCAGATCTCTGCAAAGGGCCGCTTGAGCAGCGTGCCGTCGGAAGAGAGCGAGTTCACCAGATCGTAGATATTGGAGGCATCGTGCAGCAGCGCCTTACGCACCAGCATGAACAGTCTCCCCTGCCAGCGCGGCGACGCGGCGCGTTGCATGATCGAGCGTCTGGCGCACGCGGCCCCGCGCCGTACCGCCCACGACATCGTGGCAGTCCAGCGTAGCGTTCAATTGGACGGCGGCATAGAAGTCGGCGCTGAACTCTGTGCCGAACTGTTGCAGCTCATCGAGCGTGAGGTCGTTCAGCTCCACGCCCTTTTCGAGCGCAAACCGGACGGCGTTGCCGATCTTCTCATGAGCGGTCCGGAAGGGAACGCCCTTGTGCACGAGATAGGTAGCCGCGGCCATCGCATTCAGATAACCGGACTGCGCTGCCTCATACATTCGCTTGGAACTGAATTGCAGAGCAGCCGTGAAGCGAGCTACCAGCTTGAGCATCTGCGGTACGAACTCGACTTGAAACGCCGGCTCCTGCGTCTCCTGCATGTCTTTATTGTAGGCCAGCGGCAGGCCTTTCAACTGCAGCGTGACCGCCTCCGCCGCGCCGTGGATGCGCCCGACCTTCGCGCGCAGAAGTTCGGTGAGATCGGGATTTTTCTTCTGCGGCATCGCGCTCGATCCGGTAGAAAAAGCCTCGGGCAACAGGACAAAGCCGAACTCGGCCGTCGAGAAGAGCGTGATTTCTTCGGCGAAGCGGCTCAGATGCAGGCCCACAAACGTGAGCGCCTGCAGGTACTCGAGCACGAAATCGCGGTCGCTGGTCGCGTCCATGGAGTTTGCCGTGGGCGCCGCAAAGCCCAGTTCCTGTGCGGCAATGGAACGGTCGAGGGCCAGCGTAGCGCCTGCCACGGCGCCCGAGCCGAGTGGGCAGTAGTTGAGTCGCGTGATGCAATTGCTGAGCCGGTCTGCGTCGCGCAGCGCCATCTCCACATAGGCCAGAAGCCAGTGCGCAATCAGAACCGGTTCGGCGCGCTGCAGATGCGTGTAGCTGGGCATGACGGCGTCGCCGGCTGCACGGGCCTGCTTGATAAGCGCGTCGGCCCACGCGGCGAGCCCTTCGATGGCAAGGCTGGCCTGCTTGCGGACGTAGAGGCGCAGGTCGGTGGCGATCTGCTCGTTGCGGCTGCGTCCGGTGTGCAGCTTGCGGCCCAGTGCGCCGACGCGCTCGATCAGCTTGATCTCGACAAAGTGATGAATGTCTTCGGCCGATTCGTGATCGCGCACGCGCGCCCGGTCCGCTTCGGAAGCGAACTCGATGGCAATCGAATCGAGCGCTCCCCGGAGCTCCGCTCTTTCTGCCTCGGTTAACACTCCTGCTGCAAAGAGAGCCGACGCGTGCGCCTTGCTCGCAGCGATCTCTTCGTCGAGAAGCCGCCAGTCGAAGACGATGGACCGTTGCCAGGCTTCAAACTCACTGTCGAGCGGTTCCCGGAACCGCCCGGACCACATCTTCACTTCGATGCCTCTTTCTCTCTATCGCGGTTAGCTGGCAACCGGCTCTTGAAAATGCGCAGCGTTGGACAGGCCGCCAAGCAGCAGAAGTAGCAGAGCCTTCTGTGCATGCATGCGGTTTTCTGCCTGGTCGAACACGATGGACTGCGGGCCGTCGAGAACGGCGTCGGTCACCTCAGCGTTGCGCCGCGCCGGCAGGCAGTGCATGAAAACCGCGTGGCTGGCGGCCTTCCCCATCAGCGTCTCATTCACCTGGAACGGCCGGAAGATGGGCGCTCGCTTGGTCGATTCGTGCTCAAAGCCCATGCTTACGCACACGTCGGTGTAGACGGCGTCGGCATTTTCGACGGCTGCCTGCGGGTCCTGCAGCAAGCGCAGTTCGCAGCCGTTGGCCTGGGCGATTTCGCGCGCCATCGTGACGATCTCGATATCCGGCGAATAGCCACGCGGGGTGGCCACGGTGACATTCGCGCCGAGTTGCGCTCCTGTCAGCATCAGCGAGTGGCACACGTTGTTTCCATCGCCCACATAGGTGAAGTTCATGCCGGTGACGGTGCCAAAGTGCTCCTGGAGCGTCATGAAATCGGCCAGCGCCTGGCAGGGATGCTCGAAGTCCGAGAGAGCGTTGACGACCGGGACGCGCGAGTTGGCCGCCATTTCCGTGATGGTGTCGTGCGCATAGGTGCGCAGCACGATTATATCGACCCAGCGCTCCACATTGCGCGCCACATCGGCGATGGCCTCGCGCTCACCGAGAGGAGAACTGGTGTGGTCGACAAAGATCGCGTTGCCGCCCATGGTGTTGAGACCCGCCTCGAAGCTCAGGCGCGTGCGCAGGCTGGCTTTCTCGAACATCAGCACCATTTGCTTGGCATCGAGGGCATGGCGGTAGTCGCGCGGATTGCGCTTCACATCGTGGCCGAGCTTGAGAATGGCGCGAACTTCGGCACTCGAGAGGTCAGAGATGGAACAAAGGTCTTCTCCGGCAAGCCGTGCGGCCGCCGCGAGAATGTCGGGGTCTTTCTGCACCGGGACGGCCGATTGCGGACGTTCAATTGTCGATTTGCTAACCACGTTCGTGTCCTCCCGCGGATGGAGATGCCGCTGCCGGCGCGGTGTGTCCGGCTTGCTCGGTAAGAATTTCGTCCAGCGCGGCGACGGCCGTGTCAATGTGCGCCTTCTCCACGATAAACGGCGGCAGGAAGCGCAGCACCGTGTCACTGGTGCAGTTGATCAGGATGCGCCGCTTCAGCATCTCGGCCACGATCAGCTTGCCCAACTCCGCCGAATCGACTTCAGCAGCCACCATGAGTCCCTTGCCGCGCACATCCACAATGGACTCGTGACGCTTCGCAAGGTTGCGCAGTTGCTGCTGGAAGTAATCGCCGGTCTGGGTCGTGTGGGCCAGCAATCCCTCTTTTTCAATCGCGTCGATTACAGCGATGGCGACGGCGCAGGCCAGTGGGCCGCCACCGAAGGTTGTGCCGTGCATGCCGGCGTGCATCACGCGTGCCACCTCTTCTGTACACAGCACCGCGCCCAGAGGAAGGCCTCCGGCAAGCGGCTTGGCCAGGGTGGTGATGTCGGGCTGGATGCCATAGTGCTGAAAGCTGCACCACTTGCCGGTGCGGCCCATGCCGGCCTGGATCTCGTCGGCGATCAGCAGTGCTCCGGTGGAGTTCGCGAGCGCGCGTGCTTCGGCGAAGAATTCCTGCGTAAGCGGCCGGATGCCACCTTCGCCCTGGATGGCCTCGACCAGAATGGCGCACACTTCATTCGAGAACTTCGCGCGCAGATCATTTACGTCGTTGAAGCGCACGAACTCTACGCCCGGAACGACGGGGCCGAACGGCTCGCGGTACTTCGCCTTGTAGGTCGTTGACATGGAGCCGAAGGTGCGGCCATGAAAGCTCTGGTCGAGCGCGAGAAACCTGGTGCCGATTTGGGCGCCTTCGCTGCGCCGCAGCCCGGCATAGGCGCGGGCAAGCTTCAGTGCGCCTTCCCACGCTTCAGTGCCGCTGTTGCAAAAGAAGGCGCGGTCGAGCCCGGCGCGCTCCGTAAGCCGCAGCGCCAACTCCGCCTGCCCTTCGTGGTAGTAGAGGTTCGAGATGTGGATCAGCCGGCGGCTCTGCTTCGCGATGGCCTCTTCGATCACTGGATGGCCGTAGCCCAGCGCGTTGACGCCGATACCGCTGAGCAGGTCAAGGTAGCGATGGCCCTGTTCATCTTCGAGGTAGACGCCTGCACCCTTTACGAAGAGGATCGGGTTCCTCTCATACGTCGTGAGCAGCAGCCGCGACTCGGCGGCGCGAATCTGTTCAAGTTTTGTCAACGGATACTCTCCTCAGGCCACCATGACTTCGGTGCCATGGGCTACGCGCGAGCTGCACAGATCGGGCAACGATCCTGCAGCTTCGGCAGGCAGAATTCTCACGCGCTTCACGCCGTTCAGCAGCGCCTCGCGGCAGGCCCCCAGCTTGGGCAGCATACCGCCGGAGATGATCGCAGTTTTCGCCATCTCCGCAATCTGATCGATCGAGAGCCATCGCAGTACTTCGCCGTTGGCTCCCTTGACTCCGGGAACGTCGGTAAGAAAAACCAGCGCATCGGCATGGCAGGCGATCGCGCACGCTGCCGCCATCTCATCCGCATTGACGTTGTAGTACTCGCCGTCAAAGCCCAGAGCCATCGACGAGAGCACCGGCACGCCATTCAACTGCCAGATGGCTTCGATCCAGCGTGGATCGCTCGCGGCGATCTCGCCTACGTAGCCCAGATCCGGCGCAGTGCGTTTCTTGCGCGCGCGAAAGAGCAGGCCGTCCCCGCCGGAGAGGCCCACGGCCGGCTGACCCTGCCTGCCGAACGCCGCCACCAGGCTCTTGTTGACCTTCCCCGCAAAGACCATCAGCGCCACGTCGCGGGTTTCGGCGTCAGTGACGCGCAGTCCGTCAATGAACTCGCTTTGCTTGCCGAGCGCCTTGAGCGTGCGCGTCAACTGCACACCCCCGCCATGCACCACGGCCACCTGGTTGCCGTCGCGCACCAGTTCGGCGATCGCGCGCACACACCCCTCGAGAAGCGCCGGAGTTTCCAGGCCGGCTCCGCCCAGCTTGACCACGTACTTCATTCGAGCTCCTTCGCGGCGAGTTTCACGCGAGACCTTCCGATTCACCCCAACCGAGCATGACATTTAGATTCTGCACGGCCTGTCCCGCTGCGCCTTTCAGCAGGTTGTCCAGGCAACTGACGATCACTGCGCGGCGGCCGCTCGGGTCGATTTGAAATCCGATATCGGCAAAGTTGGTGCGTACCACATATTGGATCTGCGGCAGCGTCTTGTCGTAGAAGCGGACCATCGGGCTGCCGGCAAAAAACTGCTGATAGACCCGGGCAATCGAGTCGCGGGTCTGTGCTTCCTTGAAGTGCACGTAAATGGTGGACAGAATTCCGCGCGGAATCGGCAGCAGATGCGGCGTGAATACGATCTCGCTCGATCCGACTCCGATCTGTTCCAGCAGCTCTCCGGTGTGGCGATGGCCGAAGACGCCGTAGGCGGAGAGATTGTCGGCCGCGTACATGAAGTGCGTCTTCGTCGTGGGCGCCTTGCCGGCGCCGCTCACGCCGCTTTTGGAATCAGCGACGATGCCGCGATCCAGGTCGAGCAGGCCTGCGTCCACCAGCGGCTTCAACGGCAGAATGACCGAAGTGGAGTAGCAACCCGGGTTGGCGATCAGTCGCGCGCCGGCGATCTGCTGACGGTACATCTCCGGCATGCCGTACACTGCCTGCGCCTGTGTGGCGACGGCCGTCTCGGAACCCTCGTCCTCAAACGCGTACACGGCGCGGTTCGAGGCCTCAGTGAGCCGCCACGCTCCGCTCAGGTCGATGACGCGCAGACCGCGATCGAGAGCCTCCGGGACCCACTCGCGGGACTGTTCGTGCGGGGTGGCGAGGAACAGGACCTCCACGCCGCGCTCGGCGAGAAGTTCCCAGGAGAAAGCCTCGAGGCGCAGATTGCCGGTACCGTTATTGTCGGCCAGCTGAGGATGAATTTCGATCAGCGGGGTACCGCCGCGTGCCGCTTCCTTCTCGTCGAGGCGTCCGGCGAACACCGGATGCTTGTCATGGAGGCGGGGATGGTGCAGGAGTAGCCGCGCCAGCTCGGCGCCGGCGTATCCCGTGACTCCCACCACCGCGGTTTGTATCTGTTTCGTCATGATTCCAGCAGCATCCTTATCTTTGTTTCCACTTCGCCGGCACGCCGCACGTCGGGGCAGATGACGAGCACCGTGTCATCCCCGGCGAGAGTACCTACGATCTGCGGCCATCCCGCGTAATCGAGCGCCGCGGCGACCGGTTGTGCCCCGCCCAGCACCGTAGAGACTACCACCTGGTTCATGGCCTGCCGCACACGCAGCCCGAAGCTCTCGATCATCTCTTCGACCGAGGGTGGCGCATCATCTTCCACTGTAGCGGCTGCCGCCCCATTGCCGTTGGGCAGCGAATAGCCGCCAGGGCCCTTGGAGAGGCGTAGCTCGTGCATGTCTCGGGAGAGCGTGGCCTGGGTGACGTGAATCCCGCGCCGGCGCAGTTTGCGGCGCAGCTCGTCCTGGCTGGTGACCAGCGAACTGGAGAGAAGCTCCCGGATTGCGTCGAGGCGTTGATGTTTCACGTGCAGTTTCCCGTTTTCAGGCAAATCAAATGGGCGGACCCGACGTGGATCCGCCCTTGGAATAAATATACAGCCGGATGAATAACTATGCAAATTAAAATTTTGCTCAGGGAAGGGCGAAAAACGAGTCCTGAAGGTGCGGACTCGTCAGCTGGCGATCAGCTTTTTACGGTTCTTTTCCGTATACATCGCCGCGTCGGCCTTGGCCAGCAGTTCATCAAGGCCCTGCTGCGCCGACTCCGTGGTGCAGTGGCCGGAGCTGAAGCTCAGCGCCGTCGGATGTCCGTCTTCGGCGTTGCGCCGTTCGACGCCCTCCTGAACGCGCTGCGCAGCCAATCCAATGCCGGATTGGCTGAACTGCCCGGCGACCGCAAACTCGTCGCCTCCAATGCGCGCCACAATGTCAATTTCGCGGAAAGAGTACTTGAGAATCTTCCCCATCTCGACAAGCAAGTCGGAACCGGCCTGGTGGCCAAGAGTATCGTTGGTCCGCTTCAGGTTATCGAGATCGATGTAGAGAACCGAGAACGGCATATTCGATCGCCGCGCCATGCGCAGGGCCTGTTCCGCCAGCAAGCGAAATCCCCGCAGGTTGTAGAGATCGGTGAGCGCATCGCGCAGCGACAGATCGCGAATCTCCACTTCCATATAGTTGATGCGCCAGGCGAGAAACAGGAGCAGGGCGAAAGAGACCATGAAGGCCACCGAGGCGAGAACGGCCGTGGTCGAGTCGGGCGGCATCCGGGCGGAACTAAAGAAGCGGGCCCGCGCACACTCGCGCAGATAGGGCAGTAGCAACAGCAGAGGCGAAAGGCCGCGGGCGATATTGCTACCGATTCCATGACCGAGAAGAATGGAAAACAGGCCGTGTTCTGCCTTGCGTAACAGGGCTACCGCGCTCAGCAGCAGCAGGCCCAGCATCGCCGCCGCCCGCGTGTGAGCCTGCTCTGGTGGGCCCATGATCCCCAAGTGCGCGATGATGTGGGTGGATACCTGGATCAGGACCACGAGAAGCAGGCAATAGATCAACAAATCGGCGATAAGAAGCGCCGGACGCTTGCGTGCCCGGATCATCGTCAGGCAAATTCCCAGCAGACCGTAGCCGAATGCGCTCTGCAAAGACATTCTGGCGGCAAATTCGGACGCGAGGCTCCCGCCAGCGGCGCCGAAAACATCGATTCCCAGCGAAATGTGAAACACATATTCGCAAATCACCGCAGCACAGAGAACGACCGCGGCCGCCGCAAACGGTACGGCGAGCCGATCGATCTTTCTGAGTGAGTGCGAACCGGAGAACAGCAGACTGAACGAGCAGAGAAGAGCGACACAAGCAGTTTCGGCGCTCACCAGGTGCTGACGGCCCGGAACGCTCCAATCCAGGAGAAGGAAAAACCACGCGACGAGATCCAAGATGAAGAGTGAAATCGCCGACCACAATGCGATGCGCTCCAGGCGAGCCAATCGATCGAGCAGGGCATTATCAGGTTCGGTCGGCGTCAACGCCGGGGTCAGTTTAGCCATCGTTCGAGAAGTGGGGTCCCAACCTCTGCATTCTTTGTGTGCTGTTGATTCCGTGCGACCAGTGTACCGCCGGATGAGGTTTTGCTGTAGCTGGAATTTGCGGCTTTTCGCGAGGGATGACCCAGAGTCTGCACTGATACACTGCCGAGTGTCTGTGTTTCACTAACAGCCACTTTCGACCTGTGCCAATGACTGATCCGATCTCCACGATTAACGATCTGTTCCGCCGTGTGGCTGCAGCCGCCAATCCGCGTGCTGTGCTTTGGCAGGACGAGTTTGGCGAATGGCGGCCAATCTCGTCCGATCAAATCTACCAGCGAGTCAGGGCGCTGGCCCAGGTTTTTTTAACCTGGGGAGCGCAAAAGGGCGATCGGATCGCGCTGATTGCGGAAAACCGCTGGGAGTGGGCCGTGGCGGATTTTGCCGTGCTGGCGATCGGCGCGGCGGATGTACCGATTTACCCTACGCTGACCGGCGAGCAGATGGCCGTTCTGATCGGCGACGCAGGCTGCCGCATCGCAATTGTCTCCACGCGCCAGCAATTCGACAAGCTCAACTCGGTGCGCGGCCAGACGCAGCTTAAACACATCGTCATGATGGACTCTCCGGCGCCGGAAGGGGCCGTGAGTCTGATCGAGCTATTGGCTGAAGCCGACGCCAAAGGCAGCGAGCGCGACCCCGTATTCGACGCGCTGGTGCGCGCTGCGCGGCCTGAAGATCTGGCGACTCTCATTTACACATCTGGCACCACCGGCGAGCCCAAAGGTGTCATGCTCACCCACGGCAACATTGCCGCGAACCAGAATTACGCTACCGCTGATTTTTCCTTTGACGCAACGGATGCCTGCATCTCGTTCCTGCCGCTTTCGCATATCACGGCCCGCGCTCTGGATTACGTGATGTACAACTGCGGGGCGCAGATTGCGTACTGCTCGCAGTTCGACAAGCTGCCGCAGGCGATGAAGGAGGTGCGGCCGACGGTGATCGTAGGCGTACCGCGCGTGTATGAGAAGATTCGCCAGGCTGTCGAGCAGAAGTCGTCCGCGTCGCCAGTGAAAAAGCGCATTCTCGCCTGGGCGGTGCGTGTAGGTGGGCGTCATGCTGCTCGTGTTTACAGCGGCCGGCAGCCTTCAGCACTGACGTGGAAACTTGCCCGCAAGCTGGTGTATGGAAAAGTGCGCGAGGCCTTTGGCGGACGCGTGCGGGTCTTCATCTCCGGTGGTGCGCCTCTGGGCATCGACACGGCGCAGTGGTTCGCCTCCGTCGGTATTGCGCTGTGGGAGGGCTATGGCCTGACGGAAACCTCCCCGGTCATCGCGCTGAATTCGCCGGTAAGGCAGCGGATGGGCTCGGTTGGCATGCCGTTACCGAATGTGGAGCTCAAGCTGGCCGAGGACGGCGAATTGCTGGCGCGCGGCCCTTCGGTTTTTTTCGGCTACTGGCAAAAGCCGGAGGTCAACCGGGAGTGCTTTGATGCAGAAGGCTGGTTCCACACCGGCGACATCGCGCATATCGACAGCGACGGATTTCTGTTTATCACCGACCGCAAGAAGGAGCTGTTGAAGACCTCCGGCGGCAAGCTGGTGGCCCCTCAGCCCATCGAGAACAAGCTCAAGAACTCCGCGCTGGTGGCCCATGCGGCGGTGGTGGGCGACAAGCACAAGTTCATCTCGGCGCTGATTTCGCCCAACTTTGCCGCGCTGGAAGACTGGGCCTGGCGGAATGGCATCGAGATCCGATCCCGTGCTGAACTGGTCGTCGAAGGCCGCATCATCGAGCTGTATGGTCAACTGGTGAGCGAAGCCAACAGCAGCCTGGCGAACTTCGAGACCATCAAGCGCTTCCGCATCGTAGCCGAGGAGTGGGCGCAGGATTCCGGGGAGCTTACGCCGTCGATGAAGTTGAAGCGCCGCGTGATCACGGAGCGATACGCGGCGGTGATCGCCGAACTTTACGCGGACGAAGCAACCGCACGCGGCGAATCGGGGAACTGATCCGCCAGAGCCCCTTCCGGAACAGCACGCGCTTGGTCCACATGATCTGCAGCGCGCGGAAAAACGGCGCGCCCCAGGCGCCGACAGCCAGCACTGCACCGAAGAATACGATTGCGTCAATGTTCAAGCGGCCGGCGCTGGACCAGTACGCATCGGGCTGGAGGTTAAGCCAGAGCGCAAACTCGTCCAGCGTGAGCGCGGCGCCCACGCCATAGCTCACCGCCATCAGCCGACTCATGAAGATCGACATGGGCGAGTGGGAACGGCCCAGGTCGAGCAGCCAGCCGTATCCCACCAGCAGAAGGATCAGAATGCCCCAGACGAGGTGGTGGATGTGCAAGCCGCGCACCACCACCCACTGGAAATGTCCCTCATGGTTCACAATGCGGTGAACCAGGATTCGAACTCCCGCGAAGGTGATGAGGAACGAAACCGAGGCGATGAACATGCGTCGCCGCGGCCGGTCGGGGATCGTGCTGCGGATGAGGTATCCCAGCCGCGTCAACTGCAGAAGCACGAGCAACACGATAATGACCAGGCCGACAAAGGCCAGCAGCAGCAGCGCTCCACTTCCGGGCATGTCCTTATTGAATCACTCCTTTGTGCGCGCGCAGCCATCGACTGTACCGCCTGCGCGGTCGCGACGGTTCTTCAAGGCGGCAGAGTAAACTGTATCAGGCGTCGAGAGCTGCGGTTCATTCTCAGGCGCACAATTCCGGAGCCGGAGTCCCAGAGCACCGAGGCCCGCCGGATCTTACGAGGAGATTACGATGCGAATTGCTTTACTGACCGGTGGCGGTGACTGCCCCGGATTGAATGCCGTCATCTATGCAGCCGTCAAAAAAGGCATCAATCATTACGGAGATGAGTTTATTGGCTTCCTGAATGGCTGGCGCGGCGTGCTCGACAACCAATCCATCGCGCTGACGCTCGCAAACACAGACGGCATCCAATTAAAGGGCGGCACCATCCTCCACTCCTCACGCACCAACGTCAAGAAGATCCCCGGCGGTATTGAAAAAGTTCAAGAAGTCCTGAAGCTCAACAAGATTGACGCGCTCATCGCGCTCGGCGGCGACGACACGCAATCGGTGACCCAGTTCCTGAGCGAAAACGGAATCGCCGCGGTAGGCGTTCCCAAAACCATCGACAACGACATCAACGGCACCGACGTGACCTTCGGGTACGACACCGCTGTCTCCATTGCCACCGAAGCTGTAGACCGCATCCACACTACGGCCGATTCGCATAACCGCGTGATCGTCATCGAGGTAATGGGGCGCGATGCTGGATGGATTGCTTACGCGGCCGGCGTGGCTGGCGGCGCGCACGTCATCCTGGTGCCGGAGAAGGAAATCGATATAGATCATGTGTGTGCTCTGCTCAAGTACAACTACGACAATGGCAAGCACTACGGCATCGTCGTAGTTGCCGAAGGCTGTCATTTGCCCGAGGTCGGTCAGGTTGTTGGTTCGCAGCAGGTGGATTCTTTCGGTCACGCTCGACTATCCGGCATTGGAGAGGCGCTTGCCGAACTGATTGAAAAGAAGACCGGCTATGAAACCCGCTCCGTCAATCTGGGGCACACGCAGCGCGGCGGTGTGCCTACTGCCTATGATCGTCTCCTAGGGCAGCGCTACGGACTGCATGCCATCGACATGGTGCACGATAAGAAATGGGGCCGCATCGCGGTCATCCGCGGCAACGATATTACCGACATCACCATCAAGGAAGCGATTGCCACCAACCGCCGCCTCGACAAGCGGTTCTTCGACGTCATCGCAGATCTCGAAGCCAAGGTCTAGGCTGATCGTTCGCAGGAACCAGGGCCATCCTCGCAACGGGGATGGCCTTCTCGTTTATGGAGCAGCGTCCGTGATCTATCGCGTCTACCAAGCCGGTGACTATCCCGCACTCTACGCGATTGAAGAGGCGTCTTTCGAACCTCCCTTTCGGTTTAGCCGCGGATATCTGCGCCAGTTGCTGGCAAGCGAGCAGGCTGCCACATGGGTTGCAGAAGAAGACGTCGTGCCCGCCGGATTTGCCACCGTCCGATTGAGAATGCGCGAGAATCCCGGCACAGCCTATATCGAAACCATCGAGGTCGCCCCTGCGTGGCGCGGCCGCGGAATTGGCGGCGCGTTGTTGCGTTGCGTGGAAGGCTCGGCGAAATCTGCGGGTGCAGCCGTGCTATGGCTGCACGTCGATGCAGAGAATGCTACCGCCATTCGTCTGTACACAGCGCACGGCTACATGCTCGAGGATAGAGAGCCGAACTTCTATCCGCGGGGGCGCACAGCACTGATCTACGCTAAACCGATCGTTACTACGGGGTGAGCTTCTGCAGGAGAGGCAGAACGTTTGAGACCTGCCGCTACACGGCATTTTTTGTCCGGCGGCGTGAGCGCTCCATAGATGCGGCTGTGGCCGCGCGAAAAATCAGCCAACATTTATGCCTTCTTGATGCCCGGCATTTCAATTTCATTAAAGCATCACCGCGTCTTGTTCTGACGCAGGCTTCGAATATCTTTACGCGGCCAAGTCTTTGCTCAGCAACCAGGCGGCTTCCCGGTTCTACGCCAAAAAGCTAAGCATCGATTTCTGTTGCGGCGTATCCCGCGCCAGTGGGGTAAGTGTCTCTGTGCGATGAAGTAAGCCATCCGCGCGAAGACTTATGAAGATGCTACAGATGCTTTACGGTTCGCTTATGAGAAGTTCGATGGAATACCACTTGGGAGTTAAGCGATAACTGGCATGTTCGGCCAAGTGCAGAGGCGCATAAGTAGTCCTGCTGGATCGATGAACTATCTTTCGGCGAATGCACACGTGGCACGATTTGCGCCGAACGGACCGAAAATGAGATTGCAAACTACTTGTTTCTTAAATCGAATTGCGTAACTCAGCCATCATCCTGCGGAAAGCGAGAAGGTAATTATGAGAATTGTCTTTTGGAAGGCCTTGACGGTAGCGGCATTCACAACGTGTATGACGTGCATGGGGGCGGCGCAGACCAATGCGGCGTCTCCCGCACAATCCGAGGAGGTGGCGCACGCTGAGCCACCGTCCGGAGCTGACACAAAGCCTGGTGCAGCGCAAGCCGCATCCGATGCCGCTTCTCCCCAAACGCAGCTCACGGTGGAGCAGGAAATCACGGTACTCAAGAAGCGCATCGAGCAACTCGAAAACGAGGTGAAGGAAAACAATCCCGCCGCAGTGCAGGGCCGCAGTGACGCCAAGGCGCTTTCCACAGCGGAAAAAGAGCTTGTCGGTCCCGGCGATCCGCCTGCAATTCATGCGGAGACCGCCACGACCACGGCTGCGTCGGTGCCTTCTCAGACGGAGAATCAGCCTGCCGCAACTGCTCCTGTCGCGCCGCCGGCGAAAGATCCGCACGCGCCCGCGTTTTCAGACTGGGACTGGACCTGGCTCAACGGTAATCCACGCAATAAGGATGTGGCGTTCGACTCCAAGTTTTTTACTCCAGAGATCCGCGCTGATATTACTTACAACTACGACTTCAATCGTCCGATGGACGACAGCATGAGCGGCTCAAGCGAGCTCTTCCGTACCAACGAAATTCAGTTAGAGCAGTTTGGACTGGGGGGCGACTTCCACCTCGATAACGCACACGCCCGTTTCATGACGCAGTTCGGCATGTACTCGACCGCCACAGTGCGCAACGACCCAAGTTACAGCAAAGGCCAGTGGGACATTGGTGACGCCGATCGCTATCTTTCCGAAGCCTATGGCGGCTACCAGATACCCAACGTAATGCACGGCCTTAACTTAGACGCCGGTATCTTCATGTCCTATGTCGGGCTCTTCAGTTACTATAACTTCGATAACTGGGCCTACCAGCCATCTTATGTATCTTCCAATACCCCATGGTTCTTCGAGGGTATCCGTATTCAGATGTTTCCCACGGAACATCTCAAGATCGAGCCCTGGATCATCAACGGCTGGCAGTCGTATGGTTCCTCTAATTCGCGTAAGGGCGTTGGCGGTCAGATCAAGTGGACGCCTTACCCATGGATGAACATCATCAGCAATAACTACGGCGTCGGCCATGATGACTTCGGGGTTCCCGGCCGGTCGCGCCTGCACACGGACAACAGCGTCGAAGTCAAGTACTACGACAAGCCTACGCACCCCGGTGTCGACAAGATGGCCTTCAGCTTCACGGGCGATCTTGGCTGCGAATACGGCGCGGGCGTGAATTGCCACAATGACAAGAACGGCAACTTCAAGCAGAGCTTCGTCGGGTACATGGTCTACGACCGCACGTGGGTCCATAAAGATCTATTCGGCTTCACGCTCGGCGGCGGCCAGATCAACAACCCCGGTGAGTACCTTGTTCTCGTGCCACCCATTAATGGTGAGACGGCGACGTCGTCCGCCCTTAACTCGCCCTATTTCCAGATGAACGCCGGCGATCCATTCAAGGCCTGGGACACCAGCTTCACCGTCGACTACATGCCGCGGCAGTGGTTCACCTGGCGCTGGGAGTACGGCTACCGGCACGCAAGCATTCCCTACTGGTCAGGACACGGAGGCATGACGCCGCCGGCTTCTGCGGGTGCGGCCTGGGGTGTGAACAACGGCTCGCCTACGCAATTTGCCTGCATGGATGGTTCCGCAGTCCCGAACCCTGCCGGCCCGTATTCGGCGGGACAAGTCCCGTATGGAACCACTGGGACCGGAGCGCCTTCTTACGTGGGCTCCTACTGCGGCACCAGCAGCAGCGGGGCTCACGGTGGCATCTGGTATCCCGATCTGCGCCGCGACGAGCAATATATCGATATCGACCTGATGGTGAAGTTCTAACGCTGACTACAAGGTACTTGTCAAGGCCCGCGCTCTCCACCCGAGGGCGCGGGCCTTTATCTTTGCACATCGGCTGTTCCGCAAAGGATGGATGGAGTGTTGCGAGGGTGAATAACTCACAGCCGAGACAACCGTATGGACGTTAGTAGTCGTGAGGAGTTGCCGGAAGTTATCAGGCGATGTTTAACGGCCTTACTATTTAGCTAAGCCAGCCATATGTAGCGATCCTAAATGCTGGCTAGAAAGTTGTAATCGCGCGATAAAGGAAGGCGCGCAGTGCCCCGAGCTTCATGCTTCCTTCATGCGAACAGCTGAATTCTATTCATGAAGGAAGGAATCAAATGATCTCCAAACGGAATTTCCTGCTTACACTGGCGGCGCTTGTCCTGGTGCCCGGTGTTTCGCGCGCACAATCGTCCCAAACCTTGAGCCGCGCCGAATTACACAAAATGATCGCTGCGGCGCACAGTCCTGAGCAATATCACGAGCTCGCGAGCTATTTTCGCTGGCGTCAGGAGGTGCTGCAAGAGGAGGCACATGCTGAGCTGATCGAGTGGGACCGGCGCAGCCAGATCGCCTGGAGCATTGCCGAGAAGTATCCGAGGCCAGTCGATTCATCACGGAATCGCTATGAATATTTCAGGTACGAGGAGCAGCAGATGAGCCAGAAGGCTGCCTATTATGAACGGCTATCGGAAATTGCGGCCAGATAGACTAGGGTTTAAAGAGTGGGCTCAACGGGCAGCGCACTTAGGTGCGCTGCTAAGTTCCGCATAGATTCTTTGTACATTATTTATGTTTTGTTCATGTCGGGATAGTTACTCTCTACAGAGAGAGATATCCGGGTGCAGTACACCTGAACGCCATGACAATTTCGGAGATTCTGGGAGAGCGGAATCATGGCAGCCGATTGCAGTTTGTGGGCGAGTGCCTGATCGGATGCTGGGTCATTGCTCTGCTCGTGTTCTCCGGCTTTGTGCTCCACTTCAATCCGGCTCCGGTCGGGTTTCTGTTTCTTTTAGTGGCTGTTTGCGAGGCGATCCTATGCGGCTTCTGGCAGGCATCTGTGGTTTCGGTGCTGGCGTGCGGTTGCCTTGACTATTTCTTTTATCCGCCGGTTTTTCACTTTACCGTTGCTGATCCGCAGGACTGGGTGGCGCTCGGAGCTTTCGAATTAAGCGCGCTACTGGTAAGCCGTCTTTCCTCGCGGGAGCGGCTTAACTCGTATGAAGCAAAGCTGCAGCGGACGGCAATGGAGCAGTTGTACAAGCTGAGCCGCAGCACGCTGCTGATTAATCTCCATCATCCGCCGGGCCCGCAATTGACGCACCTGATTCAGCGCATCTTCGGCGCGGAGGCTGTTGCGGTCTTCAATGCGAGCTCTGGAGGGTGCGATCTGGCCGGTGCGTGGAACGATGACGAAAAAGATCTGGCAAAAGAATGCTATCTGGGGCAGGGAGATGATGAAGACCGGGCGACGCGCACCTCGCGCAGGCTCTTGCGGGTGGGGAACCAGTCGATTGGGGCGATTGCGATACGAGGGGAATTGGGGCCGCTGGTGGTGGATGCGCTGGCCTCACTGACCGCAGTTGCGCTCGATCGATCTGTTTCATTCGAAAAGGAGAGCCAGATCGAGGCGGCGCACCAGAGCGAGCGGCTGCGCGCCGCGGTGCTGGATTCGCTTGCGCATGCGGTGAAGACTCCGCTCACTGCGATCCAGGCGGCGAATATGGGGCTGGGCGAGGTAGGAGAGCTGAATCGGACGCAGCACGAATTGGTGAGGTTGATCGACGAGGAGTCACGCAAGCTAAGCCTGCTGAGCAACCGGCTGCTGCAGACCGCAAAGCTGGAGGCACAGGAGCTGAGCGTTGCCAGGGAAGTGATCGCCGTGGAAGAACTGGTGGCGAGGGCTCTGAAAGAGCAGCGGGGAAGGATGTCGGGTCACCCAGTGGAGGTTTCGATGTTTGACCCGTCCCTTACGGTACGCGGAGACCGCGACTTGCTTTCAATGGCACTGGTGCAATACCTCGACAACGCGGCTAAGTACTCCTTTGTGGGCACGACAGTGAAGATAGCTGCCCGCGAAAGCCACTCAGAGGTTCTTATCTCGGTGCATAACTTCGGACCGGCCATTCCAATGGCCGACAGGGAAAAAATCTTTCAGCGCTTTTATCGCGGCGAAGGAACGGTACACCTGGCCGCCGGAACCGGGATAGGGCTATCGACGGTCAAAATGGCCGCGGAGGCGCATAGCGGCCATGCGTGGGTAATCAGCAGCCCAAGCGAAGGCACCACGTTCTTTCTTTCATTGCCGCAAGGGGGAGGAGGCAACCATGAACAGTGACTCAGGCAGTCTGCTGATTGTGGACGACGAACGCGCGATCCGTCTTTCGTTGCGAACCATTCTGGAGAACTTTGGCTTCGATATCGCGGAGGCCGCGCGCGGTGAAGAGGCGCTGTCTCTGGTGCGGAACTCGCGGTTTGATGCCGTGCTGTTGGACATCAACATGCCGGGAATGGGCGGCATCGAGGTGTGCCGGATGATGCGCAAAGCCTCGCCGCGGCTGCCTATCGTGATGCTCACCGTGCAGGGAAGCGAAGACCGCAAGGTGGAGGCGCTGGATGCCGGAGCCGATGACTACATCACCAAGCCTTTCCAATTGCGTGAACTGACGGCGCGGCTGCGCGCCGCCGTGCGGCGAAACAAGGTTCCCGACGACGCCGACGCCGCCATCCTCATCGGCGACGTGCTTCTGGATCCGGGGCGGCACCTGGTCGAAAAAAAAGGCCGTCCCGTGCATCTGACGCCCAAGCAATTTGATCTGCTTCACTATCTGATGGTGCACGCCGGAAGGCCCATTCCTCATGCCAAGCTGCTGCGCTCGGTCTGGGGCCCGGAATATGGCAACGAACTCGAGTACCTGCGGACGTTCATTCGGCAGATCCGGATGAAGATCGAGGAAGATCCGGCAAATCCGCAATATCTGCTCACCGATTCGCACATCGGCTATCGCTTCAGCGAGACCGTTTCGATGTAGTTCCAGCCCTGCAACCTGTCTCGTAAATGCTCCGGCGACTCTGTGGGTGGGCGAGTATGGGCCCCCACAACGATCTGGCTCCCAGGTGGTCGGCGAGCTCACGAATTTCGTTTATGAGGCCGGTTCTAGCCAACAGATTTGCGGGGTCTCTTAAGCGCGTAGCGGACCAGTGCAGCAATCGCCCTGTAACGTGCCTGCGTTGCATCGCGATGCACAGACTGCAGCAGCGCTGGATTGGTCCGCCCGAGCCTTCGGCAGGCATAATCTGCGATCTCCTGCATTACCTGGGCATCGCGGTATATCGAGATCAGCCGCTGCGGCCCGGCGGCAAAGTCTTCCCGGAAAGCAGCAACGCTCCATCCGGGGCTCAGCTTGCCCAGCAGCTCCTCCCAGGTTTGCTGGTTGCGGCGATGTATCTCCATCCGGCAGCGGACAAGATAAGCGCCCACCACAGCTAAACCCGAGATTTGACCTGCAGGAACGATCACTGACTCTTGTCCAGACGAAGGACTAACCGCAAACTTCGTCTGCCTTTCAGCTCTGCCACGTTTGCCCCCTCTGTAGTAATAGTCGAAATTGCGCACTTCTTGGAGAAAAACATGAGGACTTTGCCGCTTTCGTGGTAGCGAAGGGTAATGTTCGCGGGCCGGCCGCTTGCGCACCCGAGACCCGGAAGACCTGGCTTGCGGCGGCGATCACCTTTCACAGGTATGAAGTTTTGTAGGGAGAGACCATCCCGCCGGCTCGTCGGCCCATCAGACTCTGAATGAGAGGCATGGGGGTGGTACGTCCACCGGTGAAACTGGCCCAATATCGACCTGCGCTTGCCGCGTGCACAGGCCGGCGCAGAGGGTGGTCCTTTATGCTTCATCTCAGACGGATGATGCAGCCGGTTGCGAAGCCCGGCTGCCGGATGCGTCGGCGGACCATTGACGGCGCGAGAATGCCGAAGGGCTAGAATCTCAGTTTCAAGTTTCAACGCATTGCAACGAACGATTGCTGGAAAGAAGCGGGAGCCTGATTCTTGATGATGGAATTCCACATTTCGCGAAAGGCGCGGGAACGGTATCAGTTCGCGGAGACATTGTTCTCGTACACGGGAAACGTGGTCTTTGCCAACATGGGGGCGTGCCGCGAGTTCGCGCACCGGATGAACCAGGTGCGCGAAGTGGACAAATATCCCGAGCGCGCGGTGCATGCGGGGCAGCTTTTTGCCATGGGCCTTATTGACGAGGCCAGCCATGTGCTGATGGCGCGCTATCGCCAGCAGTACGATCCCCAGGTGCTGGCCACTGCGCTGGATTGGTTTGGAGCGCGCGTCGGCGCCGATGCGCTCGACACTATGCTGCTCGCCTTCGTGGAGCAGTTTCCCGGTGCGAGCGTGATCCGCGGCCAAAAGACACCCCGAGAATGGCTTGCGGGCTCGACCGACGGCCTGCCGCACCGCGAAGCCGCGCTCGAGGAACTGCTTCTTCTATGGACCGCCAATCGGAATGAAGCCTTCAGACCCTTCGAAGAACTGTTTGAAGACAGACTGCTGGCGGAAAAGACGGTCTACAAACAGGTCACGGCGCAGCTGCCGGAGTATTTCGCCAGCCGACCCCTGGTTCCGATCGGTGACGCAAAGCCGGTGAGCTTTCTTGATTTGCTGCGTGCGCCGGCCTTGCGCTCTCCCGGCTCGCTGAGCGAGCAGCTCGCCATCATCCGGCAGCTTTGGAAGCCGCTGCTGGGCGACAGCCTGGAGCGGCTGCTGGAACTGGCCGGTGAGATTCTTCGCGAAGAAGAGCTGGCGATCTGGATGCAATTCAACCCGCCGGAGGCGCGCGGTGCCGCCGCGCGCCGGCAGCACGGTACCGGCATCGAGGCGCACGCCGAAGTGCCGGTCTTCGGCGATCCGGCGCACGAGTACGAACGATTCTCTGCTGACACGGCGTGGATGCCGAGCGCGGTGCTGATTGCCAAGAGCACCTATGTCTGGCTGGCGCAGTTGAGCCGGCAATACGGACGCCACATCGGCCGGCTCGATGAAATACCTGACGAAGAGCTGGCAACGCTGGCGCGCCGCGGCATCAATTCGCTGTGGCTGATCGGTGTGTGGGAGCGCAGCCGGGCTTCGCGGACTATCAAGCTGCTCTGCGGCAATCGCGACGCTGTGGCCTCGGCCTATTCACTTTTCGACTACCGGATTGCGGATGACCTGGGCGGCGATGCGGCCTACGTGAATCTGCGCGACCGAGCCTTTCGTCACGGCGTGCGGCTGGCCAGCGACATGGTGCCGAATCATATGGGCATCGATTCGCCATGGGTCGTCGAGCATCCCGAATGGTTCATCTCGCGGTGGGACACGCCGTATCCCGCCTACAAATTTGACGGACCGGATCTCTCGAGCGACGGGCGCGTGGAGATCAAGATCGACGATCACTATTACGAGCAGACCGATGCGGCCGTCGTGTTTCGCCGCCGCGACAAAGCCTCGGGCGAGACGCGCTACATCTACCACGGCAACGACGGCACAAGCTTTCCCTGGAACGATACCGCTCAGCTCGACTATCTGAACCCGGCGGTGCGCGAGCACGTGATCCAGACGATTCTGCACGTGGCGCGCCTGTTCCCGGTGATTCGCTTCGATGCCGCGATGACGCTGGCCAAGCGGCATTTTCACCGGCTCTGGTTTCCCGGACCCGGCGCGAGCGGCGCCATCCCGTCGCGTGCGGAGTACGGTCTGAGTCAGGCGGAATTCGACCGCGCGATGCCGCATGAGTTCTGGCGCGAGGTGGTGGACAGGGTTGCCGCAGAGGTTCCAGGGACGTTGCTCCTCGCAGAGGCCTTTTGGCTGATGGAGGGCTACTTTGTGCGCACGTTGGGCATGCACCGCGTGTACAACAGCGCGTTCATGGTGATGCTGCGCGACGAAGACAATGCCAAATACCGCTCCGTGCTCAAAAATACGCTCGAATTCGATCCCGACATCATGAAGCGTTACGTGAACTTCATGAGCAATCCCGACGAGCGTACGGCGATCGACCAGTTCGGCAAGGGCGACAAATACTTCGGTGTCGCGGTCATGATGTCGACGCTGCCCGGCTTGCCGATGTTCGGCCACGGGCAAATCGAGGGATTCACCGAAAAGTATGGGATGGAATATCGCTGGCCCCGCTACCAGGAGGATCCCGACCGATGGCTGGTGGAGCGCCACGAGCGCGAGATTACGCCGCTGCTGAAACGCCGCTGGCTCTTCGCGGAGAGCGGGAATTTTCTGCTCTACGACTTTTTCACGGACAGCGGCTCGGTAGATGAGAACGTCTTTGCCTATTCGAACCGGAACGGCAGCGAACGGGCGCTTGTGGTCTACAACAACCGCTATGGCGAGACGCACGGGACCGTGGATTTCTCTGCAGCTTACGCCGACAAAGGCGCGGGACAGCTTCGTCAGCAGCGACTGCGTGACGGGCTTGGTCTGACCGGAGACTCGGGCGCTATTCTTGCCTATCGCGACTCGCTCAGCAATCTTGAATATCTGCGACACGCGAGCCGTGTGCTGGAAGGCGGATTCAGGATGAGCCTGCACGCGTATCAGTCGCACGTTTTCCTCGACTGGCGCGAACTGCGCGCTACCGCTGAGCAGCCATGGGACAAACTGTGCGATGTGCTCAATGGACGCGGCGTTCCCAATCTCGAGGACGCGCTGGTTGATCTCGAGCTGCGGCCGGTTCACGACGCGCTGCACAGTCTTCTGGATCCGGCGATTGTGCGCTTGCTCGCCGATCTTGCGGAGCATCCCCGTGCCATTGCCGCCGCTACGGTCGATCCAAAGAGTGAGCGTGAGCGCAATGAGTTTTTCCAGCAGGCTTGGGAGCGGGCCGAGGCATTTCTGCGGCTTGCGCGGCCGGCATATACGGCACGGCTCACCCGGCAGGGGCAGACCGCGCAGGAGATCGAGCCAATCGAGGCCGCTTCTCTCGCCAAAGAATTCCGCGGTTGCCTGCGTGCCGCCATGCGAATTCCCATCATCGAAGCACTGTTTCCGTCACCCTGGACGGCGGCGGCGCGCCGTATGCTGCCCAGCCCCAGCCCGCAATTTACGGCCACGGCCATGTGGGGCCCGCTGCTGGCATGGTGCGCGCTGGAATTGCTCGCCCAGTCTGTTGATGCAGAGAACCAGCAACGCGCGGCTCTCGACCTTTTCGACCGGCTGCGTCTGCGCGAGCCCTTTGGCCATGCCTTCGGCGCCTTGGGATTCGAGGGTGAGGAGGGCTGGCGTGTCGCGGCTCGCATCAAGGTCGTGTTGCTCACCAGTGCCGGCGTCGGCGAGAAAGAACCGGAACCGGTCGAGACATTGGAACCCGCGGAGCCGGGTGAGCGCGCGGGCCTTGCGCCTTCGCTGTGGCTCGATCCGGATGTGCGCTGGCTGACGGGTGTTCACGCGGCGGAGGGGCACGAGTATGTGATCCGCGAGCGCTACGAAGAGCTCCTATGGTGGATGCAGATGCCTGCGCTGCTACGCCTGGCGGGCGAAGCGGCGCCGCGGCGAAGCGCGATCGATGAGTTGGGCAAATCGGTTGCGGACGCGCTCGCAGCTGCCGATGCTGCCGGCTATCGCGTCGATGTTCTAGCGGGTGAAGGTGGTTCTTCCGACGAAGATCAAATCGATAATCTCTACGACGGCGAGCGATCCGCGGGAATCGATCTTGAAATGCCTCCGCTCGAACGCGACGAAGCCGATGCACCCACGCCCGAATCGGGCCTGGATGACGAACCGGAAGAGATCGAGCCCGAATCGGACGGGGAATAGAATCGCCACGAAATTCGGGTTGCTGAGAGCCCCGCGATTCACAAGCCTTTGCGCGCTCGGAACTCCCGCACCACTTCGGCGGGATCGCGATGCTGGCCGTCAACAGCCTCGTTCATCGTTCGCATGTCCTCTGCAGCGATTTTGCCTGCGAGCGCGTCGAGCGCAGTCTGAATCTGGGGCCAGCGGCGGAGCGCATCGTCGCTCACCAGCGGCACGGCCTGATACGGCGGAAAGTAATGCTTATCGTCTTCCAGAACCGTGAGCCCGAAGGCCTGGATCGGCCCGTCGGTTGAATTACCGGCGATCATATCTACCTGATGGGCGTTTAACGCGCGATAGAGCAGGCCCAGGTCCATAGTGCGGGGAGGGCCGTCGAACTTTAGGCCATACGTACTGCTCAGGCCCGGCAAGCCATCGGGGCGCTGCTCAAACTCGTAGCCAACTCCGAGCTTCCATTGCGGCGTGTACTGCGCGGCCTGGCTCAGCGTGGCGAGATGCAACCGGCGCGCATCCTCGCCGCGAATCACCATGGCAAAAGTATTCTCGAAGCCCAGCGGCGGACCGACAGTGACTTGATAGCGCGAGGCGTAGACCCGGCGCACGGTCTCCAGTACGGATTGCGGATTGCGATCGAGCGGTTGCTTGAGAATCGCCGTCAGCGCCGTGCCGGTGTATTCCACGTACGCGTCGATGCGTCCGGCGACCAATGCCTGTTGGCAGATGTAGCTGCCGGCAAGGTAAAAACGGCGCTCGACCTTCAGATGCGCTTTGGCTTCGATCTCCTGTGCGAGCAATTCGCCCAACACAACCTGCTCAGTAAAATTCTTCGCGCCGATGATTGGGTGGTTAGGCCGCGGAGGACCGCATCCTGCGAACCCAACGGCAGCAAGCGGCAACTTCAAAAGCAGATCACGGCGTTTCATTGTGCGGGAACCTTGAACCATCGCTCAGCAAGCCCGAGCAGTCCATCAGCAGCCAGCGCCAGCAGCGCCGCGGGTACTGCACCGGCCAAAACGAGCCGGTTATCGACGGAGGCCACGCCGCGAAAGATCAGCTCGCCCAGTCCACCTGCACCTACGGCTGCCGCAATTGTTGCGATGCCGACGCACGTGACGGTCGCGGTCCGCAGCCCGGCCAGGATGAAGGAGGCCGCGAGCGGTAGCTCGACCTTGAAGAGTCGCTGTGTGCCGGTGAGCCCCAACGCTCGGGCTACCTCCACGATGGCTGGATCGATGCCGCGGATGCCCGCGAAGGTATTCCGCAGAATCGGGAGCAGTGCGTAGGCCGTGAGCGCCACGATGGCGATGCGCGCCGCGCGTTCCCCCAGCCAGGGCAGCGGCAGAAGAAAGCCGAACATGGCCAGCGAGGGAATGGTCTCGAGAATATTCGCGATGCCAATGACCGGCCTGGCCCAGCGCGGTGAGCGCGTGAGCCAGATGCCCACCGGAACGGCAATCAGCGTAGCGAACAGCATAGCCGCTGCGGTGAGCCACAGGTGCTCCACGGTCAGCTCGGCGATCTCGCCGCCATATTGCCCCAGAAAGGCGCTCATGCTTCGCGCTCCTGCGCCGCACTGCGCTCGCCGCGGTGAAACGCGCGCACATAGTTCTCAACCTCCGGCTGACGGGAGCGAAGGAACTCCGCCGGCGGCATATCGGCGACGATCGCACCCTCGCTCAACAGCACGATGCGGTCGCCGAGATAAAGAGCCTCGTCAAGATCGTGCGTGACCAGCAGGACAGTCTTCCTGAGCCGTGCCAGCAGATCGCGCAGCATATCCTGCATCTCGGCGCGGGTGAGGGGATCGAGCGCTCCGAAGGGCTCGTCCATGAGCAGAATCCCGGGCTCGGCGGCGAGCGCCCGGGCCAGCCCCACACGCTGGCGCTGCCCGCCGGAGAGCTGATGCGAATAGCGGCGCGCAAACTCATCGGGATCGAGGCCGACCATGGCGAGCAGTTCGCGGCTGCGTTGCTCGCGTTCGGCGCGCGGCCTGCCCATGGCCTCGAGCACCAGGCCCACATTGCGCTCCACGGTGAAATGCGGAAACAGGCCCGTCTCCTGGATCACGTAGCCGATGCCCCGGCGCAACTCGATCACGTCGGTCGCATTCGCTCGGGTTCCTCGCACTCTCACCTCGCCGCTGGTTGGCTCGATGAGGCGATTGACGGTGCGCAGCAGAGTCGACTTTCCTGAGCCGCTGCGGCCCAGGATCGCGGTCGTGGTACCTTCTTCTAACGAGAGCGAGATGTCGCGGAGCAACAGCCGGCCCGAGGCGATGGCAAAGCACACATTGCGGAATTCGATGGCTGCGCCCATGCAAACTCAGTGTAGTGGTTGCACCCAGAAACCTCCGCTACAGCTCCCGTTAAGTTGCGGGCGGAGAGATTCCCGCGTTGTGCTATGGTTGCTGCACCCGGCCATGAGCGAAAGTCCGCTACTCCTGAGCCCGTTTCTTCCAATTCTCAAGGGAGCGTCGTTTGTCGCGATCGTGACCGGCATCGCGAAGGGGTTCGAGTGGGTTGACGGCGGCCTCAGCCTGGCGGGAAGGCAGAAGCTCTCGCGCTGGCTGATGAATGTGCCTGGAGAAGAGGAGCTCGATACCTGGGCCGGCGTCTTTCCCAACCTGATCGATCGCGTCTTCGGCGTGAGGGCCGTCTCATGGAAGTTTTTCTGGCGCTCCTGCGTCGCGTCGATCGTCGCGGTTGCCGTCGTGTTCACCATCTTCGCCACGCACTACGGATTCTTCTGGCTCTTGCAGCAGACGGGCGTCGGGGGGCCGGTGGAGAGTCTGGTGCGGTATTTCATCACCGCGCTGTTGCTCAACTGTGTTCCCGACTATTTTTCGGTCCTGATCAGCCGCTTCGTTGTGCGGACCATGGCGAGGAATCCTACCGCGCTCCGCATCTCTTCGCTGTTGATTCTCGATATCGTCGCCACGCTTGTTGTCGCATCGCTATCGCTTTTTCTCTGGACGATTCTCATCAACATTTTGGTCGACGTTTTGTCGGGCCATCCCGTGAAAGCGGTCGCCGCCTACTTCGTCGCGCATCCACGCGTGTTCGCCCATCTGCTGTACGGGAGCACATTCGAGCTGGTCCCAACGCGCATTTTTGTCATCGCGTCGCTGTTCACCTCGGTCTGGGTATGGCTTTATGTTCTGGCTTCCGCCGCAATCCGCATTCTGCACAAGGCGAGGTTCCTGTGGTTTAAGGTGGTCCCATTCCTGAGCGTGGAAGATAAGCCGATGATGGCGATCGGCCGGGTTGCCGGACTCATCGGCGGGTGCAGCTACCTCACGGGGCTGGCCGGCCTTTGGCTATACCAGCTTCTCTAATGCGGATTTGGGTTCGGCGGCGCGCAACCGTATTTGTCCCAACCGGCTGCGCCCCGTAGAATCACAGGAGGACCGGCGGCCCTTGCCGTCGCGCCTCAGGCACAGATGAGCGAACAAGAAACGGGAAATACCCCGGAAGCACAGGCAGCGGCAGCGGCGTGGAGCAGAGTTGAACAGGCACGTCATCCCCAACGGCCCTACCCCATGGACTTGATCGAGCGAATCTTCACCGATTTCAGCGAGATTCACGGGGATCGCGCCTTTGGCGACGACGAAGCCGTGATCTGCGGCATGGCGCGCCTCGATGGCGAGGAAGTGCTGGTCGTCGGAATCCGCAAAGGCGGCACGACGAAGGAGCGCATCAAGCGCAACTTCGGCATGCCCAGCCCTGAGGGCTATCGCAAGGCTCTGCGGTGCATGAAGATTGCGGAGAAGTTTGCGCGGCCGGTCATCGCGCTGATCGACGTGACCGCTGCATATCCCGGCCTCGGCGCGGAAGAGCGCGGCCAGGCGGAGGCCATCGCCCGCAATCTCCGCGAGATGTCACGCCTGCGCGTGCCGACCATCTCGGTCATCACCGGCGAAGGCGGATCGGGGGGCGCCCTGGCGCTGGCGGTGACCGATCGTGTGCTGATTCTCGAGAACGCCGTATATTCGGTGATTCCTCCCGAGGGTGCCGCGGCCATCATGTGGCGCGACATTGCCCATAAGGATCGTGCTGCCGCGGCGCTGCGCGTCACCGCGCAGGAGGTGGCATCGCTCGGCTGCGTGGACGAGGTGATTCCAGAACCGGACGGCGGCATCCAAACCGACCATGAAACAGGCGTCGACTTCCTGGGCGGCGCGCTAAGAAAGCACCTGGCCGAGCTGAGGGCGCTACCCGTGGAGACGCTTCTGGCCGAACGGCAGCGCAAGTTCCGCAACATCGCGCAGTTTTATACCGAAGGTTAGCAATGAGCCTGATCGCGCGGGTGTGCGTCAGATCAGGTAATGGCCATGTTCCAGTCAGTTGAAATCTCGTGGTGCAATGTTCCGTCCGGGAGGCGCGCATGGATGCGGCTCTAACGCCCGGCGCCCGGCGCCGCGCCTTCCTGGAGTTCTTTGCGGCAGTGATCTATTTTTTCCTGGCCCGCGCCCTGGCGCACCAGGGCGCGCAGGTGCTGGTCTCTGAGCAGCGGGCCCCGCTCGCTGAGCAAACCATGTTGGCGCTGCTGCTGCTCATCGGCTATGCCGCCATGGGATTCTGGCTGGACCGCGAGGCGCACCCGGTGGCCACGCAGGGGTTTCCGTGGCGCGAAGGGTTCCGGCGCGAGGGCGCGACAGGTCTAGCTACTGGTTGGGCTCTGGCCGTCGTCTGCGTGCTGCTGGTTGCGATCGGGGGCGGCATTGCCATCTCGTTCTCATGGCAGGCTTCGGCGTGGAGCGGCCTTGCAGCCGACGCGGCATTTTTCGCGGTGACCGCACTGGCCGAGGAGATCGCCTTCCGCGGCTACGGCTTTCAGCGATTCGTCCGCGCGACCGGGCCAGTCGGAGCATCGCTGGTTTTCGCCATTTTCTACGCGCTCCTTCAGCGCATGATTCCAGGATCGAACCGGGCAAACTTCGTGGTCTCGATAGTCTTGGGTTTGCTGCTCTCGATCGCCTATCTACGCACACGGGCTCTCTGGCTGAGCTGGGGACTCAACTTCGGCTGGAAGGCGAGCCGTGCGTTGCTTTTTGGTCTTGCCGTCAGCGGAGACAGCACACATTCACCCGTGGTGCAGGGCGATCCGATGGGGCCGTACTGGCTGACGGGAGGAGGCTTTGGTCTCGACGGCGCATGGATCACGTTCTTTGTCCTGCTCGCGGCGTTGCCGATCATCTTTCGCATTACGCGCGAGCTCGACTTCCGCTACAACGCGCCGGTTCTCGTGCCGGGCGGCAACCCTGTAGACCTGGATGCTGCGGCCCGCGCCCAACACGAGGCTGCAACGCGCGCCGTCGAGCCGGCCGCACCAGCCTTGGTGCAGATCACCTCCTATACCGCGCCAGCCGCCCAATCCGCCGTACAAACCCAGGCCCATCCAAAGGACCCCGAATCCGTCGAATAGTCCGCGACGACTGCAGTCGCATTAACGAAGGGGCTCCGGGGCAGAACCCCCGAGCTGTTTTTCAGAACTCAGGAGACCTCGGGGCGAAGTCTCGCATCTCTGGGGTCAAGGTGTACGAAGCCGCTCCGTCGTTTTCACTTGCTCGCTTCCCGTTTTTGCGTAATCCTTAACGTGCACATGGGAGGTTCCCATGACCTGCTCGCTGACCCGCTCTCTGACAAGCTCATCATCTCGAGTGCAACTCTGCGTACTGGTTGGTTCGCTTCTGGGGGAATCATGGTTCTGCTGCGCCGCCCGGAGATGCTCGGTTGCTCTCGCTGCGGGCCTGGTGTGCGCGGCTCTGGTTGGTAGCCATCCAGCCACAGCTCAGGTGCTGACCATCGATACCAGCGGCAAAGGGCCTGTGGCTGCGACCGGTCCCGTGGACCGGCGCTATCAGCAGATCACACCTACCCATATTGATCTTTCAAAGACGGAGCTCGACACCAAGACCCGCCTTGAACTGGAGCGGGTACTGCAGTCCGAGCAGGGTTTCGCCATGCGGCCCTTTCCGCGCGGCCACAAAGGCCTGACGTTGGAAGCGAACGGCAAGCTCGATCCGGCCGGAGAGGCCTATCTGAACATGGCGGTCAGTGAAGGGATCTGCGCCAAGCCGGGCGACCGGCTGGTGATCACCGACGTGAAGTTCGAGAAGTCGAAGATCATCTTCGCGCTGAATGGCGGGCCGGACTTCAAGCACCGGTTTCTGCGCCACATACAGATCGGCGCCGACCCGAACTACAGCAATTCCGTCGTTCCGGACGAACCCGACCCGACAGGGGCGCGGCTGACCCTGGCCTTCAAAGATCATGTCCCCGACCTGACCGGCTCCCAGGTAAAGGCGCTACTGTCTCCGCTGATCTCTTTCGATGTGAAGACGCCTGTGCAGGCGTTCACCGACACGCTTCCACCGGCGCTGAAAGAAGCGATCCTGGGCCATCAGGTGTGGGTGGGCATGAGCACCGATATGGTGCTCTTTGCCAAGGGAGAGCCGCAGAAGAAGATTCGCGAAATGGATGGGCAGATGCCCTTCGAAGAGTGGATCTATGGCGAACCGCCCCAGGACGTCGACTTTGTTCGCATTAACGGGAACCGGGTAATCCGTGTCGAGATTGCCAAGGTCGGTGAGCCGCTGCAGGTTTTCACGCAGGACAAGGTGGACGGCCTGATGCGCAGCGACGGTACGCCGGTGATCGCCGCGAATACGCGCACTGTTGCGGAAGGCGACGTCGAGAAGGATCCTAACAAGCAGGCCCCCGATGCCCCGCCCAGTCTGCGGAAGCCGGGCGAAACGCCCACCGACGACCCGAACCAGAATAAGAATGTGGGAGTGATGCGGCCGGTGCAGATGCCCAAGCCGCACCCGGAAGAGATGCCGGGACAGAATCCCGACGATCAGCCTCCGGCAGCGTCTTCGCCGAACGGGAACAGCGGCAGCCAGCCAACCGCTACACCCTCTTCCACGCCTCCTACAACCGGCTCCAATCCGAGCCAGCCCCCGGCTGGACAGAGCCAGCCGCCGGGCGGGGCCAACTTCGCTGCTCGGCTGTAGCCGGCGCCATCTCGAAAGCGCGATTCATGTAGACTGTGAGGAGCGAGTCCGCTGCCTCCAGACAATGCCGTTTGCAAACTTGAGGTGAGCAATCGACCGCGCCCGTCGAAGCCGCGCGCAAGGTTTTAGCGCGTGTGTGCAGAGACATTCCAAGAAGGAGAAACACCCGACCGATGGCTAAAATTGCAAAGACAGGTGACCGCAAGAAGGTCATGGACACGACGAAGTCGACGGACTGCCCGAAGTGCAGCAAACCCACGCGTATCGTTAAGCGCGTGAAGGATCGCGAGCGGGGCGTGCCGGGCGGCGTCTATATCTCCTGCTCTGCCTGCGACTTCTACGAGAAGCTTTAAGCTGAACCTGAAATCTGCGGGCTGCTGATCCGGCAGCCCCACACCCCCTCCCGTAAATCCTGCCTTCCGCTTCCGGAGTCCGGTTCTTCTTTCTGTCGCACCGCTTGGAACCTTGGAACCGCCGCGTTCTATTTCGCGTACTCGTGAAAAACGGGAGAGTTCCATGTGCAAATCTGTTCGCTTTACGGCCCTAGCGGCATTGTTTTGTGTCGCGGTCTCAACCGCCTGGGCTGCTCCGCCTGCGGGACAAAAGAACGCGCCCGGTACCATCGTGATCGTTTTCAAGGACGGTCATCGCCAGAGCTTCAGCCTCTCTGAAATCGATCGCGTCGAGTTCGGCGCGGGCAGCGGTTACACGGCACAGAACGAGGGCCCATCCTCCGGGCAGCCCTCCCGCGGCCACTTCCTGGGCAAATGGGAGGTGGGAGATGGGCATGGACGCACTTTCTACATCACTTTGAATGAGGATGGAGGGGCCTACCGGTCCCTGGGCGACGTCCACGGCCGTTGGACCTATGTGGAGGGGGAAGCCCGCATCACCTGGTCCGATGGCGCTCAAGATGCCATCCGCAAGGTCGGCTCGCGCTACCAGAAGTTTGCCTATTCGGCCGGAAAGCTGTTTACCGACGATCCGGATAACGTGACCGGCGCGCGCAATTTAATGCCTCCGCCGGTTTAGGTGTGTCACCGCTGGAGCGCGTCGGCCATCTCTTCCAGAATCGCCTCGGCTGCTTCGGCAGGATCAGGCGCCTGTGTGATCGGTCTGCCCACTACCAGGTAGCTTGCGCCGTTACGCAGGGCGTCGGCAGGTGTGGCGATACGCTTCTGGTCGCCGATCTCATTATGGGTGCTGGCGCCGGCTGGACGAATGCCTGGGATTACGAGCACGCCTTCGGGTCCGGTGAGCGCGCGAAGCGTAGCCACCTCCTGCGGCGAACAGACGAAGCCGCGAAGTCCGGCAGCCAGACCCATCCGGGCCAGCAGTTCCACCTGTGCGGCGGGCGAACGCTCCAGGCCAATCGCGTTCACTTGCGCCTGATCCATGCTGGTAAGCATTGTGACGGCAAGCAGTTGTGGAGGATTGTTTAAGTCGGCCAACACCCTTTGTGCAGCCTCCAGCATGGCCGGTCCGCCCGAGGCGTGGACGGTCAGCAGGCGGACCCCGAGGGCCGCCGCCGAGCGAACCGCTCCCGCAACCGTGTTGGGAATGTCGCAGAACTTCAGATCGAGAAAAACGGAGTGGCCGCGCGCAACCAGAGGCTCGATTACCTGCGGCCCGGCGGCGGTAAACAACTCCATGCCCACTTTGAACCACCGGCAGGTGCGTTCCAGGCGATGCACAAGCTCGGCAGCGGCTTTCGCATCCGGCACGTCGAGGGCGACGATGAGCCGCTGGCGGGCCTCATCGATGCGGTCCAGTTCCGGCGCGCGCACCGGCGTAAAGCTTGGCTTCAGTCGTTCGGGGATCGGCATACCCCCATCGTAAAGCAACTGCCGGAGGGCAGCGCGGGCCGTGGAAATCCGATAAGCTAGAGGAGGAGTCAATCTTTTAGAGCAACTTGTAGATTGCTCTGGAAGTTATTGCAATGAAGCAGGTTAACTGTCGACGCGGCACCACTGAGAGTTACCCCTGCGTTGGACACGGGAGGGAGCCCTCAGTCTTGAAGACCAGATTGTTGTGGATCTTCGCATTTGTCAGTGGGATTGTTCTTTGGGGAACGGGTGGGGCAGCCTGGGCTGCCGATGTCGATACCAACCCGATGAACTACGATCCGCAGGTGCGGGAAGCTTATCAGCACTTTTACAACCTCGATTACCCGGGCGCGGTCGCACTCTTCGAGAATTTTCATCATGAACATCCCGGCGACCCACAGGCTACGGCTTATCTTCTGAATGCCGTTCTCTTTCAGGAACTCTACCGCCAGGACCTGCTCGACACCACGTTCTACGCGAATGATGGCTTTCTTTCCGGTCGTCATGCCACCCAGGAAGATCCGAAGCAGCGCGACCGTATCTTTGCGCTTGCGGACGAAGCCGTCCGCGAGGCGGATTGGAAGCTCAGCCAGAATCCGAACGACGTGAACGCCCTCTTTACCCGTGCCTGGGTGCGCAGCCTGCGCTGCTCCTATGTGGCGATGGTGGAGCGCGGATTCGGATCGGCCTTCCGGCTGGCCTCCAAGGCAAAAGACGACGCCCAGCGCGCGCTGGCGCTGGACCCGAATTACGTCGACGCGAAGTTGATTACGGGTGTGTACAGCTACGTTGTCGGCGCGCTGCCCTGGCCCTTCAAAGTGATGATCGGGTTTGCCGGCATCACCGGGTCCAAATCCACCGGCATGGCGCTCCTGGATGACGCGGCCAACCGCGGCGTGCTGACCAGGGTCGAAGCGCGCACGGTCATCGCCCTTTTTCTACGTCGCGAGGCCAAGTATCAGCAGGCCATCCAGGTAGTGCTAATCCTCAAGAACCAGTATCCGCGGGACTTTCTCTTCTGCCTGGAGGAGGCGAATCTGCGCAAGGATGCCGGCGAGGGGATGGGCGCAGTAACGGCTTACAAACAAGTCCTTGCCGATAGTGCGAGACCGGGATATTTTGCTTCGGCACGGTTGGAGCTGGCGGATTTTGGGCTGGGGGATGCGTTGCGCGGTCAGCGTCACTACGATGAGGCCGCACAGGCCTATGAGCAGGCAGCCGAGACGCCCGGCGTAGGGCCGGAGCTGAAGATTCGGTCACTGCTGGCTGCCGGGCAATGCCACGATCTGCTCAGTGAGCGTCCGCTGGCGGTGAGGGACTACGAGGACGCCATCCAGGCCGGCCCCAACACCTCGCGCGCCGATATCGCACGCAAGTGCCTGCATAGTCCGTACAAGGGAACATAACCAAGTTTCACGGACCGGATTTAGTATCGCTCCGCAATCGCGGGGAACCGGCGCGGCGCGACCATCGTACCCTTACTGAGATTGCACCGCTGTGCGGAGGGACCGACGATGGCTGTCTTTTGTCAGAGCTGTGGAACTGGACTGCCGGTGAGCGCGCGTTTCTGCTCGAACTGCGGAGCCAGCGTGCCCCGGCCACAGCCGACACCGGGACGGCCTCTTATCCGGCCCCGTACCGGCCGCCAGATCGCTGGCGTTTGCCTGGCCTTGTCGCAATCGAACGGCTGGGATGTTTCGGTGGTGCGCATTCTGGCCGTGCTCGGCTTCTTCTTCTCGAGCGGCCTGGTCGGCGTTGCCTATGTGGCCGCCTGGATCGGCATTCCCGATGAGACGGCCAATCTGCCGGGAGCGTATCCTCCTGGTATATGAACGGCAGCTACCTCTCGGGTAAGGCAATGCTCGCATTTGAGGATTCCGGCCTAGGCCTGCCCGTCATCTTTCTCCATCCCACACCACTCCATCGCGAGTATTGGCGGCCGCTGATTACGGAAATTGCCGGCGTGCGCGCAATTGTTCCCGATCTGCGCGGTCACGGCAGGTCGGAGCTGGGCGCAGAGTTGCCGGTGGGCGCATTTCCCAGAGTTCCTGACGCGCCGGTGCTGACCATGGCGCAACTCGCTACGGACGTCCTGGCTCTTCTGGATCACCTTGCACTGCCGAGCGCGGTCTTTGCCGGGTGTTCGATCGGGGGATACGTAGTGCTGGAGCTCTGGCGCCGGGCCCCGGAACGGATGCGCGGACTGGCGTTTGTCTGCTCAAAGCCGCAGCCGGATGCGGAGGCTAACCTGGCTAAGCGTGCCGAAACCATCGCCAAGGCGCGCGCCGGCGAGACCGCGCAGCTCTTCGACGGAATGGCCCAGACGCTCGTCGGCGCCTCGACGCGCTCGCGCCGGCCTGGAGTTGCCGCCGAGGTGCGGGCGCAAATGACGCTCACACCGGAAGCCTTGGTGGCCGTGCAGGCTGGTCTGGCCGCAAGGCCCGACTCCGTGCCCACCGTAACGACGATCAGCGCGCCGGTGCTGGCGGTCGCGGGCGGCGAAGATGTGCCGGTGAGCCCGGCAGAGATGGAGTCCTTTCGCGCTGCGCCGGGAGGATGCGATTTCCACCTGGTTTCCGATGCGGGTCATTTCGCCGCGTACGAGCAGCCGCAGAAAGTAGCTGCTTTCTTTACGCACTGGCTGCGGCCGCTGCAGAGCTGAGTTTTGGTCTCAGCTTCCGGCATGCGGCGCTGACAAAATGCCGCATGGAATGATTTACTTTTCACTGACTTGTTTTTCCGGAGGATACCGTATGAATGATTCGGCGATGGAGAACGCAAGCCGGCGCAGTTTTTTGCGCGCCGTTCCGGCCGCCGCGGCAGCGGGTCTGGCGCTGACCGATGCCCTGTTTCTTCCGCGCGATCCAGCAGCGCAGGAGGCTTCGGCCGGAGGGCCAGCCTTTCAGCTTTTTACCGCGGACGCTTTGAAGAGTGACGGTGAGGCGCTCAACGCCAGCCCCGGCAACAACAACCTGGTGGACGACAAAACATTCACAGTGGTCATGACAACGGAAAAGACCAAGGCCGGCAAGGAGTTCGAGTGGCATGAGGGACGCGACCACGTCTTTCAGATTCTCGACGGATCCACGGTTTACGAGGTGGGCGGAACACCGAAGGGCGGACACAACACGAAGCCAGGCGAATGGCTTGCGCCGGAGTCTGAGGGTAGTACCAAATACACGCTCAATAAGGGCGATATGCTGATCGTCCGCCGCGGCACCCCGCACAAGCGGACCACGAAAGACAGCGTCACGTTCTTGCTGATCTCGGCGCAGGGCTCTGTGAGCGCATAGCGGGATCGCTTCAAGCCAAGGCAAACGAAAAGAGCCTTCGCGGTCCGGCGAAGGCTCTTCTTGTAGCGGCGCTGCTCAGCGCAGCGGATGTTCCGGCTTACCTGCGCGAGTTGAGCTTCGAGAGCAGACGGATCATCTCCAGATACAGCCAAACCAGCGTGACCATGATGCCGAAGGCACCATACCACTCCATGTACTTCGGGGCGCCGTAGCTCACGCCCTGCTCGACAAAGTCGAAGTCGAGCACGAGATTGAGCGCGGCGATGCCCACGACGAACAGGCTGAACAGGATGCCAATGGGGCCTGCGCCATTGACGGTCATGAACCGCACGCCAAAGAAACCCAGCAGCATCTCGGCGAGGTAAAAGAGCATGATGCCGCCGGTGGCCGCAACGATACCCAGCCGCAGCTTCTGCGTGACCCGGATCAGTCCGGAACGGTAGGCGAGCAGCAGCACCAGGAGAGTGCCGAAGGTGAGGCTTACGGCCTGGATCGCGATGCCGGGATAGCGAAGGTCGAACATGGCCGATACGCCACCTAGTACCATGCCCTCGAGCAGCGCGTAGATCGGCGCGGTCACGGCGGACCACTCCTTCTTGAAGATTGTGATGAAGGCAAAGATCAGGCCGCCGAAGGTGCCGATCATCAGCCGCCCGGCGATGTCGTTGATGTCTCGGGTCTGGAGGAAGTCGTTCCAGGTCCAAGCCGCCGTGGCCAGGGCGCAGAGCAGCAGGATGGCAGTCTTATTGACGGTCCCGCTCAGGGTCATGCGGGCGGTCGCATCAATCATGCGGCCGTAGGGGCCGCCAGTAACATTTTTGAAGGTATTCTCGCCGAGGGCCGGGTTCGAGGTTTTCAGCAAAGGCATAGGGTCAAATCTCCGTTTTAACCAAGGCAGGGGACTCTCCGGCACTTGGGCCAGGGAATCGAGCCGTTAACCCTGATGAAAGCTATTTTAGTCCTTCCTGGATGAGCACGCCCGGACGCTAAATAAACTTGAGTGTTGGCTCTTCAGGCACTTCCCACAAGGAGGTGACCGCTTTTCTGGTCTGCGCGTTGGATTTTCTGAAAAATATTCTTAAAAAAGCCTAAACTTTTCGCCCAAAATGCCGATCAGCACGCCAAGCAAGTTTCCCCAGGAGCTTTTCCACTTGCGAGGAGATATGGGAAGCATTGGTTCAATATCGGCAGCTTCGCTGGCAGCGTCGGCGGAGACAAATCTGGCCCTCGATGTCGGATTTACCACGACGGTTGCCGGCAAAACCTACGACGCGGGCGTAACCTATTCAGGAAGTGAGTACATCGCCGAAGACCCCAGTTTGAACGGAGCCTTGGCTACCGGCCAGACGATGGGGGACGCGGAAAGCAACCTCGCTACGCGCCTCGATGCAATCGTCTAGTCCGGGTCGCCGGGTTCAGGCGCTTTGCGTGCCCGCCCATTCTGCGGAAGAAGCGGGAGCGCCTTTCGCTCCTGTCGCATAAGCCGATGGATAGTGGGAGACCGTAGACCTCAGCTTTTCAATGGCGTCGACGGCCCGAATGCCGCCACGCGCGCCCTTTGCCATGCAGTTCATCGCCGCGGCGGCGCAGGAAAAGTCGAGCTGCTGTTTGAGCGGCCAGTCCTGGAGTAATCCATAGATAAAACCCGCGCGAAAGATGTCGCCCGCCCCGGTTGTGTCGACCACCGAGATGCGGTAGGCAGGGGAGTGAATCAGCTGGCGGCCATCCCAGGCCAGCACGCCGTCTTCTCCCAGCGTCGCGGCGCTCAACCTGCAACCGTAGCGCGTCTGCATCCGTCGTAAGGCCCGCTCCAAGTTGTTGTCGTCCATGAGCCGGCAGGAAAAATTCTTGTTCACGATCATGTAGTCGATGTTCGCGATCAGATCGTCCACGCCGGGGTAGGGCTCATCGAGATCGGCGACCACCAGCACGCCGGCGGCACGGGCCCAGCTGGCTGCCTGCGTTGCGGCCGCGGTGTCGAAGCCATCGACGTGCAGTACCCGCGCATTCACAATCCATTCCCGCTGGAGTTCTTCGGGGCGCAGCACCATCCGCTCGTCACGCTGGCAGAGAATGGTGCGCTCGCCGCCGCTGTCGACCATGATGACGTTGTGCAGGCTGGCGTGTCCGGGCACGGTAACGATACGCGCCTCGGCGCCGACGCTCTCGAAGGCAGACTTGTGCAGACGGGCTGCGTCGTCGTCGCCCAGCTTGCCCACATAGCGGGTGCGCAGGCCCCAGGTCTGGCAAGCCACAACAGTGGTGGCTACCTGGCCGCCGGGCATGATGGCGCGCTCGCTGTACTCGACCTTGGCCCCGCGGTCGGGATAGCTGGCGAGGGGAATCACGGTGTCGGTCGCATTCAGTCCGACGCCCACCATGTCCACTTTTTGGATCTCGGTCATTCCGCTATTGTAATTCCCTTCACGCTTTCGATGCGCCCGGGCGGATGCTGTACGCTCAAGATATTCTCTTGGTTTTGGATCAGGTCTGTGGAAGAACAAACATCTGCGCGCCCTTTTCAGTATCCGCGGCCCGGCGCACCGCTCTCCTGCAACAGAGTCTCGCTGGAGAACCTGGCTCGCCAGTTCGGCACCCCCTTGTATGTCTATTCCGCCGATCAGATTGCCGAGCGGCTGCGCCTGTTTCAGCACGCCCTTTCGGGCCGGGATCACCTGGTTTGCTATGCGGTAAAAGCCAACTCGGCGCTCGCGATCCTGAAGCTACTGGCTGACCTGGGTGCCGGCTTCGATATCGTCTCCGGCGGCGAACTCGAGCGCGTGCTGGCTGCCGCGCCGGAAGCCGCAGGGCGCGTGGTCTTCTCCGGCGTGGGCAAGACGGCCGCGGAGATCGATCTCGCCTTGCAGGCCGGCATCCTCGAATTCAACGTCGAGAGCGAGGCTGAGCTGGAGCTGCTGGCTGCGCGGGCCAAAAAGCTCAAGACCAGGGCGCGGTTTGCGCTGCGCGTGAATCCTGATGTGTTTGCAGACACGCATCCCTACATCTCCACGGGATTGCGCGAGCACAAATTCGGAATCGACATTCGCCGCGCGCTTGCGATCTACAAGCGCGCGGCTGCGAATCGCTGGCTGGAAGCGCACGGCGTGAGCGTGCATATCGGCTCACAGATCCGCTCGGCAGAGCCTTTTGGCGCGGCGATGGACCGAGTGAGCAAGCTCGCGCGGCAGCTGGCTCGGGAAGGCATCGAGCTGAGGGCCGTGGATGCGGGCGGCGGCCTGGGCATCGACTACCATGGAGGCCCCGCTGCAGCGAAATTCGACGCCGCCGGGAAGGTGCGTGAATACGCCGCGGCGCTCGAGAAGGCGCTGGGAGATTTCAAGGGGCGGCTGCTCATCGAGCCGGGGCGGTTTCTGGTGGCGCAGGCCGGCGCACTCGTGACGCGCGTGCTGCACGTGAAGCGCAACGGCAAGAAGACCTTTGTCATCACGGACGCAGCGATGAACGACCTGATTCGTCCGGCGCTCTATCAGGCGCATCACGAGATTGTGGCGGTGCGGCCGAGAGCAGGGAAGCCGGCAATTGTGGATGTGGTGGGGCCGGTGTGCGAGTCCGGCGATTTCTTCGCGCGCGACCGCAAACTGGGGCCGGTGCGCCCGGGTGACCTGGTGGCTCTGCTCGACGCGGGCGCCTACGGCATGGCGCAGAGCTCGAACTACAACACGCGTCTGCGTCCGGCCGAGGTGCTGGTCGAAGGCGCGAAGGCAAGGCTGATCCGCAGACGCGAGACGATGGCCGATCTGCTTGGCCCGGAGTTGGTCTGAAGGACCAATGCCTCTCGTCTTAAGGGCGGTATGATGGGAGGCGAGGTTTCCCGTGGAAGAGCGCATTACAATCGAGCCCGGTAAGCGCTCGGGTCAGCCGTGCATTCGGGGACTGCGCATTACCGTTTGGGATGTGCTGGACTGGCTTGCCGCGGGAGAAAGCGAGGAACAGATCCTCGCCGACTATCCTGAGCTCGAACCTGCAGACTTCCGCGCGGTGTTTGAATTCGCTTCGCGCGTCGGACGGCGCGTCGCGCTGTGAAGCTGCTTTTTGATGAGAACCTCTCACGACGGATCGTCCCCCGCATCCTTGATCTATTTCCGGAGTCCAGTCATGTCAGTGCTCTTGGTTTGCTCAAGACGCCGGATGTTGCGGTCTGGGAGTTTGCGCGATCGAATGGGTTCGTGATTATTACGGCGGACGCGGACTTCTACGAAATGGCCATCACCAAAGGAGCTCCTCCTAAGGTGATCTGGCTTCGTGGTTGCGACTATCCGACCGCGGTGGCCGAAGAACTGATTCGCAACCAGTCCATCCGCATCGCTGGGTTCGGCGATGAGCAAGATCAGGCCGTCCTGATTCTCCGACCGTAGTACCGGGGCGCGTGGTCCCGTCGCGCCTGTTATGGTGTTGCACGGGAGATTTCGCAATGCGACTTCGTGTCCGGTGCATCTGCATCCTGTTTGCTGTAATAGCTTTGTTGGCTATGTCTGCCTCCGTTCAAGCCGACCCTCTCACCGTGAAAACCGTGCAGGGCAAACTGCATGGCAAGACCATCAACAATGGGAAGGTGCGCGCATTTCTCGGCATTCCTTATGCGGCGCCGCCGGTCGGCGATCTGCGCTGGAAGGCCCCCGCGCAGCCCGCGAAATGGAAGGGAACGCGCGAAGCGGTGAACTACGGCGCGCGCTGCATGCAGGGCGATGTCTTCGAGGATATGGTCTTTCAGGATAGCGGCCCCAGCGAGGATTGCCTGTACCTGAATGTTTTCACGCCCGCGAATACGGATCGCCACACCCGGCTCCCCGTGATGTTCTGGATCCACGGCGGCGGTTATCGTGGAGGCTCTGCCTCCGAGCCGCGCCACAATGGCGATTTCCTCCCGCTCAAAGGAGTGGTGCTGGTCACCATCAACTACCGGCTCGGTGTCTTCGGATTTCTCGCGACTGCCGACCTGGCCCAAGAGGCCGGCGGTTCCGCAGGGAATTATGGATTGATGGACATGGTGGCCGCACTGCAATGGGTCCACGCGAACATCGCGAAGTTCGGCGGTGATCCAGACAACGTCACGATCTTCGGCGAGAGCGCGGGATCATTCGCTGTCAGCACATTGATGGCTGCGGTGCCGGCGCAAGGACTGTTTCAAAAGGCCATCGGCGAGAGCGGCGGTGCATTGAACCTCGGCGCGTCCGACACGCCTTCCCTCGAAGCGCGCGAGCAGCGCCAGCAGGACTGGGCCGCCACCCTGGGCGCTTCCACGCTTGCCGAACTGCGCGCTCTGCCCGCCGCGACCATCGCCGCGGCAGCCGAGAAGAAAGGCGCTCCCAGTTTCACTACCGTGATCGACGGCAAGTTTTTGACTGAGCCAGTGGCAGCAACCTATGCGGCAGGCAAGCAGGCGCATGTGCCGCTCCTTGCGGGATGGAATCGCGATGAGCAGTTTGGGCTTGGAAATGACATGACCGCAGCCAAGTGGAAGGACTTTGCCGCACAAACCTTCGGCGAGCACGCGGCCGCATTTCTTTCGCTCTTTCCCGGCGATACCGATCAGCAGGCGGTGCGCTCGGCGATCGACTACGACAGCGACAAGTTCATCGCCTTCAGCACCTGGAGGTGGGTCGACGCGCAGACGAAGACGGGCGATGCGCCCGTTTACCGCTATCACCTGGAGCTTGCCGCGCCGCCCAGCAAGTTTCATCGCGGTTGGTTCGCGTTTCACTCCGACGACATTGAATATGTCTTCGGCACGCTGGATACGCGGCCCGGCGCCGAATGGCGGCCCGAAGACCGCAAACTGAGCGATCAGATGATGAGCTACTGGACCAACTTCGCCAAGACGGGCGATCCCAACGGGCCGGGACTTCCTCTGTGGCCGCGCTTCGACAAAGGCGGGACGATCCTGCATCTGGACAGCGAAATCACCACCGGCCCGGATACCACGCAGGCTCGCTACGAATTTCTGCTGAAGTGGATGCCGAAATCTCCTCCGCGGCTCTGACGCGCTCGCGGCCCCGACGCGCTACTGGCTTACGCCCGAAGCAGCTGCAAATCCAGCGTTCTGGGCCGTGGGAGTCGCGCTGGCTGCTGGCGGATCGGCAAACGTCGAGTTCTTGGCATTGAGAGCGTTCGAGTAGTCCGGTCCCAGCCCCAGCTTTTTCAGAGCCCGCGAGTCGGGCATCAGCTTGGTCTGCCAGCCCTGGTCGGCCTGATATTTCTGCATCGCCGCTATGGTAGTCGCGTCCCAATTGCCGGACGCTTCGCCGGTAAGGTAGTGCTCGCGGATCAACGCCTGTTGGATCTGCGTAGCGCGTTCTGGATCAATGGCTTGCTGGCCATGCAGACGGTGTGAACGGGTGTGCAGCAGCAGCCGGTGGTGGCTGCGACGGGACGACCTGGAGGTAGTCGACCCGTGGTGGACGGTGGACGCGAAGGCCGGCGCGGCGAGCAGTCCAGCGCAGATCAGAAAAGCCGAAGCGGCTCTGAAGGAAAACACGAAAGCATCACCTCAGGGTAAAACATTCAGATCGCCGGAAACTGTGCGTGCAGTCTAGCGGATCGTTTGACGTGCGACAAGGAGAAAATCGGTCCGATACATGACTTTCGGATCCTGGAAGGTGGCGCCGGTGAGGAAATCTCCTCGCCGGCGCCGGTTCGCCCCTACTGGAGCGTGCCTCCCACGTAGTTGATTCCTGCCTCGGGATGGCGTGGATCGATCACTTCAAACACCACGTCATCACCGGTTTTCAGCTTGCTGACAATCGCTTCGAACTGTTCTTTCGTGCCTGTGGGTTGCTTGTTGACGCGGGTAATGACCAACCCGGGCTCCAGTCCCTGCAGGTCGCCGAAGGAGCCGGTACGCACGGACTCGATCTCCACTCCGGAATTGTGAATCTTCCCGGCTATGGTGGGCGACAGGTCACGAACGACGATGCCCAGCTTGGTTTCGCCGGCACTACCCTCATTGTCAGGACCCTGCGCCGCCTGCGGATTGTTGAGCTCGGCAAAGACCTTATCACGGTCGCCGATTGTGACCGTGGTATCGCTGGGCTTTCCGTCTCGGATGAAGCCGAGGCGAATGGTCGAACCGGGCCTGCGGCTGGCGATCTCGTTCACCAGGTCGTCGCCATCCTTGATGTTGCGGCCGTCGATTGATGTGATGATGTCACCCGGCTTCAGTCCTCCCTTCTCGGCGGGACCTCCGGGCTGCACTTCCTGCACCAGCACGCCGTTCTTGAAGCCGTAGACGCGGTTCACGGCGTTCGACAGGCCTTCCTTGAACTGGATGCCGATGGAACCGCGCGTCACCTTGTGGGCCGGGCTGATCAGGTCGTTATACACCGAGACCACGGTGTTCGAAGGCATTGCAAAACCAATGCCCTGGTAGCCGGCTGATTGCGTGTAGATGGCGGTGTTTACGCCGATGACGTTGCCGTTCATATCCAGCAGCGGGCCGCCGGAGTTGCCGGGATTGATGGCCGCGTCCGTCTGGATGAAGTGCTGGAACTGGCCACTGGCGCCGGGCTCAATGGTCCGGTTCTTGGCGGAGATAATGCCCGCGGTGACGGTCTGCGCTAATGCGAACGGGCTGCCGATAGCCTCCACCCAGTCGCCTACCTGCGCTTCGTCGGAGTTGCCCATCTTCACGGTGGGTAGCGGGGTGCTGGTGTCAATCTTGATCACGGCGAGATCGGTCGCCTTATCGATGCCGATCACGCGGGCCGGACGTCCGAGGTCCTGGGTGTCGGGATCGGTCGACAGCTTCACATAGATCTTGTCGGCCTTGTCGACGACGTGATCATTGGTGATGATGTAGCCCTTGGAATCGACGATGAAACCGGAGCCCAGCGATTCCTGCACCTGGCCGCCCTGATCGCCGCCGCCGTCCGGCTGGCCTGGAACCTGGCCGCCAAAGAAGCGGTTGAAGAAGTCCTGGAAGTTGTCCTGGCCTTGACCCTGACCTTGCTGATCGTCATCACCCTGGCCGTCGTCGGGACTCTGCGGATTGGGTTGGGCGTGGAAGCGGAAGTTGCGGCGCCCCCGGTTGTCCGATTGCTTCGGCAGAGTCTGAGTGTTGATGTTCACGACCGCGGGAGCAACTTCGTGCGCAATCTTCACAAACTCATTCGGCTGAATACTGGAATTGACGATCTTGAGAGGAGATGCGTCGGTGCTCGAGTTTTGCTGTTCCTGCCCGCGAACTCCGTGTGCCGCAAAGGAGCCGCCAATGATGGCGGCCGAAACAGTGGCAAGCACAATAAAAGCGGAAGCGAGACGGCGAGCGCGCAGCCGTTCGAAGAGCAATTTCATAAAGTTCGGTAACCTCGTCACGTGGCCAGTTTTGTGGCCGGCATCTCAACCTACCAGCCGTGTTCCAGTGGTTTGATGCACCAACTCCCAGTATAGCGATTTGCACGGGGCTCGTCCGGCAATCGGCCGGTGTTTTTGGACGGCCCGCACCGGCATTTTCTGGCTCCCGGTGGCGGGCGTTATCGGATATAGACGCAGGTTACCGGAAAGAGTCGCAGCGGCACGTGATGAAACGGGAGAGAAGTGGCTGCTTGCAGCACCTTTCCCTCACTGTTCGGCTGCCCAGTCCAGCATGGCGAGCGTGAGCAGCAAGATGCGCCGCAGTCCGAGTTCGCGATTGTTCGCCGAATACCACTCCGACAGCGTGTGAGCACCACCCCCTTCTCCGCCAGCGCCCAGCGCAATAGCCGGTATGCCCAGCGAGAGTGGGATGTTAGCGTCTGTCGAACCCAGGCGCAGATCGGTGCGCAGGCTCAGATGGCGGTCGACTGCCCGAAGAGCATCGAGCAAAGGAGAATCATCCGGCAGACACGCCGCGGGCCGGTCACCGATTTTGACAATCGTGGAGGAGAGCAATCCCTTGCCCGTGCCGCCGGTGATCTTCGCCTTCAAATTACAGCGGGCGACTGATTCTTCGACCGCCCGCTGCAGGGCGAGTTCGAGGGCCAGCAGTTGCTCTGCGCTGGTCGAACGAAAATCTACCGTCGCCTCGGCGCGTTCGGGAATGGAGTTGACGCTGGTTCCGCCGCGGATCGTGCCCAGATTCAGCGTAGTACGGGGCTCGTCGGGTAAGACAGTTTCGGCAATAGTCGCGAGAGCCGATGCAAGCGCCGCGATCGGGTTCGGGGTGCCCGCGTCGGTGAAGCTGTGACCTCCCGGCCCGGTAATGGATACCAGAAATCGCCGGCTACCGAGGGCCTGCGTCACCGCGCCATCCGCGCCTGCGCCATCCAGAACGATATGGGCGGCGACGCGGCCGCCCAGGGGGCTTTGGCCGTAGAGATGCCGCATACCCCGCAGATCGCCTTCACCCTCTTCGCCCACATTGCCCATGAAAACCAGCGGGACCGGCAGGTCCGCACCGGCATGCCGCAGCGCGTGGGCGATGGCCAGCAAACCGGCGACACCAGCCCCGTTGTCACACGCTCCCGGAGCGGTGAGGCGAGAGCCGTCCACTATGGGATGAAGCGGTGTGTCGGCGGGAAAGACAGTATCGAGATGGGCGGAGAGCAGGACCACCGGGCCGGTGCTTTCGGGTGGCAATGCGGCGGCGGGCAACACACCAAAGACGTTGCCGGCTGCGTCGGTTTCCACTCGGCTCAGCCCCATCGCCGCGAACTGCTCGCCAAGCCAGCTTGCGCGGGCCTGTTCGCCATGGAGCGGCGCCGGTATTCCCACCAGTTTTGCCTGCCATTCCATGATTCTTTGGGGATGCGCGTGCAGCCACGCGAACGCTGCGTGCAGAGGCCGGCGTGCTGCCAGCGCCGTCACGCGGGAGAAAGCCGAATTGCGAGCGAGAAGAACCATTCTGATTGCATTCAGCGTAACAGGGAAGCGGCACTGGCAGAGTCCATGCTGCGGGCCGATCGCGAACGATCTCTATGGACGCAACAGCCGATCTGAGAGCAGAGAGTGCATTTCACGCCTTCCATCAGCGATCAACGCGACAAAGACCAACTCTCCCTGAACTCTGTAGATTATTCTGTAGGGCTTGAAGAAAACCTCGCGATAGGTACGATTCCCCAGGGCCAACAATTCGGGGGGATGTACGCCGCGCATGGGAAGATTTTCAAGTGTCGATATGGCCTTCAAAATGTGAAGGGCCACGGAATCCGCCTTGTCGCGCGAGTCACTCTGCGAGATATAGTCGTGAATTCGACGCAGATCTTTGCGAGCACCTGCCGTGACCCTCACGGAAAAGGTCATGAGGCTTTCGCTTCTTCATCGCGATATTCAGCCAGCACGTCCTTCAGCGGGACGGTTTCTCCGTGTTCGATCTCTTTTTCGGAGATCGCCAGAATCTTGAGCAAAGCGAGCGTTTCGTGCATCTCCTCGTAACTGCGCACATCAAGAAGCACTGCCCGTGCTTCCCCGTTCTGGGTGATGATCAACGGTTCGCGGTCCTCAGCGATCCGGTCAAGCAACTCGGCGGCGTGCGATTTGACGTAGCTGATGGGCTTGATTTGCTTCGAATAGCGCATCAAATTTGTCCTTGCCAAGCCGATTATAGACTGAAAACAGATTGAAATCAGTCCTTATTCAGTCCTGCTGCCGGTATTCCACCGAGTGTAGGAACAATCCTCGCGCCGGAGCGGTTGGCCCCGCGGCAGGGCGGGATCGTGCGGCCAGGATTCGCGTCATCTCCTCTGCTCTCAGGAGTCCGCGACCGGCATCGAGCATCGTGCCCACCAGGTTGCGGACCATGTGGTGCAGAAATCCATTCCCGCGGACCCGATAGACCCAAAGCTCGCCCTCTGCGGTCTCGCGGCGCTCCCAGGCTGAGGAAAAGATGCTGCGCACGGCCGAGGTTAGTTGCGCAGTTTCCGATTCAAATGAGGCGGTACGTGCGGCCAGGTCCGGATCGTTTGCCGCGAAGCTCGAAAAGTCATGCTCGCCAACAAAAAAACAGGCCGATTCCTCCAGGGCCGCAAACTCCATCGGCCATGGGCAGGGGAAGACGAATCGGGCCAGGAACGGGGAGCAGATCTCGGAGCGGAAGATGCGGTACTCGTAGGTCTTGGCCACAGCCGAGTGCCGCGCATGAAAGGCGCCGTCGCCGACGATTCGGGCTTCGAGAACGCGAATGGCCGCGGGCAGGGTGCGATTGAGCGCGCGCTGCAGGTTTTCCGGCGGAATGGGCGCCGTGAGCGGAAAGCTGGCCACCTGCGCCAGCGCGTGTACGCCGGCGTCGGTACGGCCGGAGCCCTGTGGAAGGGGGGATTCGCCGGTGATGCGGCCCAAAGCAGCTTGCAATTCACCCTGGATCGTGGGCTTGCCGGGCTGCACCTGCCAGCCGTGGAAGTCCGTTCCGTCATAGGCCAGTGTGAGCTTCCAGGTCCGTTCCTCTGGTGCTGTGCCAGGTCCGATGGGTTCCGCTTCACTCATTGCTGCCTAACAGGTTACCTGACCTGCGCCAGTCACGGTCGTGACGAGTGTGAGTGAGATATACTCAGGTCTTTACAGCCTGTCGCGAGTCAGTTTGTGGAAAGCCGGGAACGATCCGGCTGCCAATCGCGTAATACCAGTCTCAGAAACCTTTACCGGAAGCGAACCTGGTTCCTGGGCGCCACAAATTTGCATCCCGAGCGGTTCATAGACCGTCTTGTGAAGTGGCATTCCAGGTTTCGTAACAATTTGGTGGAGAGGATCATGCATTTGCAGAGCAGACGTGTGTTCGGACGAAAAAATATAGCCGCCAGCACCACGAAGGGCCAAACCGCTAACCGGCTGCGGGCCGCGGCCGTCATCCTGCTTACGCTGTCGACGGTTGTTCCTCAGGGATACAGCCAGGAGACGCCGACGCAGTCGACCACAAAATCAGCATCCGAATTGCCGACGGCGCCGGTTCCCGAACAGACAGAGCCGGTGAAGCTGCGCCAATCCTCGCGCGATTTTTCCAAGCCTGCGGGCCGCCTTTTAGGGAATCCGATCAACAAGTACCGGCCCACCACGATCGCCAAGGCCGACTTCAATAATTCGGTGCGGCTGAACGACCTGGTGAAGGACGGCAAGATCTACCTGAGCCTCTCGGATGCGATTGCACTGGCGCTTGAAAACAACTATGACATCGGAATCGCCCGTTATTACCTCGACATTGCCGACACTGATCTGCTGCGCGCTAAGGCGGGATCGACGCTGCGCGGCGTGGGCGCTACGGTCTTGCAAAACACATTGGGCGGCACCTCGCAGACGCTGAGCGCCAGCGGTTCGCCGGGTTCCGTGAGCGGCGCGACTGCGGGCAGTTCCGGCCTGGTTTTGTCGACAGACGGAGCTGGCCCCGTCCCCGAGTATCGCGATCCACTGGTGAGCGGCACGATCCAATTTGAGCGGCAGAAGTCTCCGCAGACCAGTCCGTTTTCTCCGCGGTCTTTTACGAATGCGGACACGTACAACTTCACCTACACGCAGGGCTGGGTGACGGGAACGTCGGGCACCCTGACCTGGGACAATAGCCGCACGACGACGACCGGCTTCAACAGCTACAGTCCGCAGCTTTTCTCAAACTTCAAGGCGACCGTCACGCAGCACCTGCTTCAGGGCGCTGGCATCTTCGTGAATAACCGCTTCGTGTATGAGGCGCTTCTCGATCGCCGTATCACCGACTCGACCTTCCGGCAGCAGATTCTCGCCACGGTGAACCAGGTGGAAAACATCTACTGGGTCGTCGTAAGCGCGTATGAGGACGTGCAGGCGAAGCAGCGCGCCCTGACCCAGAGCACGCAACTGGACAGCGATACGCGCAAGCAGCTGCAGGTTGGCACGATGGCGCCGCTTGATGTAGTGCAGGCCGATTCGACGGTGGCCACCGACAAGCAGGCGCTCATCAATTCACAGAGCAACCTCAACTATCAGCAGCTGATTCTGAAGCAGGCGATTACCCGGAACTTGAACGATCCAACCCTGGTGGCGGCGCCGATTATTCCCACGGACCGGGTGAACCTGGATCAGCTTCCTGAGGAGAAGGAAACTCCCGATGAGCTCGCACAGACGGCTTTCAAGAACCGGCCAGAACTGGAACAGGCCGTGCTCTCCATCAAGAAGGATGAGATCACGCTGAAAGGCGCACGCAACGCTTTGCTGCCCACGCTGGACGTCTATGGGTTTTACGGCGCGGAGGGTATCGGCGGCGCGCCGAACAGGGCCTGCAACATCTTTGGGTTTTACTGCGGTGCAAGCACCAGCACAGGCTATACCACGGTGTTGAACAACCTCGTCAATGGCAGCTCTCCGGACAAGGGGATCGGATTCAACTTCCAGCTCCCAATCCGGAACCGCACGGCGCAGGCGGACCAGGCGCGGTCGCTGATCGAATACCGGCAGGCGGAGATGCATCTGGAGCAGCTCTACACGCAGATTCGCATGCAGGTGACGGCGCAGCAATACGCTCTCGCGAACGACCGGGCACAGGTGCAAGCCTCGATTGCTGCCCAAGACTATGCGCAACAGAGTCTGGACGCGGAGCAAAAGAAGCTGCGGCTCGGCGCTTCCACAACAGCCAACGTGCTGCTGCAGGAGCGCAACCTGGCAGTCGCGGAAAACAACCTGATTACAGCGAACCTGACGTATGCCAAAGACCGCGCGTTGATGTACCAGGTGCTGGCTTCAACCCTGCAGCACTACGGCATCAATCTGAACGACGCTGCAACCGGCAATGTGGCAACCGCGCCGGTCATCCCCGGTCTGGAGCCGGCGAAGAACACAACGGTGGCTCCGACAGCGCTTCCGGGAAACGAGTAGTTCTTCCGGTACTGCACGGACAAAGGCCCGGCGATTTGCCGGGCCTTTGTGTTGTCTTTCAAGAAGAGCGAGCGATCTGATGCGTTCATGGAAGGTTATCGCTCTGCGACCAGATCCAGCAGATCGAAAAACTCAGGGAAGCTGATCGCAGCCGATTCGGCGCCCTGAATCAGTGTCTCGCCTTCGGCGCGCAGTGCGGCCACGCTGAAGGCCATGGCAATGCGGTGGTCGCCGCCCGAGTCGATGGTGGCGCCATGAAGAATCTGTCCGCCCGGTACGTCAAGGCCGTCTTCGAATTCGTCGACTTCCGCCCCCATGGCGCGCAGATTCTTCGCGACCAGCGCGATGCGGTCGGACTCTTTCACGCGCAGCTCCTTCGCATCGCGGATGCGGATGCCGCCGCGCGTAAAGGGTGCGATCGCGGCGAGGACGGGCAGTTCGTCGATGAGCTGCGCTGCAAGACTTCCGCTGACCGCGGTGCTGCCAAGCCCTTCCGCCGGTGCGGTAATCTGCACCGTGCCCACGAGCTCGGCGTGCTTCTCTTCGAGATTGAGGACGGCGATGTGCGCGCCGAGAGCCGTCAGAACATCGAGTAGCGTAGCGCGGGTGGGGTTGAGGCCCAGCGACTCGATCACGAGTCCCGAACCGGGGAAGATTGCTGCTGCGCACAGAAAGAATGCGGCTGAGGAGATGTCGCCGGGCACGGTGGCCTCGATTGCGCGAAGCTGCTGGGGTCCGGCGATGGAAACAGAATCCGCTGTCCGCGCCAGGTCTGCGCCAAAGGCGCGCAAGGCCAGCTCGCTATGGTCGCGTGTGCGCACGGACTCGCGCACCGTCGTCGTTCCTGCGGTTTGCAGGCCGGCAAGCAGCACGCACGTCTTCACCTGCGCGCTGGGAACGGGCGTGGTGAAGTCGATGGCCTTGAGCGAAGCACCTTCAATCGTCAGAGGCGCGTGGCCTTCCGTCAGCGTGATGCGCGCGCCCATCGCTCCAAGGGGCTTGCGAATGCGCTCCATGGGGCGCCGCGAGAGCGACGCATCGCCGACCAGCGTGAAGCTACCCTGCTGCGGAGCAAGCAGGCCGGAGATCATACGCATCGTCGAGCCGGAGTTTCCGCAGTCGAGCGGATGATTCGCGGGCGTGACGCGTCCGGCCACGCCGGCGATTTCGACGGCATCGCCGCCGAGCCGGTTCACCTTGGCGCCGAGCGCCTGCATGCAAGCCAGCGTCGACGCGCAATCCGCGCCGGTGGAAAAGTTCGTGAAGCGCGAGGTGCCTTCGGCAAATGCGCCGAGCATGGCGTAGCGATGGCTGATGGATTTGTCGCCCGGCAGGCGAAGGCTGCCCAGAATATTGCGGGCGGGGCGGATGAGGCGTTCCTGGACTGCGGTGTGCAAAGGGGCTCCGTGCGTCGGATCTGCTTATAGTTTAGCGGACTAGGGACTAGGGAACAGACTGGTCGGGCAATGCAGGATGCGCCTGCTGTGTAAATTCTGGAGTCAAACGGTGCCCGCAGATCATAGCGCGGTTTTTCTACTCCCTGTTCCCTGGTCCCTGCTTTTCTCACCGGACCCGCAGCACGATGATGGTTTCGTCATCGAACCGGTCTTTGCCGCCCTGGAAGCGCGTTACATCCGCGAGAATGGCCTCGGCGATTTCGCACGCAGGCAGGTCGCGGCTGGCGCAGAGCAGGCTGGACAACTGATCCTGTCCGTACATCTCGTCTTTCTCGTTCTCTGCATCCAGAATGCCGTCCGAGACGAAGACAATCACGTCGCCGGGCTGCGTGGCGACGTTGAACTCTTCATAAGTAGCGTTGGGAAACATGCCTAGCGGAAATCCCTCCGCCTTGACAGTGAGCGACTCGCCGGCGCGGCAAAAGACCGGCTGTACCGCGCCGGAGTTCGCCACTTGCAGCGTCTGATTCTCGTCGTTCCACAGAGCGAAGAGCAGCGTAACGTACTGCGACTCGAGCTTGCGCTCCTGCAGCGCGTCATTGAGATGGGCGAGCATGTCGGCGGGACCGGGCTCCTGCTGGGCAGCCGAGCGCATAATGCCGCTGACCAGCGCCGCGAAGAGCGCTGCCGGCGCCGCCTTGCCGCTCACGTCACCGAGAACGATGGCGGTGCGGTTGGGTCCGTAGTCGATGAAGTCGTAGAGGTCGCCGCCGATAGAGCGCGCGGGAAGAAAGCGCACCGCCATCTCCGCGTGCGGATGCGAAGGCGCTTCGGGCGGCAGCAGCCGGAGCTGCACTTCGCGCGCCATGGCCAGGTCGCGTTCAAGCTGGCGCTCCTGCCGCCGCACCGCCTGATACAGGCGCGCATTTTCAATGGCAATGGCGATCTGCGAGCCCAGCGTGGCGAGCATGCGCTCGTGTTCTTCGTTGAAGAAGCCCACGCGCGTGTGTTCGAGATCGAGAACGCCGATCACGCGGCCCTTGTAGAACAGGGGCACAATCAGCTCCGAGCGTGTTTCGGCGTTCATCTCCAAGTAGCGGGGGTCTTTGCGAACGTCAGGCACATTGATCGTCCGCCACTCGCGCACGGCCGCGCCCACCAAGCCGCTGGTGACGGGAATCCGGCGCACCGGCGCATGAGTAGAGCCGAAACGCCACGCGTAGCGCGTGATGAGCAGCTCGCCTTTCTCATCGAGCAGCATGATGGTGAACATCTGGTAATCGATGAGCCGGCGCAGGAGCTGGCCCACGCGCTCGAGCAGCGGATGCAGATCAAGGATCGACGCCAGCTCCACCGCAATTTCATTCAGGACCTCGAGGGTCTGCGCCTGGCGCGAGACGCGCGCGTAGAGCCGCGCATTTTCGATGGCCTGGGCGATGCGCGATGCGGTGACGGTGAGCAGATGCAGATGCTCGGGGCGGAAATAGCCCGGTTCTTCGCTTTCGAGGTCGATGACGCCAATGAGGCGATTTTTGGCAATCAGCGGAACGGCTAATTCGGATCGGACCTCGGGATTGGCTGGAATATAGAACTCCGAGGTCGAGACGTCATTCAGCAACACCGGCTGTCGCGTGAGCGCTACCTGGCCGACCACACCTTTACCAACCGGGATCCGCGTGCGCTCAACCGCGGGTGTGTGGCCGATCTGGAAGCGCATGCGCAGCTCGTGTGTGCGGTCGTTCACCAGGAAGATCGCGAAGATGCGGTAGTTGATGACCGCGCGAACCAGCTCGGAGACGCGAGTCAGCAGCGTTTGCAGGTCAAGCGTGGTGTTGAGCGTGTCGGTGAGCTTCATCAGGTACGCGGGATCGACTGGCTCAACACGCGCGTTGACCGGATCAAGAGACGCTGGTTCGGCGGGCCGGTAATCGCCCTCAAGATCATGGGCTGCCGGCGAAGATGGCGGCGGATCAGGCATCGGTGTCGAATGGCAATGATAGCAAAGCGAGGAACAGGGAACAGGAAGAGACTTATCGGGTAATGCGGGATCTGTCTGCTGCGTCGATTACCGAGGAAAACGCTGCACGTCGATCCGGAGTGGGCTTTTCTATTCCCTGTTCCCTAGTCCCCACTCCCTGTCTTTCTCATTCTGCGCCGAGTTCGCGGACGATCGCGACGGACGCAGAGGCACCGATGCGGTTGGCGCCGGCTTCGAGCATGGCGCGCACATCGGCCAGCGTGCGGATGCCGCCTGAGGCCTTGACGCCGCAGCGCGCGCCGGCCACACCGCGCATCAGGGCAACATCGGCGGCGGTTGCGCCGCCCGTGGAGAAGCCGGTAGAGGTCTTGATGAAATCAGCGCCGGCCTGGATCGCAATTTCCGAAGCGCGCAACTTTTCTTCCATGGTCAGCAGCGCGGTTTCAAGAATCACCTTGAGCAGAGCGCCGTGATGATGTGCCACGTTAGCTGCCGCGTGGATAGTGTGCTGTACCGCGGCGTGATTGCCGCTCTTGAGCACACCGATGGGGATCACCATGTCGAGCTCTTTCGCGCCCAGGCGTGTGAGGGCCGCAGCCTCATGGCGCAGCGTAGAGACCAGCGACGCGCCAAAGGGGAATCCAATGACCACACCTACGGGCACGCCGGTTCCGGAGAGCACATTCACGGCGGTCGAGGCCCAGACCGGGTTGACCATCGCGCAGGCGAAGCGGTAGCGCATGGCCTCCTCACAAAGGGTTTCCACCTGGCTGCGTGTGGCTTCGGGCTTCAGCAGCGTGTGGTCGATGACCGAGGCCAGGGATTGCCAATTGCGCAATGTCTGAGCAGTAAAGGCAGCGGAATCAAAGGTGCCATGATCAAAGTCCAGATCGGACTCCTGAATCGGGGTAATTACTTTCATGGGGCAAGCTCCTCAAATTGCACACGCAGCTCTAACGGCGCGCTTAGGGTGGTCTCCGGGAGACTGAGTATAGATTACCGGGGTGACCGCGCCAACTGAATAGATGCAACTCCACCGATTTGGACGGAAGGAATCGCGGCTCGGGTACGGAAGTGTCAGCGGCTTTTTTCTACTCCGTCTGGCCGGGCGCCAGAATGCAGATATCAGGCAGGTTACGGTAGCGCTCCGCATAGTCCATGCCGTAGCCGATCACGAACAGGTTTGGAATGGAAAAGCCCACGTAGTCTGCCTCAATCTTCTCGATGCGCCGGGATGGCTTGTCAAGCAGTGTGGCGATGCGCAGGCTCTTGGGGTGATGCTGGAGAAAGATCTTGCGCAGGTAGGAGAGGGTCAGGCCTGTGTCGAGAATGTCTTCGACAACCAGCACGTTCTTGCCCTCGATCGGCTCGTCGAGGTCCTTGATGAGCTTGACCGCTCCCGAAGAGCGCTGTCCTTTGCCGTAGCTCGAAACGGCAACGAAGTCGAAGGTCGCGTCGGCCTGGATCGCCCGCGAAAGGTCTGCCAGAAACGGGGCGGCGCCCTTGAGCACGCCGATCATCACCAGTCGCTCGCCATTCAGATCGCGGGTGATCTGGGCGCCCATTTCGGCGACCCGCTCGGCAATCTGCTGCCGGGAATAAAGGACCTCCAGACCCTGGTAGGTTGTAGTAGCCATGTATCTAGTATCGCCTGACTTGGGACCATGCGGTTGTGTAAATCAAAACCGCAATTGCCCTTTACGGGGCGACCCGGGTTGCACTCGATCCCCGTCTATACTGGAGAGAACCATGTATCCCTTTATCCATATCGGAAGCTTCAATCTGCCTACGTTTGGGCTCATGCTGTGGTTTGCCGCTGTGGCGGCTGCGGTGATTGTTGACCGCGGCTTCCGCCGTGCGCACATTGAGGCGGATGCGGTGGGGATTGTGGCCATCACGGTCGTCGCCGGCATCGTGGGCGCCAAACTGTGGCACGTTCTGGATACCCCCGCTGATTTTCGTGAGCTGGGCTGGCGGGTTCTGTATGACTCCGCTGGCTTCGCCTGGTATGGCGGGCTGGTCTTCGGAATCTCCGCGCTGCTGTTGCAGGGTTGGCGGTCCAAAATCGGTGCGCTGCGGATGCTGGATTTCGCGGCTCCGGCCGCGGCAGTGGGCTACGCCGTAGGGCGCATCGGTTGTTTTCTTTCCGGTGATGGCTGCTATGGGATACCGACAAGCCTTCCGTGGGGTATGAGCTTCCCCAACGGCATCGACCCGACAACGGTGCGCGTACATCCTACGCCTTTGTACGAGATGGCGGCCGGCCTGGTGATCGGCTGGTGGCTCTGGCGCCGCGGGGGCAAGGCCCACGCGACGGGCGCAATTCTGGGCCAGTATCTGGCTCTGAGCGGGATCGCCCGTTTCCTGGTCGAATTCGTGCGCCGCAACCCCAAGGTGATCTGGGGCCTGTCGAACGCGCAATTGGCCAGTGCCGGTGCGGCTGTTGTGGGCATCGCGATCACGTGGTGGGCCGCCACACGGCCTGCCGAGACGCCGGCTGAGTCGATTCATGTGGTGGCGCAGAAGCATGCTTGAGGCTTAGAGAAACTCGGGGCTTCTTTAGGACCGGATCGAAGCCAAGTCAAAACGAGAAGGTCGTCTGGAAAGTAATGGCGCGGTTGCCGGGCGTCTGGCTCCCGAAGCCGCCTCCCGCAAGGGACTGGCTTTTGCCGAAGAGCGGTGAAAGCAAGACTCCGTTGGGCGGTGCCAGATTGACCATGTTGAAGAGGTTCGCGGCCACTGCTGCCATCGTCAGAGAATAACGGCGCGGGGCGGATTCATTGACCCGGATCGCGGCGCGCCCGCTGCTTAAACCGCGCTCGCTCACTCCGCTTCCCACGTTGAAGGTATCGCCCTCGCCTGGGTTTCCAATCCGCGGGCCTATGCCGACAACTTTGCTCAAGCGCAAATGGACGATCACGTTGGCCGGCCCTGTGCCTAGTCCATACGGAACGATCTTTTCGCCTTTCCCTACCGGGTTGGTGTCGAGGCAGCCATACTGTGTGGCGACGACCCCAGCCTGCCCGCAGATTCCATAGCTGGGCCGCGCGTTGAACTGATTGTTGGCGGTCAGATCATTGCCTACGGTCAGGTTATAGGGCAGGCCGGACCGCGCGAAGAGCATAGCGGCGATCAGAATGCCGTAGGGCCCGTTGTAGCTGTCGGCGAAGACCAATTTGTGGCGATACCCGAAGCTGGCGCGGCCGTAATCCAGACCCGGGTTCTCCGCGACCGAGGGGATGAAGTTCACCCCTTGCGTATCGCTCTTGGCCGCATTCAGCAGGTAATAGCCGTTCAGGATCCAGCGCTGCGACTGATACCTCACAGTCAAGATGAGCTGATTCTGCCGGTAAACCCCGCCGGACTGGAACTGGTAGTTGTAAATACCCGGCAGCGGACCGCTGACCGTGTAAGTGGCGGGGTTGAACTCAGGCGCGCTGACGTTGTTGGTCAGGTACTGATGAATGCCCTGGGTGTAGAGATAGGTCAGGTTGGCGGTGATTTTCTGTGTCAACTGGCGGTCGACGCCGATCCCTCCCTGCATGTCGAGCGCTGCGTGGAAGTGCGGATCGATGGTGTGGTACGAGGGAGTTCCCCCGGCAGCCACAATCGCCGAGGGTTCCGCGGTGTTCGGATCATAGAAAGCCGGATTGTCGACCACGTAGCTCTCCTGGTTGATGCGATTGTCGTGGATGGTCTGGAGAATGTAGGGCGTGCCCGAGTCGGTGCTGAAGAAGTTTGGAACTGTGAAGCGGTTATAGAACCAGCCGTAACCGGCGCGGACGATGGTCCGGGGCCGATTCGCTGTCACACTCTTTCCCGGACTCCAGACAAGAGCCAGCCGCGGCGCCCAATCGGCGCGATCGTGAATGCGGTTCTGGCCCTCCAGGCGAAGGCCTGCGCAGAGGATGAAGTTCGGTTTCCAGCGCCAATCGTCCTGCAGGAAAAAAGAGCCGTCGAAGAGCACCGCCTTTGCCAGCGGATTCGCGATGATTGCGGCCGAATACTGGCTCGGTGTCGCCGCCTGATACGCGTCGACGGAGCCGAAGAAATAGCTCCCGTTTGCTCCCGCGGTGGAATAGCTCACATCGTTGTAAGCGCGCAGCCGCATGCCGAATCGGAGCGTGTGCTCTCCGGCAGTGGCCGTCGAGACATTCTGGAGTTCGAAATTATTCTGCCTGTCGCGCGCGACGCCGGAACTGCTGCCTCCGGTTGTGAATGCACCCTGAACCGTCACAGTGGGCGTGAAGTTCGCCGCTGCTTGATGGTTTGCAATGCGGCTCCACTGAAAGTGCGTTTCGTTCACGAAATGCGAATTGATGAGGATCGTGTCGGCGACCTGGAGTTGGTTTTCGTCGCTCAGTACACTGCTGGCCAGGGAAGGAAGGTCAAGCGCGCCCACGCCGCTGCCGTCTTGACGAGTCCGATAGAACCGGTCGCGGATCGTTACCGTGTTGTTCGCTCCGACCTGGATGTCAATGCGGGGATCGACCAGCAGGTACGTGATCGGTGTGGAGAATGCCTGGGCAATATTTGCACCGGGATTCTGCGGGTTCAGCGCGTTGACGATGGCCTGGTCCTGATGGGAGATGCGATAGGTGCTCAGGAACCAGGAGGCGTTCTTGCCGATCGGGCCGCTCAGGTCTGCCGAGGCAACGTATTGATAGTAGCTGGGCTGTTGGGCGACGAGCGGGTTGGCCGTGTCCAAAGCGGAAGTGTTGCCTGCAGCGTCGAGGATGCCCTGGAGTTTCTGCGAGCCAGGCCGGGTGATCACTTCGACGCGTCCATACCCAAGACGGTCGAATTCCGCGGAGAACGGGTTCTGGTTAACGCGGACTTCGAGGATGGAAGACTTCGGAGGCAGCTTGCCCCCGGCGAAGCCATCAATGTAGATCTGGCCGCCGCTGGGACCCGCGGCCGGCCCAGCCAGGGCTTCGAGTTCATTGCGAAGCTCGTTGGGGTCGTCGGAGAGAATGTCGAGCCCTCTGCCGCGCAACACCAGGGCGCTGGCGTTCTGGTCCGGGTCAATGCTGACGCCGGGAGCCTGTCCGGCGACGGAGACGCTCTGCTGCTGCACTGCAATCTGGAGCGTGATATTGAACTGCCTGATCTGCCCAGCGGACAAAGACACGCCTTCGATCGTCTGACGGGCAAATCCGGCGCTCCAGGCTGTTAGCGAATAGGTGCCCGGAGCGAGCGAACGGAAGGCATAGTGCCCGTCGGAGCCTGATCGGGCGTGGAAAGTCTTGCCGACGCCGAGACACTCAATCTCGGCTCCGGGAACGGCCGCTCCGCTCGGATCGAGGATCGCTCCCTCTAATGTTCCGGCTTGTGCCGCCAACAGGTCCGAGCAAACAAACAGGGAGAACAGTAGCAGGGGGCCCAGAAATCGCGCTTTGAAGGTCATGATCTCCCGTTTGCGTCAGAGGTTTCCAAGCGAGCGGCACGCCGCTTCGTCGTTGAGGCCACATAAACTGTGGAACCGCTCTAAAACCTTGCAGAACCGGGAAAGAAGAAAAATGAAATTGCCGTACCATCGCGGGCGGAATTGCCCATGATATTGCTCAAAATCGTACAGAAATCTAGCGGTGGCTTCGGTTAAAAGTCTCTCATGCCGCGCGCCAATCCGAAAGCAAAATCCCGGAGATGGCATGCTGCGCAGTTAGAGGCGGCGAATAAACGCGAGCGCCTCAGTAAGTTGCGGGAAACGCGCCTCTTCGGCCTTGAACTCGCGGGAGTGGACGCAACGGCGAAGGCCACGCATTTTGACCGGGTGCTTCAAGTGCAGCATCTCGTGATACAGCAGGTATTCGAGCGCGTAGCGCGGGCTGGAGGGGCGGTCAAAGACGCGGCTGACCACGATGGTATTGTGTGCCGCGTCGTAGTGGCCCAGGGACCTCTTGGCCAGGCGCTCGCTCCAGGTGAGCTCAGGCCGGCCGAGCAGCCCGCCAAAGAATCGCAGGTTGAGCGAGTCGAAGACCTCTTCGAGATGGAAGTAGCGCCCTTGTGGGCCGAAGTAGCGCTTGCTGCCGCGGGTGTGGCGAATCAGCTCTGCCTGGCGCGTGACGGCTGCGCTCGTGGAGAAGCGCTTGTAGCGAAGATTCTGGGTCGGATCGATCGGCTTTCTATACAGCTTCGCCAGCAGAATGTGAGCGATGGCATGGATCACCGACTCCGGCGCGCCTTCGAGCAGGTCAGAAAGGCTGGCCAGAATCTGGCCGTCGCGCAGGTAAATCCGGGTGTTGAGGGAGGTAAACCGGCGGAAGCGGACCTGAATGGGAGGCATCGGCGCACGTGGCCGGAGCGCACGGTACTCTTGCTGGAAGATGCCTACGAAGTCAAGCGCCACTGAGTCGAGAATAGCAGGGAACAGGGACATCTAGGGAACGGCTCTGCCCTGTGGTTTTCTACTCCCTATTCCCTGTTCCCTAGTTTTTCGGCTCTGCCCGGTCCTGGCCCTTTTCGTCCTTGTGAGCGCTGAAATAGGCGGTCTGATCGGTGGTTAACTGTTTGGACTGCGCAGCTAGATCGTTGCTGCTTTCGATGGCGTCGCGGCGCGAGAGCTCGAATCCCGGTTCGCTGGGCAGGCTGTTCAGAATGGCTTGCCACCGCTCAATGCCCTCATTCAGCTTTTTGAGGCTGGGGCGAATGTCGGCTTTGCGGTCGGAATACACGTCAAGGTTGTCACCCAACTCGTCAAGTAGCGCAGCAAAATCCTGTAGTTCATTGTCGAGCCGGTAGCTTCGCGAACTCGAGTGCCCGCGAGTGATAAGCCCCTTGATGGTGTCTGCGCGTTCATTGATGAATTTCACGTAGAGTTCAACTCGCGCGACGGGATCGATACCGGCTTCGGCGATCTGATCCTGCTGTGATTCGGTGAGGGGTTCACGTTTTTGCTTCTGCCCGTAGATGGGGCCGGCCAGCAGGAACGATAGCAGTATCAGGATGGAGGCACGCATGGCACACTCTCCGGTGCACTCATTCAACCACAGACGAAGCGGGAAGAGAAGAAGCCGAATCGGTGCGCGCGAGCGCCCGATCTTTCTTACTTATGAAAGACTTCCATCATGGCTTCGTTTTGCGCATTGTTCACCTGAGCGAGGGTTTGTTGCACCAGCTGGCGGTCTTCATAATTGCTCGCGTGCAGCATCTCGTTCAATCGGAACGCGGTGTGATTGAGCAGAATCTCGGCGTTCTTCAGGCGCTTGTCGTTGTTTGCCAGCGAGAGATGGATCTTCTGCGCGACCAGCTGGATCTTCTTGAGCAGTCCACTGGCTCCCTCGACATTTCCCTCCGCGTACTGCTTCACGCTCAACTCGGTCATCTGGTGGACAAGCTGGGCGTACAGGAAGCACTGCTCGCGCGGCTGGGCTTGACTGGCACGGGCTTCCAACGCTTCGATACTTTGTTGATCGGGTGCTTTGCTGTCCGGAGACGATGCGCGCACCGAAACCGATCCGGCTGCCAGGCCAAATGCCACGACGACGGCGATGTGAACCACAGTCCGCATGACGGACCTCCGCTGGTGCGGTTCAACCTGAAGATGTGACTCACAATACTAGGCTCATCTCAGACAAACTGCAAGAAATTATGATGCTGGATTTGTCGAAGGCGATTACCCCAGTTACTGAAATGGATTCTGGGCCCGCGATCAGGTCACGCGTGATGCGGTAATTTATTTGCCGAGAACCTGCAGCCGTTGTCGCGCCTGCCACTCTTCGTTGGGAAATTTGCCGGCGGCCGCTTGGAGAAAACGCTGATAGTAAGTGATGGCCTGCTGCTTCTGCTGCAGCTTGTCGTACGAGATCGCCCAGAGAAAGTAGGTGGACGCGTTGTCTGACACGTAGCGAGCGCGCATCGTGAGCGCATGCAGCGTTGAGTCGGGCCGCTCGAGGCGCGAAGCGGCGAACGCGAGACCACCCCAGGCGTCAACGTTGGCCGGTTCGATCTTTGTCGCCTTGTCGAATGCGTTGAAAGCTTCAACATACCGCAGCTGGTGCACCAGGTTCTGTCCGTGTGTGACGAGCAGTTGCGGGTCCTGGGGATTGGTTGTGAGCAACTGAGCGCAGAGCTGATCGGAGCCGGCGTAATCACCGGCGTCGGCCATCACGGTGACCAGCATACGCGTGATAGCCGGATCGGCTGGATGTGCTTCATGCAGCTTTTCGAGGAGCGGTAACGCTTCGGCCTTGTCCTGCGCGGCGAGCACGGTGGCAAGCTGTGCCGTAAGCGTGGGGTCGTCAGGGAATTGCGTGAGCGCGGTGCGAAGCATGGTTTCCGCGTCGGCATACTGCTTGCGGGCGATGAGCAGATGTGCCAGGCCGGTGGTGGCGGACTCCGACTTCGGATCTTTGGCCAGCACGCGGCGGTATGCCGCTTCGGCGGTGTCGTACTGGCCCGCATCTTCGGCCAGGCTGGCAGCCAGCAGGGTATCGTCTTCGGTCTCCGGTGAAATCTTCAGCGCCTCGATCAGGTCATTGGAAGCGGCGCTGGGGTCGCTATCGCCGCCTGGTTTGGGTCGGTCGATCTGCGCCAGTGCGCGCCAGGCACGCGCCTTGAGAGCCGGGCCGGCGTCACCGGGGTCGAGCGTGGTGGCCGTGACAAGCTCCGGCCGGGCTTGGTCCGGTTTTCCCTGCCGAGCCAGCAGAAGGCCTAGCGACAGATGAGCCTCAAAGGAATTTGGATCGGCCGCGATGGCGCGGCGATACAAACCTGCTGCATCGTCCAGGCGGTTCTGTGCGTCGGCCACGTACCCAAGATCGAAGAGGGCGCGTGCATCGGTAGGATGCGTCGCCACCCAGGCGTCGAGAGCCGTCTCCGCCGTCTTCCAGTCGGATTTCCCGATCGCCGTCTCAGCAGCGGAGACCTGTTCCGGCACCGGTTCCGGTGCGCGTGCCGCCGGAGCGGCTGCCGCGGGCGGTTCCTGGGCGAAGCTTGGGTAATAGCTCAGCAGGGAAGCGCAAAGTACAGCAAAATAAGCGGCACGCGGCACAGGATTAATCCTCAGTAACCAGTTTACCCGGCTTCGCGAGTCACTTTCGGGTTACTGGGGACTGACTTGAAACGGTCATGGTTCTTCGCGCACCATTCAGCGGGTGATATGAATGAAGCAGTTCACTAGTTCTATGCACCTAAACTCAAAACAACTTCGCCGCATCGAGCGGCATCCATCCAGATGTAGTCATCTGATTTGGGGTCCCATCGCGCAGGATCGGAGGAAGCGTATGAGCGTTCTCACCCAGCGAGGGGAATATAGGGGTAAACACATGACATTTGTTTCGATGCAACACATGCCATTGACCAGCGCCTATCTCTGCCAGGACTGCAACTGCATCGGCAACTGCGCACAGCAGTGTCCAGCCTGTGCTTCAGAGGCCCTCATCGGCCTGGCAGGGGTTCTGAACCGCGAGCCCAACGAATCGGTACGGTTCGACTTTTCGCGGTTACCTGCTCTCGCCGCATAGAGCAGTTTGGTCTGGTTCAACCAGCACTTTCCCCAGGGGTTATTGGCACATTCTTTGATTTTCCAGGTTGGGCAGGTGGCTGTCCGGAAATGCCGCGTCGTGTTTACGACCGGCGCCGCGCAGCCGCTCCCGGCTGGTACGCCCTCGATCTCACCGACGCGGTTCCGTCGCAGGTCGCGGCAAGGTCATGGAATGGCCAGGCGACGAGTCCGCGGTGGATACTCGTCCTGTATTCCTCTGCGGAAGAACATTGACCATATTGTCACGGGTGCACGCGCCTGCCGTGGCGGGGGCGACCGTATACTAAAGAATGGCCGGTTGCGCCCTGAACCTCACTGAGGATGCAGGGATGCTTCCGGCAGAATTCGTCCCCCGGTGCATTCCTGTTGAACGACGCCATCATTATCCGCGGCGCGCGGACGCATAACCTGAAGAACGTCTCCTGCGAGATTCCTCACGGAAAGCTGACGGTGGTCAGCGGCGTGTCGGGTTCGGGCAAGAGCTCGCTGGCCTTCGACACCATCTACGCCGAGGGGCAGAGGCGGTATGTCGAGTCGCTTTCCGCCTACGCCCGGCAGTTTCTGGAGCGGATCGAGAAGCCGGATGTCGACGAGATTGACGGTCTTGCGCCGGCGATCGCGATCAAGCAGAAAAACACGACGCGCAATCCGCGTTCGACCGTGGCGACGGCGACGGAGATTTATGACTACCTGCGGCTGCTCTATGCACGCTGCGGCACTGTGCACTGCATCTATTGCGACGGGTTGGTGAAGCGGGATTCCGTCGACGAAGCGGCGGAGACCATCGCTGCCCTGGGCGAAGGAACGCGGCTGAATGTGCTATTTCCGGTTGTCACGGCGACGCCGTCACCCACAGCGGAAGAAAAGCCGGCGAAATCCGGGCGAGCGTCGGCGCGTGCCGCGAAGGCCAGCGCCAAGATCAAGCAGGTTGCGAATGACGCGGCCTCGCTGCACATTGAGACGCTGAAGGCCCGTCTGGCGGAGTTACGCGGCAGTGGCTTCAACCGGCTCTGGCAGCAGGGGAAGATCTTCGAGTTCTCAACGCCCGAGTCGCTGCTCGATCTCGATTTCGGCGCTCCGCTCTTTGTTCTTTTAGACAGGGTCGTCGTCAATCCGGAAAACCGTTCGCGCATAGTGGACGCCCTGGAGACGGCCTATCGCGAGGCGGGAGAAGTAATCTTCGAAGAGGCGCCGCGGGACGAGACCGCCGAACGGCGGCGGCTGCGCTTCAGCGGCGCGTACGAGTGCACCACCTGCCATCGTCCGGGCCGCGAGCCGGAGCCGCGCCTGTTCAGCTTCAATAATCCCTTCGGCGCATGCCCCCGCTGCCAGGGCTTTGGCAATACAGTCGACTACGATCTGAACCTTATCATTCCCGACAAGAGCCTGACTCTGAATCAGGGCGCGATTGATCCCTGGAACCGGCCCAAGTACCGCCCGTGGTTTACCGATTTGCGCAAGCGCGCGGCGGAACTGGGAGTTCCACTCGATGTTGCATGGCATGATCTGCCAGAGCAGGCGCAGGAGACTGTGCTGCGCGGGAAGGGCGGCTTCGAAGGCGTCTATGGCTTCTTCGCGCAGATGGACCGCAAGAAGTACAAGCTCCATGTGCGCGTGATGCTGAGCAAGTATCGCGGCTACGCCGAGTGCCCCGATTGCCGCGGCCAGCGGCTACGAGCCGAAGCGCGCGCTGTCCGACTCAACGGGAAGAACATCTGCCAGGCGTCGGCGCTGACGATTGCACAAGCCAAGGAGTTCTTCAACGCGCTCGAGCTTACGGCCATGCAGGAGGAGATTGCCGGGCCCATCCTCGAAGAGGTGCGGCAGCGGCTCAGTTTTCTGGATGCGGTGGGCCTTGAATATCTCACGCTCGACCGGCTGGCTTCTACGCTCTCCGGCGGCGAGGCGCAGCGCATCCAGCTGGCCACGTCGCTGGGTTCGCGCCTGGTGGGCGCGCTGTATGTGCTGGACGAGCCCTCGATCGGCCTGCACACGCGGGATACCTCTCGGCTGATCCACATCCTGGAGGAGCTGCGGGACCTGGGCAACACGATTCTCGTGGTCGAGCACGATCCGGATGTGCTGCGAGCGGCCGATCATCTGCTCGATCTTGGCCCGGGAGCGGGCGAGTTTGGTGGCAAGATACTCGCCGATGGCGAACTGGCCGAGATCGAAGCCAATCCCAACTCGCTCACAGGCCGGTATCTTTCCGGCAAGATTACGATTCCCGTGCCGACACGCCGGCGCGCTCCCGGCCGTGAAAAGCTGGTGCTGCGCGGCGCGCGCGCCAACAATCTGCACGGGCTGGATGTAGAGATTCCGCTTGGCCTGCTCGTCGCGATCACCGGCGTCTCCGGCTCCGGCAAGTCGACGCTGGTGCATCAGGTGCTCTATCGCGCCGTCGCGCGGGCGCTGGGCCAGACCGACGGCAGTGATCCCGCGGGCTCGTTTGCCTCACTCACCGGGGTGGAGCGGCTGAACGACGTGGTGCTGGTGGATCAGACGCCGATTGGGCGCACACCGCGCTCGAATCCCATCACCTACATCAAGGGCTTTGATCTGGTGCGCGAGCTTTTTGCCGCTCAGCCCGAGGCGAAGCGGCTCTCGCTCACGCCGGGACACTTCTCCTTTAATGTACCCGGCGGCCGCTGCAATACCTGCGAAGGCGACGGCACGGTAACGGTCGAAATGCAGTTTCTGGCCGACGTGGAACTCCCTTGCGAGGACTGCAACGGCACGCGCTACCAGCAGAAGATTCTCGAGGTGCAGTACAAGGGCAAGAATATTCACGAAGTGCTGCAGATGACGGTGAAGGAGGCGCTGCGCTTCTTCGCCGGCCAGACGCGGTTGCTCGAAAAGCTCGCTGTGCTGGACGAGATCGGCCTGGGTTATCTGCGGCTGGGACAGTCGGCGACAACTCTCTCCGGCGGTGAGGCGCAGCGCGTGAAGCTCGCGGCACATCTTGCCGCGGTGCGCGCGGCCAATTCCAATGCCAAGCCTTCCCAGGCCAGCCGCGTGCTATACATCCTGGATGAGCCCACGACCGGTCTTCACTTCGATGATGTGTCGAAGTTGCTGACAGCGTTTCGCAAGCTGATCGACGGCGGTGGCTCACTGATCGTCATCGAGCATAATCTCGATGTGATCAAAAGCGCCGATTGGGTGATCGATCTTGGGCCCGAGGGCGGCATGGGGGGCGGAAAAATCGTCGCAGAGGGCCCGCCGGAGGCTATCGCCAACAATTTGCACTCGCATACAGGCAAGTGGCTGGCGCGCGTGCTGTGATGCGCGCCGCCGGCAGGCGGGAGGCTCCTTCCTCCCCTCTCAAATTCATATCTATGTAACATGTCTTTAATGTCCCGCCGCATCTGATCCACTCGCGAGCAGATTATGCCGCGGAGTAGACTATGCCGGGCCAAGCTGTTTATGACTTTACTGAATTAGACAACGCTAAAATCTCAAGCCACCACTGGAAGATCATGTTCATCTCGGGCATGGGTTTCTTCACCGATGCCTACGACCTGTTCATCATCGGCGTCGTGATGTCGCTCCTCAAGCCGATGTGGAACGTAGGCAAGATTGAGGAGAGCCTCGTCGATTCGACGGCGCTGCTGGCGTCGGCCTTTGGGGCGCTTCTGTTTGGCCGCGTGGCGGACATGCTGGGCCGCAAGCGCATCTATGGCGTCGAGGTGCTGGTGCTCGCCATCGGCGCCATCGCCTGTGCCTTCTCTCCTAACATCTGGTGGCTGATCGGGCTTCGCTTTGTTCTCGGCATCGGCATTGGCGGGGATTACCCGGTTTCGGCGACCATCATGAGCGAGTTTGCCGGGAAGTCTTCGCGAGGGCTCCTCGTAACGCTCGTCTTCGCGATGCAGGCCGCGGGTCTGATTGTCGGGCCGCTCTTTGCCTCGGCGCTTTTGTCCACGAGCCTCTCGCACGATCTGATCTGGCGCATCCTTGTGGCCTTTGGAGCAGTGCCCGCGCTGGCTGTCTATTGGCAGCGCCGTCGGCTGAAAGAGACGCCACGCTTTCTGGCGGCGGCCGCGGAACATGGCGACGTAGAGGGCGGCACGCTTGCGCGGCGAAATCTGCAGGCTCCGAGCCAGTCCGTCTCCTTCTGGGATGGCTTCCAGCGGCTGGTCAATGACAACAAGCTGCTGATCCGGCTCGTGGGCGCGAGTGCCGCGTGGTTCCTGATGGACGCCGCATATTACGGGAACACCGTTTCCAGTCCCCTGGTGCTTTCGGCGCTCAAGAGCGACCACACATTGCTCGAGAAAACCTTGACGCAACTCACGGTCTTTGCGGTTTTCGCGCTGCCCGGATATGTGCTCGCCGTTCTGGCCATGGACCGCATCGGCAGGAAGACCATACAGGTGCTTGGCTTTGCCATGATGGCGGTGACATTCTTCCTGCTTGCTTTTCTGCCGAACCTGCAGAACGCGGCGGTGCCGTTCCTTGTCATCTATGGCTTCAGCTACTTCTTCACCGAGTTCGGCCCCAATGCGACGACATTCATTTACCCCTCGGAGATCTTTCCAGTGCGCGTGCGCACAACCGGGCACGGCATCGCAGCGGCGATGGGCAAGCTGGGAGGCTTCGCCGGCGTCTTCGTCTTTCCATTCCTTCTGCACTGGAAGGGACTTCTCGGCGCGGAGACGGCCGCAGCCTTGGCCAGCATCCTGGGGCTGATCGTGACCGTGCTGTCGCTGCCGGAGACCAAGGGCCGCAGCCTCGAGGCAATCTGAGGCGATTCATTCCATCCGGCGGCCTGCCGCTTGCGCGCCGGAAAATCCGATTTGCCAGGAGTTGTGTTGATTCGATAGAAAGAGTGGAGCGATCAGGCGCGGGCTTCGGAAGCGATTCCGGAAACGTATACGTTCGGCTTTTGCGGGCGTGCGCCTGAAAGGAGGGTCCACTTGAGCATCTCTGCAGGGCCGGTCGGCGCACGAAACGTGTCATCCGCGAACGACGAGGATATTGAAGCTGCGTTGATCCCCCCCGGGAGAATGCTGCCTTTTTTGGTTGTCACGGTGCTCTTCTTTCTTTGGGCGATTCCGAACAACCTGAATGACATCCTCATCCGGCAGTTCATGAAGTCGTTCAACATCAACCGGTCGAGCGCTGCCGGCGTGCAGATCTGGTTTTACCTGGGGTATTTCACGCTCGCCTTTCCGGCCGCGCAGTTGATGAGGCGATTCGGCTACAAGATGGGAATCGTTACCGGCCTTTGCCTGCTTGGCAGCGGCTGCTGGCTCTTTTACCCAGCGGCACAGGCAGGGCTCTATGCGTTTTTCCTTGTCGCGCAATTCGTGATTGCCAGCGGCCTCTCGTTTCTTGAAACCGGCTCCAACTCCTTCATCGCTCAACTGGGTCCGGCCGGGTCAAGCGAACGCCGTTTGAACCTCTCGCAGGCGTTTAATCCGCTGGGGTCTATCACCGCGGGCCTGATCGGAACAGTCTTCATCTTTTCGGGCATCAAGTATACCGATGCACAGGTGGCGTCCATGCAGGCCGCCGGTACTTACCAGGCCTATCTTCACTCGGAAACGCTGCGCGTCGTCACGCCTTACCTGGTGCTGGGCGCGATTGCATTTGTCTGGGCATTCCTGATCCTGATGACGAAATTTCCGGTGCTTGGCGGCGAAGAAGTGGCGGTGGATATGGACGTGCCGGTTGAGCATGTGCGCCTGTTTCAGCCGCACTTTGTCTTCGCGGTGATCGCGCAGTTTCTATACGTGGGTGCGCAGGTCGGCACGTGGAGCTACTTCATTCCTTACGTCGAGTCGGCTACCGGCGTCGGTGACAAAGCGGCAGGTTACATGTTGACCGGGACCCTCGCGGCCTTTGCTGTGGGCCGCTTCAGTTCGGCGTGGCTCATGCGTCATTTCCACGCGCGGCTGATGCTGGTGCTCTATTCCATCATCAACATAGCGCTGGCAATGGTTGCGGTGGTGCATCCCGGCTGGGTGGGCGTAGGCTGCCTGCTGACCACGAGCTTATTTATGTCCATCATGTTCCCAACGATCTTTGCATTGGGACTGAAAGGCATGGGCGAGAAGACCAAGACCGCCGGATCGCTGCTGGTAATGGCGATCCTGGGCGGCGCGGTGCTCACCAAGCTGATGGGCATTCTCTCTGACCGAGCCGGAAATCAGATTGCCTATCTCGTCCCGGTCGCCTGCTACATCGGCGTAGCGCTGTATGGCTGGCTCTTCGCTGAAGCGAAACCCGGTGAAGGGCATATCGCCGCCTGAGCCAGGCTGCGTCTCGGCGCCTGGCTTAGGCTCACCTCGGTAGCTGGCTTCAGCTTCTTACTCAGCGACAACGGGATTCGTCAGCGATCCCACGCCCTCAATCGTCACTGTGACATTGTCACCCGGCTTGAGCCAGCGCTTGGGATTGCGGCCCATGCCGACGCCGGATGGCGTGCCGGTGGACACGATGTCTCCGGGCAAGAGCGGCGTGATCGAAGACAGATATTCGATTAGGTCAGGGATCTTGAAGATCAGCTCGCTGGTGGTCGAGTTCTGCAGGGTTTCTCCATCGATGCTCAGGCCAATCTTCAGATTGTGCGGATCGGCGATCTCATCCGCTGTGACGATGGCCGGACCCATGGGACTGAACGTAGGAAAGCTCTTGGCCAATGACCACTGCGAGGTGGAGCGTTGAATGTCGCGGGCGCTCACGTCATTGATGATGGTGTAGCCATAGACGTGCTCCCGCCAGGCCGAAGCGGGAATGCGATAGCCGCCTTTGCCGATCACGAAGGCCAGCTCGGCCTCATAATCGGGCTCATTGGAATTCTTGGGAAGCACGATCGCCTCACCGGGGCCGATGATCGCCGTTTGCAGCTTGAAGAAGACAACAGGGAACTCGGGGAAGGCCATCTTGGATTCGATCGCGTGCTCGCGGTAGTTCAGGCCGATGGCAAACAGACGCGGCGGGTTCGCGAGCGGCGCGTGCAGACGCACTTCGCTGAGCTTGTAGCTAGGACCGGCGGCGGGCTTATCGACGGCTGCGACACCTGCGCTGATCACGGAAAGAGCGTCGGTGTAACCGCCGGCGCTCAGATCGACGACGAGATTCTCTTTGTCCAGCAGCGCGCCCGGCCGTATCGTGCTATCGGCAGTTGAGAACGAGACAAGCTTCATGCGAATCCTCCAGGGAGAATTGAAACGATGAATGAACGAATTTACGCGGCTGTCCAGCCGCCGTCGATGGTGAGCAGGGAACCGCTGACGAAGGCGGCCTCGTCGGAGGCGAGATAGCGCACCGCAGAGGCAACTTCTTCCGGCCGGCCGAGGCGCCCCACGGGCTGGCGCGCGCGGAGCTCGGCGCGCACCTCTTCCTTATTCTCTTTGTGAAATTTTTCGAGGTAACCTTCGACAAACGGAGTCTGCACGGTGCCGGGACAGACGGCGTTCACGCGCAGCGTCTTCGGATATTCGACCGCCAGCTGGCGGGTCATCGCGATCACTGCGCCCTTGGTGGTGCAATACGCGAACCTCTGCTTGATGCCGACCAGCCCGGAGACCGACGCGATGTTAATGATGGTTCCCACTGCCTCATGATGCTGGCTCGCGGCGAGCAGCAACGGCAGAAAGGCGCGCGTGACCAGATAGACCGAGCGCACGTTGACGTTCATCAGCCGGTCGAAGTCTTCGGGCTCGGTGGCTTCGATCGATCCGACATGGCCGATCCCCGCGTTGTTTATAAGAATATCGAGGCGATTGAGCTGGGACTCGGCTTTGTTGATCGATTCCGGGCTAGTCACGTCGAGGTGCAAAGCTCTGGCAGAGCCAATCGAGCCAGCAAGCTTTTCTGCAGCGGCCAGATTGATATCGGCGACCCAGACGAAGGCTCCGGCGCGTGCGAGCTCCTTCACCGTGGCTTCGCCGATGCCGCTGGCGCCGCCGGTGACGAGCGCATGGCGGCCTGCGAGGCTGAAGGATTGAGTTGAAGACGAGTCGGTCATAGCGGCAGCGTCAGCTCTTCCGCGCGTCGGCCAGCACCTTCAGATAAGCGCGGGCGGTCTCGGTGATGGTTTCCGGTTTTCCGGCATCGACGGCAGCCAGATTCACGAGGTCGCTGCCAACACCCAATGCGCGGGCACCTGCCTTGAGGAAGCTCTCTGCTGTCTGCAGTGTGACGCCGCCGGTGGGAATGAGCTTGAGGTGCGGAAACGGCGCCAGCAGCGCTTTGAGGTAGCTTGCGCCGCCCACGGCTGAGCAGGGGAAGATCTTCACGTAGTCGGCGCCGGCTTCCCACGCAGTGATGGCCTCTGTGGGCGTGAGAGCGCCGGGGCAGGAGATCTTCTGATTAGCCTTTGTCGCGCGGATCACTTCGGGATGCAGGCTGGGGCTGACGACAAATTCCGCGCCCGCTTCAATCGTTGCTTCGGCCTGCGCCGCCGTGGTCACGGTGCCGGCGCCGAGCAGGAGCTGCGCCCCGTACTCCTTCTTGAGCTCCTTGAGCAAATCGACTGCGCCGGGGACTGTCATGGTCACTTCCACGACGGTCACTCCGCCTTCGACCATGGCTTTCACGACTGCGTGGCCCTGCTCCGCGCTCTTTGCGCGCAGAACCGGAATGAGTCCCACCCGCTCGATGGTTTGCTGCGTTGTTTCGGGCATTTTCTCCTCGTCGATTTCGCTGCGATCTAGCGGGCGATGCGCGCCGATCCGCCTTTGATGATGCGCTCTACTTCTGAGAGCGTGGCCATGCTGGTGTCACCTGGAGTGGTCATGGCCAGCGCGCCGTGCGCTACGCCGCATTGGACGGCCCATTCGATTTCCTTGGCGGCGAGCATTCCATAGATCAGGCCTGAGGCGAAGCTGTCGCCGCCGCCAACGCGATCCAGGATGTCAATCTCACGCTGCGGGACGTGCACGATTTGATCTTCATACAGCGCAATCGCGCCCCATGCGTTGCGGCTGGCCGTGTGCGCGGTGCGCAGCGTACTGGCAATGAGCTTCAGGTTCGGATAGGCGGCGGCCACTTCGCGCAGCATCTCTTCGTAGCCGGCGATCGGTAGCTCGTCGAAATCTTCGCTCACGCCCTTGATCTCGACGCCGAGCATCGCTGTGAAGTCTTCTTCGTTTCCAAAGAGCACGTCGACCTTGCGCACGATCTCGCGATTGACCTCCTGCGCCTTGGCTTTGCCGCCGATCGATTTCCAGAGCGAATCGCGAAAGTTCAGATCATAAGAGATCGGCGTGCCATGCTTGCGGGCCGCGTCCATGGCTTCCACAGCCACATCGGCCGTTGAAGCCGAAAGCGCGGCAAAGATGCCGCCGGTATGCAGCCAGCGCGAGCCATTTTCCGCGCCGAAGATGGCTTCCCAATCAAAGTCGCCGCGTTTTACCTGGCTGATGGCGGTGTGCCCGCGGTCAGAGCAACCCACCGCGGCACGTACGCCGAAGCCGCGCTCAGTAAAGTTCAGGCCGTTGCGCGCCGTGCGGCCCACTCCGTCATAAGGCACCCACTTGAGCAGCGCCGTGTCCACACCGCCCTGCAGGATGAAGTCCTCCACCAGGCGGCCGACGGGATTTTCAGCAAGCACGGTGGCGATTGCGGTACGCAGGCCAAAGCAGCGGCGCAGTCCGCGCGCTACGTTGTATTCTCCGCCGCCTTCCCACACCTGGAACTGCCGCGTGGTGTGGATGCGGCCCTCACCGGGATCAAGGCGGAGCATGACCTCGCCGAGACTGAGGCAATCCCAGCGGCGCGAGGAATCAGGAATCGAGATTCTCTTCATGTTCACCCAATAATCTATCGCATCGAGCCGCCGCCGGTCTGTGCTGCGGTTGAGCATGTGGGACAACGAGCGTAGTGTAGACTGGCTCGCGGAGGCAACTGTGCCGCAGGCTGCAGGCCTGCCTCGGATGTGAGGAGAGGGAAGCGATGGCAGAGTCGCGCAAATTGCGCATGGGATTGGTGGGCGGCGGCCCGGGAGCGTTCATTGGTCCGGTGCATCGCATTGCGGCCGAACTGGACGGCAGGATGGAACTTGTGGCGGGGGCGTTTTCGCAGTCGGCGGAACGCTCGCGCGAAGCGGGCATCAGATTCGGCATTGATCCGGCGCGCGCCTATGCGAGCTATCAGGAGATGATCGCGGCGGAGAGCAAGCGGAGTGACGGGATCGATTTCATCGTGATCACGACGCCGAATCATCTGCATCTGCCGGTCGCCCAGGCCGCGCTGGAAGCGGGCATTCCCGTGATGAGCGACAAACCGGCGACGGCCACCTATGAAGAAGCGCTCGCGCTCGAAGCCGCGGTGAAAAAATCCGGTTTGCCGTATGGCCTTACGCATACGTATGCCGGTTATGCGATGGTCCGCGAAGCCCGCGCGATGTGCGCTGCGAGCAAGTTCGGGGCGGTTCGCAAGGTTGCGGTCGAATACTTTCAGGGATGGCTGAGTCGGGCACTCGAAACCACGGGCCACAAGCAGGCCGCGTGGAGGTCCGATCCGGCGCGCAGCGGAAAGGGCGGCGCAATCGGCGACATCGGCACGCACGCGTTTCATCTGCTGGAATACATCAGCGGCCTGCAGGTGACGGCGATCAACGCCACGCTGCGCACCGTAGTGCCGGGCCGTACGCTGGACGACGATTGTAATGCGTTCGTGCGCATGAATAGCGGTGCTGAGGGAACCCTGGCGTGCTCACAGGTCGCTGCCGGCGAACTGAACGAAGTGCGCATGCGCATTTACGGCGAAACCGGCTCGCTGGAGTGGCGGCAGCAGGATCCGAATCGGCTCATCGTGAAGTGGCTCGAAGGACCGGAGGAGATTCATCACGCGGCTGCCGGCTATCTGAGCAAGGATGCGCTGGCCGTAGCGCGCGTGCCGTCTGGTCATCCGGAGGGCTATCTCGAAGCCTTCGCGATACTCTACCGTGAGTTCGCCGATGCGCTCTCCGCGTGGAAGAAAGGCGACAAAAAACCATTGCCGGCGACGCTGCCCGGGATCGAGGCCGGCGTGCGCGGCATGCGGTTCATTGACCGCGTGATCGAGAGCAATAGTAAGCAGAGCTGGGTTGAATTCTAGGGATGGCGATACGACTGCGGCTGGGTCTTCTTGTTTTGTTGTGTGCCGCGTGCGGAGCGGTAACCGCGCAGCCGATGAAGCATCCCGGAGTTCTGGTGAGCCGGCAGCAACTGGATTTCATCCGGAAGCAGGTGAGGGAAAAGAAGGACCCGATCTACGGGCAGTATCTCAAAGCGGTCGCCAGCCCCTATGCTGCATTCGATTATAAGATTTTGGGGCCGCCGGAGACGGGCATCATCGATTGCGGTCCTTACTCAAGACCCGACCACGGATGCCATGCGGAAGATGCGGATGCCAGCGCGGCCTATCTGCAGGCGGTGTTGTGGTGGATCACGCGCGACCATCGCTATGCGGCCAATTCCATTCGCATCATGAATACATACAGCCGCAGCCTGAAGGGCTATACCGGCGCGAATGCGCATCTGCAGGCGGCGTGGAGCGCGGAGATGTGGCCGCGGGCGGCGGAGATCATCCATCATAGCCGTGCGGGATGGAAGCGCGGCGATGTGCAGGCCTTCAGCGATATGCTGACCCAGGTGATTCTGCCGCTGATCCACGACGGTGCCCCGCATAATGTAGGCAACTGGGAGCTGAGCATGATTGAAGGGATGATGGGCATCGCGGTCTTCACCGACGATCCCACTTTGCTCCATCATGCCGAGGGGATGTGGACGAAGCGCGTGGAATCCTATTTCTATAACGTGAAGGTCGATGGCGACCGTCCGAAGGAGCTTGTGCCCATGACCCACGAAAAGTGGTTTGGGCAGACCACGTTTGATGAAAGTACGAATGGGATCTCCGCTGAAACGTGCCGCGACCTTGGCCATACGGGATACTCGATTGCGGCGACGATGGCGGCCGCGGAGACGGCGCATATTCAGGGCGGCACGCTGTATGAAAGCGAAAAGCAGCGGCTGATCGATGCGCTGGAGTTTCATGCACATCTGCTTTTGAAAAAAGAGCCGGTGCCGGCCGACGTGTGCGGTGGAACGATCCGTTATGGACGGGGATACACATTTGCGATCGGCTACAACGAGTACCACAACCGGCTTGGCCAAGAGTTGCCCCAGACGCGGCAGTGGCTCGATCATGAGCTTGAGGATCCGCTGCCGGTGGACGATCACATGATGGTGTTTGAGTTGTTGACGCATGGTGAAGATGCGAAGGGAACAGGCCACTAATCAAGATTACGAAGCCGCTCGGAGGCTCGACAAACAGTACTTTCGCGGATCAAAGTCGCTCAGGACTTGGGGCATATTGAATTAGGAGAGTGAACGCATGAAGACCATCAAAGGGCCGGCGATTTTCCTTGCACAATTCGCGGGTGACGCAGCGCCGTTCAACAGCCTGGAAGGCATGGCGAAGTGGGCCGCCGAGCTTGGATATATCGGCGTCCAGATTCCGAGCTGGGACAAGCGCCTCTTTGATCTTCAGCGCGCGGCCGAGAGCAAGGATTATTGCGATGAAATTCTCGGCATTGCGGCTGCAGCCGGGGTGGCGATTACCGAGCTTTCGACGCACCTGCAGGGCCAGCTTGTGGCCAGCCATCCCGCCTTTGACACGCTGCTCGATGCGTTTGCACCGACGGAGATGGCCGGCGATGCCAAGGCTCGCCAGGAGTGGGCTGTGCAACAGCTTCTCTATGGTGCGAAGGCAAGCCGCAATCTGGGACTGACGGCGCATGCGACGTTTTCCGGCGCGTTGGCGTGGCCGTTCTTTTATCCGTGGCCACAGCGGCCCACGGGATTGATCGACGAAGCCTTCCAAGAGCTGGCGCGGTTGTGGACTCCGATTTTGAATGCCTTTGACGAGGCCGGCGTGGATCTATGCTACGAGCTGCATCCCGGCGAGGACTTACACGACGGCGTGACCTTCGAGCAGTTTCTTTCCGCCGTGGGCGATCATCCCCGCGCCAACATTCTCTACGATCCAAGCCACATGGTTTTGCAGCAGATGGACTACCTGGCCTTCCTTGATCTCTACCACGAGCGCATTCGCGCTTTTCACGTGAAAGATGCCGAGTACCACGCGAGCGGCCGCGCCGGGGTGTATGGCGGCTATCAGGACTGGATCGACAGGCCCGGGCGCTTTCGCTCGCTCGGCGACGGACAGATCGACTTCCGCCAGGTGTTCAGCAAGATGGCGCAGTACGACTATCCAGGCTGGGCCGTCGTGGAGTGGGAGTGCTGCATCAAGCATCCACAGGCAGGCGCGGCGGAAGGAGCGGTCTTTGTGCGCGATCACATCATTCGCGTCACAGATCGCGCCTTTGATGATTTCGCCGGTGCAGCCGCGGACGCGGAACGCAACCGGCGCATTCTGGGCTTGTGAAGGCGCGAGGAGACTGCGCGACGGGCAACGGATCGTTGATCACTGCGGATTCATGCCGGGACTTCCTCAATGGGAGATGCGATCGTTCCCGGTGCGACGATCCCATATTTCAGATCGAGAAACCTCTGTAACTCGCCGGGTAGGTGCGTGGCCAGTTCTTGCCAGGTGAGAACCTTCAGCCGCACGCGAACTTCGGCGTGCTTCACGGCCGCCATCACCCGGTACCACTGCTCGCGCAGATCGGGGCGGCGCGCGTCGTGAAGCACGCAGAAATTACAGCCTTCGGCATACGCCGCCAGCACATTGCGGATCAACTGATAACTCGCGTAGCCGGGCTCCCCTGGCGGTTGAATGATGTAGTCGACGGGCGAGAATGAGTCCGGGTCACGGGTTTCGCTTTCAAATTCCTGCGAGTAATTTTCTGGAGATTCGCTGGCCCGTCTGGATCGGGCAATGGCGATTTCGACGCGCGGCAGTTCGTCGCGGGCAAACACGTGCTCGAAGTCGCGATAGGCTTCCACAACCGGCGCAGCACGCGTCTGGAAATTCGATTCCGTCAGCTTGGCTTCCACGAGCAGAGAACCGAAGCGCATATCGATCTCGGTGCGGTCGAATCGTCCGTTGTTGAGCGGCACACGCGCCTTCAATCCGAAGATCGGCGCAGCATTGCCATCGATGCCCAGGACATTGCGAACCGCTGCGGATTCCGCTACGCCGGGTGTACAGAACACATTCATCAGCAGCGCATCGGAGCTCATCGAGGAATCGAGTTCGCGCCAGCGGCGCTCTGCCTTCGGCAAGCAGCGCGCGGCCTGTGCGTGGACTTTGTCGAACCGCCGCATCCATTGAGGATTCTCCAGGATGGCTGCGTAGGCTGGATCGAAGAAGTTACCGTGCCGGCCGTTCTCCGGCGCATAGACTACAACGGGCGGATTGCCATAGCTTTGCACATGCGCCCTGCCGCGTGCATACGCGCGGTTGCGAGCGATGAGCTCAAGCCGCAATTGTACCGCGAGATAAGACGCCGCTTCCGCCATCGTCTAGACCAGATTACGCTCATAGAAAAATTAAGACCTCCTGGCAAGAATCTCGCCGGGAGGTCTTTCCTGTTGACGTCGTTTTAGGCAGCTGTGATCTACCGCTCCTTGGGTGAGAAGCCTAGCTGGAAGGTGATCATGACGCTGCGCCCGGGCAGCAACTGGATGGAGTCCAGCGGGCTCGGCGTATAGAGTTGGCCATTCACGGTAGGAGCGGTGCCTACGCCTGCCGGCGTAATGTTGCCTGCTCCCGTCACGTCCGCGATGCTGTTGTTGTTGAACAAATTATTGAAGCTCAGCTTGATCTTTGAGTTATCGAACCGCGATCCGTTACGCACCGTGTAGTTCAGGAACAGATTGCTCATCCACCATGCGGGGAGCGGAATGTTCTGGTGCGTGCTGCCATCATCTTCCCAGCGCGAGCCCACGCGCTGGTTGAACATACCGAGATCCCAGCCCTTGCTCTGGTAGCTGAGCGCGACTTCTTCTGTATCGTGCGGCGCCAGCGCGGCCCAGGCCGATGTACTGGCGGGCGTGCCATTTGGGTTCTGCGTGGTTGGGGCCGTTCCGTTGGATGCCTCGTACATCGCTTTGCCGAGAGTGCCGTTCAGGAACAGACTGATGCTTTTGGTGAAGGCGATGTTCCCTTCACCTTCAAGACCGTCGGTATCGGAGGGCGGAGTCGCGTAGTAGTAGGTCAGCCCATTGTTGGGTCCGGAAGTATAGGTATAGCTCGAGTACTGGTTAACGAAGTGAATGTGGTATGCGTCAGCATCCATGGTGAAGTTGTTCGCCTTGTAGACGGTGCCGCCCTGGTAGGTGGTGGCGATCGTCGGGGGCGGAGTCGCCTGCACCTGCGCGCCGGTTACGTCGTAGACAGCACTGAAGGGAATAATGCTGCCCTTGCCGTACTGGCCATACACTGACCAGTTGTTGAGCAGGCGGAGATTGGCCTCAAACGACGGTAGCCAGCTGTTGTATCCCGCCTCGTGGATGACGGAATTGGGGCACTGCGCGGTCGTGTCGGATGTCGGGCAGCCCAGAGGGCCGACTTTCTTGTTGGATGCGTACTGGGTCAGCGTCATGTTGTAGTAGGCATCCTTCAGCCCGGCGGTGATCGTCATCCGCGGAATGGCCACGAGCTGATATTCGCCGAACGGCTGCACGGCCCGCGTAATGAAGTGCTCATGGAAGCTGATGTACTTGATCACATCGGTATCGATCCAGGTGGTGGGATCAGTGCCGATTTGATAACGATTCGTGTACGTGTACTCGTACCATGCGCCGGTACGGAAGACACCCCACTTCGACGCCGCGCTAATTTCGGTGATGTTTCCGGCGCGATTGTACTGGTTCATCTTGTCGATGGCTGTATAGCAGGCCTTTGCGTTGCTGGCGTTGGTCAGATCGCTGCCCGTGCAGGCAACAACGGGGGCCGTATTCAACCCCATCGTATTCAGGGCCGGAGTAACCTCGCTGTACTGATTGTTGTTGTAGTGCTGGTGGTTTGAATAGGAATAGGTGTAAGGCTTGGTCTCGAGCCGCCAGCCGTGCGCGAAGTCCTTGGTAAACGTGATGACCTCGAAGTTCGTAGGCACGTGGTAGGTGTAGTACTTGTAGTAGAGCCCGTTCAGCGAACCGTCCGCGTTGTGCTGATTGTTCTGCAGCAGGGCGTTCGCGAACACGAAATCGGTGCCGGTGTCAGTCTGGTTGCCGGTCAGCTGGAAGCGGTATGCGTCGTTGTTGGGCGTATTTGCGTCCGCAAGCACAACAGTACCAACCAGCGCCAGGTTGGTCTTGTCCGAGAATTTGTAGTTGAGTTTTGCCGTGCCTGCCGTGCGCACCTGGTAATTGAAGGTCTGGTAGCCATCCGAGGACATATGGTTACCCTCAAACCAGAAGTTACCCTTGTCGTGAAGAAACAAACCGGAGTAATACTGCCCGAGAACTGAATTGGTGTTGAAGGAGCCATAGGACTCGGAAAACTGAGCCGACGGAGTATCGGGCAGCCGGGGCGAGAAAAAGTGGATCGAGCCGCCATAATTAGCGGGGCCCATGTCGGAAGCGGTGCCGGGGCTGCGGTCAAAATCGACATAGCCGATGGCGGGCGCCGGAACGTAAGCCCAAGAATGGTGGCTGGGGTCGTTTGAGTCGCTGAATGGAATTCCGTCCCAGGTCACGGTGTAATCATCATCCTTGAAGCCGCGGAAGTAGATTTTTGCCTGGCCAAGGCCGACGCCGTTGGAGTTCCAGCTCACAGTGCCGGGAGCAGCCGTGACAATATCGGCAAAGTCGGTTACGGGCGAAGTGAACTCAGTGACGTAGTTACTGGTGATCTCGGTGCGGGCCGAAGCCGCGTCAAGCACCGACTTGACCGGTGAAAGCTGCGCCGCGAGGGAATTATCGGCTTCCGCTTCCACAGTCACCTCCTGCGAGACGGAGGCAATCGATAAGGTCACCGGCAAACTCGCAGTCATCCCAGAAGTCACGGTCACACCGTGGCGAATCACAGTAGAGAATCCGGGAGCGGAAAACTCTACGGTATAAGTCCCCGCGGCCAAACCGTCGACCGAGTACTTGCCATCCGCCCCCGTTGTCACCTTCTTCACCAGGGCAACATCGGTAACGACTGCAACGACTGCGCCCTGTACCGCATGACCGCCCGGATCCACGAGCGATCCCTGGATTGAGCCTGCACTCGTCTGACTTTGCAAGCGGTTCATGCCCGCGCTGAGAACCAGCAGGCACACGACAATATAGGCAGCCCAAGGCCGCCTCAGTGCAGAACTTTGTTTCACTCCGCGCCTCCGAGGAAGTTTTCAAAACAGATTTAGAGCAACATGCAAAATTGCATGCAAGGCTGGTCAACAGGATTGCTGTTGTGAAAATCCTAGGAAAGCTAAATGACTATAGATTTACAGGGACATTAAAAGGAGTTGAACGAGGACCCGGTTTTCCTCATACCCATCGCTTCTTGCTGTTCGGTCCCACGATCCTGCGGCTAAAGGAAGACGGGTGACTCCGCCACTCCTGCCTGGCCAAAGATGCGGCGATAGCGTTCTGCCTCCGCCGGATCGCCGAGGGCTTTGGAGTAGTTGTCGGAGAGCTTTACCGCGGGCTTGCCTTCCACGTCGGTGAGTTTGCAAACCAGGCTCACGGGGTTGAAGCTGTCGTCGCCGTTAGGATTGCAATTGCGAAAATCGTTCGTCAGCAGCGTGCCCCAGCCGGCACTGAAGCGAATGCGCCGCTCGGGGACCCAGCGTTTGGGGTCAAGAAAGTCGTGCGAAGAACGGAAGTCGTCGGGCGTGGCGCCGTTCTGCAGAGTTCCACCAAAGTACGCATGCAGCCCAAGGATCTGCTCCACGTCGAGCGCATCAGAAGCAATGAGACGCTTCTGGCGCGGATCACGTCCGTGCCGTTCAAGCCAGGCAATGTACTCATCGCCCGCCACGTAAGCATCCTTGCTGTCGATACGCTGGCCGGTCCAATTGGCGACCCAGGAGGGCGCGCCGCGCAGAAACTGCGTGGTGCCGAAGGTGTCTGGTAGCAGGATGAGCAACTCGCCCTGGTAACTCTGCTGCCATAACTCCAGTAGCCGGTACTGGGCCGATCTCAATTCTTCATCATTGTGGGCCAGTGCTGCCATGGCCATTGGCAACTCGTGTCCGTTGGTGCCGATTGCTTCCAGATCGTGCTTGTAAGCCAGATATGCGTTCGACGTGCCGGCAAAATTCGCGCCCAGCGTATCGGCCATCGCGTTTACGACGTACTCGTGCCACAGGAAGCTATGTCGCCGGCGGGTTCCGAAGTCGCTGATGTTGAGGCAGGGAACTCCGCGCAGCCGCTCCATCTTCTCCCACAGGCGGGCTTTTGCACGCGCGTAGAGAATATCGAGCTCCAACTCGCCCAGATGTTTCAGGCCGGCGCGTGTCTTCAACTCGCCGATCTCCGAGAGCGCGAAGATCTCCCACATCGAGGTTGCCGACCAGAGGCCGTGGAACTCGAGATTCAGCTGCCCGTCCTCTACAGAGATCTCGTAATCGGACAGCCGGAAGTCGCGTTCGAGCCACTCGAGGAATGCGGGCTCGAAGATTCCGCGACGCCCGTAAAATGTGTTGCCGGCAAGCCAGATGAGCTCGGACCGGCTGAAACGCAGCTTGCGCGCATGCTCCAGCTGCTCGCGCAGATGCTCTACGTCGATCATCTCGCCGAGCCGCACAGCGGACGTGCGATTGATGAGCTTGAAGGTCGCGTGAGTCTGCGGAAAATTCTTCCAGATGAACTGGAGCATGAGTAGCTTGTAAAAATCGGTATCGAGCAGGGAGCGCGTAATGGGATCCAGTTCCCAGTTGTGGTCGTGCGCGCGCCTGGCCAGATCGATGATCACAATGCATTCACTCTACTGGAATTACCTTCCCGCCTCAAAGTGAACCGCGCGCCTCAGCGCCCGGCCGGGAAATGCAGACCAAGCCACGGCACGACCGGTATACTGGCTCGCGGCCACGAAGACAGTGCGCACGTGCAGTCGAAAAAAACTGGTGTGCAGCTTTATGCGGAGCTACTTGCCTTGAGCTATTTGCACCGTGCAAAACCGCGGGCGGAGAAATAAATGCAGAACACCAACTCAGGGGTATGAAGGATTAATTCATGAATCGCCGAACCTTTATTGCTGGAACTATGGCACTGGCTGGCCATGGTCCGCTGCTCCGCTCGATGAGCTCTCTTTCGATCGCCGATCAATCTGCCACACCGCGGCAGTCGCCGCAGAATCTCCTGACCTCGACGTTCACTGAGGAGTTCCTCACAAGCAAGCTGCTGCCCGTGGATGCGTGGCATCCGTATCCGCGCTGGGGCGAGCGCGCGGGGTGGCAGGCCGTGCCGGCAGACATCCACGCTAGGATCGTCGCGCAGGCGGAAGCTGATCAGAAAACTGGCTGGAGCGCGATTCTCGCGACGAGCTTTCTCGAATTCAAGCGGAATGGCAACCGCTCGCGCTATGAAGCGCAGAGCTTCGGACGGCGGGACCAGCTGAAGAGCCTGGTGCTGGCCGAATGCCTGGAAGGCAAGGGCCGGTTCATGGACGACATTGCGAACGGCATCTGGCTCATCTGCGAAGAGAGCTTCTGGGGCGCGCCGGCGCACCTTTACATGCAGAAGGCTGGCCCCGGGCTGCCTGATATTACCGACCCTGTGATTGAGCTGTTCGGCGCCGAAACCGTGCAGCTTCTTGCATGGACGAAATATCTGCTGGCCGAGCAGCTCGACGGCGTTTCGCCGCTGATCAACAAGCGCATCCACATTGAGGCTGAGCGGCGCATCCTGAAGCCTGCGCGAGAACGCAATGATTTCTGGTGGATGGGCTTTGAGACGAATACGCGCACGGCGCGGCTGAACAACTGGACGCCATGGATCAATTCGAATCTGATGGTGGCCAATCTGGTTCTCGAAGAAGACCCGAAGCTTCGCGTCTTTGAGACGACGCGCATTCTGAAGAGCCTCGACGCCTATCTAAATCAATACTGGCCGGACGCGGGCGAAGAGGAGGGCCCCGGATACTTCAGCGCTTCGCCTATGTGCTACTTCGAGGCTGTGAGTATGATCGATGCAGCTACAGGAAAATCGAGCAACATCCTCACCAATCCGTTTATCGATGCGATGGGGCGTTACATCCTGAACGCGCATATCTGCGGCGACAACTACATTGATTACGGCGATGCGCACGTGCACGCCGGCCCGGACGGCGATTTGCTGTACCGCTACGGCAAAGCAGTTCACGATGAACAGCTCGCGGCATTCGGCGCGTACTATGCGGCCAAGCGCGGCCTGACGTCGAGGCAGGAGAGCGGCGAAGAACATGGAGTGCGGCTGCCCAGCATGTCGCGCGCGCTGCCTGAAGTGCTGGGAGTGGCAGAGCTGCGCTCTGCGCCCGGCGAGGATGCGCTGATCCGCGATTCGTATTATCCGGATCTCGGGCTGGTGACGGCGCGGGTGAAGGAAGATTCTGCGGACGGCATGTATTTCGCCGTGCTGGCCGCGAACAACGGCCGCAGCCACAGCCACAACGATACCGGGAGCTATATCATCTACCAGGATTGCGAGCCGGTGGCGATCGACGTCGGTGTTGAAGCGTATACGGCGAAAACCTTCAGCCCGGAGCGCTATACCATCTGGACGATGCAGTCGGCGTATCACAATCTGCCGACGATCGGCGGCGTGATGCAGCACAACGGCGTGGAGTTCAAGGCAACGGATCGGAAGCACTCGACCGACGATAAGCGAGCCACGTATTCGTTCAACATCGCCGCGGCCTATCCGCGGGAGGCTGGCGTGAAGTCATGGGTGCGCACCGTAACGCTCGATCGCGTGCAGAACCGCATCACGGTTGAGGAGGACTTTGAACTGGAGCGTGCTGTGCCGGTCTCGCTGTCGATCATGACTCCGCGGATCGCGACCATCGATGCAGCGGGAAGTATGACGCTGAAACTCGCTGCAGGAGACGCGAGCGCATCGCGGCTCAAATTTGACGGCTCGCGGCTCGAACCGAAGGTGGAGACTATCGAGCTCAGCGATGCAGGACTGCGCGCGAGTTGGGGTCCGCAGATCTACCGGATTCAGCTCAACTCCAATCAGCCGGTTGCGAGCGGCAAATGGTCGTATGAGTTTGCGCGGGCATAGAGACAGTCTCACTGTCCGAGTTCAGCAATCTCCCAGCCACTCGGGCCCCGCGTTATTGGGCCCCATCTTGCGCAATCAGCCGCGCAGGCATTTCTGCAGCTGTTCGTCGTCAGCGCCACCGCTTGTCAAACAAATGCCGGCTGGCCTGCCTAAAGTTTCCCGGTGAAAAGGCCAGTCTCAATCTCTTCCAGCGAACGGCCTCTCGTTTCGGGCAGGCGAATGAGGAGGTAAACCAGGCCAACAAGACAAATCGCTGCATAGGTCCAGAATACGCCGGCCGTGCTCAGCTTTGCATTCAGCCATGGAAACGTATAAGTGAGCACGAAGCACGCGATCCAGAGAAACGTAACGGCGATAGATACCGCACTTCCACGAATGCGATTAGGAAAAATCTCGGCGATCACCACCCATGTTGCAGGCGCCAACGACATGGCATAGCAGGCGATGGCAGCAAGCACCAGAATCAGCATCGGCAAGCCGTGCAAATGAAGTCGATAGAAAGCGCCGAGTACGATATAGATGAGTGCCAGGCCGGCTGCGCCGGTGAGCAGCAGGAATCGCCTGCCGAGGCGGTCGATGGTTGCCAGCGCTGCCACCGTGAACAGCACGTTCACCGCACCGGTAATGACGATGTTGAACAGGATCCCTGAAATCTGGTATCCGGCGGCGGCGAAAATCTCCTGGGCATAGTTGAAGATCACATTGATGCCGCACCACTGCTGCAACACTGCGAGCGCTATACCCAGCAGCAGCGCCCGCGCGACGCCCGGTGCGGCGAGCTCGCGGAAGATGGACACGCGCGGCTCAAGGCTGCTGGCCGCGCGCACCTCATCGAGCACATGGCGGGCGTACTCCGGCCCGCTCAGCTTTTCCAGCACTTGAAGCGCTTCTTGCTCGCGCCCTTTCGATGCCAGCCAGCGCGGGCTCTCTGGAACCAGAAACGTCGTGACGAAGAAAAGCGCGGCGGGCAGGGCAGTGACCGCAAACATCCAGCGCCATCCGAGTTGGCCGTTCCACGAGAGCAGGATTTCAGCAGGTGTTGCGCCGGCCGGAACAGGCCTGGCGATCAGCCAATTCATGACTTGCGCCATCAGGATTCCGATCACCAGCGCCATCTGATTCAACGACACCAGGCGGCCGCGCGCGTGGGCGGGCGAAATCTCCGCGATATACATCGGCGAAATGCCGGAGGCAAGGCCGATGGCGCAGCCACCCAGGATACGCCAGACGACAAATGCGGTAAACTGCGCTGCCATTCCCGTACCCACCGAGGAGACGGCAAAGACGAACGCCGCAAGCCGCAGGAGCCGCTTTCTTCCGAAACGATCGCTCAGCGCGCCTGCAGTCACTGCGCCCAGCAGGCAGCCGATCAGCGCGCAGCTCATCGCCCATCCCTGCAACTCGGGAGAATTCAGATGAAAGTAGAGTTCATAGAAGGGCTTCGCGCCGCCGATCACCACCCAGTCGTAGCCAAACAACAGGCCCCCCAGGGCGCCTGAGGCCGCAGCCAGCCAAAGTGAAACACGACCGCGATTACCCGGCTTGTATTGCGCCGGCAGGGTGCCCGTTCCCGGTTGTGGTGCAGGAGCGATCATAGCTGGGATCGAACAGTTTCCTGAAAATGCGGTTCGCAAGACGAGCCAGGGATGGTTCGGCTTTCGAGTGATTATACGGGAACAAAATGGTAACGTACACGGTATAGTGTTTCGAAGGCTGCGTGGGTCATTCGTCCAGCGCGATTTCCGCGGCTACACCCGCCAGGACGGTTTAAGATCGCCATAAGCATATCGTGATGAAGCCACCTGGGATTCAGGACATTGCACACGCCCTGGGCGTTTCCATCGGAACTGTCGATCGCGCGCTGCACGGACGGGCGGGGATCAATCCGGGTACTCGGGCGCGGGTGCTGAAGAAAGCCGAAGAGCTCGGCTACCGGCCCAATATTGCGGCACGCTCTCTGAAGCTCAACCGCAGGCTTCGCATCGGCGTCTACTTTCCGCGCGAGATCGCATCGTTTTTTGACTCCCTGCGCGCGGGCGTGCGCGCGGCGGCCTCCACTTCCGTCGGTCTCAGCATTGACCTGGTCTTCCGCACCTTCCCACGGCTGGACGAAGGCGACGTGGAAATCCTCAAAGGCGATGCCCACGAGAGCTTCGACGGAGTTCTGATCACACCAGGCAATCCGCTTCGCATCGGACCCGCCCTTCGCGGGCTGGCACAGCGCGACATCCCGGTGGTCTGCGTATCGAGCGACGTGCCGCGGAGCGAGAGGCTCGCTTCTATCGCTGTGGACTCGCTCACCAGCGGCGCGATCGCCGCCGAGCTGTTTTCGCGCATTATGCAGAAGCCGGGCACGCTCGCGACCATCACCGGTGAGCTCACCACAGTCGATCACGCGGAGAAGCTGCGCGGATTCGCCGCCAACCTGGCCTTACTTGCGCCGCACCTCTCGCTTTTGCCGGCTATCGAGTCGCACGAGCAGCCTGAGCTCGCGCACAAGCAGGCGATCGCCCTGCTCCGGCAGGCGAAGCGCCCCGCGGGCATCTACCTGAGCACGGCCAACAGCATCCCTGTCTTGCACGCTCTGGAAGAAACGAAACTCCTCGGCGAGGTGCAGGTGATTACCACCGATCTGTTTCCGGAGCTGGTGCCGTATATCGAGACCGGTAAGGTGCTGGCCACGCTCTACCAGCGGCCCTTTATTCAAGGGAAAATGGCGCTTGAAATTCTTCTCAATCACCTGGTCAACGGCACCAGGCCGGATCCGGTGCGGCGCCTGGCTCCCCATATCGTTCTGCGCAGCAATATTGCGCTCTTCGCACGAGAGATCGATGCGCCGGGCGAGTTCCTCAACTAGCGGCGGACTCTGTTCCACGCATCCGTTCGGATCGCCGCGCGGCCGATGTGGGCAACTGCTGTCTTTGTAATTGACAGTTGACCGTTGAATAAGCGAAGATTCGGATCGTTAACGTTACCGACAACGGCCGCCAATGTACGTGGATCTTAGTCAGAGGGCGAAATGAAGCGAAAAAAAGCGATACGAGCCGTAACAGCGCTTATGCTTTTGGCGGGCGCGAGCCTCCATGCGCAGACCATGCAGAGGGACATTGTGCTCGACGGAGCGAGCGCGGGTCCCGTCTTCGATGGCATCGGTGCGGTGAGCGCGGGTGCATCGTCCCGGCTGCTGATCGATTATCCGGAGCCCGAGCGCAGCCAGATTCTCGACTATCTCTTCAAGCCGAACTACGGCGCTTCGCTGCAGCACCTGAAGGTGGAAATTGGCGCCGATGTAAACTCGACCGACGGTTCTGAGCCGAGCTCGATGCGCAGCCGCGACGATCACAACTACACGCGGGGCTACGAATGGTGGCTCATGCAGCAGGCTCGCAAGCGCAACCCGCACATCATTCTCGACACGCTGGCCTGGGGGGCGCCGGGATGGGTGGGCGGCGGTGATTTTTATTCCGACGACATGGCGAATTATGTTGCCGACTTTATCGAGGGCGCGAAAAAGACCTACGGGCTCGACATCGCCTACACCGGCGTTTGGAATGAAAAGCATTTTGCCAGCGCGGACTACGTGAAGACGCTGCGGCGCGTTCTCGATGCGCATCATCTCGACACGAAGATTGCCTGCTGCGATGAGTATCCGAGCCGCAGTGCGGACCAGTGGACCATTCTCGGCGCGATGGAAAAGGACTCGGCTCTCAAGGACGCAGTGGCTGTTGTCTCGGTGCATTACCCGCGCATGGATGGAAAGTTGACCACGCCTCCGAACGCGGTAGCCGTCGGCAAGCCGCTCTGGTCGAGCGAGGACCAGCCGGCATCGAGTGCCTCGTTCATCCATTCCCGCGACTGGAAGGTTGGCGGCCGCGAGCTGGCGCAGCTCTACAACGAAAACTATCTGAAAGGCCACTTCACCAAGACCGAGATCTGGAGCCCGATCACCTCGTACTACGACATTCTCGCGGCGCCGAACTCCGGGCTGATGTATGCGAACACGCCATGGTCAGGCCACTACGACGTGCAGGGCGCGATCTGGGCCACGGCGCACACCACGCAGTTTGCGCAGCCCGGCTGGAAGTATCTCGACAACTCCTGCGGCGAGCTTCCCGAGAAAGGCGATTATGTCACGCTGCGTTCGGATCACGGCGGCGACTGGAGCGTGGTGCTGGAAACCATTAACGCCACGCATCCGCAAAGCGCGCATTTCGCGCTGCAGGGCGGGCTCTCTACCGCCATGGTGCACGTGTGGGAGACAAACAGCAAAATCACCTTCGAACACGTGGCGGACGTGCCCGTTCGCGACGGCAAGTTCAGCTACACCTTCGATCCCGATTCGCTGTATTCACTTACCACGACAACCGGTCAGGGGAAGGGAACGGCCGAGCCGTCGCCGGCAAAACCATTTCCTCTTCCTTATTCCGACGATTTCGAGAGCACACCGCGCGATCACACTCCCCGCTTTCTCGCCGATCAGGACGGCGCCTTCGAAGTACGCGCGTGTGAGGCCCGGTCGGGAAACTGTCTGGAGCAGGTCATTACCGAGCGGCCTACACCATGGGGACCGCTGCCCGATCCGTGGACTCTCGCCGGCGATCCATCGTGGACCGATTACACGATTGACGTGGACGCGCGTGTGACACAGGAGGGAAGCGCGATGCTGATCGGCAGAATCGACTCCGCAGACGTGTTCCGGAATCATCAGGCGCGGCTGCCCAGCGGATACACATTTAGAATCCACGGAGACGGGGTGTGGGAGCTGCTTTCGACCGGCTACGGAGAGGTGACGCGGACCCTTGCGCATGGACAGACTCGATCAGCAGCCGGAGAATGGCATCATCTCCAGCTCGCCTTCGCAGCCCAGAAGATTACCGCCAGCCTTGATGGCGCCGCCGTTGCTGCCGTTGAGGACTCGCGCCACACACACGGCATGTTCGGCATCGGCTCAGGGTGGAATCGGACACAGTTCGACCGTCTCGCGGTCACGGGCGAGATAAACGTCGCACCGCGATAGTTCACCACCACGCTGGCTGGAACGGCCGGCGAAGGCCCATACCGAAGATCAACAGCACATCCGCCGAGGGAAAACTCAAGACGCCTCGGGAATCGTCCCTTCGGCGAGCGCATTGCATCTGAATAGTTTGGGGTTCCTCGATGCGCCACTCCGAACGCGATGTACTGCTGCTTCTGCTCGCCGTCGCTGCCGGTTCAGCTGACGGCTGGAGTTATCTGGGGCTCAAACACGCGTTTGTCGCCAACATGACCGGCAACACGGTTCTGCTGGGCATTGCCGTATTCCTTCACGGCGACCTGCTGCACCCTGGTATTTCGCTGCTCAGTTACGTGGCGGGCGCTGCGTTAGCCGCATATTTCACGCGCAACGTTCGCGAAGGAAGCGGCTGGCCGCGCGCCGTGTCGAACATGTTGGCGTTGGAATCCGCTCTTTTGATTGCGGCCGCGATTGGGTGGGCGCTCGTGGGTTATCAGGCTGCACGTCCTGCATTCGCACCATACCTGGATGTGTTGCTTGGGTGTGTGGCTTTAGCAGTCGGCATTCAGAGCGGCGCCATGCTGCAGCTCAGGATTCCCGGCATCGTGACTACCTACATCACCGGTACCTGGACAAATCTGACAAGCGGCCTGATGCGATTTCTCACCCGGCAAAAGTACCGGCCCCGAGGAGAGAAGATCGAGTACGAGGAACGGATGCTGATGCAGGGCGGGGTGCTTTGCGCTTATCTGCTCTCAGCAATGGCGACCGGACTGCTCTTCCGTTGTGCCCGACTCGCTGTGGGCGTATTGCCGTCGGCATCGGTCTTGCTGGTTGCGGTGTACGGCTTGACGCACCGACCCACCGTCACTCTGTAATCCGGGCGTCGTTATGCAAGACTGCGGATTCTGGATATGGCTACGTGATGATACCCCGCAGCATCGCGTAGCGGGTCAATTCGGCGACGGTGTGAACCCCCAGCTGATCCATCAGGCTGTTGCGATGAAATTCGACTGTTTTCACCGAGATGTTGAGTGAGGCAGAGATCTCCTTGGAGGATTTCCCCTCCGCAACCAGCTGCAACACCTCTCGCTGGCGAGGCGTCAGCTCTGAGCCGAACATCTGCATCGGATTGGTCTTTGGATGGAGATCCGTGAATTGAGCCGCATCTTCGCCAGCCAGAGGTGTGACGTAAAAGCGATCCTTCAGCGCTTGGCGAATCGCCGTCAACAGCTCTGTGGATGCGGACTGTTTGGCTACGTAGGCCTTCGCTCCGGCAGCGAAGGCTGCGTGCATGTACGCCGGATCAAGCTGCTGGGTCACAAAGACGAGTTTTGTGTAAGGCAATAGTTTGCTCAGGCGGCGCGCCGCTTCAATCCCATTCATCTGGGGCATCCCGATATCCAGAACGATCACATCCGGGTGAAGCCGCTCTGCTTCAGCCAGCAGATTACGTCCGTCCCGCGCCAGTCCTACAATTTCATATTCGTTGCCCAACAGACGCGACAAGCCTTCCAGTACGAGCACATGATCGTCGGCTATCAGTAGTCGCCTACGCATGGTCGAGTGGCACGTCCACAGTCAGGGTAGTCCCTTGGCCGAGTGCAGACTGCACTTTCAGCTCTCCACTGGCCATGCGGGCACGTTCCTGCATTGAGATCATTCCCAGGCCGCCGGGGTTGTCTGCCTCCTGATCGAAACCCAGGCCAAAATCCATCACTTTGAGCTGCAGAAGATTTCCAATCCCGGAAAGGGATACTTTGACATGCGTCTTTCCCGCATGCTTCGAGACGTTGCGCAGCGCCTCCTGGGCGATGCGGTAGATCGCGGTAGAGGCCTGTGGCGGAATATCCTCCGGCAAATCCTGCGTCACATAAGTAGCTGGCATCTTTTCCCGCTCGCCGAACTCCTGCACCATCGCACGGAGAGATTCAGAAAGTCCTAGATCAGCAAGCATGGACGGATGCAGGCGGTGCGAAATCTGGCGCACATCGTCATTCAGCGTTTCCACCTGCTTACGCGCCGAATGCAAGCGGTCATAGTCGGCGCTTCTCAGCCGCACGTCGCTGATCTCTTCGAGAAGCAGCCGCAGAACGCTCAGCCGCTGGCTAATATCGTCGTGCAACTCTCTGGCCAGGTACTGCCGTTCTTCCTCCTGAACGGTAAACAGGTGTCCCGTTAATCTGCGTAACGCTTTCTGGGTCTGGGTCAAACGGGCTGCCGCGATCTCAATTTCACCCTCCAGCGCCTTCTTCTGCTTGTTGATCAGCAATTCGGCTTCCCGGCGCATGGTGATGTCTTCAATCATCAGCAGAAGCACCCGATCACCGTCGGTCGAAAGACTCAAAGCCTTGACCAAGAGGGTTTTCCCCGATCCCGCCGCGGACTCGTGTTCGAATTCCAGGGTGTTCCCTGAGTTGCCTTGCAGCAGGTCGTCCAGCTTATCGCCTAACCCCTCCAGGCCCCAGAGGAGCTTGACCAGATCGGGCATCGAGCGGCCTTCCATCTCGCTACTCTTCATCTGGGTTAAGTCGCGGAAGGCGGTGTTCACAGTGCGGATGGTGCAGTCTCGATTCAGCACTACGATTGGCACAGGAACGCTTTCGACCATGGAACTGGCAAAATCGCGCGCGTCCACCAGATGCTGCTGGCTTCTGCGGAGCTGGTCGATATCCACAAGCACAACCACGAGGCCGTCGATTTTGTTGTCCGATGTGCGGTACGGCCGCACCCTGAGCAAGTGCCAGCGGCCCTCACGGTCCTGGACCTCCATCTCCTGGGTAGCCAGCGACTCCAGCACTTCAGTCAGGATAGGCTCAATGTTTTCAATGCTGAGCTGAAGCCGGATCTCGCTAATCGAGCGTCCAATGTCGGTGGGGCGAACGCTCAGCAAACGCTGCATCTGCGGCGTGAACTGCCGGATGTGCAAATCGCTGGTGAGCATGAGCAGCGGAATGTTGACGCTGTTCAGCAGGTTGGTCAGGTCATTTCCAGCCAGCGTTAGAACGTTGTTGCGCTGCTGTAGCTCGTCATTGACGGTTTGCAGCTCTTCATTGGTTGTTTCCAGTTCCTCGTTCGTACTTTGCAGCTCTTCATTGGCTGACTGGATCTCTTCGTTCGCTGAAACCAGTTCCTGGTTTCGGGTATCGCGTTCCTCAACCAGCGACTGAAGATGGAACCGGGTCGAAGTCAGATCCTGGCGTATCTGCGCAAGCATGCGATCTTTCTCATCGATCGTAAGTTGCGGCGACGCTGACGGTTGTTCGATGGCCTTGCCCTCGACGACTGTTCCGAGCTTCTGGAACAGGATCAGGAAGCATCGCGGACGGGCGGCGGCGCTGGTAATTGGCAACACGTCAATCTGCACATGCTGTTGGCCTGTCTGTTCATCCAGCAATACAGCGGTGGCAGTCGTCGGTACATTTTCCTGGATAGCGCGCTGGGTCACCATCTTCACTTCATTCACGAGTCCTTCGTGCAGCACGCGCTGCAGGTTCCAGGTCACAGCTCCGGGAGTTATCTCAATATAGGGAGCCGTTTGGCCACGCGATTGAAGGACATTCATGTGCTCGTCAATGATCAATCCTGGCGGTCCAAAGCGTGCCAGCACAATGCGGTCGGCGGCTCGCTGCAGTTCAAGTTCCGGCCAGACGTTGGTCTCCACCTCTAACATCGGAGCACGGTCACTATCCCCATGGTGCGCGACGGCGAGACTCTGCAGCGGTTCATAATTGAACGGCAGATGAACGCCCGTCTTCAAAGCAATTTCGCCGAATTTCTTCGACCTGCTTTCCGGATTTAGATCCAGCGTCTCGTCTTCCATGGTCTATTGCCCCGTCGATCACGATAAGCATAAACGATAGTCAACTGCAGAACTATAGAAGCAGGCGACGGAGCCCACACAAATGCAGATTTTGAGCGACGTCTATTCTCGCTCCGTCGGGTCTCCAGCTCCCATCCTCCACGGCAGCCGAGCAATGGACGGTGCAGGCCGGTTAGCACGAAAACAAGTTCGGTGACCGGCGCACTCTCGTTGTTTGATTCCATGCAACTTGTCGCACATCCTCAGGGCTGGTGAAGTGCTCTGCGATTCGCAGCGCCGCTCGTGCCGACGTCAAGGGAACCTGCTCAATGCGGCGCAGGAGCGACCAGAAGATCCTGCGCGAGCTTGCTGGCTCGCAGAAGAAAGCACGCGTTGAACTTTGATCGTCAGCCCTCCCCAGCCAAATCCTGGGGTATTCCCCAGTTGTGCCCTTTGGGAGACGGGGTTACGTTGAGACGAGCATCATTCCAACTTTTCGCTGACTCCGTATTGTTCCGGTCGCTCATGCCGCAGGAAAGCCTTGCTCGGAACGAAGAATGCTATCTCCGGAGCGTTGCTCAAGCGCACTACAGCGGTTTCACAGTTGCTATATCCCGAAACCGCTGCTGCGAAGTGGCATTTTTCTCAAGAAAATGCCACCTTCCGCTGTTTCTGCAAGTGCAAGGGAACTGTGAAACCGCTCTGAATGGTGTTTCCTAACTCGCCCCGATCTGAATAGCGCTGGGCCGGAAGTGATTGGGAGGGGACAGACATGGCAAACTGCATGCCTGTTGTCTACGTCGTCGACGACGAGAAGGTGATCGCGGAGACGCTCGCACAGATCCTCAATCAAGCAGGATTCATCGCTTTTGCGTTCGAGG
>DATJNF010000081.1:0-95569 GCA_035508375.1 Occallatibacter sp. | reverse complement strand
CAGCACGCCTGGGAGTTATTGGGCCGCGCCGAGATCAAGCGCCTCCTGGACTCGCTCAACGAGAGCCACCCCAAGCTGCTCGAGGAGCTGGTCCCCAAGCTGCTGACGCTGGGCGAGGTTGGCCGGGTGCTCGAACAGCTGCTGCGGGAGCGGGTTTCGATCCGCGATCTGGGCGCGATCCTCGAGGCGCTGCTCGAAACCGCGCCGGTGAACAAGAGCCTGGTGGCGCTGGTCGAGGCGGCGCGGCAGGCGATGGGGCGAAGACTGGTGCGGCCGCTGCTCGATGGCGATGGGCAGTTGCCGGTGCTGCTCGTCGATCCGGGACTCGAGGAGGAGATTCTGGCCACGTTGAACCCGGAGTCCGGCCAGCGCCTTTTGGCGCCGGCGTCGGCGGGCGCTCCGGTGGTGCGACGGCTCTCCGATTCTGTGAGATCGCTTATCGGCTCGGCCTCCGCCGCGGCCCTCCCCGTGCTCCTCTGCCCCAGTCCGGCGCGCTATCACGTCAAGCGTTGGCTGGAGCCGGTATTGCCGCGCTTGGCGGTCGTCGCCGCCGGCGAAATTCCGCCCGAGATCCGGCTGCGTCCGGTGGGCACGGTGCGCTGAGCGGCGCGTGGGCCAAGCGGCGGCGGCGGATGGGGGCGGACCACCGCCTGAGGCTGTACCGGGGACAACTTGCGGCGGGGTAAGGGGAGAACCATGGGAACCGAGGCGGCGGCCACAGCGCAGGACCGGAGAATGATCGACCAGAGAAGCATGAGGCGGGGCGCGGGAAGCTATCCTCCGGCGGCGCCGGCGCCGGCGTTGACCAGCGAGCAGGAACGGGTGCTGCTCGAGCATCTGCCCATTGTCCGTTTCCTGGCCCGCCGCATTCACGAGCGGCTGCCCCAGCACGTCGATATCGAGGACCTGGTTTCGGCCGGCGTGGTAGGCCTGATGGATGCCTTCGCCAAATTCGACCCCAACAAAAAAGTGCAGTTCCGGAGCTATGCTCAGTTCCGCATACGCGGAGCGATTCTCGACAGCCTGCGCACGCTCGACTGGAGCCCGCGCGAGCTGCGGCGCAAGGGCCGCGCCGTCGAGGAGGCCATCCGCATCCTGACGGCACGGCTGGGCCATGCCCCTGGCGAGTCGGAGATCGCTGCCGAGCTGGGAGTGAGCCTGGATGAGTACCAGCAGCTGCTGGGCGAGCTGAAAGGGCTTGAGATCGGCACACTGCACATCGAGCACAACGAGGATTCCGGAGACGAGGAGCTGGCCTACGTGCCCGGGAAGCCGGAAGAGGATCCGCTGTTCCGCTGCCTGAAGGGCGAGCTCCAGGAGCGGCTGACCGAGGCTATCCAGCACCTACCCGACCGCGAGCGGTTGGTGATGACCCTCTACTACTACGAGGAGATGACCATGCGGGAGATCGGCCTGGCGCTGGGCGTGGTCGAGTCGCGGGTCTCGCAGGTACACGCCTCGGCGGTCGCGCACCTGCGTGCCGCGCTCAAGGATCTGGCGGCTCGAGGGGCTTTTGAGAAGATCGGCGTGCGCAAGGCGGCGGTGGAGAAGCCGCGGCGGGCCGTGAGCTGATAGAAGCCTGAGGGCTGGAAAGGGGCGCCTTCGTCGATGGAGAAAACGCTCAAGCAGGACGAGATCGACGCACTATTCGAGGCGGCGCGCAGCGCGGCGCCGGACCCCGGGAGCTCTGAGGCTCAGTCCAAAGTCGTTGCCTACAATTTCTCTGCGGCCGGGATGATCTCGACCGACCAACTGCGCGCCATCAGCCTGCTCAACGACCTGTTCGCCCGCAATCTCACGCACAATCTGGCGGCATGGCTGCGGACCAGGTTTCAGGTCAACCTGGTTTCCGCCGAGCAGATCCAATTCAACGAATTTCTGATGAGGATTCCCGAGATCAGCTATGTAGCCTCGGTGCGGCTTGAGCCGCTGGGAGCGCTGTCGGTGTTACAGCTGGACCTGGGCCTGGCGCCGCCGATGATCGATCTGCTGCTGGGCGGCGAAGGCCAGGATGGTCCGCTCAAAGAGCTGACGGATATTGAGGAATCGATTCTGGGCAGCGTCGTGGACATCATCTGCCGCGAGCTGACCGCGGCCTGGCAGACGGTGGGGCTGAGCTTCAACTTCGAGCGCCGTCAGATGCAGACCCAGGTGGCGCGCATCATGTCGGTGGCGGAAAAGACGCTCTGCCTGAGCTTCGAGATCCGCATGCCGCACAGCTCGGGCCTGCTCAACCTAGCGTTTCCCGCGGTGGTGGCCAACACTGTGCTGCGCCGCCTGACCACCGACTGGGAACGGCGGAAGCGGCACGCTGACGACGCGCGGGAGCGGATGGAGACAACTGCGCGGCAGATCCGGTTTGGCTGCTCGCTGCAGCTGCCCAGCGTCCACATCCCGGCGAGCGCCCTGGAAGGTCTCGAGCCCGGGAGCATCGTGCGGTTCAACCTGCCCGCCAACACGGCGCCGCTCTGGCAGGTGGGCGGACAGACGCTTGCCTCCGCGCAGGCGATTCGCCAGGGACAGCATCGAGCGGCACGTATCGATACCCCCGTTGAGACGGGACTCGGCAGGAACAGGACAGAGGCGGCGTCGTGACAAGTTACATGGACTGTTGGGCCGGCGTGGCCGCCGACCTGTTTGCACAGGCCCTGGCCGGGGAGCCTCAGCTTGCGGAAGGTTCGCCACGGCCGCTCCCGGCCGGCGGGTTTGGATTTGCGGCCCGTCTCTCCGGCGACGAAGAGGGGCGGTTCTCGGTGGTTCTCGAGAACTCGATTCTGGAGACGCCGCTGTTGGGCGATGGCGTGGACCAGAAAGCCGGATGGAGCGAGCTGCTGCGCGAGATCGCCGCGGCCGCCGCCTCTGAATTGCTCGCGAAGGCAGGAAAGAAGTGCAGGCTGGACAGATTTGAGGCGATCGACGGCGAGGGCCAGGTCTCGCGAGCCTTCGAGCTTCGCTCCGGTGAGCGGGTATGGACGCTGCTGGTGCGCGATGAGTTGCGCGCCGCGCCGGCAAAGGAGGCGGTTCTATCCCCGGTCTCTACCACCGGCTCGGTAGCGCTGCGGCCGGGGTTCGAGCTGCTGCTCGATGTGGAACTGGAAGCTTCGCTGCGCTTCGGCTCGCGCGAGATGCCGCTGGGCGAAATCCTCGACCTTGGCCCGGGCGATGTAGTGCAGCTGGACCGGCATGTCTCGGATCCGGTCGACCTGCTGGTCGGCGACAAGATTGTGGCCCGCGGCGAGGTGGTGTTGATCAATGGCAACTTCGGGCTGCGCGTCACCGAAGTCGCTGAACCGCAGAAACGGCTGGAGAGCATCCGATGCCTCTTCTGAACTGGAACCGGGAGCCGCGTCAGGCGCAAGCCCCGCGGCCCGCATATCATCCGGCAGCCGGCGGGCGTGTGTCGGTGGAGGTGCTGCCGTTCGATCCAGAACTCGCACCGGGGCTTGCGACAGAACCGCCTGCGCGCTCCGGCATCTTCGAGGCCTGCGCCAATTCTCGCTGCAGGTCGACCCGGGTAAAGCTGTGGCGTGGCCTGCGCGGGGCGGTCTTCGAGGGCCGCTGGTGCTGTTCGCCAGGCTGCATGCGCGCGCAGCTGGAGCTGGCCTTCGGCCGCGAGATGCATCTGCGCTCCGCAGCGGCCGAAGTGCATCCGCACCGCATTCCGCTTGGCTTGACGATGCTGGAACACGGCTGGATTACGGCAGCCCAGCTGCGCGCGGCTCTTGATGCGCAAAAAGCGACAGGGGCCGGGCGGCTGGGGCAGTGGCTGGTGCGGCAGCGCGCGGCGAGCGAGGAGCTGGTGACGCGGGCGTTGGGCCTGCAGTGGAGCAGCCCGGTGATGAGCGCCGTGCACTACGATGGCGAAGCGATAGCGGCGCTGGTGCCGCGGCTCTTTGTGGATGCCTTTGGAGTTCTGCCGCTGCGCGTGGCTGCGGGGAAGCTTCTCTATCTCGGCTTCGAGAACCGGCCCGATCCGGTGCTGGCGCACGCGGTCGAACGGATGAGCGGGCTTCGAGTGGAAACCGGAGTGGTGCAGGATTCGGTCTTTCGGCCAGCGCATGAGGACATGCTGGCCGCGCAGTATCCGCGCGCAGGGCTGATCGAGACCTCCTCGAGCCTGACCCTGCTGGATGCGCTGCTGAAGGCCATGGAGCAGGCCCGGCCTGTCGACGCCTGTCTGGCGCGGGTTCACGATTGCCTGTGGCTTCGCATCTGGCTGCGGCCGCAGAAGGGAGCGGTTCCCCAGTGCGGCACTGTCGAGGACCTGATCTGCTCGGTGGGCGCGCACTGAATCGGCCACTCTGCAAATCGATCCCAGCTGCGGAGAGGGCGGGCCGGCTCGCGCCCCGCCTGCGGAGGACCCGCCCAATTCCTAATTTCCCCTAATCCCTCGCGCGTCGCCGCGGCCCTTGATCTGCACTGTGTCTCAGACATGGACAGCGGATACTACGCAGCGATGACCGGCCTGGTGGCGCGGTTCCAGGCGGTCGATACCGCCGCCGGCAATCTGGCCAACGCCAGCACTCCGGGCTACCGGGCCGAGCGGGAGTTCTTCCGTTCGGCGCTGCTGGGGCCGGACGCTCTCGATTCGCAGCTGGGCGAAACCGTCAACAACTACGGCCTGCTCGGCGGCGACAAGCTGAGCCTGACGCAGGGCGCCATCCAGCACACCGGCAACGAACTCGATCTGGCCATCGAGGGGCAGGGCTTTTTTGAAGTGCAGACAGCCAATGGCCCACGCTTCACGCGCGACGGCAGCTTTCATCGCGCGCGGACCGGGCAGTTGGTGACGCAGGCCGGAGAGCCTGTGCTTTCTGTTGCTGGACAGCCCGTCCCAGTCCCGCCGGGCGAGGTGAGTGTGGGCGCAGACGGAACGCTCTCGGTGGCCGGCGGCGTGGTGGCGACGGTGGGCGTCTTCACTTTTCCTGCAGGAACAGAGCTGACGCCCGAAGGAGCAAATCGCTACATCGCTCCGAAGGAGGCGAAGCCCCTGATCGCGAAGGATGCAGCCATCCATCAGGGAGCGATCGAGTCGGCCAATCAGGACGTGATCCAGGGATCGCTCGATCTGCTGATGATGCAGCGGCAAGCAGAGATGATGCAGCGTGCGCTGACCATCTTCCATACGGAGTTCAACAAATTCGCGGCGGAGGATCTGCCGAAAGTGTGACAAATGCAGGGACTAGGGAATAGGGACTGCGACGTCCCTCAATCCCTTCTCCGAAGGAGACACAATGATACGAGCCCTCTACACCGCAGCCAGTGGCATGAGCGCACAGCAGCTGAATCTGGACACGATCGCCAACAATCTTGCGAACTCGTCGACCACGGGCTTTCGCCAGCTGCGGCTGCAGTTTCGGGACATGGTCTATCAGAACCTGGTGACGCCGGGCGCGGCGCAGAGCCAGAACACGGTCTCGGCGGGGCTGCAGATCGGGTTGGGCACCAAGTCGGCGGCCACTGAGGTGATCACCACGCAGGGTGAGCTGAACGAGACCGACAATCCGCTCGATGTGGCTATCGAGGGCAACGGATTCTTCCAGGTGCAGCGGCCGGACGGCACGATTGCGTATACCCGCGCGGGCCAGTTCCACCTAAACAACCAGGGCACGGTGGTGACGACCGACGGCGACCCGCTGATACCGACGATCACCATCCCGCCCAACGCGACCTCGGTGACGATCACCCAGTACGGAGTGGTCAATGCCACGCTTCCGGGCCAGCAGAACCCGTCGCAGCTGGGACAGATTCAGCTGGCCACGTTTCCCAATCCCGGCGGCCTCGCCAGCATGGGCAGCAACCTGCTGCAGGCGACGCTCAGTTCGGGAGATCCGGTGCTGGGGAATCCCGGTGGAACCGAGGGGCTGGGAATGCTGCAGCAGGGGTATCTCGAAAACTCGAATGTCGACGTGGTCACGGAATTCGTGCAGATGGTGCTGGCGCAGCGAGCCTATGAATCGAACTCGAAGGTCATCAAAGCCGCCGACGACATGTATTCGCAGGTCAACAACATGACGCACTGAACGCGGTGTTGTCCGCGCAGCGTTAGGGAAGCACGATGGGCAAGTACGCATTCAAGATGCTGGGTTTGGCCTGGATCGCCGGGGGCGCGGTCGCAGCCTGGGGACAGTCGGCAACGCGTGCGGCAGCGCAGATTGTGCGCGAGATCGACGATCCGCCGACCGGCCGTCGCTGGGTACTCGAACGAGACCCGAGCCGGCCTGGGGGTCCGGGGCGGCTGGTTCCGGTAGACCAACGACTCGGGGGCGCACCGCGTAAGACCGTCGCCGCGGAGCCGGTGATTCGGCCGGGGGATCACATCATCGTGGAGCAGAACACGCGCATTCTCGACGCGCGGCTTGAGGCCGTGGCGCTGAATCCGGCGGCCGCCGGCTCGCCTCTTCAGGTGCGGCTGGTGATCGGCGGGCGCGTGGTGCACGCGCTGGCGCTGGGGCCGGGACGCGCTCAGCTGGTGCCGGGGGACGGACGGCCATGAGCAGATTGCGCGCCGTCCTTGCTGGTTGGCTTCTCCTCTCCGTGGGCGCCGTTGGCGCGATGGGCGCCAAGCGCAACCCGCTGCTGCCTTCAGCCAAGCCGACCCCTCCACAGGCGGCGCTGGCCAACTACATCGACCGGGTGCGTGCACAGCAGGCGGCCGAGGTACGGACCGCCGGCTCCCTCTGGACGCCGGATGGCCAGCTGGTGCGGCTGGGCACGGATCCCAAGGCCTTCCGGCTGCATGATGTGGTTTCGATCGTGGTGACCGAGAGCCTGGCGGCATCGACCGACGGGCAGGTAAAGAACTCTCGCTCCTCGAGCGCGAACTCCGGGCTGACGGCGCTCTTCGGCGCACTCAAGACGGGCAATAACCTGCAAAATCTGGCGGGCATGACGGCGTCTTCCGGCCTCAGCGCGCAAGGGCAGAGTACAACCAATTCGAGCCTGACCACGACCTTCGGCGGCGAAGTGGTCGACGTGCTGCCCAACGGCATGCTGGTGGTGCAGGCCACGCGGGAACTGACCTTCTCGCAGCAGACGCAGTTGATCAAGCTGCGCGGCCTGGTGCGCCCGGAGGATGTGAGCGCGCAGAACCAGATTCTTTCGACTGACATGACCGATCTCGAGCTTGAAGTGACGGGCAAAGGGATTGTGAACGATTCGACGTACCGGCAGAATCCGCTCGTGCGGTTCCTGGAGCGACTACTGGTGTTCTAGCCACCCAGCGAGCAAAGATCGCGCCGGGGATCCCGGCAGGGACTAGGGAGTAGGGAATGGGGATGGTGGTCGTTGTGCAGCTAACGACGAAAAAATGCAGAGTAACGTTTTCATGGGTGCTGCTCGTTCTTGCGCTCGCTCCGGCTCTGCATTCTCGTTTGATTTTTGCTGCCGATACCGGGCATATGGTGCGCGTGAAAGATGTCGCGGCCATTGAAGGGATTCGCGACAACCAGCTTGTGGGCTACGGGCTGGTGGTTGGCCTGCACGGCACCGGCGACAGCCAGCAGACGATCTTTCCCTACCAGAGCCTGGTTTCAGCGCTGGAGCGGATGGGCATCACGGTGCCGCAGTCGGGCGCCATCAGCGCGGCCAACATGCAGGTGAAGAATATGGCCGGCGTGTTTGTGGTCGCGACGCTGCCGCCCTTTACGCAGCCGGGGTACAAACTCGATGTAACGGTTTCGTCGGCTGGTGATGCGCGGTCGCTCGAAGGCGGCATCCTGCTGATGACGCCGCTCTACGGGCCGGACGGCAAGATCTTCGCGCAGGCGCAGGGCGCGCTGGTGCTGGGCGGCTACGTAGCGGCGGCAGGCGGCAATACACGCCAGGTGAACCACCCTACAACCGCGCGGATTCCGGACGGCGCATTGGTCGAGCGGCCGGTGCCGTTCGATCTGAAGCAGTTGCACATGATCGACGTGGTGCTGAACGACGCCGACTTTCACACCGCCGAGCGCATGGCCACATCGATTGACGAAGTGCTCGGGGCGGAGAGGGCGCATGCCCTCGACAGCCGCCGCGTGGAAGTCGCGCCGCTGCCCGGTGAGGACCTCGCGGCGCTGCTCGACAAGATCGAATCGGCGCCGGTGGAGGTGTATCCACGGGCGCGGGTTGTCGTCAACGAGCGCACGGGGACCGTGGTGATTGGCGGCAACGTGCAGCTGCAGCCGGTCTCCATCTTGCATGGCGGGCTGAGCGTCAATGTTCTTTCCACGGTCGAAGTCTCGCAGCCCAACGCGCTCTCAACTGGAACCACGCAGGTTGTGCAGCAGACCGCTGTGCAGGCGGAAGACAAGCCGGTGAACCGGATCGATTTGAAGGCGGGCGCGACGGTGGAGGATCTAGTGCAGGAGCTGCAGCGAACCGGAGCCGGAGCGCGCGACGTGATCTCGATTTTGCAGGCGATGAAAGAGGCCGGAGCGCTCGAGGCCGACCTGGAGGTGCTCTGATGGAGCCGTTGGCTCTTTCGCGTCCTGGTTCAGCTAAGGCTGAAAGTGCTGTAGCGCCGGACCCGAAGCTGGTGCGCGCGGCGCATGAGTTCGAGGCGCAGATGATGCAGGAACTCCTGCGGCCGATGACGAGCGGCGATGGACTGACCGGAGGCGACGACGGATCGGGGATGGAGCTGGGCTCAGGCTCGGGATCGGGCGGCGCGCTGGCTGATTTTGCCTCCGAAGCGCTGGGGCAGGCGCTGAGCGAGCGCGGTGGGTTTGGCATCGCCGATAGCATCGTGCGGGAGCTAAGCGCTATCCATCCTGAACAGCGTTCTTCAGGGGTAACGAATAAAGTAACTGGGGATCCGCACCGTAATACTGTGCTGAAAATTTACAAATGACTAACGGAACAAACTGCGGGGCCGATACACTCGGCAAGGAGCAAGTCGTATGAGCATGAGCAGCAGTCTGGAAGGGTTGAGGTCGTTGCTGGGTGTAAACCCCGCGGCGCCGTCCGCCACAACCGGCAGAAGCGCTACTGCGCCTGCTCCCAGCGGACTGGGCAGCGATCAGGCTACGTTGAGCAGCGCAGGCAGCCAGGTGTCGCAGGCTGCCGCCAATGATGGCGTGCGCCCGGACAAGGTAGCGGCAATTCAGGCAGCACTGGCTGCGGGCACCTACTCTGTGCCGGCGTCGGCCGTGGCGTCGAAGGTGATCGATGCAATGATCACTGGACGCTAGCGTCCCCGGATCTTGGGCAATAGAAATGTGAACCCCGCGTGCATGAGGAGCGGTGTCTTTGGGCTGGCCGCCAGTGGGCGACCTAAAGGCGAGAGGAGACCAGGCCATGCGATTGACGCTCTTACGCCCGGAGCAGCCGGAACTGAAAGAGTTGCTGGTTGAGGCTTCGAAGGCCCTTGCAGTGCTTGATGCGGAGCGATTGGAAGGCCTGGCCCTCTGCTGCCAGGCGCTTGCTCGCGATCTGGCTCCGATGAGCGAGAGCCAGCGCGACCTCTTGCGGCAGCAGGCCCGTGCAGCCGTCGACGATATGGCCGTTTTTGCTCGTGTTCTGGAGGCGACTCGTGCCAATGTGCAGGTGATGCGTCGCCTGCGCGCTTTGCGTTCGGAGCGGCTCGAATACGGGCAATGGGGAATGATGGAGGACGGGCGTGGGCACGATTAACTCGGCCTTCGATATCATTACCGGCGCGCTTGAGGCGGACCAGGCGGCGCTGAATGTCGTCGCCAATAATGTGGCCAACGCCAATACGCCCGGCTATACGAACGAAGTGCCGGACTGGCAGCAGAATCCGCCCATCTACGTCAGCGGCGTGCAGAATGGTGACGGCGTCACCGAAACGGGCTCGACATCGCAGCGCGACCGCGTGCTGGAAGAGCGCCTCGACCAGCAGCAGCAATTGGCGTCAGCCTCGGGCGCGCGGCTCGGCGCACTCAATACGATGCAGGCCTTGTTTACGCCGGACTCCGGCTCGTCGAGTGCAACAGCCGGCGACATCGGCGCCGACATTACAAGCTTCTTTAACTCCTTCGGTTCGCTCGAAGCGAATCCCACAGACAACGCTCTGCGGCAGAACGTGCTTTCGACGGCTTCCACCCTGGCAGGCGATCTTTCGAATGCGGCAGCCAGCCTGAATGCGCAGCGCACGGCCCTCGATCAGCAGGCAGCCGGTGTTGCGAGCCAGGTGAACTCGCTTACCAGCAATCTGGCGCAGCTCAATCTCGAGATCCAGTCCGCTTCGCCGCACAGCGATGCCGGTGTATTGGAAGATCAGCGCCAGCAGGATCTGAGCCAGCTTTCCCAACTGATCGGCATCAACCAGGTCACGACGGAGAACAACGGGCTTTCCATCACCACTACGTCGGGCCAATTGCTGGTCTCGGAAGGGCAAAGTTTTTCGCTAACCACAGGCGTCGTGAACGGCGTTACCAATTTCTTCGTCGGCGGCACGAACGTGACTGCGCAACTCACTTCCGGTGGCGGCGAGCTCGGCGGCTATTTGACGGCCCGCGATATCGACATTCCCAACACGCTTGGCTCGCTCGACCAGTTGGCCTACGGCATCTCCACGCAGGTGAACACGCTGAACAACGGAGGCACCGATCTGGCGGGAGATAACGGAAACGCGGGCGACATCTTTGCTCAGCCAACGCAGGTGGCCGGCAGCGCCGCGGCGATGAGCGTGGTGATGACCGATCCGAATCACATCGCCGCGGCTGCGCTGGGTGCGGGAAGCGGTGACAACACGAACGCGATCGCCATGGCGAATCTTCTTAACCAGACGATCGTCGGCGGACAAACGCCTACGGACGCGTATTCGAACTTCGTCACCACGCTAGGATCAACCGTTTCGCAGGTACAGGCGGCGAACACGGCGCAGAATGCGTCGGTAACGCAATTACAAACCCAAAATGACGCGCTTTCGAGCGTGAATCTGAACGACGAAGCTTCTTCGCTTACGCTCCTGGAGCGCAGCTACCAGGCCGGTTCGCAGGTCTTCGCGATGCTGAACACCGTGATGGCCGCGGCGCTGAATCTGGGCGATCAGACGGCGGTTTCGTGATTGCGCGAGACTTGCGCTCACGAAGACGACGCCGATAGAAGAAGGAAGAGAACACAATGCGCGTGGACCCGAATTACATAACGAACCTGGCGAACTCGCTGGATGCGGTGCAGGCCAACGAGCAGCAGGTGACTCAGGAGCTTTCGAGCGGCGTGCGCGTGACGTCGCTCAGCGCCGATCCGCTGGCCTCGGGTGAAAATGTGCGGCTGCTCAGCCAGATTCAGCAAGATGATTCCTTCACGCGAAGCTCGAGTCTTGTCACGGGGCAATTGCAAGTGGCCGATTCGGCGCTGGGCAGCGTGGTGTCGCAGCTGACGCAGGCTATTTCGCTGGCCACCAGCGCGGACAACGGCACCATGAACGCGAGCGATGTGCGGTCGGTCGGCAATCAGCTTGCGGGCATTCGCGATGAGATTCAGTCGCTGGCCAACAGTAGCTACCAGGGGCAGTACATCTTCGCCGGAGGGCAGACCTCGACTGCGCCTTTCAGCACTTCGAGTGCGAACTCTCCCGCCGCGACGACGTACAACGGCGACAGCGATGTCAACTATCTCCAGATGCCAAACGGGCAGAAGATCCAGTTGAACGTGCCGGGAGATCAGATCTTTCTGGGGTCGGGCGCGAACAATGTCTTTGCTGCGTTGAACAATCTGATCGCCGATTACTCAAGCGGAACCGTCAGCGCGCAGCAGGCGGTGAACGACACCCAATCCCTGAGCACCGCGCTCAACTATGTTTCGCAGCAGCGGGTCACGATCGACAATTCCATCACGCGGCTCACAGCCGCATCGGACTCGATCAACAGCCAGCAAACGCAGCTCACGGCCGCGCAGACCAATCTGATGCAGGCGGACATTGCGCAGGTCTCCACGCAATTCTCGCTCGCCGAGACGCAACAGACCGCACTCGAAGATGTGATCGCGCAACTAAGCTCGACGCAGAACGACCTGTTCAGCAAGCTGCCGGCGTAGCGATTGCGCGCGCTCCACGCACTATACTGGGTGCGAAGGGAATCGTTCTTGCTCGCTCCGCTCCGTTTTCTCTGGAATGCAACCCGTGGCCACCGCCTCGCTCCGTGGCGCAGTGAGTATCTGCGCTGGCGCATCGAGACATTCTCCGGCAAGCGCGCCGAGACGCTCACGATGGCAAGCGTGCTCGGGTTTCTCTGGGCCACGCGCTGGGACATTTTGAGTTTTCTCGCCTGGACGCGCCGGCTGGAACGCGAGACGCAGAAACACGCGTGACGCTGGCGGCCAACGCGCGTCTTAATCTGGGAGGACGGCTTATTCTCGGAGCTGGGGTTCTTTCCCGGATGCGATCTGCTGTTTTTTGCCTGACTGCCATTTTTCTTTGCACTGCCGCGGTTTTCGCGCAAAATCCTCCATCGCCAAAGAATCTCCCGCCAGTTGAGCCGCCCGCGCCCATGCCGGGGGCGCAGGGCTCCACTCCCACGATTCGCGTCACCACCACCGAGGTGCTGGTACCCACGCTGGTCGAGAAGAAAGACGGCGGCATTCTCTATGGCCTGAAACAGAACGACTTCGTCCTCGAAGACAATGGCGTGCCGCAGAAGATTCGCGTGCAGGAGGAGCTGGACACAGCGCCCGTAGCGCTGGTCGTTGCTGTCGAAGAAGGCGGCGCCAGCGTGCTCGAGTTCGACAAGCTGGCCAAGCTCGGCCCGCTGCTCGATACGTTTCTCTCCGATCCGCGCAGCCGCGTGGCACTCGTCGGTTTCGATTCGACGCAGCATCTGCTGGAGGATTACACGCATGCCGGCGAGCAGGTGAACAACGACCTGCGTAATCTTGAGCCGGGCGACGGCGGCGCGGCGATTCTGGACACCATCAGCTACTCGGTGAGTCTGCTGCAGTCGCAGCCCAAGGAGTATCGCCGCGTCCTGCTGCTGATCAGCGAGGAGCGCGACCATGGCAGCAAGCACACCAAGGCGGAAAAGCTCATCCGCCAGATCGGCGAGTCGGACGTGCTGGTGCTCAGCGTGGCGTTCTCGCCGATCCAGGCAGAACTTGCGCACGATGTGAAAGATTCCGGTGAAGACCGCACGATGAATATGGTCTCGGCACTGGCTGCGCTGGTGAAGGCCTTCAAGAAGAACGTGACCAAAGAGATTGCGCAGATGAGCGGCGGCGAGTACACGACGTTCACGGGAGACAAGCGGTTCGAGGCGCGCGTGGTGGACGCAGCCAAGCACATGCGCAACCGCTACCTGATTACCTTCAGCCCGTCCGACCCGACACCGGGCCTGCACGCCATTCATGTAAAAACCGCGCAGGATTACGGCGCGCGCATTATTGCCCGAGCCAACTACTGGCTTGACGAGGGGCATTAGGACTGCCGATCTGTCCAAAAGCTATTTGTCCGTCACCTGGTAGCGCGCGACCATACCGCCGAGCATGTGATCGCTAATGTGGCAGTGATAGAGCCAGATGCCCGCGGCATCAGGGATCATATCCGCCGTGATCATCTGTGCAGAGACGACCGAGAGAACATCGGTTCGCTGGCCGCCCACCAGCACGGCGTTACCGTGCCAGTGCGGCGTATGCGCGTTGTTGAAGTCGCCCAGCGTGGCTACATACCAGCGCACATGGTCGCCTTTCTTCATCTTCATTACCGGCATATTGCCGTAGATATATCCATTGATCGACCACTTGATGTTCGTGGCCGCGAAGCCGGTGGTCGCGATGGTGCCCACGACTCCGTTCGCTGCTGCAACGCCAAAGTCTTCCTTCTTCACACCCTTGGGATCGGTGCAGTGGTCGCGAATGTTGTCGTCGAGGTACCAGCTTTCGTTTTCGTTGATGGCGATGAAGATAGTCACAAACTCGTGGTCCACGTCTTTGGGGCGGCCATCGGGCAAGGCCATGCCGCGGCGCGTCACGACAAGTCCGCCAAACAGGCCTGAGGCGACGTCGCGCAGTTCGTCGCAGTGCGAATGGTAGAGCCAGAAGAGGGAACTGGGGTCGTTGGGGCCGGGTCCGGCACGCTCGGGAATCTGCCAGGTGTAGGTATGCGTGGCTCCGGGGGCTACGCAGCCATCTTCTTTGTCGGCTCCGGAGGTATTGTCGTTGTAGTCGGCGCCTTCCGAGTCCTTCTCATAGAGCACGCCATGCGGATGCATGCTGTAGGGGTGTGTGGCGTTATTCCGGAAGACGATCTTAATGGTGTCGCCCACTTCGGCGTGCAGGATCGGGCCGAGGATGCCGAGGTATTGATCCTCATGACTGCGCGGTTTGAGGGTAGAGAAGGAAGCGTCTGTGTATTCCCGATAGACAGCCTTTTTGTAAACGCGCCCGATCTGATGCGGCCCTGGCTCGGTATAACCTTTGGCGATCGCATCAAAATCCATGCCCATGGCTTCGTCGCGGCCCGAGGGTGCGTAGTCCCAGTTCACCTCGTCGGCGGCGATGAAATAGGTGCGGGTCTTGCCGGGTTCGTGCGCTGAAACCTGGGCAGAGAAAATAATGCAGGCCAGGGAGAAGGTGAATATGGCCGCATGTCGGGCACAACGCTTGCTCATCTTCGCTCCGTAGAAACGAGACTACGGTGCAGGCAGACAAGGACAGCTCCGCACCGGCGAGGAAGTTGCATGAGGGGGAACTATGGCGATGACTCTATCACTTGCGGGGCTCGATTTGGAGCGGAATCGCCGGCAGAGTATGCGGATTTGCCCGCGGCTTTCTGGAGTGGTGTTGTGGAAAGCTCCGAGTTTTCAATCGGATCGGGCGCTGGATGAGTTTCCTCGTCAGTCACAATATGGTAATCTTTCGTTAGACACTTAAACGTGGACCTGAGAGAAAAAGAGGAGTAACACACGCCGTGCTGGCGACCGCAAAGAAAACTGACCTGATCGAACGCTTCCGCACTCACGAGACGGACACCGGTTCACCGGAGGTCCAGATCGCAATTCTGAGCGAGCGGATTGGCGAGCTGACCGAACACTTCAAGACCCACAAGAAAGACCACGCTTCCCGGCGTGGGCTGTTGATGCTGGTCAGCAAGCGCCGCCGTCTGCTGGATTACCTGAAGGCACACGATTCCGATCGCTATCGCGACGTGATCGGCAAGCTGGGAATCCGCAAGTAAGTTCAGAAAGACAACGTTGACCCGGAAGCGCCTAAGACCGGATATTGACCGGATATTGGTCATGGCCCCTGCTCGACCGAACATGCAGGGGCTTGGTGCACCTGGCGAACCCGCTTTGCGGGCCAGGGCCTGCGCATACGTATCGGTCCAGTACGGGTCCAGCGCGGCCCAACGCAGCAAGGTTGTATCGGCCGTCCAGGACTCGCGGGACATGCGCGTCTGCGACGCGCAGCTGGCCGACCCCTTCCAACCCATCGGCCCGCACCGGCGCCTTCCCCCCACAAGTTTCCCAAGCGAAAAAACGAAAAGAGGACACTATGTCTATCAAGCATGAAGTAGCCGTCGAGCTTGCCGGTGGCAAACGGCTGGTCTTCGAGACCGGCCGCATGGCCAAGCAGGCCTCGGGCGCAGCCCTTGTCACGACCGGCGAAACGGTCGTTCTGGCGACCGCTGTTGCTTCCCCCGATGCCCGCGAAGGAATCGACTTCTTCCCCCTCACGGTCGATTACCGCGAGTACACCTATGCCGGAGGCCGCATTCCCGGCGGCTTCATCAAGCGCGAGGGCCGCCCCAGCGAGAAAGAGATTCTCACCGCGCGCCAGATCGACCGTCCCATCCGCCCGCTCTTCCCCGAAGGCTTCCGCAATGAGACGCAGGTGATCGCCCTGGTCTTCTCCGCTGACAAGGAGAACGATCCCGATGTAATTGCGATCAATGCCGCGACGGCTGCCCTGGCCATCTCCGACGTACCTTTTGGCGCGATCGTGGGCGCTGTGCGCGTTGGCCGCGTGGATGGCGAGTTCGTGGTGAATCCCACGTACGCTGAGCGGCTGGTGAGCACCGTGAACATCATGGTGGTCGGCCACAAAGACGGCATCGTGATGATCGAGGCGGGCGCCAAGCAGGAATCCGAAGATGTGATTCTCGGCGCCATCGAGTTCGGCCACTCGGAGATCAAGAAGATCGTCGCCGCGATCGAGGAGCTGGTTGCGAAGGCCGGCAAGACAAAGAAGGCCTTCAAGGCGCCGGAATTCGACGAGGCTTACTACAACGACCTCAAGAGCAAGATCGGCGAACGCCTGAAGGATGCGCTCGACACCAAGACCCATGAGAAGATCGAGAGCTACTCGCTCATCAAGCAGATCAAGGACGAAGTTGCCGCCCAGCTCCCCGCAGACGATCCGGATGCCAAGAAGAGGCTCGGGCATTACTACGAGATTCTGCGTGAGCGGCTCTTCAGGGAGCAGGTGACGCGGGAGCGCATCCGTCCCGACCGCCGCGCCTTCGATGAGATTCGTCCCATTACCATCGAGACCAGCGTGCTGCCCCGCACGCATGGCTCGGCGCTGTTTACCCGCGGCGAGACACAGGCCCTGGTAACGGCAACTCTCGGCACCATGGATGACAGCCAGCGCCTGGAGAGCTACGAAGGCGAGCAGAAGAAGAACTTCATGCTCCATTACAACTTTCCTCCGTTCAGCGTGGGCGAGACCGGTCGCATGAGCGGTGTGGGCCGTCGCGAGATCGGCCACGGCGCCCTGGCGGAGCGCGCCATCTCGGCAGTCCTTCCGGCGGCAGATGAATCGCCTTATTCCATCCGCATCGTCTCCGACATTCTCGAGTCGAACGGCTCGTCTTCGATGGCCTCCGTCTGCGGCGCAAGCCTTGCGCTGTACGACTCGGGCATCCCGCTAAAGGGTGCGGTGGCGGGCGTGGCAATGGGCCTGGTAAAGGAGGGCGATGACTACGCCATTCTTACCGACATCGCCGGCGCTGAAGACCATTACGGTGACATGGACTTCAAAGTGGCCGGCACGCGCAAGGGCATCACCGCGCTGCAGATGGACATCAAGATCGGCGGCCTGACGCGCGAGATCCTGCAGCAGGCCATGGATCAGGCCCGTCGCGGACGGCTGTTCCTGCTCGACAAAATGGACGCCGTCCTCGACGGACCGCGTCAGGAGCGCTCGCAGTATGCGCCGCGCATCGAGACGCTGCAGATTCCGGTCGACAAGATCCGCGACCTTATCGGCAAGGGTGGAGCGACCATTCGCGGCATCGTCGAGCAGACCGGCGCGAAGATCGACGTGGATGATAGCGGCCGCGTCAGCGTGGCCTCGTCGGACGCCGATGGCCTCAAGCGGGCAATGGCGATGATCAACGACGTCACGGCCGTACCGGAGGTGGGCAAGGTCTACCTAGGCAAGGTCGTGCGGCTGGCGGAGTTCGGCGCGTTCGTTGAGCTCTTTCCCGGCACGGACGGCTTGCTGCACATCTCCGAGATTGCTGAGCATCGCGTGAAGGAAGTGAAGGACGAGTTGCGCGAAGGCGATCAGGTGATGGTGAAGGTGCTGGCCATCGAAGGCAACCGGATCAAGCTCAGCCGCAAGGCGCTGATCAAAGAACAGAAGGCCAAGCTCGCGCAATCGGCGCCTGCCGAGGCCACCTCGGAAGGCGAGGACGCGCCGCAGGAGGAGCATTCGACCAGTTCAGCGAGACCGCGCCATGAGTTCGACGAGCGCCAGCCGCGCTCGAATCAGAGCACCATCCTGATTGAGGGCGGCGAGGACTTCGACGAGGAGGGCGGCGAAGAGGTGGACGAGGAGAGCGAGCCGAACTTCAATCGTGAAGGCGCCCCGGCACACGCCGGACAGCCGCATAGCGGGGGAGGGCGTCCGCAATCGAACAACAATCGCCGCAGGCGTCGTCGTCGTCCCGGCGGCCGCGGTCCGGGCGGTGGCGGCCAGGCATAACGCATCACAACAGGACAAGGCCCGGACACGATCCGGGCCTTGCAGTTTTTCTGCGCGAATTGCGGTCTGTTTGGCTTGGTAGTCGCTTCAGGCGAATCGGGTCTAGCGCGATCGCACTCCCGAGGGTTCCAGCCGGCGATGCGCTATGGCCCGCTGCTCGCCGTGAACAGGGAAGGGCTCCGATACCGGAGCGAAACCGCATTCTACGGTGGCGTCGGCTCGGGTGGCGTTCTTGTCCGAGTACATGCGCCGGTCAGCTGCAATGCACAGCGATTCGGCGCTGAAGGCGTCTTCCGGAAAGACGGCGATACCCACACTCGCTCCCACACGCACCGTGTGGCCGCTCAACTCCAGCGGCTCGTTGAGGAGCTGAATCAGCGAGTGGCCAACACGCTCGGCGTCCTCGCGGCTGGTCGGATCTTCGAGGATCACGGAGAACTCGTCGCCGCCGGTGCGGGCCACGGTATCGGAACGGCGAATCCGCCCCAGAAAGATTTCTCCGACGCGCTTCAGGAGCAAATCGCCCACGTGGTGGCCGGCCGTGTCGTTCACCTGCTTGAAGTGATCTAGGTCGACCAGCAGCAGGGCGGCCTGTTTGCCGGTCCGGTGGGCGCGTTCAAGCGCGCCAGCCAGCCGGTCCTGGAAGAGGCGGCGGTTGGGCAGGCCGGTCAGCTCGTCATGCAGCGCCAGGAACTTATTGTGCTCGATCTGGCTTTCCAGCAGCAGCAGGATCATGCCCACAGCGACCACGTACTTGGGCAGGTTCCACACCTCGCTCTCCGGATGAAGCCCGGGAAAGAAAGTGCTGATGCCGGGTGCGAGGACGAAGACCGCGGCCCAGGCGAGAAAGCCGGCGATGGTAATCAATGCGCCGGTCGTGGCGCGCCGGTAGGTATACCAGAAGTGGATGCCGCAGCCAAAGTAGGCTGTAAAGAACACCGCGTTCAGCGCCAGGTCCTGTCCATTGCCGGGCTGGTTCTGCACTGCCAGCAGGAAGGCGGAGAGGCCACAATAGAGGCTTACCAGCGACCACCGCAGCGGGTGATTGAAGGTGCGCACCGTGAAGAGGGAGATCCCGAGGGGCACGACGCCCAGCAGCAGCGCCAGTGGCGTCAGGGCCCAGTATCCGGCCGGCGCAAAGCAAAGCAATCCCACGTAAAGGGTGTTGATGACCACCAGGGCGGCCACCATGCAGCGGCTGGAGAAGTCCGCCCGGTACGGCACGCACGCCCAGATGAAGGTCATGCCGGCCCATACCAGCGCTGCCAGGCCGATAAAGCCGGCGGAGACGCCATAATCGCCGCGCAGGGGAAGGAACATGAACGCCGCGAAATGTAGCTCGATCAGCAACCATCCAGTCAGCCAGAGGCCGGAAATGGCCGTGAAACAGCGTCTCGCCACGGAGGCGAAAGCGCATGTCAGCAGCGCGACTGCTCCGACGTCAGGTAGTTTGCCCCAATCCAAACTGACCAACTGAACCCACCTCAGTTCCCTGAGGTCCCCCAAAGAATAGGATCGCTGAATTCTCCATAGATACCATGGCGCTTTCGTAGCACGCTACGACCGTCCGGGTATACTTCGGTAATGGCAAAGCCAAATCATTCTAACAAAGGATGTTGTACTTTCCTAGCCATCCCGCAGGCGCGTTAACGCCCCCTTAGCATCTCATGAATTCGCCTGTTCCTGAGACACTCCCAGGCAAAAGTATCTTTGCGAGACTGCGGAGTCGATGAACGATCGTAAACTCCCTCGATAGTAATGTGTTTTGAAACCTAAAAACGTGAAAAGAAGCTGGAGAAATTCGTGAAGAGGGCCGATAGTTCTGGTCAATTCCTGCGCTCTCTGGAATATTGCTCGCCCAGGGTCACGAGGATCGATGATCTCTCTCAAGAAATATCTGGATTCTGTAGATTCCCGGACTAACCCGCATTCAGAAGGAAGGACGCCCCCTGCGCCGGGTGTCTTTGGATCCCGTGAAGGGGACATTCTTTCCGCCGCCATCGCGGCTTATGCTTCAGCTCTTGTCGTGATGGGAAACTGCAGCGTAACGGCCTGTCCCGGTCTTGGTCACGATCTGAAACAGTGTCTGGAAGACCTGAGCGCGAACCTATCAACCGACGCCAGCTGCGCGGAACTCGCCGCGACCGATGCGGATGTGCAGGAAGAACTGAAGACCTGGGGCCGGCGCACAGCCGCCTACTATCGGCAAAAAGCCTCCGAGGCAAAAGATCTGCTGATCGCTATGGCACACGCAGCCGAGTCCGTGGGCGCGCGGGACCTGCGCTGCGCTGAGCAATTGCAGAAGGTGAGCTCGCAACTGCAGACGATCGCCACACTGGACGACCTGACCATCATGCGCGAATCGGTGAAGAAGAGCGCCGGCGAGCTGAAGATCTCGATCGACAGAATGAATGCGGAAGGCAAGACCGTCGTCGACGAGCTGCAGAAACAGGTTGTCAGTTACCGCACCCGCCTCGAAGAGGCCGAGGAGATCGCATCGCGCGATGCGCTGACCGGAGTCCGCAACCGGCTGAATATTGAAAATCAGATCGATGCGCGGATTGCGGCCGATACGCCATTTTGCGTGGCGATCCTCGATATCGACGACTTTAAAAAGATCAATGACGAGCACGGGCATGTGGCTGGCGACGAGCTGCTCAAACAGTTCGCCGGCGAACTACGGTCCATCTGCCGTTCCGCCGATATGATCGGCCGCTGGGGCGGCGATGAATTTATCATCCTGCTCAATTGCGGCCTGGACGAGGCACTTGCGCAACGGGACCGGCTGCGCAATTGGGTGTGCGGCAATTACACGGTGCAGGGAAGCGCCGGCGCGACAAAACTGACGCTGAATATTTCCATCGGCACGGCCGAATACAGGCCCGGCGAATCGATCAAGGAGTTGCTCGCGCGAGCCGATGGCGCGATGTACGAGCAGAAACGCGTGACGCGGACAACGGGCAACGTCGCCGCGCGCTGACACGCTGTCTGTAATTTCCACGCTGCCGCCATTCCCTTTTCGGGAAGCTGCGCCCTCCGTTTCAATTAAGGAAACGAATCCCTCCTTTCTTTTCTCCTCCATCTTGAGTCTCTTTTCATTTCGAAGGAACGTTGAGGAGTGCTCATCCTCAAAGTCTGTTCGGCTTGGCTCCGCGGTGCTACGACCGAAAGTGATCCACAGGCTTTAGCACGCTTTAAGAACTGCGGCATGTTGTAAGACGCTGCGGGCCGGAGAGGCACTGAATGAGGCTCTTGATCGCCGAAGACGATAAAGCACTGGCTCTATTTCTCAGCCGCGGCCTTGAAGCGGATGGACACCGCATCCGCCTGGCAGCGGACGGCGGTGTGGCCGTTGAGGCCTTTCGCGAGGACCGGCCTGATCTGACCATTCTCGACCTCAATATGCCGGTGAAGGATGGCGAACAGGTGCTGGTGGAGGTGCGGGCGCTCGATGCCGATCTGCCCGTGCTCGTGCTCACCGGACGGCAGGAGGTGGAGACGCGCGTCCGCTGTCTCGACCTCGGGGCCGACGATCTGATGACCAAGCCCTTCAGCCTGCACGAGCTGCGCGCCCGCTGCCGGGCATTGTTGCGGCGCAAGCGCGAAACGCGCCTGCAGCTGAAAGCCGGCGATCTCGAGCTGGACCGGCTGGATCACTCGGCGCGGCGCGCCGGCGAGTCAATCGTGCTCACCAACAAGGAATTTGCGCTGCTCGAACACCTGCTGCTCAACCGCGGCCAGTGTGTTTCGCGCGTTGAACTGCTGGAGTCGGTGTGGAACCTGGAGCCGGCGCAGACCACCAATATTGTCGACGTGTACGTGAACTACCTGCGGCGCAAATTGAAAGATCCGCCGCCGGGGCGCCTGATCTGTACGGTACGGGGCAGCGGCTATATGGTGCCTTCCGATGCGGAGCTGATTCTGCACGCACCGGTTCCGCTTCCCGCCGGCAATCGCGCTGTTGGGCACGCCACAGAGGTTGTGGTGCCGCTGGGCGCGAATTAGAGGAGAGATCTGAATGCAACCTGCTTCGGTGACCGTCTTACCTGCCACAACCCGCATCCGACCGCGCACCGCTCTGGTGGCCAGTGCCGACCGCAGCTTTCGCCAGCGGCTCACACACATTCTTACCGGCCTGCGCTGGCAGGTGCGTGAGGCCGAAGGCGGGGCTGAAGCCTGGGCTCAGGCCGAAACGTCCCCCGTGGAAGCGGTCATCGTCGACTCCTGGCTGCCGGACCTCGATGTCGCCGAGTTTCTCAGGGAGTTTCGCGGCAGCTTTCCGCATGTCGATCTGCTGACAGCCAGCGGCGCTGCGCCGGAAGAGGGTCCGCGCGGACCGTATCGCCAGGAACTGCTCTATGCCATGCGCCGCAGCCAGGACACGGATACAGCGGCATGGAATGCCGCGCCCGCAATGAAGCTGGAGCGAAGCGCTTCGCTCCTGGTACGGGAGACCACTGCCTCGACGGTAGCGCCTATAGGGAACGCACCAGGAAGTGGGGATCGCTCGTTGGTGGAACTGCCCACCTCGCCTGTGCTCCAGCGAACCGAGGCCGTGCCGCGTAGCGACGCAGCACCCACCGAGCGGCTGCCGGAGCTGATCGGCAATGCAGTCTGCATGATCGAGGTAAGCCGCCGCGTCCGGCTCGTCGCTCCAAGAATGACTCCGGTTCTCATTGAAGGGCCGACCGGCTCCGGTAAGGAATTAGTAGCCGAGGCGGTGCATCGGCTTTCGCCGCGCAGCCGCAAACCGTTCGTCGCCATCAACTGCGCGGCGATACCCGAGGCCCTGCTCGAAGCTGAGCTCTTCGGCCACACACGCGGCGCGTTTACCGGAGCGGTGCAGGGCCGCACAGGGCGCATCGAATCGGCCGATGGCGGCACGCTGTTTCTGGACGAGATCGGCGAGATGCCGTTGGCGCTGCAATCAAAGCTGTTGCGCTTCGTAGAGTGCGGCGAGTTGCAACGCGTGGGCGACAACGAAACCGTGAAGGTGGATGTACGCATCATCGCCGCCACACACCGGCCGCTGGCCGAGCATGCGCAGGCCGGCAGCTTCCGCTCCGACCTTTACTACCGGCTGGCCGTCTTTCTAATTCGCACGCCGTCGCTTGCCGAACATGCGGACGATCTGCCGCTGCTGGTCGAGCACTTCCTGGCGCAGCTCGGCCGTGAGATGCCGGTGAAGCGCATCGATGAGACGGCGATGGCTCGGCTGGCGGCACACGACTGGCCGGGGAACGTGCGCGAACTCGAACACGTGCTGGAGCGCGCAGTGATTCTTGCCGGCGACGAGCCCGTGCTGACGGCAGCGGAAATTGATTTCGGACGCATCGTGAACTGACCTGGGCCTCTTGGAAAACGCAGATCCGGCGGGCAGGTACGAAGGGTTTGAGAAGAACGGAGTCGAGCATGGAGATTGCAACCCGTATGAGCGAGGAGATCGCGCGCTATCTCGATCTCGCTGCGAGCGAGGCCAAGCTGACGGCGGCCAATATGGCCAATCTCGATACGCCCGGCTACCGCACCGTCGGCATGGATTTTGAAGCTGAGATGCGCGAGGCGATGGAGTCAGTTGATACGGGCGAACCTGCGCGGCCGGTGCGCCTGAAGTCTGTGGATGGGCTGATTGCGCGCCCGGACGGCAACAATGTTTCGATGGATCGCGAGAGCCTGAATCTGGCCGAGGCGCAACTCAAATTCAAGACGGGTGTTGCCCTGCTGCGCACCGAATATCAGCAGATCCTGGATGCGATCCATGCGGACAAGTAGCTGACAGCTGGCAGCTCAGGAGTATTGAAACCATGAATCTATTCGGCATGATGGATGCTTCCGGCGAAGCGATGGAGGCTGAGCGCATGCGGGCCGAAGTGGTAGCGGCCAATATGGCGAATGCCGAGACGACGCGCACCGCGACGGGAGGCCCGTATCACCGGCAGCACGTCGTCTTTGCCGCCAACCGCGGCGATGCGGGATTTCTCAACTCGCTCTCTGCGGCAGTTCTGCCTTCAAATCCGTTGCCGCTTCCGGGAGCGGCCTCTGTCGCTCCCGGCGTGCACATCGTGCAGGTGGTCCAGGACCCTGCGCCGCCGCTCAAGCGCTACGATCCCGGCCATCCCGATGCAGGACCGGACGGGTACGTCGCGTATCCGGATATCAATCCGCTGACCGAGATGGTAGACCTGATGGGCGCGACGCGTGCCTATGGATTGAACGGCTCTGCCGTGCAGGCGGAAAAGAGCATGATCGGCTCAGCGTTGGATATCGCCAAGTCGTAAGGCTCACAGGAGGAACCATGTCATCGGCGATCGCATCAATTTCCGCCCAGTCCGCGCAGTTGACGAACACGGCAGCAGCCTCCACGCCCGCCAGCGCAGGCACAACCTCTTCGCCTTTCGCCGACCTGCTGGTCGACTCGGTGGGCCAGGTCAATGATCTGGAACAACAGGCTCACGCCGCAGTGGCGGGACTGATGACGGGCAACGGAGTGGACGTCCATCAGGCCATGATTGCGACCCAGAAAGCGGACATGGCCTTTGAGCTGACGCTGGCGGTGCGGAACAAGGCCGTGCAGGCCTACCAGTCAGTGATCGGGATGCAGTTTTAGAACAGAGAAACGATGGCTACAGCAACTCAATTAACCAAAGCTCCGCAGACGGCGCCGGGCCAGCCGCAGTTCCTTGATCGGACAATCGACCGGCTGGCGGGGATGTGGGGACGCGCGCGTGTGGGCTGGGGGCATCTCGCGCCCCGGCAGCGCAGCGGGCTCTCCGTGGCGGCACTGCTGCTGACCGCTCTCACCGGCGGCTTGCTCTGGCTGGCGCTGCGTCCAGACTGGCGCACTCTCTACGCCGGCATGGAGCCCGAAGATGCACGCCAGGCCGGTCAGATCCTGACCCAGGCGCAGATCCCGTTTGACCTGACCGCGGATGGAACGACGATCCGCGTATCGGCTGCGCAGCTGGATAAGGCGCGGCTCGCGACCGCAGCGAAGGGCGGCGCCAGGAGCGGCCGGCTGGGATTTGAGGTCTTCGACAAACCGAATTGGGTCGGCTCGGAGTTCGACGAGCAGGTGAATTACCAGCGCGCGCTTGAAGGCGAGCTTGAACATACGGTGGGCACGCTGGCCGATGTCGAATCCGCGCGCGTGCATCTTGTGTTGCCGCACGATTCGCTGTTTCGCGAAGAGGAGCGGCCGGCCAAGGCGTCGGTTGTGTTGAAGCTGCGCCACGGCTCGCTGGCCGAGGGTGAGCCCGAGGCTATCCGTAACCTGGTAGCCTCGGCCGTCGACGGCCTCACGCCGGAACACGTCGTGCTGGTAGACGCTGCGGGGCATCTGCCGCTGGGTCCGAAGACAGCCGAGGCGCTGCAACTGGCGGCCGAGCAGGAGCTGGAGGAAAAGTTGATCGCAACGCTGGAGCCGGTAACCGGCACCGGCAATGTGCGTGCGTCGGTGACGCTGGATTACGACCGCGCGGCGACCGATACGACGCAGGAGACCTATGATCCCACGCAGACCGTAACGCTTTCGATGCAGCGCACCGAACAGACGACCGGACCACAGCCAGTGCCCGCGGGCATTCCGGGCACGGCATCCAACGCGCCCAACTCGCAGGCCCTCCCCGTTTACCCGCAGCAGACCTCGCCGCCGCAGACCGCCAAGACTGAGTCCGGCACTTACGCGGCTTCGAAGACCGTGAAGCATGTGGTCGAGAGCCCGGGTCGTCTGCGGCGGCTGACCGCAGCCATCGTGGTCAACGATCGTCTGTTGCAGCCGGCAGCGGGCGGCAAGCCGGCAGTCTGGCAACCGCGCTCTGCCGATGAGTTGCATCATCTTACGGCGCTTGCGCAGGCGGCTGTAGGCTTCGATACGGCGCGCGGTGACGCAGTCACCGTCGAGGACCTGGCTTTCGATCTGAATCATCCCCCACCAGCCGCGCCGCTGCCGCAACAAGTCTTAGCCGTAGCCGAGGGCTCGCCGCTGCTGCTCAAATATGTGGCGCTGCTGCTGGGACTGGCCGTGATTCTGTTGCTGGGCGTGCGCCCTGCGCTGCGCCACGCCAGCGCGGCGCTTCCGCCAGTGCGGGAAAAGGCGCGGGAGCTGCCCGCCGCCGCACAGGCCAGCGCGCTGCCCGGGGCGGCGCCGTCCCCCGCCGATCCCGACCGCCTGCATACGCAGGCCGTCTACGAGCAGGTCACATCGCAGCTGCGCCGCGAGCCAACCCAGACCTCACGGCTGTTGCAGAGCTGGATTCACTCCGAATAGGGGTGACGGGAAAGGAAGCGCGCTGTGACCGAGCCGGGAAATGAGAGCGGGGTACCGCGGCAGCGGCGGTCGGCCAATCTGCCCGGGCTGCGCAAGGCGGCCATTTTACTGGTGGCCGTGGGGGCAGACCTCGCCAAAGAGGTTCTGCGCGCGCTGCCGGAAGCCGACGTACAGCGCCTCACCGAGGAGCTGGCCGATCTACGCGGCGTTACACCTGACCTTTCGCTCGACATTCTCGAAGAGTTCTGGGAGCTGCTCGAAACGCAGAACTTCATGATTCACGGCGGGCTGGATTACGCTCGCCGCCTGTTGGTTGACACCTTTGGCCCGGAGCGCGCCCAGGATCTGTTGCAACTGGTGCGGCGTTCGCAGGAGGCGGCACAGGGGAACCTGGCGCAACTGCAGCGCACCGATCCTCAGCAGCTGGGCAAGCTGCTCGACGCCGAGCATCCGCAGACGATCGCCCTGGTACTGGCGCATCTCGATCCCAAGCGGGCTTCGATGGTGCTCGACAATCTGAGCGAAGAGCACCGGGTGGTCTCCATTCAGCGATTGGCCGAGATGCGCCAGTTTTCGCCGGAGATGGCACAGAAGGTAGCGCTCATCCTGCACCGGCGTCTGGAAGATGTGGGCGACACGCAGCGCAAGAGCTACTCCGGGTTCAAGGCGGTGGCCGATCTGCTGAACCGGCTCAATGCCGAGCAGTCGAAGAAGATCCTCGAGTCGATCGAAGAAAGCCAGCCGGAGGTTGCGCTGGGCATTCGCAATCTGATGTTCACCTTCGAGGACCTGGTGACGGTGCCGCCGGCGACGATTCGCGAGATTGTCTCCGGAGTGGACAAGCGGCAGCTGGCGCTGGCGCTGCGCGGAGCCAATGACGAGCTGCGCGCGCAGATCTTCAAGGCAATGAGCTCGCGGGCGGTCGAGATGCTGAAGGAAGACATGGAGGTGCTGGGGCCCGTGCGCTCGCGCGAAGTGGCGCAGGCTCAACAGGAGATCCTCAACCTGGCGCGGCAGCTGGAGGCCGAGGGCAAGGTCGTGCTCAAACTCGAGACCGGCGACGAGATGCTGGCCTGAGCGAGAAAGAAGGATGTCGCGCATGCAATCGCAGACCGGAGAGCCGAGCAGCGCCGGGCAGGCGCCTCACGCGACGGAGAAGATCGAGGTCTTCGCGTATCCGTCCGATCCGCACGCACCGGCTCCGCCCTGGAACGGCTGGATGGATGGGGAGGAGGACGGGGAACCAGCAACCAAACACTCCTCGGCTGCATGGGAAGAGCGCCTGCGGGAAGAAACCCGCCGTGCGCTCGAAGCAGGACGGCAGCAGGGCCGGCAGGAAGAACGCCAGGCACAAGCTGCCGCGGTCGCCGGAGCACTGGAACAGCAGAAGCGCCAGATGACAGCGCTCGTAGAAAGCTTCGCGCAGGCGCGCGACCGCTACCTGCAGGCCGTGGAGCGGGAGGTGGTCAAGCTGGCGCTCGCGGTCGCGGCACGCATCCTGCGCCGTGAGGCACAAATGGACCCGTTGCTGTTGACCGGGGCCGTGCGGGTCGCGCTGGGACAGCTCGCAGCGTCCACGGAGGTGAAGTTGCGCGTGCCGGCGGCCGAACTGGCTCTGTGGACGGAGACGATGGCTCTGCTGCCGAATCTCCCGGTCAAACCGGAGGTCGTCGCCGGCGAAGGGTTGCGCCTGGGCGACTGCGCAATCGAATCCAAAGTGGGCACGGTCGACCTTGGGCTGCGCGCGCAGCTTGCTGAGATCGAGCGCGGCTTCTTCGACCGCGCAGCCCGGTCTGCTCCAGTGAGCGCAGAGGAAGAACGCGCATGACGGAGCTGCTAGGCCGCTACTTTGCACGCCTCGAGCGGGGTCAGCCCTGGCGCTGGCGCGGTCAGGTGGTGGAATCTGTCGGCCAGACCATCGAGTCTGCGGGGCCGCTGGCAACGGTGGGCGAGTGTTGCGAGATTGTCGACCGTGCAGGCGAGGCGCATCTGGCCGAGGTGATTGGATTTCGCGGCTCCCATGTGCTATCGATGCCGCTTGAAAGTACGGAGGGTATCCGCTTTGGTGACACGCTCTCCGCCTTGGGCGTGCGCCCGGCCATTGAGGTGCGGCAGGCGCTGATGGGCAGGGTACTGAACGCGCTGGGGGAGCCGATCGATGACGGGAACTCGAATCACGAAAAAGAGAACGGCCGCGATTGCGCTCCAGCCGCTGCGCTTTCTCTTCCCCTGGATGGCGCCGTGCGCTCGCCATTGGATCGCGCGCCGATTCGCGCTCCACTGGGCACCGGCATCCGCGTTCTCGACGCACTGCTGACCATAGGCCGCGGGCAGCGGGTGGGCATCTTCGGCGGCAGCGGTGTAGGGAAGAGCACCCTCATTGGCATGATGACGCGCAACACGGAGGCCGATGTCACGGTGGTCGGCCTGGTGGGCGAACGCGGCCGCGAGGTTGGAGAATTTCTGGATGAGTCGCTCGGTGACGAGGGCCGCGCCCGCTCCGTCGTCGTGGTTTCAACGTCAGACGAGTCGCCGCTCAAGCGCATGCGTGCGGCGCTGGTTGCCACTGCCATGGCAGAATTCTTTGCCGCGCAGGGAAAGCATGTGCTGCTGGTGCTGGACTCGCTCACACGTTTCGCCATGGCCGCACGGGAGATCGGTCTTGCCGCGGGCGAACCGCCGACGGCCAAGGGCTACACACCCTCGGTCTTCAACAGACTCGCCAAGCTGGTGGAACGCGCCGGCCAGTTCCGTGCCGGCTCCATCACCGCGTTTTATACCGTACTGATGGAGGGGGATGACCAGCAGGACCCGCTCGTGGATGCGGTTCGGTCTCTGCTCGACGGGCACGTGGTGCTTTCGCGCGCGCTTGCCGCCGAGGGCTGGTATCCGCCGATCGCGGTGCTCGATTCGATCAGCCGCCTGATGCCGGTGGTGACGGCGTCCGCGCAGCGCGAGCACGCGGCGCTGATCCGCAAGCTGCTCGCGGCCTATGCGCGCTCCGAGGACCTGGTGCGTATCGGCGCGTACAAACCGGGCGGCGATCCCGATCTCGATCGCGCTCTGCGCGCGCGGGATGCCTTGCGGGATTTCATGACGCAAGGCATCGACGAGCGCGTTGGTTTCGACGAGTGCGTCCACGGGCTGGCCGCGCTCGCTGGCGAGGTGTGAGCGATGGCCGTCTCGCGCACCATGCGCCGCCTGCTACGGGTGCTGACGCTTGAAGAAGAACAGCGGCAGAGCGCACTCGAGTCAGCGGTGGGCGAACTGCGGCGGTTCGAGCGAGCGCTCGACCTCACGGCGGAACGCGAGCGCGCGGGACGGCGGCTGCTCACCGCCAGTGCGGCAAGCGAAGGAGAAATCATCGACCGCGTGGCGGCTCTGGAAGAGATGCAGGCCGCCAAGCAGCGCGCGGCAGCTCTGCGGCCGTGGATCCAAGAAGCCGAAGAGGCGGTAGCGGAGTTGCTCGATGCCTATATCGCCAAGCGGGTGGAACGCCGCCAGGCGGACACGCTTCTTGAATCAATGGAAGCCGCGAGGACCCTCGAAGACGCACGGCGCAGCCAGCAGTCGCTCGACGATTGGTATCTGAACCGGCAGCATAGGAAGGCTTCGGCGCGGACGGGCAACGCGAAACATTGATGCAAATCTGGCAAAGCGATCTCGATTCTGACAGCCTTCTAATCCGCGTTCGTTGTCTTTGGCACATCTTCTGCACCGTTTTCGGACATGTCTCTCCCGGCTGCACTCGCGATCGCACCCACAGCAGGCCTGGTAGCTAGGCAGCCGGCGGCTCTCCTGCAGTCTGCGGGAAGGTTCGGATCGCAGGCTGGGGCCGCGCGGACTCTTCCCGCGAATTGGGAAACTGTCCTCGGCTCGTTGGGGATGCGGGCCGATGCAACATCGCATGGGCCGACTGGGACGATCGCCCGACAGGAAGCCGGCTGGGATGAGAACCGCGCAACGACAGACGAGGTTCCGGAGCAGGAAACCGCGAGCCCCGCGAGAATCAACACTGCATCGCCTGGAATGCTGGTGCCGGAGCCAACTCTGCCCCAGGCAATCCCGCAGCAACTATCATCTGGGGCACGCGCATCCGGGGCGGGCAGCCTTCCCCGGCCAGGCTCTGCGGGCTTCATGGCCCTGAACGCTTCATCGCTGCAGCAGACCGTCAGCGCGCACCGGTCCGGCTCGCCGGGAAACTCAAAACCGGCAACAAACTCAGGTAGCAAAGCATCCGTTGCACCTCCAGCCGAAGTGCCGCAACCGTCGCAGCCGATCGTCGCCCCTCAGATTGTGGCGCCGGTCGTGAACCCGCTCCCAGCAAAGATGCAGCAGAAGGACGTGCTCCGAGGTTCGGTGCCAGCCAGTTCTCTTCTTAGTACCCGCGGTGAAGTGGGCGTCAAAAATCAGCTTCTTGTGATGGCCACAGCAAGCGGGAACTCGAAAAGCGGGGTCATGAATCCGGTAGCGCCGACCACGCCCGCGGCGGGTGTGGAGGACAGCTTTCCGCTTGCCAACACCCAGGTCGAGTTGTCGAGGATGGCATCGAGTCCGCCTCCGGACGCACTCCATTCCCGAAAGGGAGAGGCAGCGCCCGGCGCGGAGAAGAATCAGCCACCGACAACATCCGGGCAAGATGTCAATGCCGGCATTTGGTTCGGAGGAGCGAATCAGCAGACGGATGCGGCCGTCGCATCGGTTTCCTCGACAGAACTGGTGAACGCCGCGAAATCGAGCAGCGGCGGCGAACGGCGGGTTGCGGGTGCGAGCCCGGCGGCCAGAGTAGACGCTGTTCTGCCCGCCCCACAGTCTGCGGGCGCAAGCATTGACACGGCCGGCTCTGCGCGGAGCCTGGCAAGCGGGCATATGCCGGTAAACATCTCTCCCGTCGGTTCCGGTGGCGCTCCCGAATCAGAAGGCCGAACGACAGCGGGACTCTCGGCGCGCGAGCCGTTTTCTGCAATTGATGCAGAGCCGGGACACGCAACCAACGGCTGGACTCATGCCGGAACGCACAGCGCCGAGGCGGGCTTTGAAGATCCCACACTCGGGTGGGTCGGCGTGCGCGCAGATCTGGCTGGCGGCAGCGTACATGCGGCGGTGTTGCCGGGGTCGACTGCCGCGGCGCAGGCTCTCGGCAGCCACATGGCGGGGCTGCATTCGTATCTGCAGGAACGAAGAGCAGCCGTTGCGACGCTGACGTTGGCTGTGCCCGCAAACCGTAGCGGTGACGCGGGAGTTTCGCAGAGTATGCAGCAGACAGGCGGACAGAGCGCAGGGCAGGGCAACTCTCCTGCGCCACGTTCGGAGTGGCAGCCGGCCGGCGCTGCGGCTTTGCACTCGGCGCCTGCCGATGGTGCATCGGCGACTGCACTTTTCTCAGGTCGAGCCGGGACCTATATCTCAGTGGTGGCGTAATGCGCTGCCAGTAAGACGAGGGCAGATGATGGCAACAGAACTTTACACCTATCCAATGACGGCCGGAGCGGCGCTCACCCATCCGACGGTGAACTCGGCCGGAAGTACGAATGGCTCGAATGATTCGAGCAGTGGCTCGGCCGTCATCACGGCCAATGACTTTCTCACGCTGCTCGTGACCGAGATGCAGAACCAGGACCCGACCGCCGACACCGATCCCAACGAGTACATCAACCAGCTGGTGCAGGTAAACAGCCTGGAGCAACTCGTGAGCATCAATCAGACGCTGACGACGGACCTCGGCGCTCCGCCTTCGAGTGCGAGCAGCAATGCAGCATCGAGCACGCCGGAGCCTGCAGCATCAACCTTGCCCGCAGCGGATTCTTCAGGCGCGGCACGCGCAGGGAATGGGCTCCGCGCAATGGGTTCGCCGGATCAATTGGCAATCCAGCGTACGGCTGGTAACCTCGGCGTCCCTGAAGACAGTGCTGCGGCGGTGCGCGTGGCGCAGGCACTTGAGCAGCCCTCGGGCACCAGATCCGCCACCGGCCGGCTCTCCGGAGTCGCGGCGGCGTTTCGCAATATCCAGCAGTAACTGCGCAGCTCACCTAAGAGGAGAAACAACATCATGGCAAGCTTTTCCATTCCGCTCACCGGCCTCGAGGCCGATTCCACGGCCCTCAACACGGTTGCGAACGATCTGGCCAACATGAACACGACGGCCTTCAAGGCGCAGACCACCAGCTTTTCCGATCTGTTCTATCAGCAGATCGGCTCGACCGGCGCGGGCGATCCCATTCAGGTGGGCGCGGGCGTGAAAGTTGCGTCCAACGAGACCTCGTATACACAGGGATCTATCAACTCCACCGGCAACTCCACTGACGTCGCCTTGAACGGCAATGGCTTCTTTGTAGCGAGCCATAACGGGAACGGAGCCTATGAGTACACGCGGGCGGGCAACTTTACGCAGGATGCAAACGGCAACATCGTCACCGCTGCGGGTCTGAGCGTGATGGGCTATCCGGTAGTGAATGGCGTCGTCAACACCAATGCACCTCTGGTGCCGATCAACATTCCTGTCGGGCAGGTGCAGGAACCGCTTGCTACTACGTCGTTCAGCATGACCGCGAACCTCGATTCGGCTTCGGCCGCGGCCACGCAGTTTCCTGCGCAGGTCACCGTCTATGACTCGCTGGGCGAACCCCACGTGGCCACGGTGACCTATACGCAGACCGCCGCAAATACGTGGAGCTACTCCGTAGCGCTCCCGGCAGCCGATTTTGCGAGCGGCGTCTCTACACCGATCACCGGTACGATGGTCTTCGACTCGAACGGCAACCTGACCACCGTAACGCCCACGGGTGGCGCCGCCGGGACTGTCGGCACGGCTGGCGGCGATGTCTCCTCGATTGCACTCAACTTCAACGGCATTGCCGACGCATCGTCGAACCTCGCCATGCAATGGAATCTCCTCGGCCCGAATGGCAAGCCCACGATCAGCCAGGTTGACACAGCATCTGCGGTTTCTTCAACCACGCAGAATGGCTATCCCAGCGGCCAGTATCAGAGCTTCAGCATCGGGGCGGATGGCACCGTCACCGTGACCTATTCGAACGGCCAGTTGCAGAACGTCGGTCAGTTGGCGCTTGCCAATGTAACCAACCTGCAGGGACTGCAACTGCTCGGCGATGGCAACTACGCGACCACGCTGGCCAGCGGAACAGCATCCATCGGCACCTCCGGAGCTGCCGGTCTCGCCACGCTGCAGGATGGCGCGCTCGAGGCATCGAATGTGAATATCTCCTCAGAGTTTTCAAACCTCATCATCGCGCAGCGCGCCTTTGAAGCCAATGCGAAGTCGGTAACCACCTTCGACACCGTCACGCAGGACACGATCAACATGGTGCACTGATGGAAACGGATGGCGTGCGGCCCGTTTCTATGCCGGACGCTGAATTTCAATGAACAGGCCTTTTCCCTCGGCGAGGGCAATACCGCCTTCGTCGAGGATCTTCGCCTCGACCCAGTGCTTGCGACCCTCATTCCGCGTCACACGGCCTTCTACGCGGACCGGCGATCCAGATGGGACGGGGCGCAGATATTCCACTTCGAGGCGCCGTGTCATCGCCACGATGCCGCGCGCCCGGACGGACTTACTCATCGCCTCATCGAGCAATGTGGCGATGATGCCGCCGTGCACGTAGCCTGGAGGTCCTTCGTAGGTGTCCGGCACCGTCGCAAAAGAGACCACTGCGCCATCCTGCGCCAGCGAGAATTCGAGATGCAGCCCAACTGGATTGGCCTGACCGCAGCCAAAGCAACGATTCTGCGCAGCGTGCGCCAACGGTGTGAGATTTTCCTGAGAGCCCTTCAATCGACATGCCTCCTAGCTGGCTGCTTGCTGCGCTAAAACTGCCGCATACGTCGCGCGATCTACGTTGCCGCCCGTCAGAACGATGCCCACGCGTTTGCCGTACAGACTCTCGCGCTCCCTCATCGCACCTGCCAGAGCCGCAGCTCCCGCGCCCTCGGCGAGGTTGTGCATGTCCTCATAGAGTGCGCGCATTGCGTGCTGGATCTCCGCCTCCGAGACCTCAACGATCCGCTTCACGTTGTCGAGCATGACCGCCAGCGCGCGCTCGTCGGGCCGGCGGCAGGCGAGACCGTCGGCAATCACTGTCTCTGCCGGGGCCTCCACGACCTGGCGCAATGCAAAGCTGCGCGCGCTCGCGGGCGCCTGCGCAGCCACTACGCCCACTATCTCTGTCGCCAATCCAAGCACATTGCGCGCAGCAGCCATGCCGCAGATCGAAGATCCCATACCGATCGGCACATAGACTGTGTCCAGTCCCGGTGCGCCCTCCAAAAACTCGAGCGCATAGGTGGCTGTGCCCAGCACCAACTCTTCATGGAATGACTCGACGAAGGCGAAGCCACGCTGCTCGGCCAGCGCGTGGGCAAACTCCAGCGCAGCCTGAAAATCATGACCATGTTGGATCAGTTCTACGCCCTGCGCGGCCATTGCACGATTCTTCTCGATGCTGTTGCCGTGCGGCACCACCACAACCGCTTTCAAGCCAAAGAGGCGCGCGGCCATGCCCACGCCCTGGCCGTGATTGCCCCGGGTTGCAGCGACCACGCCCTGGATATCCGGCGATTGCTGCTGCAGCGCATGCAGATAAAGCAGCGCGCCGCGCACTTTGAATGCACCCACCGGGGTGTGATTCTCATGTTTGATCGATGCTTCGCACCCGAGCCGTAGGTTCATCAGCGGCCACGTGTACTGCGGAGTGGGCGGCATAAAACGATAGATGAAAGTTTGCGCGGCGCGAATCTGGTCCAGTAATGGAAGCTGCATATCCTCAGCATACCGAAGCGCGTGGTAGATTGAGGCTCATGGAGTTCAGCATCCGGAAGGCGGCGATCGAAGACGCGGGGCACATCACTCGCGTTCACGTGAACAGCTGGAAGACGACCTACCAGGGCATCGTTCCCGACGAATACCTGGCTTCGTTGAAGATAGAGGATCGAGTCCCAAGGTGGACCGAACAGCTTGCCGACGCCGAACACTTGATCTTCGTTGCAGAAAACCAGCAAGGGGTCTGCGGTTTCATCGGCGGAGGACCAATGCGAGAGCCGATCGGGGAGTACGACGGCGAGCTCTACGCAATTTATCTGCTGCGCGCGTGCCAGCTCTGCGGCGTCGGACGGTCCCTGGTGCATACGCTGGCGGAAAATCTGCTTGCCAGAGATTTCAAGAGCATGGCCGTGTGGGTACTGGAAGCCAATCCGGCTGTGTTGTTCTACCAGGCTCTGGGCGCCACGCTGATCACGCAAAAAATAATCGAGATCGCCGGAGTCCGCCTGCCGGAGCTTGCTCTTGGCTGGCCCGACCTCAAGGCCTCTCTCGGCACGCGTTTTATAGCCGCGAAAGATGGCGTGGCCGAATGAGTTCCTCGCAAAGGTCACAATTTCGATCGGAAAGCCGGTACACAGTACCTCTGATTTTGCGGATGAGTTTGCTCATCGCTGTCGGGGTAACCGCTTGTCGTTCCAAATCCGCGCTCAACCCGCAGCAGGCGGAAGGGAAGCACCTCTACGAAGTGGGGTGCGCGCATTGTCACGAGCAGAACGATCTGCACCTGAAAAAAGTGCCGCCGGACCTGCACGGCCTCTTCAACAGGGACAAGTTGCCCGGCGGGGAGCCCGCGACCGACGCCGAAGTAGAGCAGGTGCTGCAGCACGGCAAGGGCATGATGCCATCCTTCGCCTACCAGATGACGCGAGAGCAGAGGGCAGCGCTGCTGGCTTATCTGCACACCGGGCTACGCTGACGATTGCGGTTTCTCCGTCCACTGGAAACAGATGCCGAAGCCATCGGGATCTCTGAGGTAGAGCTGCTTCATGCCATACCATGCAACCTTCGGCGGTACCATCGTCAGTCCCTTCGAGACCAGGTACTCGTAAGCGCCGTCGACGTCGGGACACGCGAAATAGATACAGGTGTCCTGATGCCCCGACCAGCGCGCGGCCTCAGGCGCCTCGGGCACATCGTCCGGATCATAAGCGGTATTCAGCATGATCGTCGCCGCTCCGAGCTCGAGCATCGCCCAGCCCACATCGTCAGGATTCTCCGACAGAGGCTCCGACTTACCCGTCAAACGAAAGCCAAGCACGTCGCGGTAGAAGCGGAGGGATGTGGGCATATGGAAGACCTGGATTAGCGGCGAACCGCCTTGTACTTCAATTGACACGGCTCAATCCTCCTCTACGAGAGCGGCTCTTATGTCAGAGAGGCCATTCGCGCTCAAGTTATACTTGATGCATGGCGACCGACAAGACATTCTATCTGGAGACCTTCGGCTGCCAGATGAACGCGCACGACTCCGAGAAGGTGATTGGCACGCTGCAGCAGCAGGGCTATCGCCAAGTCGAGTCCGAAGAAGATGCTGGGCTGATTCTCTACAATACCTGTTCCATCCGCGACAAAGCGGAGCAAAAGGTCTTCCATCGCTTGAACGACTACAAGAAGCTGTACAAGGAAGGCAAGCGCTTTGGCGTTCTGGGCTGCGTGGCCCAGCAGGAAGGGGAGAAGATCTTTGAGAAGGCTCCCTTTGTTTCGCTGGTCTCCGGTTCGGCCTCCTATCGCAAGCTGCCCGAGATGCTTTCTCGCCTGGAAGCCGGGGAATCCCGGATTACCGGGCTCGACGACCGCCAGACCGACGAGACGTTCGAAACCGAATTCACCGCGCGCCAGAATCCTTACCGTGGCTACATCACCATCATCGAAGGCTGCGACAAGTTCTGCTCCTATTGCGTGGTGCCATACACCCGCGGTAAGGAGCGCAGCCGGACCTCGTCGTCCGTTCTCACCGAGGCCCGGCGGATCGCCGACCTAGGCTACACCGAAATCCAGCTTCTGGGCCAGAACGTAAACAGCTACCGCGACCCGGAAGGGAAGTTGAGCTTCGCGGAGCTGCTGGCGGCCGTGGGCCAGGTGGCCGGGATAAGACGCGTCCGGTTCACGACCAGCCATCCCCGCGACTTCACCCGGGACATCATCGAGGCGATCGACGCCTACCCCACGCTCTGCGACCACGTGCACCTTCCGGTGCAGTCCGGGTCAGCCAAGGTGCTGAAGATGATGGCCCGTGAGTACACGCCAGAGTGGTACCTGGAGCGGATCGGATGGATGAAGGCCGCGCGGCGGCAGATCTCGCTTTCAACCGATATTATTGTCGGTTTTCCCGGCGAAACCGAAGACGACTTCATCGCGACCATGAACCTCCTGGCCGAAGTCCAATACGATTGCGTCTTCGCTTTCAAGTACTCGGCGCGGCCCAATACGCCTGCTTTGGTCATGATCGATTCGATCCCGGAGACAGAGAAGGCAAAGCGCCTTCAAGTATTGCTTGATCGCCAACGCGAGATCCAAAGGGCCAATTATTCGAAGCACATCGGCCAGCAAATGGAAGTGATGGTTGAGGGGCAGAATCCGGCACGGGGACAGATTGCAGGCCGCAGCACCCAGAATAAGCCGGTGAATTTTACCTCTGCGCAGCCCATTGCTCCGGCGCCGGGCAGCTATCTGCAGGTGAAGATCACGGGGGCTCATCCAAACAGTCTGACCGGCGAATCCATCTAAGCGGAAAGAGGGGGTACTTCATGGATATCGAGGTGAGGATACGCGGCTTGATGATGGACCCGGCGACGAATATGCCGATTGTCGTCCTCAAAGACGTGAGCTCTGATACCGTGATGCCCATCTGGGTTGGCATCTTCGAGGCCAACGCGATCGCCATTGAGATTGAGAAGGTATCCGCCCCTCGCCCGATGACGCACGACCTTACCCGAAACCTCGTGCGTCACTTGAATGCCCAGCTGGAACGAGTTGTCATTACAGAGATTAAAGACGAGACATTCTATGCCGTTTTATGGCTGCGGCAGGGAAATGAGCCCATCGTGATCGATGCGCGCCCGTCGGACGCCATCGCGCTGGCGCTTCGGGCGGATTGTCCCATCTTTGTCGCGGAGCACGTGCTGCAGAGCGCAAAATTGAATACCTCCGGGCCACCGGACGGTCCTACCGCAGAGCAACTGCGTGGCTGGCTCGAGGGCTTGAACGATGAGGACTTGGGCCGCTACAAGATGTAAGTCCGGCCACTCCCAGCGCGCGGCTTGTAGGAGTAACGGAGTCCTGAAGCGCCAGGTAGACGGCTACAGTTCTGGACAGTGAGTCGTCGCGGAGCTGGCCGCAGGGAACCGCTGGATCTAAAGACAACCCAAGTAATCCACTTTAATCCAGATAGATAGATGGGGAGGAGCTTCCCAATCTGTTCACTATACAGAATATCTGTTATCAGACATTGTCGGTATATTCGGTTTCCGCGCCTTGGGTCTCGGCTCTGGCTCCTTTTGCCATCAAGGCCGGGGACGGATGGGTGTCAATCAGCACCTCATGAAGGACGTCGCCAATGGTATCGACGGCTGTTCGCACTGCCTCTGTCGCTTCGGGATCGGCAGCATAGGTGATGCACTCGATTGCCTGCAGCGCATTGCGGATGCGATCGTTCATCCACTTGATTGTCTCGAATCGCCGGAGCATCTCTACCCGGCGATCGCGGATCGCGGACTGCCATCGAAGCGCCACGGCGAAAGTGAGAACCGCGGCCAATGCGCTCCCCACAATCCGGAGTGGACCGCCCCGGTGCATCCAGTCATCGTAGATGAGCCACTGGAGGAAGATGGCCAGGGCAAACACGGCAAGGCCAGCCGCAAAGGAAGTCAGCCAGATCGTAACGTCGGATGTAATTTGCCGGGAGAGCGGCGGAGTGGTGGTGCGCTTCATACGGCACACTCGCATCAATTGCTTTGATTTTACCGCGCGATGCGAGGTTCTCTTCGAGTGCCGTTGCCCAGGAATGCGCCTTGCGCAGATTTCCTATTCAGCGCCCACTATTTCTTGATCTCGGTGATGGTGATCTGATTGGCCTCCGGCGTGCCGAACAGCGGTTTGCTGCGCCGATCGGTGATAAAGACGTCGCCCGGGGCGCTGTCGCAGGAGAACTGCACCACATATTCCTCATGGCATGGGCCGGTCAGCACTCGCACCGGAAATGTGGAATGCACCTCGATGCGGTGGTACTTCTTGTTCGCGAAGTTCATGCTCTCGCCGGGGAGCATGGAATACGACTGCACGACGGCATTCGATTTTGCGTGGACAGCCGGACCCGAGGTGACAAATGACGCCCCGACGAGGAAAGAGACCGATGCGAAGCCAGCCGCGGACACGCGGAGAGCCCAAGGAAGATGCTTTGCCATGGCGAAATCGTACCATGCGCAAAACTCGTTCCGACGCAGCCAGCGAAGTTGCTTTCACAGGGACGGAAAGGCGCTGTACCCGTTCAACAGGAAGACCGGCCTCGAGCCTGCGAGGACGCTTTTCCCACTGCCCTGACCTGCAGCCCTAGCAGCCGAACGGACGATCGCCCGCCACCGTTGTGATTGCCGGCACGCCTCCCACGGCTCAGTCTGTTACACAATGACCGGTCGGAGGGTGGTCCTTATGCACACATCCGTGCTAATTGCGTATGCGACCCGCAGCGGGTCGACTGGAGAAGTCGCCCGTTTTATGGGAGAGGCGTTGCGGGACGCGGGCATCCCGAACCAGGTTCTGCCTATGGCCGAAGTTGGCTCACTGGATGGAAATGCTGCCTTGATCCTTGGAGCACCTCTCTATATAGGCCGATTTCCGAAGGAGTTCCACCGCTTTCTCAGGTTTCACCGGCGCGCCCTGTCTGCGATGAGACCTTGGTGTTTTGTCCTCGGCCCCACACAAATGGAGCTGAAGCACTTCGAGTCTTCGCGAAACCAGGCTATCAAGCAGCTGAATCGTTACCCATGGCTGCATCTGGCCGACCTGCACATCTTTGGGGGCCGATGGGATCCGCACAAGTTGCCGCTGCCTTTTAGCCTCGTCCGCAGGTTCGGCACAGCCTTGAACAAGATCCCGGCGATGGATATCCGCGATTGGAGAGCGATGCGGGAATGGGCGACCGGGATTGCCCAACAAGCCTAAGGCGCTTGCGGCCGGAAACCACTTCCTGGGTCTAATTGCGAACTTCCGCCAGCAGGCTCTCGACCTCGGCTTTTTCTTCCGCGGTGAGCGGCAACAGCGGCGATCGGGCACGGCCGCCGTAATAACCATTGAAGTCGCAGGCGTACTTCACGCCGGCGATGCCGAGGGCGCCTACGATCCGATTATTGGCTGCAGCAATTCTCTTTTGCTTGTCTTCTGCGAGCTTCAGGTCGTGATCTTTCCATGCCAGGTAGATCTCCTGGCAGGCCTGCGGCGCGCAGGCGCCAAAAGCCAGGATTCCTCCGCAGGCGCCGGCCTGCAGCGATTCATACAACGCCGATCCCGACCCACAGAGCACCTGAAACCCAACTTCCCTGCTCCGGGTTTTTATCGGAGCGGCCGGTGGAGGCGCAGCCAAGGCAACTCCGCCCGCGAGGTCGGCTGCCGCAACAAATGTGCCCGTCGGATCGGCTATCGGCGTGAGCATGCGGGCCGTGACGGCCTCAAAAACCGGCGTCACGGTAACGGTGCGCCGGAGCGACGACTTTGTCGCTTCTACAGTGGCGCGGATTCGCTCGACGCTGCCGCTCGAATCCTTGATCCCAATAATGTGGGGATGGTCCGCCAGCTCCGCGATCACCTCGATGGGAATCTGATACGGCACGCACTTCGGAATGTTGTAGAGCAGGACCGGGAGCGGTGAGCGATCAGCCACGCTGCGGAAGTAGTTCAAAATAGCCGGCCCCGTGAGCTGGCCGGCATAGTAGCTGGGCGGACGAACCAGGATGGCGTCGTAGCGGAACTCGGCCGCAGCCTCGGCCAGGGCGACGGTTGCTCCCACACTCTCGCGGCCGACGCCGGCGACGAGCACTTTCTCCGGCGCCGTCGCTTCGGCGGCCACGCGCAACACTTCGCGGGACTCCGCGTCGTCCAGCATGACGGCTTCTCCCGTCGAGCCCAGAACGATCATCCCGGCGAGCAGGCTGCGGGAGTAGCGGGCCATGTTGGCCTCAAGCTTGCGGTAATATACCCGTTCGTCGGGATAGAACGGCGTGGTGGTGGCAGCGTACACACCTTCAATCAGCATGGGTCCATTGTAGATCGATTGACAAAGCCGGCATTCCGACGGGTGATCAAATCTCCCAGCTTCCCATGCGATTCCTGCCACCTGAAGAGCCGCAAATTTTAGTTAAGCCCGATCGTCTCCGCAATAACTAATCGGGTACGTTTCGATAAAAATGTTTCACGCGGAACGCGAATTTGTACCGGTTTTTCCTAGTTTTGCCGGTAGTTTTCCACAGGGATGAGATGAAGTCCTCTCTGCCTGGACGCTGTTCACACTCCCTGATCGGAACTGCGCCTGGGTGACATCCGCCCTTAGCGCCAAGGGCTCCCAAAGAAGCACCGAGGAAACCTCTGCGGTCACAAGTCCTCTGTTTCATTCGAGATGACAGGTTCACCAGAATCTTACCGAATCTCCTGACAATCTCCTGACGTTTTCCTGACCGGCAGCTGACCTTTTCCTGACATGTGCTGTGTGTGACCCACCTATGGTTACGTTTGGCAGCCCCAAAAAGGGCGGCCAAATCTTCAACAGGAAAGGTGAACTGACGTGGAGAATCCCTCACGCACGACGAAACGTTCAGTCAATCGCCGCTCATTTATGAAGAGCGGTCTACTGGCAGGGGGCGCCGCAGTTGGCGCTGGTTTGTTAGCAAAAGGCACGCCTGCACACGCGCAGGAACGCGGCAAGCTGCTTCCGGGCGATGCCGCAATTCTGCGCTTTCTTGCCGCGGCCGAGCTGATCGAGTCCGATCTGTGGACCCAGTATGCTGAGCTGGGCGGAATCGGCAAGAACCCACCAATCGAGATCGACCCCAACGAACCGCTGAACAATTACCAGACTGCGCTCTCCAATCTGGATTCCGATGGCCCGCAGTACATTTCCAGCAACACCCTGGATGAAGTAAGCCACGCCACTTTTCTCAATGCCTATCTGAAGTCGCGCGGCGCGGAGCCGGTCGACTTCAGCGAATTTGTGACTTTGCCCGGGAGCACCGCCAGCGGATCGTCTGGCAAACCGCGCCTCACCAACCTGATGCACCTGAACGTGGATACCAGCTGGTATGTTCGCTATCGTAGTACGACGAATCCTGATATGGGCGCCACGTTTCCCCAGGCAGTAACGCTCAACAACGTCACTGCGATCCCCCGCAATGAGGCCGATTTTGACGGCGCTTCCAATCCGAACTTTCCGGGTAACAATCACATCCAGGCAATCGCCAACGTCGCGGCATTCCACTTTGGCGCCATCGAACAAGGCGGCACAAGCCTGTATGCCGCTATGAGCCAGAAGGTGACCGACCCCGAGGCGCTCGAAATCACCCTGGGCATCGGCGGGGACGAGATCACTCACTTCCTTGAGTGGGTGGATTTTGCAGGCAACGGCGTGCAGCAGCCGGTCGCTCCCTTTACCGACGCTGCGTCCGGGCTCTCATTTCCTGATTTCTTCAATAACCCTCCGCTACAGCCAGCCCGCCTGGTTCAACCCAGCCTCATCTTCCCTGTTCCGTGCCAGTTCATCAGCCCGAACCTGCCCCACGTGGCAGTGATTCGTCCACTTACAGACCGGTTTGCCGGAGCCGTCGCCGCCGCGAAGGGCTTCATCGCAAGCGGCCTGTTTACCGGCCAAAGCAACAGATTTCTGACCACACTTGAGGCCATGGCATACGAAGCCGACGCGGCAGTCCGATTAGCCCTCTAAGGGGGAGTGTATCGGCAAAGCCGTCGTCGTTCCGGTCAGGCTGGGAGGCAAGCGCCGTTCAGCCTGCCGGCCGTTTCAATTGACTAGACTCGCTCACCGAGCGGTCCCCTGGTAGGCAAGTCCCGCATTTTCATGATGAAGTTGCTGCAGCGCGAAGACTATGGTCGCATGCTTTTGCATCGCGGCGATGCCTTCAGCTGCAGCCTGAGCTGCGGCGAGCGTGGTGATGGTCGGTACGCGCGCCAGCACGGCGGCTCGGCGAATCGCCTTCTCGTCGAAGAAGGTGTCCTGGCCGCGGGGCGTATTGATAATGAGCTGGATGCGTTCGCCCTTGATGAGGTCAACGACGTTCGGGCGACCCTCCTTCACCTTGAAGACCCGCTCCACGATCAGCCCGGCTGACTCGAGTGCGCGGGCCGTGCCCTCGGTGGCGACGATCTTGAAGCCCAGGTGCACGTAGCGGCGGGCTAGTTCAACGGCCGCGGGCTTGTCGTGGTCATTCACGCTGAAGAAGACCGTGCCGGTGGTGGGCAGAATCTGGCCGGCCGAGAGCTGCGCCTTGGCGAAGGCTTCGCCGAAGCTGGCAGCGACGCCCATCACCTCGCCGGTCGATTTCATCTCTGGGCCGAGGACAGTATCGACGCCCGCGAACTTGTTCCAGGGGAAGACCGGGGACTTCACATAATAATGAGTACCCATGCCGAGATCCTTGCCGGACGCGACCTGTTCCGGGAGCAGCTCCCGCAGCTTGCGGCCGGTCATGAGGCGCGAGGCGATCTTGGCCAGCGGGACGCCTGTCGCCTTGGAGACGTAAGGCACCGTACGCGAGGCGCGGGGATTAACCTCGATGACATAGACGTTGTCGTTGCCCTCTGCATCGCGCTGGATCGCGAACTGCAGATTGACCAGGCCGACAACTTTAAGGGAAAGCGCTAGCTTTCTGGTGTAAGTGCGCAGTGTGTCGAGAGTTGAATCAGAGATGCTCACGGCCGGCAGCACGCACGAAGAGTCGCCGGAGTGGATGCCGGCCTCTTCAATGTGCTGCATGATGCCGGCGATGACGACGTCCTCCGAGTCGCAGAGCGCGTCCACATCCACCTCGATCGCGTCTTCCAGGAAGTGGTCGATGAGGACTGGCCGCTCCTGGGAATACTCAACCGCCTCGCGCATGTAGCGGGAGACGGCGTCGGCGTCATAGGCGATGACCATTGCTCGGCCGCCGAGCACGTAGCTCGGCCGGACGAGGACGGGATAGCCGATGCGGTCTCCCACGGCTAGAGCCTCCTCGACGCTGGTAGCTGTTCCGCCGTGGGGCTGGGGAATCGCGAGCTCTTCGAGGAGCTTGCCGAAGCGCTTCCGGTCTTCGGCCAGATCAATCGATTCGGGCGAGGTGCCGATAATCGGTACGCCGGCGGCGCGCAGCCGCTGGGCAAGGTTGAGCGGCGTCTGTCCGCCGAATTGCACGATCATGCCGATCTTTGCGCCCGACTGGGCCTCGTGGTTGTAGACGGAGAGCACATCTTCGAGTGTAAGCGGCTCGAAATAAAGGCGATCGCTCGTATCGTAGTCAGTCGAGACGGTCTCGGGGTTGCAGTTGACCATGATGGTCTCATAGCCGTCTTCTTTCAGCGCGAAGGCTGCGTGGCAGCAGCAGTAGTCGAACTCGATGCCCTGGCCGATGCGATTCGGTCCCGACCCTAGGATAATGATCTTCGGTTTGTCGGTCGGCGGCGCCTCGTCTTCCTCGTCGTAGGTGGAATAGAGGTAGGGCGTCATCGACTCGAACTCGGCGGCACAGGTGTCGACCAGCTTGAAGACCGGGCGTATGCCGTGGCTCTCACGCAGTTCCCTCACCTGCTTCACGCCTTCGTGGCCTGGCAAGCTCCATTCGGTGGCGATGCGCTCGTCGCTCAGGCCAAGACGCTTGAGTCTCCTGAGGCGCTCCGGCTCGATCTTTTCCGGGCTTGTGCTCGAGATCCCCATCTGCTCCTGCGTGATTTCGCGGAGCTGGTATAGGAACCAAGGGTCCATGCCGGTGAAGCGAGCGACTTCGCGGACGCTCATGCCGCGCTCGAAGGCGAAACGCAGATAGCTGAGGCGCTCCGGCCGGGGCGTAACTAACATCTGCGTAAGTCGCCGGGGTTCCAGGACTTCAGCGCCGGTCTTTTTGCCGGTTTCGAGAGCGCGCCAAGCCTTCATCAGGGCTTCCTTGAAGGTGCGGCCCATGGCCATTACTTCGCCGACGGACTTCATCTGCGGACCCAGCGTGTCGTCGGATCCGGGGAACTTCTCAAACTGCCACTTGGGAATCTTGACGACCACATAATCGATGGTCGGCTCAAAGCAGGCCGGAGTCTTGCGCGTGATGTCGTTGGGAATCTCGTCGAGGGTGTAGCCGACGGCCAGCTTGGCGGCGATCTTCGCGATGGGAAAACCGGTGGCTTTGGACGCCAGCGCCGAGGAGCGCGAGACGCGGGGGTTCATCTCGATGACGGTCATGCGCCCGTCCACCGGATTGACGGCGAACTGGACGTTCGAGCCGCCGGTTTCGACGCCAATCTCACGCATGACGGCGATGGCCGCGTCGCGCATCTTCTGGTATTCGCGGTCAGTCAGGGTCTGGGCCGGAGCAACCGTAATGGAATCGCCGGTGTGCACCCCCATGGGGTCGAAGTTTTCAATCGAGCAGATAATAATGACGTTATCCGCCAGGTCGCGCATTACCTCAAGCTCGAATTCCTTCCAGCCGAGGACGGATTCTTCAATCAGACATTCATGGACAGGTGAAAGGTCGAGGCCGCGGGCGAGAATCTCCATCAGCTCCTCGCGGTTGTAGGCAATGCCGCCACCGGAGCCACCCAGGGTGAAACTGGGCCGGATGAGCACCGGAAAGCCGATCTTTCCGGCAAAGTCCAGGCCGTCGCGCAAATTATTGACCAGCGAAGATTTGGAGACTTCGAGGCCGATCTTGATCATCGCGTCTTTGAAGAGCAGCCGGTCCTCGGCCTTCTTGATCGCCTCGAGCTTGGCGCCGATGAGCTCGACGTTGTAGCGGTCGAGAACACCGGCATCCGCCAGGTCGACGGCGAGGTTCAGGGCCGTCTGGCCGCCCACCGTCGGTAGCAAGGCGAACTTGCCGTGCTTTGCTCCGAGCATCTCCGACTCAATGCGGATGATCTCTTCGACGTACTCACGGGTCAGCGGCTCAATATAGGTACGGTCGGCCAGCTCCGGATCGGTCATGATGGTGGCCGGATTCGAGTTGACCAGGACAACCTCGTAGCCCTCTTGTTTCAGAGCCTTACAGGCCTGGGTGCCGGAGTAGTCAAACTCCGCGGACTGGCCGATGACGATCGGCCCGGAGCCGATCACCAGGATCTTCTGAATGTCATTTCTGCGTGGCATCTTCTTGAATGCTTCCTAGTCGTAGTGTCCAGTGTTTTTGCGAATGGCGTGGTCGAACTTGCCTCTGCTGGTGAAGACCGAAGAACAGTCGTCCGAACAGGTCCCGGGACCGGCGATCACGTAGAGGGTCTGGCTATGCAGATAGGTCAGCATTTCCAGACCGACGATCACCTCTCTGCTAACCGTGGAGTACCCCTTCTTGTCGACATGGAGCCAGTAGTGGCCGAAAGCATGCCTTATCTCAAACTTGCCGGCCGCGTCCGTTGTCGTCGAGTAGAAAACCCTATCATCCCGGTCGAGCGTTACCGCCGCGCCTGCAATTGGATGCCCCTTGGCGTCCACAAAGATCCCCCGCAGACGCGCGAGGTGGTAGGGCGTGGGAGCGGCAATCTGCGCCTGTGCCGGCACAATCATCGTCATCATCGATGCGGCGGCCAACACGATGTTCCGAATGACCCGTGTGCGCGCCAAAAAACAGCGGAGCCAAAAGCCCCGCTGTTTTGAAATACTTAAGCTCGCCTTCGGTGCGAACGTCATCCCTTCCACTCCTCCATCATCTGCCGGAAGTCGCGAAACAGATAGTGGGAGTCGTGGGGGCCGGGAGCTGCTTCGGGGTGGTACTGCACAGTGAACAGCGGGAGCGTCTTGTGGCGCAAGCCTTCCAGCGTGTTGTCATTCAGGTCCACATGAGTCAGATCAACTTCGTTGGCATTGATCGAGTCAGGGTCGACTGCAAAGTTATGATTGTGGGCCGTAATCTCCACCTTGCCGGTCGTGTTGTTACGCACCGGGTGGTTGCCGCCGTGATGGCCGAACTTGAGCTTGTAGGTTCGTCCGCCGAGGGCCAGACCCGTGAGTTGGTGGCCGAGGCAGATTCCGAAGACAGGCACCCGGCCCAGCATCTGGCGGATCGCCTGCACTGCGTAATCGACCGGCTCAGGATCGCCGGGGCCGTTCGACAGGAAGACACCATCCGGCTTGAGGGAAAGCGCGTCGTCGGCAGTGGTTTCGGCCGGAACGACGGTAACGCGACAATTTTCGCGCGTTAACATGCGCAGAATATTGCGCTTGATGCCGAAATCGTAAGCGACAACATGAAGTTTCTTCTCTTTTCCACTGACCTCAATGCTGTTAGGAAGAAGCGGATTCCCGGTCTGGCTATTTTCGTCGGAGGCGTCGAAGGGGTAGCTCTCCTTCGTCGAGACCACCTTTGCCAGATCGGTGCCATCCATCTTCCGGATGCTCCGCGCACGGCGGACGAGCTCATCGGGGTCTGAGGTCCTGGTGGAGATGACGCCGCGCATGACGCCATAGGTGCGCAGATGACGAACCAGGGCGCGCGTATCGATCTCGGCAAGCACCGGGACGGCATAGCGTTCCATATACTCGTCGGTGACCTGCTCGGAACGCCAGTTGGAGCTGATGGCGGAGAACTCGCGGACGATCAAGCCCTCAATGAAGGGCTTAGCCGCCTCGTTGTCCGCCTGGTTGGTGCCGTAATTACCGATCTGGGGATTGGTAAGGACGACGATCTGGCCGGCGTAGGAGGGATCGGTCGCGATTTCCTGGTAGCCGGTAAGTGATGTGTTGAAAACGACCTCGCCCTGGCATTCGCCGGGGTGTCCGTAGCCCTGGCCACGAAAGATGCGCCCGTCTTCGAGCGCGAGAAGTGCCTGCATCGCCGCTCCGAGGAGTGGATTCAATCGATTTTAGCAGAGATGGGCGGTGGAATTCCGGGATGAAACGGGGTTGCTGTTAATTGCACGATGAAAATGCTGCCGACGTGATGGGGGAATAAAGCGCAGCCGAATTGGGAAGCAAGCCGGCGCGCAGATTCTGCAATTTGCGCAAATTAGTTAAGGTCGCATCGGAAGTATTTTGCCTATCGTACTGAAAACAATAACTAACGGACCGCTCCCGCGTCCTTGGCAGGCCAGTAGACAAAGACGGCTTTGCCGTAGATCAGATCGCGCGACACGGGGCCAAACTCTCTGGAATCTGAGGAAATCGACCTATGATCGCCCATCATAAAGTAGTCGTCGGGAGGGATCGTCATCTCGGCCATGGAGCGCATGTCTCGATAGCGGAGGGGGACGTAGTCCTCGCGCAGAGGTTTGCCGTTGAGCCAGACCTGGCCGTGGTCAATGCGAAGCCGGTCGCCGGGTACAGCGATGACCCGCTTGATATAGCTCTTTTCCGGATCGCGCGGGTAGCGGAATACGACCACGTCGCCGCGTTCGATGGCCGAGATGTGGTACACGAACTTGTTGATAAATAAGCGATCGCGATCTTCGAGTCGAGGCAACATGCTGGTTCCCTCGACCCTGACCGGCTGGTAGAGAAAGGTGATGATCAGGATGGAGGCGGCGGCAGATACGACAAGATCGCGGATCCAAAGCCCCAGGCTGCTGGCTTTGCTGGCGATACCCGGAGCCGGATGCGGCAAGGACGGTGCTGCTCCTGGCGATTCCAGAGGAGCCGAAGAAGACGGGGGGCGATCAGGAGTGGTTTGCATTGCCGCCTTGAAGCTGCCGTACGGTCAAACTTAAGAAATAGAGAGATTCGCAGTCTTTTGAAGAAGAATGCCGTAGAATATGACGCATCCCCAGAGATTTTGGCTACACATTCTCACGCGTCTTCATGAGCTGCGACGGGAGATCCCGTAACAAGTATAAAGGAAGCGCGCTTCAGAGACTGCCTCCCGTGGAAGATCCGTGGAATGTGGGCAAAGGGTATTTGGTCTCCCATCATTTCCACGCAGCAAACCAACGGCACCCGCGCCAGTAATGCCTCTTTCGAAGGATTGTTGCTGTTCCGAGGCAATGGTGCAATGACATTGAATCCGGTGGAAAGCGAGGTCGCGGTTCAGACCGCAAGTAAACTATGTCGACCTACCATCAGTACTCCGAAATCGTAGCCGCTTACGGAAACAGGATGCCTCCTCCGCAGCAGCAAACGCCCCGATTGGCGCTGCCGTTCATCTATGCTGCCATTGGTCTCGTGCTGGGAACTTTCACCGGAACGGCGGCGGGCCTTATCAGCCTGCAGCCGGGGGTGGACTCCGTTGCGAGCCATCTCAGCCTTGCCAGCCTGCGGGGAACAGATTTCAAGATTCACCCGATTGCCAACGCCAGCCAGACCCCTGTGATCCAGAACCATGCCAATATGCAGGCAGTGCACCCCGCAGAACCGGCCCCGACCGTAACCGCGGCAACTCAGAGCCCCGCCGTGACCCCGGCCGTGACGAAGACCGCGCCAGCCGAGACGATGCAGGATCATGCTTCCGCTTCCAGCCAGCCGGCCGTCCAGACCGCGCACCTGGACAAGCCGTCCGCGATCCCCGGACATGTCGACAAGCCGGTGGCTCATGCCTCTCAGTCTGCTGCGGCTCTTGCTGCAGCTCCCGCGGTCAAACCGACGGTCAATCTCGCAGCCGCGGTACCAGTCCCTGCTCCGCTGAAGGCTGTTTCCAAAGTTGCTTCTACGGTCGCCACCATAGACCAGGCGCAGGCAGTGACGCCCTCGGTGACCAAGCCGGTGATTCTGGCGAAGCTCACCGTACCGGCCGCTGTGCCGACACCGGCGCCGGATGCTGCCCCCTCCACGCCTCTTGCGAGCTATACCCTGGGCATGGACAGCGGTGCGAAACCGCAACTGTTCTTTAGCGAGGGAGACGCCACTGTGGTCAGCTACAGCGCCGCAGGCGACACGATCCAGACCGACGACGGAAGAACCTTCGTGGTTGGCACTACCGTGAGCGTGAGCAGTGCGGCCTCGTGGGACGACTATCGCGCCAACGTGCACTACCGCTGCGACCAGAACGGCCACTGCACGCTCACCCGGAGCGGCGTGATCGCGCTGAACGCAAAACTGATTTAGAGAGCGATCTGCGACGCGATACCCGCCGAGGAAGCTACGGTGGAACACAAACCGAAAGAAACGAGCGGCTGCTATTCCTCGCAGCCCAGGCCTTCAGGGGGACAGAGAACCTTGGCGTGACCCGGCTTCGGAATTGGCTTGGGTTGGGTGGAAGCAGGAACTAAAGTTGGCGGAGTTCCCGGAGACCCTGCCGCCGTCAGATTTTCTTCCTGCAACATCAGCGGGCGCTGGAGAACCATTTCGACCTGGGTGCCGCTAGGAATGTCGACATCGGCTCCGCGGGTAAAGAGCGAGACCAATCCGACGGTGGCCAGGCCGGCGCCCAAGCCAGCCAGGCCGCCTTCAATCGGATGGCCGCTGGCGGCTCCTCCGATGGTGCCCACGCCGGCGCCGGCCGGAATGGCGACCTTGGCCGTCTCGGCTGCATTGTGACCCTTGTCGCTATCCTGCTCGATGGTGCCTTCCTGATCATTTTTGACAGATTGCTTCTTGGCTCCCGGCAGGCCATCGACAACACCCGGAATTTCGACAACAGTACCGTTGGGAAAGATCATGGAAGTAAAGTGCATGTCGAGCTGCGCCTTGCCCTTCACCCGGCCGGCACGCTGAACTCGATCGACCACGCCCTGCACGTAGACTCCGACGGGAATCATCACGCGATTGCCCACCACAACCGGAAAGGTTGAGGTCAGGTAGACGCCGTCGCCGGGTTTCGCGCTTTTGGTATTGATGGCGCTGTTGAGCTGTAAAAGGACTTTGGTTCCGGCGGGGACGTCATAAGTTTTGGGAACGGCAGGCGTGGCTTGAGCCGCAGCGGCCGCAGCAGGTGCAGCGGGCGCGGACTGATCCGGCGCCTGGGCAAAGAGCGGTCCCACAGCCAGACCGCCCAACAAGGTTGCCGGTAACAGCCGACGCTGCAGACGCATATCATTCTCCCGCGCTTCGTTTTGGAATAGACGTGAAATTCCGACACAAGGATAGCGTGAACGGCGGGCGGCCGGTGAAAAATGCAGAGCTTTCGATCCGGCGCCCTGACGTCCGCGATAGGATGCGGAGAGGATGGCGTTGGAAGAGAGAGTTCCCATATCGGTATCTGTCGGCGGCCGTCAGCGGTTTGCCGCCGCTTATCGGGTTCTGGAGGAAGCGATTCAGGCGCAGGCGTTTCCGGGATGCGCCTTCGGCGTGCTTGCCGGCGATGAGATCGTGCTCGAAGATGCGCTGGGCCGATTGACCTATGAGAGCGACGCGCCGCTGGTCAGGCCGGAGACGGTGTTCGACCTGGCGAGCGTCACCAAAGTGATGGCGACGACGGCGGCGGCGATGTTGCTCCATCAGCGCGGACGGCTCGATGTGGATATGCCATTGGGTTACTTGCTGCCGGAATTCACGGAGGGACGCGCGGCGGCTGATCCGGCGCGGCGCGTGACTTTACGGCATTTGCTTGCACATAGCTCAGGGCTGCCTGGATACGTGAAGTTCTTCGAAACAGTTTCCACTCCGGAATCTCTCATCGAAGCATGCCTGAAGCTGAAGCTGGAGGAGGAACCGGAGACACGTGCCGAGTACTCCGACCCGGGATTCATTCTGCTGGGCAAAGCGCTGGAAGCGCTGATGCAGGAGAGCTTGCCTGCGTGGACGCGGCGCGAGATCTTTGAGCCGCTTGGGCTCAGAGCCACGATGTTTTGTCCGCCCGAGAATCTGCGGCCCGCAATTCCTCCCACAGAGGAAGATGTGAGCTTCCGCAAACGGAGGATACAGGGCGAAGTGCAGGACGAGAATGCGTGGGTGCTGGGCGGGGCAGCGGGTCATGCGGGGTTATTCTCGAATGTCTCTGATGTGCTGCGCTTTGCGCGGGAGGTCCTCGATGCGGGTGGCAGTGGGGAGCGGAAGCGATGGTGCCTTTTCGATCCGAACACAGTCGAATGGTTTGCGAAGAGGCAGGAGCCGAGCGGGAGTTCCCGAGCGCTGGGGTGGGATACCCCGTCGGAGAAGTCCTCTTCTGGAAGATATTTTTCATCTCACGCAATTGGGCACCTGGGATACAGCGGATGCTCGTTGTGGATCGACCTCGATGCCCGGATGGCGGTGACACTGTTGACAAATCGGACCTGGCCGGACCGGAAGAACCAGCTGATCCGGCAAGTCAGGCCGGCTTTTCATGACGCTATACGAATGGTGCTGGGAGAGTAACTAAGGAGTTTAATAGCAGGTTCAAACCAACAGAAATATACCGGGGCTTGCACCAATCCGGGCTACAATTAAAAATTGGGGACCGACGCGATGCTCACTAGCACGATGACTCCAGAGGCTGTGGGTAGCCATAGAAATGGCACCGGGAACGACCAAGCCTCTCTACTCGAACACCTCATCACAGAAAGTCCGAACGAGGCATCACAAGGCCTCGATACCAAGTCCGCTCTCGAAATTGCCCGCATCATCAATCACGAAGACGCCAAAGTTGCGGCAGCCGTAAAGAAGGCGATTCCCGAGATTGCGCAGGTGATCGACCAGGTGGCGCGATGTTTGCGGGACGGCGGACGGCTGATCTACATCGGGGCGGGTTCGAGCGGACGGATTGCGGCACTCGACTCCTCGGAGTGTCCCCCGACGTATTCGACAGCGCCCGGCCAGGTGCAGTACATCATGGCAGGCGGACCGAAGGCGTTGGCATCGGCCGTCGAGGTGAATGAGGATTCCGAAGAGCTGGGCCAGAGGGATATCGCCCGTCGCCGACCTACCCGCAAAGATATTGTGATCGGCGTTTCGGCTTCGGGCCGCACTCCGTACGTGGTGGCAGCTGTCGCCTACGCTCGGGCGCGGGGCGCACACACGGCGGCGGTGACCTGCAATCACGGCACGCCGATCGGGGGCGCTGCGGACATCACGATCGTGGCCGAGGTCGGGCCGGAGGTGATTTCGGGCTCGACGCGCATGAAGGCCGGTTCGGCGCAGAAGATGGTGCTGAACATGATCACCACCGGCGCGATGACGCGGCTTGGCTATGTGTACGAGAACCTGATGGTTAACGTGCACATGCAGAACTCCAAGCTGGTGGAGCGCGGTATCCGCATCCTGATGAGCGCGTGCAACATCGACCGCGAGACGGCTGTGCAAACGATCAAGAGCGCGGGGCGCAGTGTGCCGGTGGCGCTGGTGATGCTGAAGGCTAGAGTGGACAAGCCGGAGGCAGTACGGCGGCTGGCGAAATCAGATGGCAACGTGCGCCTGGCCATTGAAGATAATGTATTAGAGCTGTGACCGGCGGAACGGGAGGCGCGCTTGAGCGGACAACCTGGGGCAGGTTTGGGCGCGCAACCTGAAGAGCCAGAGGGCGATCCGATTCCGGAAAAGCCCGCAGAGTTCGGCAAAACATTTATCAAAGTTGTGAGCGGCCGAAAGACTCTGTCTTTCTGGGCCGCGGTCTGTTTTGCAATCGCGACAGTTCTGTGCGGTCTGTTCCTCTCCGAAAAAAGCGAAGGCTATCGCAAGGCGCTGCGCGGCCTGCTCACCGACGGATTTGAGCCGCCGTTGAGCGCGCAAACCGAGGTCGCCAGCTGGCTGGCGCTCGCTACCTTTTTGATGGTTGTGTTTACGCTGGCCTTCGCCTACTACTCAATCTCAAGATTCTGGCAGATCCGGTCGCTCGAAAAAGAGAAGCTGCTGCTCTGGAAGCAGAAGCGGCGCGCCGAGACAGCGCTTGCCGGCACGGCGACCGAACGCGACGAGTTGAAAGGCGAGAATCTGCAACTGGAAATGGAGCGCGAATCCCTGCGGAGCATGCTCGAAACTGAACGCGACCGGGTGCAGAAGACCCTGGAGTCGCGGAACAATACGCTGCGGCGCACCTTGGGCGAGACCATCAGCGCGGCCTCCCGGATTCGGAGCCAGCTCTTCCCTGCCGTGGCCCACGGCGCTGGCAAGACGATCGAGTCGGTCCACTACCTGTATTACATCCAGAAGAACTTTGATACAGAGGTGCATCGGCGTTATCTGATTCGTGCCGGCGAGCTACCCATGCACTTCTGGCAGAGCGCGATCGGTGTATCCAGCGCGGCAGCGCCGATCGAGACGTTTGTCGACATCGGCTACCGGCTCGTCAGTCACGATATGGGCAAGGATCTTGTGTATTTGCCTACGCGCGACGATCTCCACGACAAGGCGGCCTGCATCTATTTTCTGCCGTTTATTGCACCGGGCGAGCGGCGCGACATCGAAGTGACCTATCGCTGGCCAAGGATGCTGTTGCAGTTACAAACGCGCGGGTGGGAGGACTTCTCGGTCAAGCTGAACAATGCGCGGGCGCTTGAGTCCTACACGCTTGAAGTGTATCTGGAGCCGGGAACGGGAGGATCGCTGACCTGCGTGGAAAGCGGCGTATTGCTGCCGAACAAGAAGCTGGAGCCTGCGATGTCACACCACGGCTGGCCGGGATGGAAGTACTCGGCTTCGGAAATTGCGCCTGCCCTGTTGAATACGGAGATTTCGTTGAGAGTGGAGTGGAACCGCTCCTGAGCAGAGCGGGGTCAACCTGACGGAGAGACTAGCCTTCCATCTCGTCGGTTTCTGTATCGCGCCGGTTGATCATAACCACCTCCAAGAACTAAGGCCTGAATAACAAGTTAGCACAGAATTGCTACTTTTCCGTTACTTCTTTCGATGCAGGCCGTGGCCCGCTCTCACGATGATACGCGCGAGAGCGGGCCGAGTGCGCAGCTATTGCGCCTGCGGCGGCTGCTGCTGGTGCTGGGCGCGGCGGTTCTGAAGCATCTGCTCGAACTGCTGCTTTTGCGAGTCCGTCAGCAGCGCCTCGATCTTATTGCGGCTATCCTGCTGGATGCTGCGGAGTTTCGCGCGGCGGTCCTGTGGCGAAAGGCTGGCGTCCGAGCGCACGCTGGCTACCTGCTGCTGGCGGTCGGCGATAATCGGCTCGATTTGCGCGACCTGGTCTTTGCTGAGCCCGAGCTGCTTGCCGAGGTGGTGCGCGGCGCGCTGCGGGTTCGGCGCGTGCCGGCCCTGCTGCTGCATTGCAGGTGCGCTTTCGGTGGTTAAGGGAGATGCCTGTGCGCCCTGTGGTGCAGGGTCGGTCTGGTTCTGACTGGGGGTTTGTGCGACCGCGAGGCCTGCGGACAGGATCAATCCAAACGCGATCGACAGATGTGAGTTGCGCATAATTCTCCTTGTTCCGGATTCATATCTTTCCATTGGTTCCGGTACCGGGTAGAGACACCCGCCCGCACCGGAAAGTTGCGGCCGTGACGTCTTCTGGATAGGTGAGAGGGAGCGAAGTCTAGAGCGGTTCCACAGTTTGTGTGCCCTGTTGGGTCTGCGGAAGGTGGCATTTTCTTGAGGAAAATGCCACTCTGCAGCGGCGGCTTCGGAATACAGCGACTGTGAAACCGCTGTAGTAGACTCAACGGCAGAATGTTCGATTTCCGCTGCATGAATCCCCTCCGCCCTCTTGCATCCGGAGTGATGGCGCTGGCGCTGGCCGCCGGTGCTGCCGCTTCCCTTCCTTCCGCATCCTTCGCCCAGGGAACGCACCTCTGGACACAGACGCAGCTCGATGAGTTTGAAAAGGGCACTCCGCAGGGTGTGGAACTCACGAGTGACGGATATCTGCGTGAAGGACCCGGGCTGAAAGAAGTGCTGACGACGCCGTCGACGTTTGTGTGGTCTGTGGCGGCGGGCAAGGATGGCACGGCGTATCTGGGTACCGGCTCGCCGGCTTCAGTGCTGCGCGTGGGCGCGGATGGGAAATCGTTCACGCTGCTCGAGACCAAGGATGCCAGCGTGCAGGCGGTGCGGTTTGGACCGGACGGATCGCTGTACGCGGCAACGCTTCCCAGCGGGAAGGTCTACAAGCTGAACCCGGCGGCAGACGCGAAGCAGGACGACGCGAACGCAACGGTGGTGTTTGATGCGGCGAAGTTCGACGGCGCAGGCGGCGACAAGACCGGCGCGAAGTCCCATTACGTCTGGGATCTGACCTTCGATCCGGCCGGAAAGCTCTACATCGCGACAGGCGATCCGGGCGCGGTTTATCGCGCGGACCCGAGCAGGCCGGACGCGGCGCCGGAGCTCTTCTTCAAGAGCGATGAAGCGCACATCCGCGCGCTCACGTGGGATGCGAAAGGCAATCTGATTGCCGGGTCCGATGGTTCCGGGCTGGTGTACCGGATCGACCCACATGGCAAAGGCTATGTGCTGTTTGAAGCGCCGCGGCGAGAGATCACTGCGCTTGCGGTGAACGCGAAGGGCACCATCTATGCGGCCAGTGTAGGCGACAAAACGCACAATGCACTGCCTCCGCTTCCTGTGCAGGGCCAAGCTACCATTACGATCACGGTCGTCCAGCCAGGATCCGTTCAGCAGGCGGCGAACGCCAGCACATCAGTCCCCGAAGGCACCGAGATCTACGCGTTGACCGACGGACAGGCGCCGCGCAAAATCTGGTCGGCCAAGGACCAGATTGTCTACGCGCTCGCGAGCCGCCCGGATGGATTGCTTGCTCTCAGCGGAAACCAGGGACACATCTTCCGCATTCACGACGACGGAAGCTTTGCGGACATCGGGCACCTGGAGGCGCAGCAAGGTCTGAGCCTGGTGGCGCGCGGGTCGGATTTCCTGATCGGAACGGGCAACACCGGCAAACTATTCGTGCTGGGCGCAGCCCAGGAGCATGAGTATGCGAGCGACGTGCTCGACTGCGGCGCGCTGGCGCGCTTTGGGCGCGTCGAGGTTGAGCCCGGTTCGTCGGCATACGAGATTCTGACGCGCTCGGGGAATGTGGAGCAGCCGGTGCGCGGATGGAGCAACTGGGAGCCGCTGAAGGATGGGTCGGTAGCCTCGCCTGCGGGGCGGTTTCTACAGTGGAAGGCGGTATTGCGTCAGGGTGGTTCGGTAGGCAGCGTCGGCGTGAACTATCTACCCGTGAATGCGGCACCTGTGGTGGAAGAGATCGTAGTGGTGCCGGGAGCGCGGTGGAATCCGCAAAGTTCCGCAGTGAGCCAGCCACAGACCGTGAACATCTCCCTACCCTCCGCTACGCAGGGCGGCGTGAGTTTTGATTCAAGCAATACCACCGCGCTGCAGGCCAGCAAGGACCGTACGGCCGTGACGGTGCGCTGGGCTGCGCATGACGACAATGGCGACGACCTCACGTATTCGCTCTACCTGCGCGGCGACGGCGAAACAGTGTGGCGGCTGCTGAAGGACAAGGTTTCCGATAAGGCGTACAGCTTCGATGCGGCGCTGGTTCCGGACGGCGGGTACCAGATCAAAGTGGTGGCCTCCGATGCGCCGTCGCATACGCCGGGCGATGCGCTGACGGGCGACAAGGTCAGTGATCGGTTCGTGGTGGATACAACGCCGCCCGATGTCCAGAGCTTGAAGGCGTCCGCCGAGGCTCAACCTTGCGGCCGCGCGAACTGTCCACAGCAGATTCGCGTCCTGTTTGATGCGGTGGATGCGACCTCACCGATTGCGCATGCGGAATACTCGCTCGACGCTGGGCCGTGGCAGTATATCGAGCCGGTGGACAAGATCTCCGACTCGAAGACGGAACACTACGATCTTGCGATTCCGGCCGATGGAACGGGCGAACACCTGATTACGGTGCGCGCTTATGACCGCTATGACAACGTGGGCGTGGGCAAGACAGTTGTTCCGGCACAGGCCAAGTAGATGCGATTTGAGCTGTATGTAGCGGCGCGGTATCTGAAGGCAAAACGGCGTCAGGCCGTTGTCGGCGTGGTGACGGCGATCTCGGTCGCCGGCGTAACGGCGGGCGTGGCGGCGCTGATCATCGCGCTGGCCATTACCAACGGCATGCGCCGCGACCTGCAGGACAAGCTTGTCGACTCGAGCGCGCACATTCAGCTCATGGCGTCGAACGGCATGGGCATTCGAGATTGGCGGCCGGTGCTGGAGCGCGTCAGCAAGGTGCCGCATGTGATTGCGGCGTCGCCGGGATTGTGGGAGCAGGTGCTGGTATCGCGGGGGCCGCGCGATGGCGGCGCGCTCATCGAAGGGGTTCTCCCCATCGATGAGATGAAGGTGAGCCATGTGCTCGACAAGGCTACGCCTGGAGCTGTTCAGGCGTTGCAACCGGCGCCGCAAATGCAGGGAGGCTCGCAGGGTGAGCTGCAGCCGATTGTGCTGGGAAGCGATCTGGCGGAAACCATCGGGGCTAGTGTTGGGGATTCTGTGCTGCTGGTCAGCCCGCAAGGCGAGTTGACGCCGCTGGGCATCATTCCCAAATATGTTCACTTTCGACTGGCCGGCACGTATCACACTGGCTTCTACCAGTACGACTCCGAGATGGGTTTCGTACGGCTCACTGATGCGCAGCATCTCTTCGATGAGCCGGATCTGATCTCAGTCATCGGGATCCGCGTGGATGACCCGAACCGCGCGCCCGAGATTGCAAAGGCGATCGAGCAGGTCGCGGGCAAAGGCTACATGACGACGAACTGGACAGAGCAGAACCAGGAACTGTTTCGCGCGCTCAAGCTGGAACAGTATGTGACGTTCATTGTGATTGGGTTGATCGTCCTTGTGGCTGCCCTGAATATTCTGATCGCGCTCACGATGATGGTGATGGAGAAGACGCGAGACATCGCCGTCATGATGAGTTTTGGTGTCGATCCCGGCCAAGTGCGGCGCATCTTTATGCTGCAGGGCTTCTTGATCAGTGTCATTGGGACGGTGCTGGGACTGGTGCTCGGATACGTGGCATCGTGGGCAGGCGGACACTACCACATTCCGCTCTCGCCCGACGTCTACTCGATCGATGCGCTACCCTTTGCGCCGCGGATCGTGGATGGCGTGATTGTGTCGGTGGTTTCGATCGGCATTTCACTGCTGGCTACGCTGTACCCATCGTCTTCGGCGGCTTCCGTGCTGCCGGCGGAAGCTCTGCGGTACGAGTAACGAGATAGCTGCATGGGCATCCAAGCTTCCATGCCAGTGACTCAGGAAGCCGCGGAACACATCGCAAAAGACAGCCTGCTCGGGCTGCGGCTATGGCTGCTCATTCTGCTGACTGGAGCGGGCGCGGGATTGACCAGCGGCCTGCTGATGAAGCTGCTGCGTCTGGCACAGCACATCTCTTTCCACTATCGCCAGGGTGATTTTCTAAGCGGCGTCGAGGGTGTCTCGGGAGCGCATCGCGTGATGGTGGTCGTCTGCGCCGGAATTCTGGCGGGGGTCGTTCTGCGCCTGGTACAGAAGATTCCCGACCATCGCGGCCCTGGTTTGAACGATGCAATCCGCGAGCATGACGGAGAGTTGCCGGAACAGTCGATGACGGTGAAAGCGATTCTCTCCATCGTGGTAGTCGGTATGGGTGCGGCGATCGGGCGCGAAGCTGCACTGAAAGAAGCCGGCGGACTGGTCGGTAAGAAGCTTGCAGATCTGTTTCGGCTCACGCAGGAGCAGCGAAAGCTGCTGGTGGCCTGCGGCGTGGGCGCGGGCATGGCCGCAGCCTATAACGTGCCGTTCGGCGGCGCGCTGTTCACGCTGGAGGTACTGCTCGATTCGGTTTCGGTGGCAACGGTGCTGCCCGCGTTTGCCACGTCATTTCTGGCGACGGCTGTGTCCTGGCTGATGCTGCCGAATGTGCCGACATACCAGTTTCCTGAGCTCCCGGTGACGCGTTCGCTGCTGCTGTTTGCGCTGCTTGCGGGACCGGTGCTGGGGCTGGCGAGCGTATGGTTCGTGCGCGGCGTGCACTGGGGCAAGGAGCACAGGCCGCAGGGATGGGTGGCCGTGGTGCTGCCGATCGCGATTTTCGCAACCCTCGGGGCGTTGGCAATCCCCTTTCCCCAGTTGCTGGGCAACGGCAAGAACGTGGTGCAGCTGGCTTTCGACGAGAAGCTGGGTGTAACGCTGCTGGGCTGGCTGCTGATTCTGCGGCCGTTGGCAACGATGTTTGTGTTGCGCGCGGGCGTGCCTGGAGGCTTATTCACGCCCACGATGACCTTCGGCGCGTTGGTGGGCGCAGTCCTTGGCGAGGCGGGTCACTACGTGGCTCCGGCAACGGACCAGCGCGGCTTCGTTCTGCTGGGAACCGGAGCGGTTCTCGCAGCGTGTACGCAGGCTCCCGTCTCGTCGGTGGTGTTCGTGCTGGAATTGACAGGTCGCGCCAGCACCCTTATCGTGCCGCTGCTGATCGTGGTGTGCGGGGCGATGCTCACCTTCCGGCGGCTTGAAACAAAGACGACATCTCAAAAAAGAGGAGTCTTACTGCGGTGTGATGATGCCGCCTAGGGCGTGGCGCCGGGGTAGGACAAGGCCACGGTGGTCCACGTCGTGAGCCGCTGCGCCCTGTGGGTTGAGTGCGGATCCTACGCTTCGCTCGATCAGCGCACCGCCACAAGCGGGGCACCAGTCAGCATTGGTTGTCTCGGCCAGAAGGGCGTGGCACTGGGTGCAGATTCGCTCCATGAGGACAGAGTAACCGAATCACCACCTCTGCGGCGAAGGCCTTACCTGAGGCGGGACGGGCAGAGATGGCTTCGGCGAATTACCGATAGACTGGATGCATGCATCCACCCATCCGGCTGGTGGCAATTGACATGGACGGCACGTTGCTGCCAACCCTATCCACTGAAGTGAGCGGGCGCAATGCACGGGCTCTGCGGGCGGCGCAAGAAGCCGGAATTACTGTGGTGATTGCGACCGGGCGGCGGGTGGCCTATACGGCTCCCCTGCTTGAGGGATTGGGTTTGCGAGCGGAAACGCCCCTCATCACGTCGAATGGTGCAGTGACCCGGGCGCTGGGTGGCGAGTTCATCGACCGGTGCCATCTGGAAGCTCGGGTAGCGCGTGCAATCTGCGGGCTGCTCCGCCCGTATGGGTGCGTGGTCTTTACGTTCGACCGGCCGGGGCGGGGGGAGCTGGTGCTCGAAGATATGGAGCAAGCACACGGACGGATTGCTTTTTGGGTAGAAGCAAACAGAAACGCGATCGAGATAGTGAAACCTCTGGAAGAGGCGCTTACGGATGGCAACGACCCCATTCAGGGCATGGTAGCCGGAACAGTGGCCCGGATGCGCGAAGCGGAGGCAGCGCTGAAGACCAGCGACTGGGCGGGCACGTGCGCATCGGTGAGGACCGAGTATCCCGCGCGGGACCTTGCGATTCTGGACTTGTTGCCGCCGGGTGTGCACAAAGGATGGGCACTGGAACGGTTGGCAGCGCGCCTCGGCGTGGATCGCAGAGAGACGATGGCGATCGGCGATAACTGGAACGATGTGGGTATGCTGGAATGGGCCGGGCAAGCGATTCTGATGAGCAACGCATCGCGCGAACTCCGGACGATGGCGAAGACGCGGGGATGGAAGCAGGCTCCCACGAACGACGACAACGGCGTGGCGGTGGTGCTGGAAGCAGCGGTGAAGAAGGTTTTGGCGGCGCAGGTGAGCGTAGGAAAATGACGGCGCGGAAGTTTTGCTGACCGTATCTAGTTGAACTGTAAGTGAGTTGATTGGACCTGGAGTGTTGGTGCGACTCGGGATGCGGAAGACGGCAATCTGGATATTGGGCATTGCGGCGGCCGCGGCCACCATGGCACACGCGGGCGAGCGCGTGACGCTGCGCAATGGCTTTGTGCAGAGCTGTGACCATCACGCCCAGGTCGAGGGCCGGGTCCGGCTCTATCTAAGCGCGAGCGAGGACAACTACATCGAGTTTGCGCCGGACGAGATTGCGATTGTGGAGCCTGTGGCCGACCCGCCGGCGCCCGTGGCTGCGCAGCCGTCCGCCAAATCCGCGGCGAAGCTAAGTTCGGCCGATCTTCGCGAAATGCTGGCGGCAGCGGGCGGCGCGCACAACCTGGACGTCGATTTGCTGGCAAGCGTCGTGAAAGCCGAAAGTGGCGGGAATGCGCAGGCAGTGAGCCGCGCAGGCGCGCAGGGGCTGATGCAGCTGATGCCGCAGACTGCCGCAGACCTTGGCGTGCAGAACAGCTTTCAGCCGGACGACAATGTCCGTGGCGGATCGGCGTATCTCGACGCGCTTCTTACGCGCTACGGCAACAATCTGGCCCTCGCTCTGGCGGCTTACAACGCCGGGCCCGCTGCTGTGGAGCGGTATCATGGTATACCTCCCTACCGTGAGACGCGCGTTTACGTGGCGCATGTGATTCACGAGTTCAACCGTCGCGTGCTGGCGCGTGAAGCGCAGGCGAAGCGGACGGTTGCCGTAACGGGCTCAGACACCGCGCGGCAGTAACAGAAATCAGTTTTCTTCCCTTAGATCAGAACGATTCAGGGGTCCTGCTCTCCCACGCTTTCGACAGGAAAAAGTCGAAAAGCATGGGGCACGGAGGGATCTACGACTACTCTACCCATTCATCCAGGGTCCCTAGTTACGGCTGAACGTGTGGGCACGGTGTTCACGCCTTCCTCATCCTCGCGCAAAGGGCATCTTATACACTCGTATCGTTGGTGTTGCGGAGACGGCTTGAACAGGAAGCGTTGGATTCTGGGAGCGGTGGTGCTGGTGGCGCTGGCCGTGCTGGCGGTATGGGCGCGGCACAGGGTCCATTTCGATTTCGGTGCGTTCCGTGACCAGTTGGCGCGGCTGGACTGGGGTAAGGTCCTGCTGGGCGCACTCTGCATTTATGCGGGTTACATCTTCCGCTCCATGCGCTGGGCGCTGCTGCTGCGGCACAACAAGAAGGTCGGTTCGCTGTCGCTTTTGGGAACGCAGGTTATCGGATTCACAGCGGTTGCACTGATCGGCAGGGTCGCCGATCCGGTGCGGCCGTTCCTGGTGGCGAAGAAGACCGGGCTTCCGTTAGCCTCGCAGATTGCGGTGTACATTGTGGAGCGCCTGATGGACGCCGGCTCGATGGCCCTGATCTTTTCCATAGCGATGATCTGGGTGCCCGCCGACGAGATCCTCAAGGCTTCGGCGCGTTCCGGATGGATGGCACACCTGGCGCTGCATCATCAGCTGCTCGCCTTGCTGAGTGCGCGTTTTGGTGGCCTGGCTCTCACCGTAGCGGGCGCCGTGTTTCTGGTGGCTGTGCGCGTGGCTGGCGGTACGGTTGCGACATTCTTCGAGCGTACTCTCAGCCCGCTGTCGAAGGGACTCGCCCAAAGTATCGGGCACAAGGTGCGTACATTTCATTCGGGACTCGACACGATGCGGTCGTTCTCCGATTTCGCCGCGACGGCATCACTTTCCCTCGGGATGTGGGTGCTGATCCTGATCGCGTACTTCGAGGTATGCGGAGCGTTCGTCGCCAGCCCGTCGCTTGCGTCGATCACGCTTCCGCAATGCGTGCTGCTGATGATTGCCAGCGGCGGTGCGAGCATTGTCCAGCTGCCGGTGATCGGATGGTTCTCGCAGGTCGGCCTGGTGGCCGTGGCGCTCGTAGCCGTGCTGGGCACGTCGGCTGAAGCTGCGACTGCGTGCGGGGCGATGCAGCTGGTGGTGACCTCCCTGGGCATCGTCCCTGTGGGACTGGTGTGGGCCCAATTCGAGCATGTGAACCTGCGCGCGGTCACGGTGGAAAGCGAACACGCCGAAGAAGAATTCGAAGAGCAGATGGTCGAAGAGCCCGCGTCGCCTGCGCGCAGCGGTCATGAAGCGTAAAGCACACCAGGTGCTGGTCGGCTAGGAGAGATCCGTCCCTTGCTAACCAATTCCCGTCCTGTACTCGCCTGACCCTTCTTAATGCGTGACGATGCGGTCGCTCATAGCGATCCGCTCGACAATCAACGCATGATAGAGCGGCTTGCCGGTTCCCGGCGCGGGCGTTGCGCCTGATTCCCGCTCCGGGTCGCGCAGCAGCATGACGACGCGATCACCCGGCTCGAGCGGCTGGGTATCAGTTTGCTCGCCGTCAGGCAACAGCACGTGGCACTGTGCGATGTCCACAACCAACGTAGGTCCGGACGTCACAAAATGCGCGTGAATGCCGGGCCCGCCGGGATAGCCGTCGGGCGTCTTGACGGTGATGTGAGCACCGGCAACTTCAACGATGCGGCCCTGTATCACGCGGAATGCAGAGGAGTTGGAAGCTTGCACCGGACCCTCCGATTGCGCCGGAAGCGCACTGAAGACAGCAAAAAGCAAGACAGCGACGGGTGTCCGCCAGATCCGGCGGGCAGCGTTGCGGACGGATGTGCCGGATTTGACTCGGTACCACATGGCCTTGAAATTATGGCACTTTTTGAGCGCCTGCCGCGGTGTCCCGAAGATTCTTTACGCTGCATGAAACGCCGGCTCGACGCCTCGCACTATGCAGCCATAAGGTAGCGTGATGCCGAATCTCTCCACGCAAATTGGAACACTTTACCGGGTGATCGGCCAATGCAGGCCGGCGCCGTGCGTGGATGGTCGGCACGAAGCAGAGCTTCTTTTGCAGGCCGGCATTCTGGCAACGGAGTGCGCAGCCCTTCAGAACAAGTGGCGGAACGTTGCCCGCCGCTTTTACTGCCTCTGGTTCTCTCTTCCTCTGTCCATCTGGCTCAGCAGCGGCTCGATCGGACTGCTTCTCTACTGGCAGACGCTCTCTGGAGCGGCCTGCCTGGTAGAGAGGCTGTTGGGCAAACCCAAACTGGCTGTCGCCGGCTTCGATTCGGGCGACGGAGATGTGCGATGACAAGGCAGCGAAATCAAGCTGCGACGAGGGCCCTTGGGAACACGATGTTCCATCTCAGGAGTGCGAGGCTGGGTTGATGGTTTCTGTAACGCAGCGAGAGTCGAATCCGGCGGGTAATTGCCGCAGCTATGCGCAGGCGCGAACGCCGGGGGGCAATAGCACGCGCGCTGGGCAAAGTGGTGCGATGTTATACTTGCGTTCTCCTAGACTTACGGAGAAAGCATTGCAATTTCGTGAATTCGACGCAGGTTACATCGAAAACCTCCGCGCGGGCGATGCCCGTACGCAGGACCATTTCGTCGCCTATTTCACCGAGCTGCTTCATCTGAAACTGCGGTCGCGTCTGCAGTCCCCACAGGCAATCGAAGATGTACGCCAGGAGACCTTTGCCCGGGTTCTCACTTCCTTGCGCAAGGAAGGCGGGTTGCGCCATCCGGAGCGCCTGGGCGCGTTTGTCAATACGGTTTGCAACAACGTGTTGTTCGAGCACTATCGCTCGTCGTCGCGCAGCCAGTCGCTCGATGACGAGGGTCAGCCGGAGCTGCCGGCAACGGGTGTGGACACTCTGGGCATCGTCGCCGCCCGGCAGCTGAAGGCAAAGGTCAGGGAAATCCTTCTCGATATGCCGGAACGGGACCGTTCGCTGCTGAAGGATGTTTTTCTCGAGGAACGGGACAGGGACGAAGTTTGTCGCGAGCGTGGTGTGGACCGGGAGTATTTGCGGGTTCTTCTGCATCGCGCAAAACAAGCTTTTAAGGCTGAGTATGTGAAAAGAGTAGGCGTCAGCGTCTACTCGGGAAGTGCGTAGGACGTGCATAAGTTGAAAGAAAGAGATGAGCGGGCCCGATGCTTCACGGGCACCCGGGAGGCAGAGCGATGAACCACGACACAGCGGTAGAACAGATGGCGATTGAGCGGTATTTGCTGGACGAGCTCACGCCGGAGCTCCGCGAGGAATTCGAAGAGCACATGTTCGATTGCCAGGAGTGCTCGGTCGATCTGCGCGCCGGAGCGTTCTTTGTGGAAGAAGCTAAAGTTCAACTGCCCGAGCTCACGCGTATCCCCTCCGCGCAGCCATTAAACAGGGCGGTCAAGCCCACGCGCGATCACCGGGACTGGTTTGGCTGGCTGCGCCCGGCGTTTGCCGTGCCGACATTCGCCGCGCTGGTGGCGGTGATCGCCTACCAGAACCTGGCGACGATTCCCAGCCTGCGGTCGGCTGCGACCGAGCCGCGCCTGGTTCCGTGGGTGAGCTTCCACACAGGCACGCGCGGCGATGCGCATCTTGATGTCCTGGCCGATCGCGCACAAGGCGCAGGTGTGCTGATCGAGGTCCCGCCCGCGGGCAGCTATGCGAGCTATGCGTTCGAACTGGATGACGCCCAGGGGAAACGGTTCTGGACGCATACCTCGCCAGCATCGAACCCATCGGCGGTGGGAGGCGGGATGTTTTCACTTGTGATTCCTGGCTCCGCATTGCAACAGGGCTCGTATACACTGATCACATCCGGCATAACTCCCCAGGGCGGGCGAACCGAAATCGACCGCCGCATCCTGGATGTCCACTTTGATCAGTAGAGGCAACGGGCTTCCCTGCGCCCGGGCCTCCCGGAAAGGAAATGCGATCGCACATGGCCGATGAGACGACCCGAGTCCACAAGTACCATGCGGAGTCTACTGTACTGAGCGGCGACCTCTACCATCCGCTGATTCAGGAGATCAAGCCACAGACTAATGTGAAACTCTCCGAAGACGGAGGGTACCTGTCGGAGCACGCGGAGCCTTACCGGCTGGAAGGTGTGATTGCATTCGATCGGGCGTATACGCAGGTTGCCGGTAATCGAAGCAGAAAAGATGGGCACGGCTGGAGCACCCTGGTTACGTCCGTCGTTGAGGGTCTGAACGTGCTGGAGGTGGTAACGGCAGACCGGGTGATCGGACAGATTGCCACTCACCACCCCCTCGAAGGTTACATTCCCTCCATTCATTTTCTGGGCACTCGTTTTGAGAACCTGCGCATTGCCGGCCACCCGGTGAGAATCGACCTGCATAAGGAGCATCCTTATTCGCTGGCGAAGCCGGAAAATGATGGGCCATATACGGGCCATTCCGGATTTCTGGAGCGCGCAAAGAGCCTCTTTGAGAGCATCAAGGGGAGCGATGGGGTTCCGGGTGATCTGCTGTCACGCTACAACCATGTTCCATCGAAGAAAGATGGGAAGGAATGGATCGAGTGCTCGTTGGTCAGTCAGGTGGAGGCTCCGCCGTTTGGCCGCCGCTTTGGGCATGTTATCGACATTCCGGATTTTGGCAAAATCCATCTCGCAGTTCTGAAGATCGAGCACTCAGACTACGAGGAGAAGAAGAAGGTTTGGAAAAAGACACTGGTCGATCTAAAGATGATCGAGCTGGAGTTGGGCTGCATTGGTGGAGGAAGAGCGGCTATTGCGAACCCGATCGTCAATGGAACAACCGATCCGTAGAGAATCTGCCACAACGGTGAACGCCATCGAACCGTTCTAGCAGCGATGTGCCGCCAAAGAAAGAAGCATCTACGCCCGAGATCCGCTTAAAATCAGGACAATGTCCTGGTTGGATGATTTCGGGCGTGTTTTTTTGCGGCGCCGCTTCTCGACACTCTGGCTGGCGGTTGTGCTGCTGCTGTGCATGCCCCTCCAGGATCTCCGCTCAGTGGAAGTGCGAACTGCTTATGAGAACGCGTTTCAGCTCTTTCAGCATGGCCAGCTTGAGCAGTGTCAGCGGCAGGCCGAACAGAGTTACGCGAGTCTTGTGCTTTACAACCCGGAATGGGCTTCCAGGTTTCGACTGCTGCAAGCAGAAGCTCTGGAGTGGAGAGGCATGTATGATCAGTCTCTTCAAGTTGCGCGTAGCTATCGTCCGCTGCGGAATGACCCGGAGTCAAGGATTCGCCAGCTCTCCATTGAAGGCATCGCCTTTGCACGTGAGCACGAGTGGTTTCTGGCCGACCAAACGATCCTCGAAGCCGAGGGAATGTGCAAAGACCTTGAGTACGCCGCCTGCGGGGATGTCCTTCGAGCGCGCGGCATCTTTCAGAGCGAACGGGGCAGGTTCTCTTTAGGGGAGCAATCGTATCTCGAAGCTCTGGCTTTTGCCAGGAGCCGGCGTGATCACCTCTTGGAAGCGAGCGCATCTCTCAATCTCGCCTGGATTGCGCTGCAAGTGAACCATTTTGACGAGGCAGTCGATTGGTCGGAGTCGGCATATCGGGCATCCATTCAATTGGGAGACAAAGATCTCACAGAAAAAAGCGCCGGAAATCTGGGATGGGCCTATTTAGGTTTGGGAGATTTCGACAGAGCGCTCGCTCTTTTTCGAGAAGCCGAACAGCAGTCAGTGAGACTTGGGAATACTCGCGATGAGCTCAAATGGCTCACGACGGTCGGCTACGTCTATCAAGACACAGGCGAACTGGCGGGTGCTCTCGAGCCATATCATCGCGCGCTGGTGCTCGCTACAGAACTCAACAGCAAGGAAGACATCATCACCTCGCTTGAATTGCTCTCCCATCTCTCGATCGAAACGGGGAAGCTGAACGAAGCGAGCTCCTATCTGCAACAGCTTGATCCTCTCGTCAGGGCGACTGAAAACCGGCTGGACGATCTGGACGTGATGCTCGCGCATGGAGAGATCGCGGCCGCGCGCCACCAGGACCAGCAGGCGGAGGCCGCGTTTCGACTGGTGGAGAACGATCCGGAGAGCCAGATCTCGATGCGCCTCGGTGCAGAACATGAGCTGGCAAAGCTATACGAGGGACGCGGGAATCTGCTTGCCACGGATCACATGTACCAGTCCGCACTGCTCACCTTTGAGAAGGCGCGCGAGCAGCTCAAGAACGAAGACTCTAAGCTTCCCTTTCTCGCCAACGCCACACCGATCTACGACGATTACATCCACATGCTGGTGGCAGAGGGCAAGGTGGATCAGGCGCTGGCGGTGGCAGATCATAGCCGTGCGCGCACGCTGGCGCAGGGGCTGGGACTGGACGTGCCGGTGCAGCCGGCGGCGCTGCACGCTACAGAGATTGCCCGCAAGGCGAATGCCACGCTTCTCTTCTATTGGCTGGGACAAACGCAGTCGTATCTGTGGGCGATAACACCGAGCCAGATCCACTTGTTCCCGCTGCCTGCGAAGAGCGAGATCACTGCAACGGTCGACCGCTATCGCAACGCGCTGCTTGGGCCGGATGATGTGCTTGCTTCGTCGAATGGGGATGGACGCGCACTCTATCAGATGCTCATTGCTCCCGCCGGCAATCTTATCCCTCCCGGTTCCAATGTTGTGATCCTTGGGGATGGCGCGCTGACGCAGCTCAACTTCGAGACCCTCATCGTGCCGCCGCCGCATCCGCACTTCTGGATCGAGGATGCCACTCTCGTCTCGGCGCCATCGCTGTATATGCTCGCTTCGGCAAAGACTTCTTCAGGCCTCACCGGTAAGGCGCTCCTGCTGGGCGATGCTCTGTCTCCAGACCCGGATTATCCCCAGTTGCCGAAAGCGTCAGTTGAGATGCGTCGGATTGAAAGACACTTTGCCGCGGGGCAAAAGACGGTCTTCGCGCGGGAGATGGCAAACCCCGCCGCATACATGGCAAGCAATCCGCAGCAGTATGCCTATATCCACTTCGTTGCGCATGGAGTGGCCAGCGTGACCGATCCGCTGGATTCGGCCATCATCTTGTCGCGCGCCAACTCGACAGACGACTCCTTCAAGCTCTATGCGCGCGACATTATCCAGCGCCCGCTGCACGCGCGCCTGGTGACCATCTCCTCCTGCTACGGCGGCGGCACACGCTCCTACGCCGGCGAAGGGCTGGTAGGCCTTTCGTGGGCCTTTCTGCGCGCGGGGGCGCACAATGTGATCGGAGCGCTATGGGAGGTGAGCGACGACTCAACCCCCGCGCTGATGGATTCGCTCTATCAGGGCCTCGAGCAGGGACTGCCGCCGAGCTCCGCGCTGCGCAAAGCCAAGCTGGCCATGCTGCATGGATCGGGCAGCTTCCGCAGCCCGTTTTTCTGGGCGCCGTTTCAGATCTACACCGGTCTTTGAGTGCGCGCGACAGAGCGGTTCCAGAGTTGCTATATCCCGGAGCTGCCAAGGCTGAGCGGCTTCTTCCTTAACAAGAAACCACCTTGCACGATCCCAATAGAGGCACAGGTACTCTGGAAGCGCTCCAAGGCCCAGTTCCAGAGTTTGCGGAATGGACCGGGACGCTCCATCGCACGCTCCATCACGAACGATGGCGCGGCACCGGCATCGTCGTTATCTGCTCTGATGGCTGATGTGTTGCCGGAGACGCCAGGTGCGTCCTGATCGTCTTTGATACGTTTTGCGGGCGCCGCGCTTCGCAATTGGAGGAGCACGGAGCTGAGGAAGCCGAGGCCGTTGCCGAAGGCGCTGCGCAGCATCGCCGTCATGCCCGCATAAAACGCTGCGGCGCAGCTTGTGCCGGCATAGCTGTAGGAGATTCCATTCACAAAGAATCCGGAATACGCGACGGCTGCACCGAGATCGGGAATGGCGTGGCCGCTTTGCGCAGGGTCCAACTCGTGGTGGTCTCCCACACCGCCGGCTGCAATCTGTTGTGAAGCGGCGGAGAGCACGGCAGAGGCAACTGCGCTCGAGTTCGCCATGAACCCAGGCAAACCGGCTTGAAGAGGCGCAGCTGCGGCGGGAGCAAGATTGGGTGCAGCGAGCAGGCGCCACTTGCCCGTATTCCAATTGCAGACCGAGATGAAGACGCTGATGCCGAGTGCGGCGATCTCGCCGTAAAGCTCGTCGACGATATGCCCGGGAGAGCCGCTCGCCGACCGTGAAGATGCGTCGCCGGCTTCATACAGTCCCAGGCTCAGGCTGAGTACAGTCGGCTGCTTTTCGCGTGCGGGCACGAGAACGCGCGTGAGGAATTGCAGATAGCCCTGTTCGGTGGCCTCCGTGAAATAGACGTTCACCCGGGCTCCCTGCGCAACCGTAACGGAGGTTGCGATGTTCTGCGTAAGCTCGAGCGTCGCATTGTTCGCCTCTTCGAGGCCGGTGATTGCGGTGACATGAGCTGGATCGTTCCTGTAGGTTGTACTCCCCACCGTGAGCTGGACATCCAGAATCGAGAGAGGACGAGTTCGGTACCCGGGCGGAAGATTGGCGAAATAGAGATGGTCGATGTCGCTCCGCAGGTAGCACGGAGTTACACCTGCAGCGCCGGGTGCCTGCGCCGCCAGAATTCCGATCGTCTCGCTGTAAGCGGCGGTATTGGGCAGCTTGAGATTGTTGAGGACGGCAGCAACGTGCGGGTAGGCAGCGCCGGCCGCGTCGCTGACGGCGACGCCTCGCGGTGCGCCCAGGAATCGGTCATCGAGCCCCACGATGGCGACCACAGTCTCCGCAAGCTCTGCGGGCAGATAGACGGCGCCGTCGAATCCGCGATGCGATTGCGGTTCGCTGCTCTTAAGAAACTCGGTGGCGCGGGGATCCCAATATCGCTGCAGTGCGATACCAAAAATGGCGTTCACCCGCGCGGCAGTGCCGAGCACCGAGAGCGTACGGCGGCCCGCGTGCGCTTCGATCACCGTCATCCCCCGCTGCTCAAAGAAAGCTGAGGCTGCTTCGAGCTCGGCGGGATCAGCGCCGTTGCTTTCTAAAATTGCCTGCGGGGAAAAAGGGAGAAGATTCGGGAGTTGGTGGGTTTCGTGCGAGGGTGAGTTAGCTGGTTTGCGGCGTAACAGGAGCGTAAAGGCGACTGCTTCCTCAGCGTGCAACGGGCCGAGATGCCTGTGGCTTGCTGGCCGCGGCCGCTCACTGCCGGGCAGCCAACGCGTGAACGCAGGGAATGCGCGCGGCCGATCCTCAAACGACATGGTGAACCCCTCAATGCCGCCATGTTCGATGTCTGGCGGTTAGTCGATTCTCTGGGAGATGGTGCGGAAGGGCGCGAAAGCGTTTCAGCGAAGAGTATTTAATTCTGAGACAGCTTCATCCGGCGTCGGTTCCGGCAAATAGGAACTCCCAGGAGGAGTCGAGGTAGAGCCAGCGCTGGGCGCCGAACCAGCTTGTAGGCAGGCTGGGCACGTGTAACAGCGTGTGGCCACCAGTGCAGATCAGCTCGGTGCCATTCCATGCCAGGAAGGTACGGGAGGCAAGGCCCACCTGTGCGGGGTGCGCCACGCGCTTCAAGCACACAGGGCAGCGCTGGCGCTGGTCCAGAATCGCCCAGCGAAAGCCAAACAGGCAGATAACGAAAGTACTGAAGAGCTGTGCGTACTCAGAAGCTGGGCTGTGTTGCGACGCATGCCAATACGCGCAATCGAGCGATGCGTAATAGGCGATGGGCAGCAGCAGCGTTAGCTTGCCGCCGAGATACATCCCACGGGCGAGCCGCCGCGGCCAGGGCGGCCGATGCGAGCTGACGCTGTACTCACTCAGCGATACCGACGTGACAGCGGGCAGCGCCAGCAGCGCGAGAAGAACGGCAAAGCGGTAAAGATCCCACGGCGTGGGCGTGTGTTCGCTGATGGAAGTGCCGAGATAATCCTGCTCGGAGTGGTCGGGGTTGTACACGGTGATGTTCACGCGGTCCGCCCACATCTCTGCGCGGCCCTGGCGGGTGAGATGCGCGATGATGTGTCCCGCGCCCGCACCGAGAATCGCCAGGTCGGGTTCCAGCAGCCATGCGTCGGGCTGGCCGGGGAGCTTCCATACGCGATCGGCGGCCACGCCCACGATCTTCACCTGCCGCCGGCCAATGCGCAACAGGCTCCCAACGATTCCCGGGTTACCGCCGAACTCATTTTTCCAGAGCGTATAGCTGAGGATCATCTGCGGCAGGCCCGGCTCCGAGATCTCGCCGTTGCCCATGAGCTGAATGGGAAAGCCAAGCAACGCGAAGAGATTGGCGCTCGACAGAGCGACCCGCCAGCGGCTTGGCGGCTCGGCGCCCGCCGTCACCTCTTCCCTGCTCATCCGGTAAAACGCAAAGCCGTCGAAATCGAGGTGAGAGTGCAGGCTCCAGTTGCGATACCGCTCAAAGGGAATCACCGCCTTTGTCGGGCCCTCCTGGTCCTGCACCTGAATGAGAATCAGGCCGGAGCGGGCCGCGGAACGCGAGGAATGGGTGGCCATGCGCACTTCCGGCTGGAACAGCGCGAGTGCATAGGTGGTGACAAAAACTGCCACAAGCATGAGCAGACACTGTGCGGCCGAGCCTCGGAACGGAGCCGTCGCGAGAGAAGCGGCGGGCTTGTTTCGTTGTGCATGTCGGCGGAGACACCAGGCATCCTGATAGGCTCCCAGGCAAAAAGCGACGATGTCGCACTCGGCGCCAAATGTGGCTCCGCTCGGTGGCGCGGAGGCCCGGCGCACGTGCCACAGCTCTGACCGCCACTCACGTCGCCACTCCGCGCGTAATACGCCTGGAACCATCAGCGATGCGCACTGCAGCAGCGAGAGATCCAGAGCGTGCAGTGCGGCCGTGATGACGCGGATCATACCGACTTTGCCTCTTCGGAGGGAATCAGCCGCTCCAGCAGCGGGTAGCGCTTGCGGGAGGCGTCGAGTGTGGACTTCCCCGCCGCGGTGAGCCGGTAGTATTTGCGCGGCGGCCGCTGTTCGGCATCGGCGATGGACTGCTTTTCCCAGTGCGAGCGAATCAGATCGTCGCGCTCAAGACGGCGCATCGCGGGATAGACCGTGCCGCTGGGAAGGCCAGTCATCTCCATCACGCTGAAACCATAGATATAACCCGCATGGATCGCCTGCAGGATCATGGCCGCAGTATGCGAAAGCTTCGGGTCGGAACTGGCTCCTAAGCCCATGGGCGCATTGTAGCTATGTAGAACTCTACTTGACAACATCTATACCGAATGCTACATAGGTATCTATCGAAAGCGGAATTCCCTTTCGGAGAAGCGTAGATGCTGGAACTCGAACACCTATTTAAGAGCTTTCGCACCATTCCGGCCGTCCAGGACGTCTCGTTCAGGGTTGCACCTGGGGAGATTGTGGGGTTTCTTGGGCCAAACGGCGCGGGAAAGTCGACGACCGTGAAGATCATTACCGGAATGCTGCGCCCCAATGAGGGCTGGGTGCGTTTTGAAGGCCGGGACATCCGCGATGATCTCGTCGGCTTTCGCGCCGCTCTTGGATATGTTCCGGAGGAAGCGCAGCTTTACACGTATCTATCGGGGCTCGAATATCTGCAATTGGTGGGCCGGCTGCGGGGGCTGCCTGAACCGCTGATTGAGGCCAAAGCCACCGGGCTGCTGCGCCTGCTGCAACTGGAATCCTGGCAATACTCGCCGATCTCGTCTTACTCGAAGGGCATGCGCCAGCGCGTGCTGATAGCCGCGGCGCTGCTGCACGATCCGAAGCTGCTCATCTTCGACGAACCGCTTTCGGGCCTCGACGTGGTTTCAGCGCGGCTGTTCAAAGACCTGCTGGAACTGCTCGCCGCGCAAGGCAAGGCGATTCTCTACATCTCCCACGTACTGGAGGTTGTGGAGCAGGTGTGCCGGCGGGTGATTGTCATTGCCAAGGGCCGGGTTCTTGCCGACGCGCCACCCTCTGACCTGACGCGGCTGATGAGCCTTCCGAATCTCGAAAGCGTCTTTGCACAGCTCGTCCAGCAGCAGGACACGACCGTCGTTGCACAGCAGATTGTCGAGGTAATGCAGACCGCCCATGTCTGACACATTCCAGCGCCTCTTTACGATGTCTGAAACCCAGATTCTGCCCTTGAACGAGCAGGCGGCTCTGGGCGCGGTTCATGCGCCGGAGCGCAGCCAGTTTTCGCATCTCGTGCAGCACTATCTGGAACGCTTTTTCCATCATGAGGCGGCATCGCCTGACGGGGATGCCAAGTTCCGTCTCGTCCTGCTGGCCTTTGCGGCCGGTATACCGGGCTTAATGGTGGCTGTGTATCTCTGGCCCGTGTATCACCCGATTCGCGGCTGGCCGCCGGGTCATCCTTCCGACGGTGGGCCGCCGCCGTACTGGCTGCAGGTGAATCATCATTTCTTTTTTGCGCTGTATTCGTTCGTGGTGATGGGCATCATCACGATCTTCGAATGGGATCTCTTCTTTCCCGACCTCCTCGATATTTCCGTACTTACTACGCTTCCGATTCCCGCCCTCCGGCTCTTTCTGGCAAGACTCTCTGCGATAACGATCTTCATCACCGGCTTTCTGTTTGACGCGAACATTCTGGCTCCGCTGATTCTTCCGGAAGCAACCGATCCTCCCGACCTGCTGCGCTTTCTTGCCGGACATGTGGCGGCCGTGGCGCTGGGTGGAGTGTTTGCAGCGGCCCTTGTCATGGTCCTGCAGGGCCTTCTGCTGGCGGTTTTCGGCGAGCGGCTGTTTCGCAGGCTTTCATTGCTCCTACAGGGGCTCTTCATCTCGGCGCTACTCGTGTTGCTGTTGTCATTTCCCGTGCTCTCAGGCGTAGTCCCGGCGCTCCTTCAATCCGGCAGTGTGTATGTGCTCGGCTTTCCTCCCTTCTGGTTTCTAGGCATATATGAAAACCTGCTCGAGGGAGCGGCTGCATTGCCCATCTACAGCCAGCTCGCGCAGATCGGCTGGATTGCCACCATGGCTGCGGTCGCGCTCGCGCTGCTGCTGTACCCACTGGCTTATCTGCGCAGGGTGCATCAACTGATCGAAGGCGCCGCGACGCGGTCGGCTCGCAACTGGATGGCACGGCCGCTGCAGCGGTTACTGCATCTCACGATTGTCCGTCCGCCGGTGCGCCGGGCCGTATTTCACTTCATCGGGCAAACGCTGCTGCGTGTGCCGCGTTATCGCATCTATCTGGTGCTTTACGGGGGCGTGGGATTATCGGTGATTGCAACAACTGTATTGCGTCTCACCGCTATACACCATCAGGTCCAGTGGCAAGTCTCCTCCGACGGAATCCGCGCGGCGGTCGGCATTGTGGCCTTCTGGGTGATTGCCGGATTGCGTGTAGCATTTCTTTCTTCTGGCAATCAGCGCGGAAGCTGGATTTTCCGCTTCATCCACGGCAACCCGCCGGAGTTTAGAGCGGCACTCGAGCGGTTGCGCGCCGCACAGATCTGGGTTTTGCTCTGCGCCGTGATCATTACCTTTGGCTCGCTCTCCCTGTTCCGCGCCATCGCGCCGCCGAATCTATTGACTCCGCCGGCAATGGCCGCGCAGATTCTGGTTACGGCGATGATGTGTCTTCTGCTGACAGATATCTTCTTTCTCAACGTAACGACCGTGCCCTTTACCGGGGGCTCTGCCCACGAAGAACCTAACCTCGCGTTGACCTTGCTGAAGTTCTTCACCTTCTTCCCTGTCGTAGCCGCCTTCCCACTGCTCGCCGAGCCCTGGATTGAGCAGAAGACCTGGCATTTTGTCGCGGCCGGTCTGTTCGCCGGCACAGCCCACGTCGCGCTCACGCTCAGTCACCGCAGGGTAGTGCGCGCCCATTGCAACGTGCCCGGGCTCGAGGAAGACGAGGAAGACTTTCCGATGAAGCTGGGCTTGCGTTACTGAGAATGGCGCGACGGTTTGGATCCGGTTCGAAGCAATAATTCCCGTGCGGCCAGTCGATCGATTTCCGCCAGGCTCCTTCCACCCGCAATTTGCTCTAGGTTAAAGTGGATTTGTGGACTAAGAGCAGTGCGGGAGGTAGTTGATGCGGGTTCTGGCACTCATCGCGGGCATCGTGTGCATCATTACCGCCCTGTTTGACACTTTCCAGACGATCATTCTGCCGCGCCGCGCGACAGGCCGCTTCCGGATTACGCGCATCTTTTATGCGCTCACCTGGCAACCATGGACGTTCTTTGCGCGGAACCTCCACAACCCGCGCAAGCGCGAGACAGTCTTCAGCTTCTATGGGCCGCTCTCGCTGATTCTCCTTCTCATGGTCTGGGCGGCAGGCCTGGTCGTTGGCTATGCGCTGATCTATTACTCATTGGGCAGCCCGTTCAACGATCCGACGCGCCATCCGGGATTTCAATCCGATGTTTACGTAAGCGGAACTACCTTCTTTACTCTTGGACTTGGTGATGTGACGCCTCGCAGTTCCCCAACGCGCGCGCTCATCATTCTCGAGTCCGGCACTGGATTGGGCCTGCTGGCGATCGTCGTAGGATACTTTCCGGTACTATATGGTGCCTTTTCGCGGCGCGAGGTGAGTATTTCGCTGCTCGACGCCCGCGCCGGTTCGCCGCCTACAGCCGCGGAGCTGCTGCGGAGGCATTCGCACAAAGATGCAGAACAGGCGCTCTCGCTGCTGCTGGTGGAGTGGGAGCGCTGGTCGGCGGAGTTGCTGGAGAGCCACATCTCGTATCCGCTGCTGTGCTATTTTCGCTCGCAGCATACGAATCAGAGCTGGATCAGCGCGCTGACCGCTATTCTGGACACGTCTGCGCTGCTCATCGCCGGCGTGCGCGGGCATGAGGCGCGGCAGGCGCAGCTGACCTTTGCCATGGCTCGCCACGCGCTCGTGGATCTGGCACAGATCTTTTCGCGCAAACCGGTGACTAATGCGGCGGACCGGCTGCCGCGGGAACAATACGAGCGGCTTTACGACTTCTTATGCGGAAGTGGAGTGAGCGTGTGCCGCGACACGCAATCCTACGAGCGACTACGCGATCTGCGTGCGTTGTACGAAGGATATGCCGAGGCATTGAGTAATTTTCTTTACATGCCGCTGCCGCCGTGGATCGCAGCCGATCCGCACAGAGATAACTGGCTTACTGTGGCCAGGGTGCGCGACCGCACCGAGGCGGCCAACCCGTCTGAGAATGCGGATAAACGAGCCGGCGACCTGCCGCACTCCATCGTGACGCAGATTGACCACCACCACGACTTTTGAGCACTACGGCCTTTGAGCTCAGATGCGCTGACCACCATAGATCGCTTCAACCCCGACAATGTGAGACGGCATCAGGAATATGCCTGTTAGTATCCTTGTGAATCGGTGTTGGCCACTTCATCGCGCGCCGGTTCCTGCTCTGCAATGGGCAGATTTCCCTGCTGCAAAGAGTCGATATCCATGCGCATTGTTGACGTCCGCGAGATTACGGCGCCGATCTCTTCCCCAATCTCGAATGCCTACATTGATTTTTCCGGGATGACCTGTTCGCTGGTCGCGGTGGTGACCGACGTAAAGCGCGACGGGCGAACGGTGATTGGTTATGGCTTCAACTCGAATGGCCGTTACGGCCAGGGCGGGCTCATCCGCGAGCGCTTCGCTCCGCGGCTGCTGAAGGCCGATCCGAAGACCCTGCTCAATGACGCCGGTGACAATCTGGATCCCGATCGCATCTGGGCCGCGCTGATGCGCAATGAGAAGCCGGGCGGTCATGGCGAGCGATCAGTTGCTGTGGGCACCATCGACATGGCGGTGTGGGATGCAGTCGCGAAAATTGCCGGGAAGCCGCTATTCCGCTTGCTTGCCGAGCGCCATGGACGCGAGGCCGATCCGCGTGTGTTTGTGTATGCCGCGGGCGGCTACTACTATCCGGGCAAAGACAACAGCGCACTGCGCAGGGAGATGCGCAGCTACCTTGACCGCGGTTACAGCGTGGTCAAGATGAAGATCGGCGGCGTGGCGATTGACGACGACCGTAAGCGGATCGAAGCGGCGCTGGAGGAAATCGGCAGCGAGGCCCGGCTCGCGGTGGACGCGAACGGACGCTTCGATCTTGAAACAGCGATTGCGTATGCGAAGATGCTGCGCGAGTATCCGCTCTTCTGGTACGAGGAGGCCGGTGATCCACTCGATTATGCGTTGCAGGCGGCGCTTGCGGAGTTCTATCCCGGGCCGATGGCGACAGGCGAAAACCTCTTCAGTCATCAGGACGCGCGCAACCTGCTGCGCTATGGCGGCATGCGGCCCGATCGCGACTGGCTGCAGTTCGATTGCGCGCTGTCGTATGGGCTCTGCGAGTATCAGCGCACGCTCAAAGTTCTGCATGAGGCGGGGTGGTCGCCGAGCCGGTGCATTCCGCACGGAGGACATCAGATGTCGCTGAACATCGCCGCGGGACTCGGCCTTGGCGGAAACGAAAGTTATCCCGATCTCTTCCAGCCCTACGGCGGATTCCCCGACGGTGTGCGCGTGGAGCGCGGGTACATCACGATGCCCGAGCTGCCGGGCATCGGCTTCGAGGGTAAGAGCGATCTGATTCACGTGATGCGCCAGCTGGCGGAGTAGGATGACGGAGCGCGGACCCGCAAAACAGCACCGGCGATCGATCCTGGGGCCGCTGTGGCTGCAGGTGATGGTAGCCATTGCGCTGGGCGCAGTCGCAGGCGCACTGTTCCCACACCGCGCCGCAGCACTGAAACCGCTGGGTGATGGATTCATCCGACTCATCACCATGACGCTCGCGCCCATCGTTTTTTTGAGCGTGGTGCTGGGCATTGCGCGGATGGGCGACCTGAAGGAAGTGGGCCGCGTCGGCGTGAAGGCACTGCTTTACTTTGAAGTCCTCTCTACAATTGCCTTGCTCCTCGGGCTCGTCGCCGTCAACGTGCTGCATCCCGGCAGCGGCATGGGCGTTAGTCCTGCAGCGCTCAACGCGCAGGCGGTCTCCGGCTACACCACAGCCGCGCAGCGGCACGGCGCGGTCGAGTTCCTCCTCAACATCATCCCGTCGAGCCTGGTGGGTGCGTTCACCGGCGGCAACATGCTGCAGGTGATTCTCATCGGCGTGCTATTCGGGTTAGCCCTATCGCAGTTCCGTGATGCGGCGCGGCCGCTCGTCGACATGCTCGATCTGCTTTTGCGCGGCATGTTCGGGATTGTGGGCTTCATCATGGCTCTGGCGCCGATCGGCGCATTCGGAGCAATGGCGTACAGCGTAGGCCAATACGGACTCGGCAGCCTGGCGCAGCTTGCGCAGTTCACCGCTGAGGTGTGGATTGTTGCGATCCTCTTTGTCATCGTGGTGCTGGGCGCCGTGGCGCGGCTTGCGCGATTCAGCCTCTACCGGCTGCTTCGCTACATCGGCGAAGAGCTGTTGGTCACGCTGGGCACTTCGTCGTCCGAGGCGGTGCTGGCCCCGCTGATGATGAAGCTCGAAAAGCTCGGCTGCGACAAGACGGTGGTGGGCATGGTGATGCCCGCCGGCTATACCTTCAATGCAGACGGCACGGCGATCTACCTGAGCATGGGCGCCATCTTCATCGCGCAGGCGACCAACTCGCATCTCACGCTGCGCGATCAGATTGTTGTTCTGCTGGTGCTGATGCTCACTTCGAAAGGATCGGCAGGAGTAGCCGGAGCAGGGTTTGTCACGCTGGCGGCGACGTTGACTACCATGCCGCAGATTCCTGTGGCTGGATTGGTCTTGCTGCTGGGCATCGAGCGACTGGTGAACGCGGCTCGCGCGGTGGTCAACGTCATCGGCAACAGCGTGGCAACCATTGTCGTGGCCAAGTGGGAAAAGGCCTTCGATGCGGATTGCGCCGCGGAGGTGTTCCGAGGCGAAGAGAGCCAACCGGCGCGGTAGAGCGCGGCGACTCGGAACCTACGAATATCTGCTGAAGGTTTCAATCTGCTTGGCGCGATACTCGCGCCGCTGCACCGGCGACGAAAGCACGGTAGACGTCGAAGTCGCGCCGAGTGCCGACAGCCGGTCGATCAGCGCCTCGAGATGGCGGATCGAGACCACATCGGCTTCAATGATGAAGGATTCCGCGCCGGTGATGCGATGACACTTGCTGATCTCCGGCATCTCCTTGATCGCAACGATGGCGCGGCTCACCTGCAGGTCGCCGCCCGGGATTGTCAGGCGGACGAGCACGCGTATGGGCACGCCGAGCTTGGCCACATCAACGGCGGCGTGATAGCCGGTGATGATGCCCGCTTCTTCAAGACGGCGCACGCGCTCAGCGACGGCCGGCGTGGACAGGCCTACCTTGCGGCCGAGTTCGGCGAAGGGCTGGCGAGCGTTCTGCTGCAGGTTCTCGAGAATCTTCCAGGCGATGGCATCCAGCTCGACAATGTTGGGAATGGTCCTATGCATCATTTGGCACCGATTCTTAGGCCAGAATTGTTCTATGCCTAATCTCATTAGGCGTCAAGCGCAAGATTCCTTCAATTCACCCTTCATTACGCGTCACTACGGGCCTATGCTTTTGATCGTTGCCGGTGGTGCCGCTGGCGCCCCGGCGCAGGAGAGATTCATGAGCGCTTCCCCTCGCTCCTCCGTCGCTGAGGTCTCTGCCCCTGAAACTGATTTCCTGCCCCTCAAGGGAACCGATCACGTTGAACTCTACGTGGGCAATGCGCGTCAGGCGGCCTACTACTATCGCGCAGCCTTCGGCATGTCGCTGGTAGCGTATGCGGGACCGGAGACCGGCCAGCGCGATCGGGCCTCGTACGTTGTGCAGCAAGGCAAGATTCGCTTTGTGCTGACGACTCCCCTGCGCAGCAGCAATCCGATTGCCGACCACATACACCGGCACGGAGACGGCGTGCATGCAATTGCGCTGTGGGTGGATGACGCGCGCACTGCATGGCAGGAGACGACGCGCCGTGGCGCCGTCAGCGCAGCCGAGCCGTATGTGCTGGAAGACGAGCATGGGCACGCCGTTCTGGCGAGCATTCGCGCCTACGGGGACACGATTCATACATTTGTTGAGCGCCGTGCGTACACGGGAACCTTTCTTCCTGGATTCCGCGCCGTCGAGAGCGATCCGGTCGCCCGGCCCGTTGGTCTCTTGCACATCGACCACATGGTAGGTAATGTGGGCTGGCACCAGATGAACGAGTGGGTCAATTTCTACGCCAACGTGATGGGCTTCTCGCTCTATCAGCACTTTGACGACAAGGACATCTCCACGGAGTATTCGGCGCTGATGTCGAAGGTGATGGCAAACGGCAACGGGTACGTGAAGTTTCCCATCAATGAACCCGCGGAAGGCAAGAAGAAATCGCAGATCGAGGAGTATCTGGACTTCTATCCCGGCCCCGGCGTGCAGCACATTGCGCTGGCGACGAGCGACATTCTGCACACGGTCAACCGGCTGCGGGCGCAGGGCGTGGAGTTTCTCCGCGTGCCACACACCTATTACACCGAGTTGCAGAGCCGCGTGGGCAAAATCGACGAACCACTAGACGAACTCGAAGATCTGGGCATCCTGGTGGATCGTGACGATGAGGGCTATATGCTGCAGATCTTCACGCGTCCTGTGGAAGACCGGCCGACGCTCTTCTTCGAGATCATCCAGCGCAAAGGCAGCCGCAGTTTTGGCAAGGGCAACTTCAAGGCGCTCTTTGAAGCCATCGAACGGGAGCAGCAGGCGCGCGGAAATCTTTAAATAGACGGAGAATCGCGATGAGCACCGAGACACTCTCAGTAGCCGCGCCGTATATCATCCAGCAGAACTACGCTGCCTACACCGAAGAGCAGCACAGCGTGTGGGCTGAGCTGGTAGGGCGCGTGCTGCCAGAACTTGAGCGGCACGCAGCGCGCGAATATCTGGATGGGTTCGAGATCATAGGCCTCAAGCGGGACCGTTTGCCGAACCTGGCCACCATTAGTGCGCGGCTTGCGCCACGGACTGGATGGAGCTCGACGCCGGTGAGCGGTTTTCTTCCCGCACCGGCATTCTTCGAGATGCTGGCGACGCGCAATTTTCCCACGACCACCTGGCTGCGCAGCCGGGATTCGCTCGAATACACACCCGAGCCTGACATCTTTCATGATGTCTTCGGTCACGTGCCCATGCACTCGCATAAGGTGTTCGCGGATTTTCTGGAGCACTATGGCCGGGTTTGCGCCGGCATCTCCGACGCCGGTGTTCTGGAAAAGCTTGGCCGGCTTTTTTGGTATACCGTCGAGTTCGGCGTGATCCGGCAACGCGATGAGGTCAAGGTTTACGGCAGTGGCTTGATCAGCTCGCATGCAGAATGCCTGAACGTGATCGGCGGCCACTGCGCTATTCACGACTTTTCGCTCGACGAGGTGCTGGCGACCCGTGTGAAGGTGGACGAGTTGCACAAGCTGCTCTTCGCGGTGAGCAGCTTCGACGAGATCTACGAGGCCATGCACGAAACAGAACAGCGCGCATTGCAAGGGCAACTCTGAGAGGTGCATCGATGAATACAGAGATTACGTATCAATCGGGTTTCGGCAACGAGTTCGCGACAGAAGCGACGGCGGGGGCGCTGCCGGTTGGCCAGAATGCGCCGCAGATGCATCCTCTGGGCCTTTACACCGAGCAGTTCAGCGGCACTCCCTTCACCGCGCCGCGGGCCATCAATCGCCGCACATGGACCTATCGCATCCGGCCTTCGGTCACGCATCGGCCTTATGAAGAGATGCCCATGGGCCTGATCCGCAGCGGACCGTTCATGGAAACGCCGACGACACCGAATCAGCTGCGCTGGGATCCGCTGCCTCTTCCGGAGAAGCAAACGGATTTTGTCGATGGCATCATCACACTGGGCGGCAACGGCGACCCGGCGATGCAGATGGGCGTCGCGATCCATCTTTACGGCGTGAACGCCTCGATGCACGACCGCTTCTTCTCGGATGCCGATGGCGAGCTTCTCATCGTTCCGCAGATGGGGACGCTCCGGCTTCATACCGAACTTGGCATCCTCGACGTAGCGCCGGGCGAGATCTGCGTCATTCCGCGAGGGATCAAGTTTCGCGTGGTGTTACTTGACAAGCAGGCACGCGGATATATCTGCGAGAACTACGGCCAGTTCTTCCGCCTGCCCGAGCTTGGGCCAATCGGCGCAAACGGACTGGCAAATCCGCGCGACTTCATGGCTCCGGTCGCGGCGTTCGAAGATCGTGAGGGCGAATTCCACGTGGTGAACAAGTTCCTCGGCCGGCTGTGGCGCGCGGAGATCGATCACTCGCCGCTCGACGTTGTGGCCTGGCACGGGAACTATGCGCCGTACAAATACGACCTGTCACGGTTCAACTGCATCAACACGGTCTCCTTCGATCACCCCGATCCGTCAATTTATACGGTGTTGAGCGCTCCATCCATCGTTCCGGGAACTGCAAATTGCGACTTTGCGATCTTTCCACCGCGCTGGCTCGTCTCCGAGCACAGCTTCCGGCCGCCATGGTTTCACCGCAACCTGATGAATGAGTTTATGGGGCTAGTCTTCGGCGCGTACGACGCAAAGGCCGAGGGATTTGTTCCCGGCGGCGCGAGCCTGCATAATTGCATGGCCGGGCACGGCCCGGATGCCGAGACCTTCGAACGCGCGAGCAGCGCCGATCTGCGGCCGCAGTATCTTGCGAACACGCTGGCATTCATGTTTGAGACGCAGCTTGCCATCCGGCCCACGGAGTTCGCGATGAATACGCGCATCCTGCAACACGAATACTTCGAATGCTGGCAGGGATTGAAGAAGCGCTTTGCTCCCGCGGATGTGCATGAAGAGATGTCGAAGCGGTGAGCATCTTCGGCATGTGGATTGAGGCGGAGGAAATTGGATGGTTTTGAGAAGCTCGGTCTCCTCGGCCAACGATCCTGAAACAGACTTCCCTCTTCAGAATTTGCCGTACGGGATATTTCGTGCGGGCAACGAGAATCGCATCGGCGTCGCAATCGGCGACCGGATTCTCGATCTCCGCGGCTGTGCGAACGCTGGCTTGCTTGCCGAGTTGCCGATGTCGGTCGTTTCCGCCTGCACTGCAGATGTCTTGAATCCCCTGATGGCTTCGGGCCCAGCTGCTTGGTCGACGCTGCGGCGGAAGCTCATGGTGCTGCTTGGCGAAGAGAGCGCTTGCAAAGCCATCCGAGAACGCGTCGAGCCACTGCTCGTTCCCATGAGTGACGCAGTGATGCAACTGCCCGCCCAGATTGGCGGCTATACCGACTTCTATGCATCGATCCATCATGCAGAGCGAGTGGGTAGGCTCTTCCGCCCCGAGAATCCCCTGCTGCCGAACTACAAGTATGTGCCGATCGGTTACAACGGACGCACATCGTCGATTGTGGTTAGCGGCACCGCAATCCGCAGGCCGTGCGGGCAGTTGAAGCCGCAGCAGGCGGAGCCCGTCTTTGCGCCCGCGCAATCGCTCGATTACGAGCTGGAGATCGGAGCCTTTGTCGGCCCCGGCAACGCACCAGGACAACCTATTCCAATTGCGGAAGCCGAAGAGCACATCTTCGGGCTGTGCCTGGTGAACGACTGGTCGGCGCGCGACATCCAGTCGTGGGAGTATCAGCCGCTGGGCCCGTTTCTGGCGAAGAATTTTGCCACCACGATTTCGCCGTGGGTGGTCCCAATGGAGGCGCTGGCGCCTTTTCGCGTTCCGGCCTGCGAGCGTCCTGCAGGCGATCCGGCTCCCCTGCCCTATCTGCGGCTGCCACATGCTGACCGTGTCGGCATCGATCTTACGCTGGAGGTGTATCTCGCGTCGGAGTCGATGCGGCAGGCGGGCATCTCGCCAATGCTGTTGAGCCGGGGCAATCTGCGGCATTTGTACTGGGCACTCGCGCAGCTTATTGCGCACCATGCGAGCAACGGCTGCAATTTGCGCCCTGGAGACCTGCTGGCTACGGGCACTGTTTCCGGCCCTGAGGAAGGGTCGGAGGGGTGTCTGCTGGAAAAACGGCACCATCCGGAGCCCCTGCGATTGCCGAGCGGCGAAGAGCGCACCTTTCTCGAAGATGGCGACCGGGTCACGTTTCGAGCATATTGCCAGAAGCCGGGCTGGCCCAGAATCGGATTCGGCGAGTGTACCGGTACTATCGTGAGCGCATCTGTTAAAGGATAGAGGAAGAAAAGTGGGCGTTTCGGGTTAGGATGACGCTAAACGACAATCATGAGATGCGAGCGACGATGGCAGAGAGTCTAACAGACTATCCGAAAGCTGATCAGAAATTTGACAACCGGTTGCGCTCAGCGGTTGATCCGCAGTCACCGCGCTTGGCGGCCAACCGCGAGGCTTTGCTCACGCTGCTAGGGGCATTGAGGGTAGAAGAGGAAAGGATTCGCCAGGGAGGCGGCTTGCAGGCCGCGGAAGCGCAACATGCCAAAGGCCGGCTCACCGTGAGAGAGCGGTTGGGGTTGCTGCTTGACGAAGGGACCGAGCTTTTCGAACTCGGGCTTTGGGCAGCGCACGGCATGTATGCGGAGTACGGCGGGGCGCCGAGCGCAGGGGTGGTCACAGGACTGGGACGCGTATGCGGCAGGCTTTGCATGATCATCGCCAACGACGCGACGGTCAAAGCAGGCGCGTTTTTTCCCATGACGGCGAAGAAGGTGCTGCGCGCACAGACCATCGCCATGGAGAACCGCATCCCCACGCTCTACCTGGTCGACTCGGCAGGCGTCTTTCTTCCGTTGCAGGAAGATGTCTTTCCCGACACCGATGATTTTGGCCGCATCTTCCGCAATAACGCGGTAATGAGTTCGCTGGGCATTCCGCAGATCACGGCCATCATGGGAATGTGCGTGGCCGGCGGCGCGTATCTTCCGGTGATGACGGACACGGTGCTGATGACCGAGGGGTCGGGCCTGTTTCTCGCCGGGCCATCGCTGGTGCAGGCAGCCATCGGGCAAAAGACGGGTGCGGAGGAGTTGGGTGGCGCCACGATGCATGCGGAGATCTCCGGCACGGTGGACTTCAAGGAGCCGAACGATCATCTCTGCCTAGCGCGTTTGCGGTCGCTCGTCGACAAGATGGGTGGCCGTCCTGCTGCAGAGATTTTTCGGCGGCGTGCGTTTGATCCGGAACAAGACGCGCCGCGGTTTCTGGCCGAAGATCTGTATGGCCTGATGAATCCCGCTCCGGGCTCGAGCAACCTCTACGAGATGCGCGAAGTGATTGCGCGCATCGTCGACCGCAGCGAGTTCGACGAATACAAGGAGGAATTCGGCCGCACCGTGCTGTGCGGCTATGCGTGGATCGGCGGCCACGCCGTAGGCATCGTGGCCAATCAGAAGACCAACCAGACCGACAAAGTTGCCGTGGGACCTGCGGCGGGCGCAACACGAATCGAAGTGGGCGGCGTGATTTACACCGAGGGCGCACAGAAGGCGGCGCGCTTCATCATGGACTGCAATCAGAACCTCGTGCCGCTGATCTTTCTGCATGACGTGAACGGATTCATGGTAGGCAAGGATGCCGAGTGGTCGGGAATCATTCGCGCCGGCGCCAAGATGGTTTCGGCGGTAAGCACCAGTGTGGTGCCGAAGATCACGATGATCGTCGGCGGGAGTTTTGGCGCGGGCCACTATGCGATGTGTGGCAAGGCCTACGATCCGCGATTTTTGTTTGCGTGGCCCACGGCCCGTTACGCGGTGATGAGCGGCGCTTCGGCCGCTGCGACGCTGGCCGAGGTGCGCGCCAGGCAGATGGAGCGTAACGGCAAGGTGCTGACCGAGGCGGAGCGAAAGGCAATCCAGGAAGAGATTCGCGCCGACTATGATGCGCAGGCTGATCCGCGTTACGGAGCGGCGCGGCTCTGGATCGATGCAATCATCGATCCGGCGAAGACTCGCGAGGTGTTGATTACGGCGCTCGAGGCCTGCGCACTGAACCCCGAAGCTCCGCGCTTCAATCCCGGAGTGCTGCAGACCTGAGCTTTGTTTGGAAGCATCTTAACTGGAAGCAGGCGGACTGGAGAGCGAATTCCGCAAGGAGGACACTCGGACATGAAAGTGGAAATGGAAGCGGCGGAGTCGCTGTATCCCTTCGTACTCACCGAAGACCAGGAGCATCTGCGGCGGGAGATTCGCGAGTTTGCGGCGCGCGAGATTGCGCCAAATGTATCGGCGTGGGACGAGGCGAACGAGTTCCCCCTCGCGATCGTGAAGAAGCTTGGAGCAATGGGCCTGCTCGGTGTGATCATTCCGCAGGAGTACGGCGGCGCGGGCCTGGGGTACCTGGATTATGTGCTGGCGATCGAAGAGTTGTCCGCGGTTGACGGATCTATCGGGCTGACGATTGCGGCGCACAACTCGCTGGGGACAAATCATATCTTCCTGGCCGGCACTGAAGAGCAGAAGCGAAAGTACATGCCGTTGCTGGCGGGTGGCGAGTGGCTGGCGGCGTGGGGATTGACGGAGCCGGGTTCCGGCTCGGATGCGAGCAACGCGCGCACGACCGCGATGAAGAAAGGCGACCGCTATGTGCTGAACGGCAACAAGAACTTCATCACCAACGGCCGCTACGCCGATGTGTCTGTGGTGATTGCTGTGACCGACAAAAGCAGGGGTACGCATGGCCTCTCTGCCTTCATCGTAGAGAAAGGGACAAAGGGATTCCGGCCCGGCAAGAAGGAGAACAAGCTCGGCCTGCGCGCGAGCGATACGAGCGAGCTGATCTTTGAGGATTGCGAAATTCCTGCGGAGAACCTGCTCGGCGGTGAAGGCGAAGGATTCATCGACGCGATGCGCGTTCTGGATGGCGGCAGAATCTCGATTGCAGCGCTTGCGCTGGGCATCGGCCGCGGCGCGCTGGATGCGGCGGTGAAGTATGTGAAGGAGCGGCGGCAGTTCGGCAAGGCGATCGCGGAGTTTCAGGGCATCCAGTGGAAGCTGGCCGATATGGCTACAGAGCTGGATGCGGCGCGCTTGCTCACGCAGCGCGCGGCGGTTCTGAAGGACGCAGGGCGCAAGGTAACGCGCGAGTCGTCGATGGCCAAATTGTTTGCCAGCGAAGTAGCGGTGCGCATCTGCGATGATGCGGTGCAGTTGTTCGGCGGCTACGGCTTCATCAAGGACTATCCAGTCGAAAAATTCTATCGCGACGTGAAGCTATGCACCATCGGCGAAGGCACCAGTGAGATTCAGCGCATGGTCATCGCCCGCGAGATTTTGAAGGTGTATCCGTCGAGGGGATAAGCCGGCAGCTAACAGCCATCAGTTAACAGCTGTTAGCTGCCAGCTGTAAGCTGTACGCTGTCTTCTATGGGCGATGCGGTCAAAATCGTGGAGTGCCCGCGCGATGCCTGGCAGGGCCTGCCTGTTCCGATCTCGTCCGAGACCAAGGCGGCATATCTGCGCAAGCTCATCGACGCCGGCTTTGCTTCCGTTGACGCGGTGAGCTTCGTTTCGCCCGGGGCGGTTCCGCAGATGGCGGACTCAGAGCGCGTGCTCGAGTTGCTGATGCCACCTGAAGATGTGGAGATCATCGGCATCGTGGTCAATGAAAGGGGCGCGGAACGAGCCATTCGCACCGGCGCGGTGCGCACCTTGGGCTTCCCCTATTCCATCTCGGCGGAATTTCTTCGCCGCAACCAGCATCAGACGCCGGAAGAGGCGCTTACAGCGCTTAACGCGATTGCGGCTCGCGCACGGGACGCAGGCCTGAACACAGTAGCTTACATATCGATGGCCTTTGGTAATCCCTATAACGAATCGTGGAGTCCCAGCGGGTTGCAAGAGGCCTATGGACGGCTTATCGATGCAGGCGCGGAGCAGATTTCCCTCGCCGATACCGTGGGGATTGCTCCGCCGGAGTGGATCGCGGAAATTGTGAGTGGTGCAGTCTCCATGCGTCTTGGTGTAGAGATCGGCGTGCATCTGCACGCACGGCGCGAAGATGTACCGGCACGCGTGCGCGCGGCCTACGAGGCGGGATGTCGGCGGTTCGATGCGGCAATCGGCGGACTCGGCGGATGTCCCTTCGCGCAGGATGCGCTGGTGGGCAATATTCCGACGGAGATTTTGCTCAGTGAGTTGAACCGCTGCGGCGCAGCTCTGCCGATGCTGACGCCTCTCGACGATCTGCTGCGCGCCAACGCGGAGATTGCGGCCGTCGGCGTCGCGGCATCCTGACTGAGCGTTTTCGGCAGCAATCTGGAGGGTGATTGGATTACAAGACGATTCTGGTTGCAGACGATGCACTCATCCGCACCATCACGTTGAACCGGCCTGAGCGACGCAATGCGATGACGCCCGAGATGCAGATGGAGCTGATCGCTGCTTTTGAAGAAACCGCGACGAGCGCCTGCCGCGTGGTCGTCCTGGCGGGCGCGGGTGAGGGCTTTTGTTCCGGACTGGATCTGGCGGCGCTCGAAGCATCGCAAAGCGAAACGGCTGCTGATCATCGGGCTGAGGCGGAACGCATTGCGCGACTCTTTCTTTCGCTCTACGAGCTGCCCATGCCCACCATTGCGGCGGTGCGCGGTGCAGCGATTGCAGGCGGCTCCGGCCTGGCGTTCATCTGCGATTTCACGCTTGCCGCCTCGAATGCGAAGTTTGGCTTTACGGAGGTGCGGATCGGCTTCGTTCCGGCGCTGGTTTCGGCGTTCCTGGAATTGCAACTCGGTGCCAAGCGCACCCGCGATCTGCTGTTGACCGGGCGCATCTTTGATGCGGAGGAGGCATTGCGGCTGGGGCTGGTGAATGAGATTGTGCCACGCGAGGAGCTGGCCGGCCGCGTGCGGACTCTGGCGGCGACGCTCATCGATAACAGTCCGCAGTCGCTTGCGGCGACCAAGCAGCTGATAGCAGACCAGCGCCGGGCTTGGCTCGATGCGGCCATCGTCAATGCGATCGAGGCCAATACACATGCCCGCGAGACTGCTGATTTTCAAGAAGGCGTGTCGGCATTCCTAACGAAGCGCAAGCCTGTCTGGAGCCGTTGACAATGACTCCCGCTTCGCTGCTTCTCTTCAAGAGGAAAATGCGAACTGCACCGGCGCTCCGGTGCGCTCTTCGATTGCCTCGCGGGTTACACCCTCTGCCAGCTCCACCACAGTAAACCCCGCCGGCGTAATGTCGAGCACACAGAGATCCGTAATCACGCGATGCACCACACCGGTGCCGGTGAGCGGCAGCGTACAGGTGTGCAGCAGCTTGGGCTCACCTGTGGGCGTGGTGTGCTCCATCACGACGATCACGCGCCGCACGCCGGAGACAAGGTCCATCGCGCCACCCATGCCTTTGACGCGCTTTCCCGGAATCATCCAGTTGGCCAGGTCGCCGCGCTCGGAGACCTGCATGGCGCCCAGGATGGCAAGATCGATGTGTCCGCCTCGGATCATGGCGAAGGAGTCGGCGCTGGAAAATGTCGCCGCGCCGCGAACGAAGGTGACGGTCTCCTTGCCGGCATTGATCAGATCCGCATCCATCTCCGATGCGCGGGGAAACGGGCCCATGCCCAGAAGGCCGTTTTCTGATTGCAGCGTCACCGTCACGCCTGCGGGAATGTAGTTGGCGACCAGCGTGGGAATGCCGATGCCGAGGTTCACATAAAAGCCGCTCTGCAATTCGCGTGCGGCACGTGCGGCCATCTGATCACGGGTCCATCCATGGGTCAATCCACGCGTGAGTGCCACAAGATTACTCCTCGCGAAGGGTGAGTTTTTCGATCCGCTTTTGCGGATGGGGGTTATGCACGAGGCGATGCACGAAGATGCCCGGCGTGTGAACCTCGTCGGGATCGAGTTCGCCCGGCTCCACGACGATCTCGGCTTCGGCAACGGTGATTTTGCCGCAGGTTGCCGCCGGCGGATTGAAGTTGCGCGCCGTGCGCCGGTAGATAAGGTTGCCGTGGGTGTCAGCTTTCCACGCCTTCACCAGAGCCAGATCCGCCTGGATGCCGCGTTCCAGAATGTAGGTGACGCCGTCGAACTCCTTGTGCTCCTTGCCTTCGGCTACAAGTGTACCGACGCCCGTGCGCGTGTAGAAGCCGGGAATGCCCGCTCCGCCGGCGCGCATGCGTTCGGCGAGCGTTCCCTGCGGGCAGAATTCCACTTCGAGTTCGCCGGCGAGAAATTGCCGCTCGAACTCCGCGTTTTCGCCCACGTAGCTCGAGATCATCTTTTTGATCTGGCGCGTTTCCAAAAGCAGCCCGAGGCCCCAGCCGTCCACGCCCGCGTTGTTGCTGGCGACGGTCAGGTTGCGCACGCCGCTCTCGCGCAGGGCGAGAATCAAAGCCTCGGGAATGCCGCACAGACCAAAGCCGCCGATAGCGAGCAGCATGCCATCACGCACAATGCCCTCGAGAGCGGCGTGTGCATCCGGCCAAAGCTTGTTCAGTCCACCCATGCGCTGTTGGTCGCTCATCGTCTCCCGCGTCTGAACGCAGTTCCCATACTAACTCCGCTGCGCTCAGACGAACTCCCACAAAGGCAAGCAAAAACGCTGGTTCGGCAGTGTGCCGGGAGCGCGTCTCGCATGCATGTACGCTCAACTCGACAGCCACTGCTCTGTCTCTGGTATAGTCGGGGCGTTTGCCCACGAGAGGTCTTATGGCACCGCATCTGGCTTCCGAGGAACGGTCTACCCGCGTGCCGGCGCACAAGCAGGACTCGGGATTCTCTCTCGGCATATTTGCTGCCGGAATTCTGGCCGTTCTTATTGGAATCATCTACCTGTTCAAGACAAACCCCGCCGTTGGCCGGTGGGCGCAGGGATACGACCCGACAGGGAAATGGTGGCTTTCCACAGCCATCGCCGCGTTGCCGATTCTGGTGCTGCTGGGCGCAATGGCGGTGCTGCGGGTGAAGGCCCACATCGCCGCCATCTCCGGCCTGCTCACGGCGCTTATCGTCGCGATAGCGGTCTTCCACATGCCGGCGCGGCTTGCGCTGAGCGCAGCAGCGTATGGCGCGGGGTACGGGCTGTTCCCGATCTGCTGGATCATTGTGCCGGTCATCTTTCTCTATGACCTGACCGTGAAGACGGGGCGATTTGTTACGCTGCAGCAAAGCTGCACCAATATTACCGAGGACAGCCGATTGCAGCTGCTGCTGATCGCCTATGCGCTGGGCGCGTTCTTTGAGGGCACTTCTGGTTTCGGCACGCCGGTTGCCGTGTGCGGCGCGATTCTGATCAGCCTCGGCTTCCGCCCGCTCCAGGCGGCGAGCCTCACGCTCCTTGCCAACACGGCGCCGGTTGCCTTTGGCGCGCTGGGTACGCCGATCGTGGCTCTCCATGGCGTCACCGGTCTCGATACGCTCACGCTCTCCCGGCTCATCTCGATCCTGCTGGTTCCCTTCTGCATGCTGGTTCCTTTCTGGCTCATCTGGGCCTACGCGGGTTTCCGCGGCATGCTCGAGATATGGCCGGCGATTCTGCTCGCGGGCGGAACCTTCGCCGTGAGCCAATACCTGATGGCCGCCTTCGTGGGCCCCTCATTGGCCGACATCGTCGCTGCCACTTCGACGATCGTCGTGTTGATCGCTTTTCTCCGCTTCTGGAAACCGGCGCGCATCCTGAACGCCGCCGGCAAGGACGTGACCGGCCAACGGCGCGAACGCGTTGACTGCAGCACTGAAGACATCTTCAAAGCGTGGCTGCCTTGGCTGGTGCTGAGCCTGATTGTGTTCGCGTGGGGCTATCCGCCGTTTTCGAGGTGGTTGGATTCGTTCACCACGATTAAGCTCACCGTTGCGGGTCTGCACAATTTTATCTTCCGAGTTCCACCCGTAGTGGCCAAGCCGACCGCTGAAGCTGCCGTTTTCACGCTGAATTGGTTAACTGCCACAGGCACCGGCATCGTAGTGGCTGCTGTGATCGCCGGCCTGCTGATGGGTCTTGGGCCCATTACGCTGGCGGCCTCGTTCTGCAAGACGATCGTCAACCTTCGATTCACGATCGTCACCATTGCCGCCATGCTGGCCATCGGCTACATCACCCGCTATTGCGGGCTCGATGCAACGCTCGGTCTTGCTTTCGCCCGCACCGGCGCGCTGTATCCCTTCTTCGGCACGCTGATCGGCTGGCTCGGAACGGCCAGCACCGGGTCTGACACGTCGGCCAATGTGCTCTTTGGCAGTTTGCAAACCATGACCGCGCAGCAGATCGGCGTGAAGCCGGTGCTGATGGCCTCAGCCAACTCGGCTGGCGGCGTAATGGGCAAGATGATCGCCGCGCCGAGCATCGTGGTAGCCACGACGGCTACACAGACCTACGGCCAGGAAGGCACGATTCTGCGTTTCGTTTTCCTGCACAGCCTCGCGCTGGCATCGCTGGTGGGCGTGCTGGTTTACCTGATGGCCTACGTGCCTCCATTCACGTCGCTGGTAGGCCACTGAAGGCAGTCTGACCACCCCCAGAATCGAACCCACTGGGTCCGCAGGCGGAAAGGCGACCCCATGCGCATCTGTTTTCTGCTGAAAGTTCGACAGGAAAAGCTGGAGGAATACAAGGCCCGGCACGCGCAGGTGTGGCCCGAAATGCTGGAGGCGCTGCGCGAGACGGGTTGGCGCAATTATTCCCTGTTTCTGCGGCCTGATGGATTGCTGGTGGGCTATGTCGAGGTGGACGACTTCGCCAAATGCTGTGCCGCGATGAAGGAGCACCCGGTGAATGAGCGCTGGCAGGCCGAGATGACGCCATTTTTCGAGCCGTTCGGGGAAGGTGCTGCGGATGATAATATGATCCCGCTCGAAGAAGTGTTTCATCTCGACTGAAAAGTGGTCTGACCACGCTAGACGATCGAAAATGGATAAGGATATGACGATGCGAGATTTCGATTCCATGCGCCGCTCAATTCTGCGCGCGGGAGGCCTGGGCTACCTGGGAGCCGTGGTTCCTGCCGTTTCCTACGCCGCCGCGGCAAAGAAAAGCGGCGCAGCAGCCGCGAGCGCCGGAGTCTTCGACGTGCGCACATATGGCGCAACGGGCGATGGAAAGACCGTGGACACGCCGGCAGTTAACCGGGCAATGGAAGCGGCTGCGGCAGCGGGTGGAGGCATGGTGCTGTTTCCGCCGGGCACGTATCTCTGCTTCTCGATTCACCTCAAGAGCAATGTGCATCTGCATATGGAGCAGGGCTCGACCATTCTTGCGGCCGACTCACCTTCGCCGGACAGCACAACGGGCTACAACGGCGGAACGTATGACGCAGCCGAACCAAAGACCGAGTGGGACGCCTATCAGGACTACGGTCACAACCACTGGCATAACTCGCTTCTCTGGGGCGAAGACATTCACGACTTCAGCATCACCGGCTCGGGACTCATCTACGGCAAAGGCCTCAGCTTTGGCGCAGGCCGTAATCCGCGCGGCAACTATCCCGTTTACATTGCCGAGCAGGCTGGCGTAGGCAACAAGGCCATTGCGCTCAAGAACTGCCGCAACGTTCTGCTGCGCGACTTCTCTGTCCTCAAAGGCGGCCACTTCGCGCTGCTCGCGACCGGCGTAGACAACCTCACGATCGACAACCTCACCATCGACACCGACCGCGACGGGCTGGATATCGACTGCTGCCAGAACGTGCGCGTCTCGAATTGCTTCGTCAATTCGCCCTGGGACGACGGCATCTGCCCCAAGTCGAGCTATGCGCTCGGCTATGCCCGCGCCACACGCAACATGACCATCACCAACTGCTGGGTCGCCGGCTGCTATCAGTTGGGCACTGTCCTCGACGGGACCTTTAAGAAATTTGACCCCGGCGTGCGCGTGCCGCACAACGGACGCATCAAGTACGGTACCGAGTCGAATGGCGGCTTCATCAACACCACCATCTCGAACTGCGTGTTTGAAGGCTGCCAGGGACTGGCGCTGGAGTCGTCGGACGGCGCACTGCTGGAAGACTGCACCATCACCAACATCACCATGCGCGATCTGGTCACAGGACCATTTTTCCTGCGGCTGAATTCCCGGCTGCGAGGGCCGAAGGAGACCACGAAGGTAGGAACGCTGAAGCGCGTGATGATCAGCAACATCTCCAGCTACAACTCGGCGCAGCGCGGGTCTATCTTGTCAGGAATTCCCGGCTATCCGATCGAAGATGTGAAGCTCTCCAATATCTATGTCGAACAGGTGGGCGGCGGCACTGCTGCCGACGCGAAGATCGAGGTGCCCGAGATCGTGGACGC
>DATJNF010000080.1:0-2082 GCA_035508375.1 Occallatibacter sp. | reverse complement strand
ACCAAACTATCGGTCGTATACACCTTCCATTGATAAGGATATGGACCTTGATTGGCCGCATGCTCGATTGCGAGCCCTAACTTCTTGTTTTCCTGACATTCGCGCAACCAGGCAGTATATTGCTCGATGCGCCGGTTCACGTCTCGCTGCACTGCCAAGGGGTCAATGTCCTGCTTCACCGCCTGCCAGTCCTTCTCAAGTTCCGCCACGCTGTACGCATGATCGGAGATTTGCCGCTCCTTGAGGAAACCCTCGAATCCTAGGCGCGGCAGCCCTAGCCCGCATTTCTCACAATCCCTCATGCGATCTTCGTGTGGAGCAGAGGACGGTGGATTTTGGGCTGCAGGTCGGCGCTGGGATCGATCTGTCGGGTTGCGGGGTCTGTCGGTGGCGGGTTTTGGCCGGATGGCGGCCGATTTTGCGCATGGCTCCGCCTGCCTATGATCGCGGTGAAGATGGAAGATGCGGTTTTCTGAGCGATGCGGCAGGGTCAACAGCGCAGGGCGTGGAAGGCGGCCGCGTAAATATCTTTCCAGGGGTAAGCCGAACTGAGTTGCAGCAGCACGCGGCGCACGCTGATGCGGACGATAGCGCCGATTTTGAGCAGCTTCAGGCGGATGGTATCGACCTGCGCTTCGGCCCACGCGGTGCCTTTCAGGCCCAAACGGCGCAGCGCTTCTATCAGCGTGTAAGCCAGCGCGGAGAAGTAAAGACGCAACTGATTTCCCCTCATTTCGTCGGTGGAGAGCCGATCGGCGAACAGGCACATCTGTTCCTTGATGCGGTTCTCCATCTCGCCGCGGACGCAGTAGAACTTTTCGTATAAGTCCTGCGCCGGCCATTGCTGGGGCGTTAACGAAGTGACGACGAAGCGCGGGTTCTGGCCCTTGTCGAGGAACTCCGCCTTAGCCACCACACGGCGTGAGCAGGACCAGCTCTTATGGGTTCTGTACTCGAACTCGGTGAAGACGCGCGCGGCCTTGCCGGTGAATTGGTGCAGCAGGTGTGCTTGGTGCATCTGTTTGCCGATGATCCTGACGAGGCGCTGATTGCGCGCCAGGCCGAAGGCGTAATGGACATGGTTGTGTTCGCACCAGCCCATCAGCTCTTCGCGGCAGAAGCCGGAGTCGGCTCTCAGCACGATCTTCACCCCGGGCCAGCGCTGGCGCAACTGTGCCACGATGCGGCTCACTTCTTCGACGCTGCCCGCCGCCGCATCCCGATTGGCCGGACGCAGTCGTGCGCACAGCAGTTGATCGCCGGCGAAGATGTACAACGGCAGGTAGCAGTAGCTGTCGTAGTAACCGTGGAAGAAGCGCTCCGGCTGATGGCCGTAGAGCGGGATGTCGGTGGCGTCCAGGTCGAGCACGATGCGCTCTGGCATGGCGGTCTGCGATTCGATGTAGAGATCGCCCAGCAGCCGGTCGATGGCTTGGGGCGAGTAAGCGATCTTGTGATAGCGGCCGGTGCGGCCCACCAGTTCCAGCCGGTTCAGCGTGCTTTTGCCGGCCAGCGGCTCGTCCAGCTTGCGCTTGCCGCTCAGCAACCCCAACAACGGATCGGCGCGCAACTGCTCGTGGTCATTCAAGTCCTCGTAGCCCAGCGCCAGCCCGTAGATGCGCTGCGAAAGCATCTCCGGCAACAGGTGCTCGACCCACTTCGGGTTGCGCCCGTCTGTGAAGCAGTCTGCAAGCCGCCCCAGCAGGTTGACCTTCCGCTCGGCCTCGCGCAGCAGCAGCGCCCCGCCGTCGCTGGTCACTTGTCCAGCGGTAAACCCGGCCTCCACACGGCGTGAAGAATGTGCTGCAAACGAGAAGACTTCTTGATTACACTCTGTCATCAGAAAGGCCGCCTCCGCACGGCCATAACCACGCCTTGACAACGTAGTTATGCCATGAAAAGACGGCCTTTCTACTACTTTTTCAAAACCACGTCACAACACTCGGCAACCGGGCTGTGAGAAATGCGGGCTAGAAGGCCTCCGGGCTGCGCATTGGAAAGCGCTCCGCTGCGGTATCCTTCTATGACAAACGCCTCTAGAGCGGAATCCAGATAGCTATACCCTAGCTGTGGTCGAGCAGG
>DATJNF010000079.1:0-27754 GCA_035508375.1 Occallatibacter sp. | reverse complement strand
GGCGATCGCCGGGGGAAATTCGGATTAGAGCCTGTTATGAACATTCGCGTGCGTGTCGGTTGAGTTCCCAGCTGATTCGTTGAGTGGCGAGAGGCCGACTTCCCGATACGAATCCAGACTCGGTGAGCGACTAGGCGATTTATCACTAGCCGCGCAGGGGTCAGGATTCAGAGATCAAGGATCAGAAACCTGGAATCGCGAAAATTCTGATTGACATTCAACCGAAGATCCACAACCATATGGTTGTGGATCGATTAGGTATAACATTTGCGGCTTTGTCTGATCCAACCCGGCGGGCGATGATCGAGCAACTCTCCCATGGGCCCGCCTCTGTGCGTGGCTTGACGGAACCGTTCGCACTCTCGCAGCAGATGATTTCAAAACATATTGCCTACCTGGTGCGGGCGCGTATTGTGATCAAGACGAAGCAAGGACGAGAAAGGATTTGCACGCTGAGGCCACAGGCGATCAAGGCAGTCAGCGACTGGGCGATTAGCTATCGCCAATTCTGGGAAGAAAGTTTCGACAAGCTGGAGGTGGTTGTGAATCAAATGAAAAAAGCGGAGGTGAAAGATGACAAGCAACGCGGTGAATGAGACTGAACGAATGGTTATCACCAGAGTTTTTGATGCCCCACGCGAATTGGTTTGGAAGGCGTGGACCGACCCGAAGTATGTGATGCAGTGGTGGGGGCCGAAGGGATTCACCGCGCCGTTTTGCGAGATGGATTTTCGCGTGGGAGGGAAATTTCTCTGCTGCATGAGATCGCCGGATGGGCAGGAATTCTGGAATGGCGGTGAATACCATGAGATTGTTTTGCATGAGAAGATCGTTTCCTCCATGTACTTTGCCGACTCGAAGGGAAACAAGGTTGAGCCTGCGCAATATGGAATCGAGCATGAGGCAATAGAGGGTGCGTACGACGTGATTCTCTTTGAGGATCTCGGAAACGGCCAGACGAAACTCACCTTCATTGGAAATGAGACCATGCAGAACGCACTCGAGAGCGGTCAGCTGGAGGGCCGGAAGCAGATACTCGATAAGATTGCTGCAGTTATTGAGGGGCTGGTGCAGGCGAAATAAGGACCGGAAGCTCGGATCATCGTCATGCGCGAGCTGCTGAACGGAAAGCATAGGCAGGCTATCTCAGAGATCGCGGCTAAGGGGGCGGAAGAGGCTAGTTGAATCTTGCTCCTCGCCCCCTGGCCGATAGTCGCCGTTCCGGGCAAGCTACCTTGCCTTGATTGTTGCCCTCAGAGCAAATCACTCATCCAGAGCGGTTGCGCGGCAAAATCCGGGTTGGATACCGATAGAGGGGTCAGCATTTCGGGATGCGCATTCGCCACCTGGATTCGGAAGGCTGGAGCGCAGCCGACTTCCGAGGACCAATCCGTTCAACTTTCGAAGAGCCGAATCACCTCGCGCTCAGTTGAGTTCCTGGGCGAGTCCGATGAGAATCCCTTCAGGCCCGCGGATGTAGCAAAGCCGATACGAGTTCTGATACCGGACCACTTCGCCTACGAGCTGTGCGCCGCGCTTGCGAAGCCTGTCAAGTAGCTCGTCGATGTCGTCCACAGCGAACATGACGCGGAGGTAGCCTAAAGCGTTCACTGGAGCGTTGCGGTGATCCGCGACGACAGGCGGCGTGAGGAAGCGGGAGAGCTCGATACGGCTATGACCATCCGGTGTGCGCATCATGGCAATCTCGACGCGCTGGTCGGCGAGTCCGGTGATACGCCCTGCCCATTCTCCTTCGATCGTGACCCGCCCCTCCAGCTCAAGGCCGAGCTCTCGGAAGAAATCGATCGTCTCTCCGAGGTCATCGACGACGATTCCTACGTTATCCATCCGTTTGAGCGCCATGGGTCGACTGTACAAGATGTCGCCTCGATGCAACAACGGAGGTTTCGCGATGCCGGCTGGATGAGTGGCGACGTGGCGTCATTGCTCCATGGGAGCAGGCGACCCATCGGACCAGTGGCCAACCCAGACCATGAAGATGGTTACTCGCTCTTCAGGGTCGTTCGCAGCGATAATGGGCGAACCGGGCTGGTCGGCTCCCCAGCTCTTTGCCGCGTCGCCCGGGACAATAAACATGAGATGCGGATGCCAGCTCTTACCGCGGTCGTTCAGGTATTGCTGTTTCGACATCATGTAGCACATGGCTCCCGGCGCCAGTGCAGGCAACTCCTTCTTATCCAGTGCCGCAGCCGTCAACGCCGCAATTTCTGTTGCCGATTTTCCATCCAGCGCCAGTTTTGTCTTCATCAGGAAGATCGGCACAAAGGTTCTGGCTGCCGCTGCATTAAAGCAAATGGGCGAGCGAACTTTGGGATTCCAAAATTCCGCATCGTCGGTGGCCGCGCCCCATGATCGCTCCACCAGGCACTGAAAGCCATTCGTGCCTTTTACCGCGGTCGTGAATCCCTTTCTCTCAAGCACCAACACCTCGGCTGCATCCGAGACCGATGCAGGAGCAGCACTGCGTGCCAACGCGATTTCCGTAGTTTGGTCGGCGATCAAATACGCATCGACCGGAGCCATGGCCAGATACGCAGCCTTGTCTGCCTGCGCCGGCGCTTGATGGATTGCGCCGGGCAGGCAAAACTGAAGAAGAAAGACGAACGCGATGGGCTTGAAATGATCCTTCCGCATGGGATCTCCAATAGGCGCATCTTACTCGATTCTCAGTTGACGGAAATAGATTTGGGACTCGCCGAGAATAATTTGTGCTTCGGCGGTCGATTCCATGAGCACTATGCAGCGTCTCATGGAGCGACAGCGCCGGATTCATCGATTGAAAAAACATGCGCAGGAGCCCGAAGGTTTTGGGGACCAGTCCGCGGCATGGCTGAAGCATGTCCTGTTACACGGCTCCGCATGTCGCCATTCATCAGACACTGCGGTGGAGCACACGGTTCACGGCCGTTTTCCTTTCCACGAGCGGCCTCATTCGGTTGAGCGGAGTGCCGCGATGGTTGCCGCGAGCACTCCGCCCCAGGGTTCTATTGCGCCACGAGAATCGCCGTGGTCGCCGGATTGGTGTCCAGTGTCTGCCATCCGCTCAGCGGCGGTCCGGTGTAGTTCCAGATGGTGCCGTCGCCGTGCAGCTGATAGAGGTGGGAGTTGGCGGCTATCGCACGCTCTCGGGGATTGTTGTCCAGCATCTGCCAGCCGCTGATCGGCGGACCGGTATAGATCCAGATGGTGCCGTCGCCGTGCGTCTGGTAGAGCGCGGAACTGGAAACCGTGATGGACATGGCTGCGGGATTGTTGTCGACCATTTGCCATCCTGACATCGGCGGTCCTGTGTACACCCAGATGGTTCCATCGCCGTGCTTCTGGTAGAGATTGCCGCCGGCGGCTGCGATCTCAGTGGTCGCCGGATTGTTGTCGAGCATCTGCCACCCGGTGAGCGGGGTTCCGGTGTAGAGCCAGATCGTGCCGTCGTTATGCAACTGGTAAAGCGAGTCGCCGGCCGCGATGGCAATCGTTCTCGGGTTGTTGTCGAGCATCTGCCAGCCGGTGAGCGGCGGACCGGTATAGATCCAGATGGTTCCGTCGTCATGAAGCTGGTAGAGTTTGCGGCCGGAGGCGGCAATGGCGCGGGCGCGCGGATTGTTGTCGAGCATCTGCCATCCTGTCAGCGGCGTCCCCGTGTAGATCCAGATGGTGCCGTCGCCATGCAGCTGGTAGAGCAGGTTGCCGGAAGCGGCAATCGCGCGCGCACGGGGATTGTTGTCGAGCATCTGCCATCCTGAGACTGGCGGCCCGGTGTAATACCAGATGGTGCCGTCGCCATGCATCTGGTAAAGCTGCGGTGGGAACGGATTATCGGTAGTGACGGTCACCGCCTTCACCGCCGCCACAAGATCCGCATAGGCCGTTGTCTTCCCGGTAAGCGTCTGGTAATTCGCCGAAAGGGTTGAGCCTCCTGCTTGCACGATCTCGGATATGGTGTACCCCAGCGAGCGCATCCAGTAGAGATACAGAATCGCGCAGCCGGTCGACTTCGAGTCCTGGTCGGTCTGCTCGGTTTTGGTCACCCAGTCCGGATAGCCGGCGCTTACCCAGGCGGGTCCGGTGATGCCCCACGTTGGTATCACACCAGGCGAGGCATTCTCAGCCAGGTAGCGTGATAGCCCTTCGCCGTTGCTGTAGCCGCAGCCCCAACCCTTATTCTGCGCTCCCATAAAAGCCTCGGAGAGCTCCGCGATGTAGAACGCGACTTCCAGATCCAGCGGATTTTGCGTTGTGTTGGCGAAGGTTGCATCCAGGTAAAGAACGCCGCCGGAGTTGAAATCGCAGCCGTGGTGATAGGCGCCCCCGGAGCCATCGTTCTTTCCGCTTAAAGGCGAGACCACCACTGTTACCGCACCGCCAGCGAGGCCAAAGACCGACTGCATTTGTTGATACGGTCCGGCCACCACGTTGAGCAGCTGTTGGGCGAGCGTCAATCCTTGAGCTCCCAGGCTGGGGTCGTAGGAGACGGTGATATTCCCGGTTACGCCAACCTGCGTAACCGGATAGTCGAACCCTGGCGTTGCCACTGCGGCAGCGATCTGTTCAGCAGTTCGCGGGGGTCGAGTGACTCCAGAGGGCAAAAACTCTCTGTTGGTGGGCATGCGTCCTCCTTCATGCCAGATTGCCCGGCATGAACGTTCATCAGCTTTCGGTTTCGACGCTGTGGCGGTGCGACCGAGGAATGGGATCGCCATCACAGCAGCTTCGAGGTGGATGGGAGAGACGATCTCTTTGAAGAACGCAGCGTGGCAGGTCCCGCACCCGACCCGAATCGCGCCTCGTGTGCACGGCGCCTGCGCTCCCTTCAGCTTTACAGTCTCTCGTCGATTGACCCGATGATGGAGTAGTGTAGCTCCGGGCCGGAGCGTTGCACAGCAAAATACCGAATCTTGCCGCGAAGAAGATCTATGAGTCTACCGCTGGGGAGCGGCGCCCCGGGTGCGGCGATGGCGGACGGCGCGGTGAGTAGAGCGGTTCCACAGTTTATGTGCCCTTGTTGGATCTGCGAAAGGTGGCATTTTCTTGAGAAAAATGCCACTTTGCAACGGCGGTTCCGGGATACAGCAACTGTGAAACCGCTGTAGTCGCTAATTGGACCCTGGAGGGAAATCAGTTCCTTCGGCGGCCTTGCGGGTTTCTTTGGAGCAGATGTGCTGCAGTTGTTCGAGCAGGTCCTGCGGATCATAGGAGGAGACGTGGTACTCCTCGCCGTCACAGCGGCTGTGGCCGCTGGGCGAAACGGTCACAATAGGAATGTTATGGCGGACCTTACGCAACTCGCCAATTAACTGGCGGCAGGGCATTCCGTAAACCTCAGTATCCAGCACAATCCCATCCACCTTGGGAAACCGGTCCAGCGTTGCGATCGCCTCCGACGCGCTATACGCGGTGATCACGTTCAACAAAGCCGTTTCGATCACGAGCTTGCGAGTGGAAATGTTGCCGGGATATTGCTTATCGATTACGAGAAAGCAAGGGCGGGCAGGATCAACCATAGAACGTGGGATGCCCGTCCGTTGTCCAAGGTTCCCTCAGCGCACATGAATCTCGAAAACAGATTTTTAGGGAATTGGCAGCGATTTGTTGCCGGTCAACACTTCATAGATGGAGATGGAGCCCTCCGGCTGCCCATCGGACCGGGCGCAGGTGAGGGTATAATGCTGCTCAACTTCAGGCTTTGCGGCCGGTAAAGGGAAGAGCAGGAAATCCGCACAGGTTTTCTGGAGGACGAATGCGGTTCATGGAATCTTCTTGCGCGCTGATTCTGTTGTGCTGCGGCACTCTCTCCGCTCAGCCCGCCAGGCGCATCGCCATCATCGCCGGCAATGGTCCGCTGGAGCGAACCGTTCCCGCCTATGCCATCGGCGAAAACCGCATGGTCGGCGCTTTGACCGGCAAGCTGGCCGGCAAACCGGGAATCACCCTGATCGCGCAGAACGATGTGGACATGCTCCTGAAGACCCAGAACTTTGAGAACAGCGACCGCTCCTCGACTGAGACGGCCGCCCGCATCGGCCGCCTGCTGGGCGCGGCGCAGATCGTGCTGGCGAATTACACCAATGGCAGCCAGAGCAGCCACCAGGAGATCTCGTCTGTCTCGACCAAGGTCATTGCCAGCGTCGAAGCGGAAGGCAACGTCCGGCTCATCGATGTGGAAACCGGCGCAATCCTCGCGCAGCCCGAGTCCTCCTTCAAACAGGAGGCGGTTGCCACCGAAACCAGAAAATGGCCGGTCGTGAAGACGACCGGAGACGGCTTGCAGGCCACCTGGAATGATCTCTGGGCCAAGGCCACAGAGGCGATCGCGCAGGATCTCGCGGACAAGCTCACAGCCGCGCTCGCCGCAGCGCCGACTCCTCCGGCAGCAGGCATTCTGGTGGCCGGCATTGCGAACGGCAGCGTGTTCATCAACAAGGGCACGGCGTCCGGCATCAAGCTGGGAGAGAAACTTCAGATCGTCCGCATGGTTTCTACAGGACTCACCGACCCTGCGACCAACGCACCCATTCAGCAAAAGCAGAAGGTCTGCGTGCTTACAGTGACCGATGCGGAAGAGACAAATGCTTCGGGCACCTGCGCCGGCGGCACACCGCAGAGGAACGACATCGCTGAGCCCGTGCAGCCGTAGAACGGTTCCACAGTTTGTGCGCCCCTGTTGGATCTTGGAAGGAGACATTTTCTTGAGGAAAATGCCACTCTGCAGCGGCGGCTTCGGGATACAGTAACTGTGAAACCGCCGTAACCTGCACATTGCGGCCTATGGATAGAGCTGCCCAAGCTCCTGGTTGCCCACGGTGGTGATCGCGGTAATTTTCTTCACCTTGCCGGAGAAGGTGACAACCTGCCGTTGCCCTGGCTCCGACCTGCCCAGCATGAGATCGCACTGCGCCATGTTCATGGGAACGCTATGCGGCATCGACACCTCGGGCGCTGTGGGAAGAATCTGCAACTCAACCTGCACGTAGATCGGCCGCGGGCGGCCCGGGATGTTGCGGACCGTGGCGACATAGTTCCGCGCGGCCTGCTCATCCATGCGGAACTGGGTGAGCTGAATCGCAGGAAAATTCACCTTGTACGCAACATTGAACGGGCTGCTGCAGCGGCCGCTGGGGGCATCGGCGGGGAAAACGCTGCACAGCGTGATGGGAGCGGTAAGGCTTGCCCCGGCGAGATTCACAAACGGGAAATCCTTTGCCGACATGTCGTACTGGCCAAGCCAGAAGCCAGTGCCGCCGCCGTTCGGCGTCTGCAACGTCAACGTGAACGTGTCTGACACCAGATCGAGAATTCCCGGCACCTTGGGTTTGTAGAAGGCAATGATCGAGGGCGAGTCGAATTCGTTGTTGAGGCCGCGCATCACGGACACGTAGTCGCGCGGGCCAGCGTTGCAGCCCTTCAAAAGGGCAAAGGAGCGGAGCGCGGTTTGTCTTTGTCGAAGACGCTGGGATCGGCGCGCAGCCACAAGAGGCTGAGCTGCCCGGTCACGCTCTGCTTTTGAAGATTGTCCATGCCGGCACGGTCGAGCACGGCAAGGTTGGGGCTGGCATTTTGCGCAACAGTGGGACGGATCAGTACCAACACGCCCATAGCAACGGTCAACAGGATTGCAGTCCTTCGGGTCACGTGACACACTCCCTGGATGGAAATTAGGACCCCATGTTGTCCGGATGGGAAGGGATTATACGCCCGGACCACGCCGTGCTGGATGAATGACGGTGCCGCGCGAGCTCTAGGACGCCACCGGCGTCATAGAGCTGAATAGAGCCACCTGATTGCGGCCATCGTGCTTTGCGCGGTAGAGCGCCTGGTCGGCCCGGCGCAGAAGCAGGTCAGAGGAGTCGCCGTCGTTGGGATAGAGGGCCACGCCGATGGAGAGCGAGAGATTGCCGAAGACATTGTCTCCGGCCGACACGCGCAGGTCGGCTACCATGCGGCGGATGGCTTCGGCGCGCTCGTGCACGATGGCTTCGGTCACGTCGGGCAGGATGATGGTGAACTCTTCGCCGCCGTACCGGCAGACAATGTCTTCGGCGCGCACGCTGGAACGGAGCGCCGCCGCAATGCTTCTGAGCACGGCGTCGCCGGCCGCGTGACCATGGGCATCGTTGAAGGGCTTGAAGTGATCGACATCGAGCATGAGCACGCCAAGCATCTGACTGTGGCGTCCGGCCCGCGACAGCTCGCGCTCCAGCGAGATCTGCATGAAGTGCCGGTTGAAAAGGTCGGTCAGCGAATCGCGGATGGACTGGTGTTCGAGCTTGGCGCGCAGGTTCAGCGCAGCGATCGCCATGCCGGTGAGCTGCACCAGCTGCCGCAGGCCGTCCATGCTCTCATTGACCCGCTGCACCTCCTGCTCGCTCGGACATTGCACGTAGAGCATGCCGACTGCGTTGCCGTGCGCGACGATCGGCTGGCAGAGATAGAACTCCGGCGGGTCGGTGGCGAAGTGCGCGCAATGAATTTCGGAAAGGCCAGGACGCCGCCAGCGGCGCTGCCCGGAGCGAAGGCCGCAGCAGGCTTCAAGAGGGCTGAAGTCGCGCACGGCGCTTTCGGCGCCATTGGCCGCCCACGTGGAGCAGACCTCGACCATCTGCCGCGAGTTGTCGATCATGCACAACGAGCCGCTCGCACCTTCCAGAAGCCGCGAAAAGCTGTTGGCCGCGCTTTGGTAGACCTGCTGCACGTTGACGCACAACTGCAGCTCATCGCGCGCAGATGTCAGCAACTCCGACTCGCGTGCGCGGTTACGCAGGGCGCTCACCGTGCGCGCCAGGTGCTCGTTCGTGGCCGCAGTCTCTTTGCCGATGCGGCGGCGCAGGAAGGCGTCCCGGAGCAGGAATCCGAAAAGCACGACCACCGTAATGAGCGACAATCCCACGAAGCCGAACTCGGTGGCGATCGACACCACAGTGCTGTGCTGGCTTCCCGTGGTGCGGTCTTCCAGCAGCAATTGCTCCTGCGCCGTCATCAGGCTGATCGCCTGACGGCAACGCTCGATGGGAATGTCGGGCATCCGTGACGCGGGAGTGAACTGGTCTACCACCTGCATCAGCTCCGCGGCGCAGGCTTCCAGGTTGCGGACGTTCGCACTCTGGCGGGGATTGTCCGCGACCATGTCTCCCAGGCGTACCCCCTGCGCTGCCAGTTGCGAGGCGCTTGCGCGCGCATCGCTCAGTTGGTCCTCGTCCTTGGAAAGGCGGTAGAGCTGAATGCGATACTCGACTCGTTCGGTGAGCAGCGAGGCGCGTTGCAGGGCCGAAATCACTCCGTGCGTGTGCTCGACCCATTGGGCCGACGCGACCAGAGCCCTCGTATTGTTGTAGAGAAAGGCGCCTGCGCCCGCGGTGAAGACGACAGCTCCCAGCGCCGCAGCGAGCAGCAGCACGATGGGAGCGTTGGACCCGTTCAACAGCGATTTCAGCTTGAGCATCAGTCAGCGCCGGTATCAGGTCGTACGGTTACACCCATATTAAATGAGGTGAATTCGGTACAAGTTGTGTTCGTCGAGAATGTTTGTTTGCGTGGACCGCTCTAGGCCGCGAGAGTTTATTGATGATTTTATTGAGGGAGGGAGTTGTTGAGCGATGGGAAAAGCGGTGGCCTCTTTCGCGCCGGCGCGATCCGGGCCTAGTGTTCGTCTTTTCCAGGCCGCAGCATCAGGTCGCGAATCGCATCGCGCGGGTCCTTGCCTTCGTCGAGGATCAACTCCATCTGCTCGGTGATGGGCATCTCAATGCCGTGCTGGCGGGCGAGGCCCAGCGCGGCGCGCGCAGTGCGCACGCCCTCAGCCACTTTTCCGCCCAGGCTCTCGAGAATTTCTGGCAGCTTGCGGCCCTGGCCTAGTGCTTGTCCGACTGTGCGGTTGCGGCTGAGGCTTCCGGTGCAGGTGAGCACCAGGTCGCCCATGCCGGAAAGCCCGCTTAGCGTCTCGCGCTGGCCGCCGCAGGCCATGGCGAGACGAGTCATCTCGGCAATGCCGCGGGTGATGAGCGCAGCAGTCGAGTTGTAGCCCAGTCCCACGCCCACAGCGATGCCCGCCGCAATGGCGATGACGTTCTTGAGCGCGCCGCCCATCTCCACCCCGACGACGTCGGTGGAAGTGTAGAGGCGCAGCGATTCGGAGGAGAACTCCTGCTGGATGAGCGCGGCGATGTCGGCGTCGCTGAAGGCCACGGTGACGGCTGTAGGCTGGCCCTGCGCCACCTCCTGCGCGAAGCTGGGTCCGGAGAGCGCGCCGATAGAGAGCAGGCGCCCTGCCGGCTCGAGGACGGCCGAGATCACCTCGGTCATGCGCATATAGGAACTATCTTCCAGACCCTTGGTGGCGCTCACGATGAATTGTCCGTTGTTTACGTACTTGCGCAGCCGCAGATAGGTAGCACGCAGAAACTCAGAGGGCACAACGGAGACGACCATCTGGGCATCGGAAACGGCCGCGCAGTCGCCAGTGATCACAATCTCGCGCGGGATGGGAAAGCCAGGGAGGAATTGCACGTTCTCCCCGGCATCGATGATCTCGGTGGCGGCCTCGGGGCTGTGCGCCCACAGCGTCACCTCGTGGCCGCCGCGGCGGTACAAAGCAAGCGCGATGGCCGTTCCCCATGCGCCGGAACCTAACACGAAGATGCGGCTCATGCGGGCTTCTTGGCTCCAAAGCGGGATTCAGTGCCGCCCAGCAGCCGGCGGACGTTCTGGTGGTGCTTGATGATGATGAGCAGCGCAACGGCGACCTGCACGGCCAGGAAGAAAAGAGGCCGGTCGCCTTTGACCAGATACCACGCGAAGATGGGAAAACTGGCCGCGCCGAGGATGGAGCCGAGGGAGACGTAGCGGGTCAGCACCAGAACGATCGCGAAAAGACCAATGGAGGCGAGCGCGGCCCATGGCGCGGCCACGAGAAACACGCCGAACCCGGTAGCCACGCCTTTGCCTCCGCGAAAACGAAGCCACGGGGTAAACATGTGGCCGAGCACGGCGAAGAGCGCGCCCACGGCCTCGGCATCACGGGGTGGGACCGCAGGCGCCAGCACGCCGCCCAGCGTGAGTCCGAGCCAGACGGCTGTGCAGCCCTTTAGCACGTCGAGCAGGAAGGTGGCTGCGCCCAGTCCCTTACCCCCGGCCCGCAACACGTTGGTGGCGCCGATGTTGCCGCTGCCGACGGAACGGATGTCCTGATGGCAGAAGAACCGCACCAGCAGGTATCCCGTAGGAATGGAACCGAGCAGAAACGCGGCAACCGCAACCGGCAGAAGCTGAAGCAGCATAACGAGAGAGTAGCAGGTGAGGGCAGGGACGGAGCGGGCGGGGGATTTGCTCGTAGCGAGCGCGGCGGAAGGGAGACAGGGCAAGGCGTGCGAATCAGATCGATGCGCGGCCGTTTACACGATCGCCTTGCGGGCCGAGCGCACTTCGGCGGCCAGCACCTGCAGGATCTTCAGCGAAAGCGCCGGCTCCGACTGCATGAGCGACGTAAACGCCTTGCGCGGAACGAAGCAAACCTCTGCACCGGCGTGGGCGATTGCGGTGAGCGTGTAGGGCTGGTTGCCGGCCAGGCCGGGCAGGCCGAGCAGGGATCCCGGCGGCGCCAGTACAGTGAACGTCGAATCCGTGCCTTTCGATTCCATCCTCAGAGTGGCGTAGCCCTGTTTCAGAATGTACAGACCAACAGGACTCTCTCCCTCGCGAAACAAGAGGCGTTCCGTGTCGCAAAGGACCGGGGTGGAGCGCTTTTCGAGTGCAAGAAGCAGTTCGGGATCGGCGACAAAGGTCGACGGATCATATTGCACGAAGCGTTTGGATGCGAAACCGTTCTGAGCTGCTGCCATAACGCTTCGTATCGTGTCATTTTTGATGCAGGCGAGTTTGTGATGCGTGTCACCAGCGAGTGTTTACGCGGCACTTCAGTGTGATTTCGATCACCTGCCGTGACCGCGCCACCGGGGCCCCATCCATTAAACTGAAGGTGGGCTCGCAAGCTGTAGACCCGCTCCAGAGAGGCCGATGTCCGGAATTCTGCACAAGACACGCACGACGCTGGAGATGATCAAGTGGGAGCACTCGATCTTTGCGCTCCCGTTTGCGCTCACGGCGGTGCTGCTGGCCGCGCATGGCCTGCCCGCCGCGCACACGGTGGGATGGATTCTGGTGGCCATGGTGGCGGCTCGATCTGCGGCCATGGCCTTCAACCGCTGGGCCGACTCGGATCTGGATGCGGCCAATCCGCGCACGAAAAGCCGTGCGATCCCCGCCGGGCTCCTCACGCGGCAGTTCGTTCTCGGTTTCACCTGCCTGGCCGCGTTGGTCTTCATCGTAGCCGCGGGCGAACTGAACTTCTATACGCTCTGCCTCTCGCCCGTCGCGCTGGCGATTCTGTTCAGCTACAGCTACATGAAGCGGTTTACGCGCTGGTCGCACCTGGTGCTCGGGCTTTCACTCGGCATAGCGCCTTCAGCGGCGTGGATCGCCGTGCGCGGCTCGCTTGATCCGCGCATCCTGGTGCTCACGGCCGCGGTCACACTGTGGGTGGGCGGCTTCGACGTGCTTTACGCCTGCCAGGATTACGAACATGATCGTTCCGTGGGCCTGTACAGCCTGCCCCAGACGGCAGGCATACCGGCCGCATTCTGGGCCGCGCGGCTCATGCATCTTTCCATGCTGGGGCTGCTGGTCTGGTTCGGTTGGCTGTTTCAATTTCGCGCCATCGGCTGGCTCGGCATTGGCGCAGTGGGGGCACTGCTGGCCTACGAGCACTCGCTGGTGTCGCCACGCGACCTGCGCCGCCTGAACGCCGCATTCTTTACGATGAACGGCGTGATTGCGATGGTCTTCCTTTGTTTTGTGGCTGCCGATCTTTGGCTGCGGCGATAGAAACCCAAGCCAGGCAACCCATCACTTCTGCACAAAGAACTCCGCCATCGAGGGCGCTGTGGCTGCGTTTCCCGGAGGGTTCGGCAGCTGCAGCGCTTCCATCACCGTGCGCAGCATGCTCTCGTGCTGATAGACGGTGGTGGAAGTCTGCACATGACCGGCTTGCACGATCGGTCCCCAGAACGTGGCGACCACGTGTCCGCCGCCGTCGGTAGTATCGGTCTCAAGCGCTTCGTCGAAATCAACAATGAGCAGGCCATCGCCGCCGGGCTGGAAGGCCGCGTCATGGGAGAGCGGCGCAACGACATTGGCCTGGAGCCACGTGTCTGCCTGTTGCGGCGTGCCGTTGTGTGCGTCGTCGTTCACGTCGGGAACGATGAACGAGAACCGCGGCAGCGTGCCATTGGCCAGGTCCGCCGCGAATTGCGTAAAGGGACAGATCACCTGGTTCGCCACCTGTGGATTCGAAGCGACATCCGAGAGCATGGCGAAAGGATTGTGCCGAATGAGATAAAGCCCGGTATTGCCGCCGACATATCCCTGCGGGATGCCTTCGGCGTAGACCTTGAAGGAAACGCCCGCAGCCAGCATGCGGCGCGCAATGTTGTCGACGTTCCAGACTGTCGTGGAGCTGTCGTCCGTTGTGAGCAGCTGCCCGGTGGTCAACATGAAGTAGTTGCCGATGGAAGGATGCGCGTCGGCGTAGTAGTTCGTCGCCAGGGCACCGGTGTTGATCAGATTGTTCAGGTTGGGCCAGACGCTGCTGTTGCCGGCCACGGTTGAGTAGCTCTGGTTCTCTTCCATCACCAGAACCACGTGCTTGCTCAGGGGTGTTGCAAGCTGCACAGTCAAGGTTGCCTCGCCGGATTTGGTCGCGTCCTGCGTGCTGGTGGCCGTCACGGTCACGTTGCCCGCCGCAACCGGCGCGGTGAACAGCCCGCCTGCAGTTATGGTACCTGCACTCACAGACCAGGAAACTGCGGAACTGTAACTGCCGGCGCCCTGCACTGCGGCGCTGCACTGCGACGTCGCGCCCGCGGCAATAGAGGCTGGCGCGCACGAAACGGTGATCAAAGCCACAGAGGAGGACGGCGATACTGAGGGCGTGTTGACGACATGTCCGGTGCAGCCGCTCAGCGTGCACACCGCCAGAATGGCTGCACCAAGCGGCGGAAAGTGAAGAAATCGGCGATTTCCAGGATGAGTCATGAGCCGGCACAAAAAAGAGGCGACGCTTGGTTCGCGGCAGGTGGATTTCAAATCGGGTCGATCCAGTCCGCTTCACTCCGCAATTCATCATTGGATGATTCAGGGTCAACCGGCAGGTTGCCTGCATGCTGCATGCCGGATCGAAGGCGTGAATCGGCAGCGAGTGCTGTGGTATGGTGCGAAAGGGAATTGGAGTTATCTCAAGTCGTCCGGGAGCAGTCAGTCAGCATGAAAATCGCAATCCAGGGAGAGCCCGGTTCATTCAGCCATGAGGCGGCGTTGAGGCTCGTGCCCGGCGCCGAGATCGCGCCCTGTCCGCTCTCGGCCGAGGTATTCTCGTCGCTTTCAAGCGGCGCCGTCGATGTGGCCGTGATCCCGATTGAGAACAGCCTCGCTGGTTCCGTTCTGGAGCATTTCGATTTGCTGCTGGCGCACGATGTGCAGGTGGAACGGGAGGCGCTGCTCCGCATCCGGCACAACCTCATCGCGATTGCGGGTGCTTCGATCCCCGAGATAAACCGCGTGTTTTCGCACCCAGTGGCGCTTGCCCAATGCCGGCGGTTCTTGGCCGCGCATTCCCACATGGAAGCATTTGCGGCCTATGACACCGCGGGCAGCGTGAAGCAGCTTGTGGAGTTGCGCGACCGCCGAGCTGCAGCCATCGCCAGCGAGGCTGCCGCGCGCTATTACGGCGCGCAGATTCTGCAAGCCGACATCGAGGACAATCCGGAGAACTACACGCGCTTCTTCCTGGTGCGCCGCAGCGCCGAAGCACAGATGGACCCCGAGGCCAACAAAATCAGCATTGCGTTCTCGGTCGAGAATCGTCCCGGCTCGCTGGTGGACGCGCTTTCAGCGCTTTCGGCGCTGGGAACCAACCTCACCAAGATCGAGTCGCGGCCCGTGCATGGCAAGCCATGGCAGTACGTGTTCTATGTCGACTGCCAGATCCGCTCCAGCGAAGAGGGAGCGCGCGCGCTGGAGGCGCTCCGCGCGCATTGCGGGATGGTGAAGGAACTAGGCCGGTATGTCGAAGCGCAGAGTGCGAATGCCGCTCCGGCGCAACTCGGCGCTTGAGTATTGTCCGCGCGTCTTTCCGACACAAAAAGGGGATGAGCCTTTGTGCTCATCCCACGTGTCGATGTGAAACAGAATTTGCGGCCCGCCTCAGAAATGATACGCGACGCCGACAACCGGCACGGAGATGTTGTACCAGCGGTTGGTGGCGAACTGGGAGTCACCGAAGGTGGGCACCTTGGTCACGAAGCCGCGATACTCGGCGCGGATATCGAAGCTGGGGCTGATCTCGTAGGCGATGCCGGCGCCGTAAAGGCCACCCACGTCAGTCTGCTGCTTGGTGTCGTGCGTCGTGGTGCCTGAGTTGAGGATGGGCAGGAAGATCATGGCGCCGGGGCCTGCTTCCACAAACGGATTCCAGTTCTTGAAGACGAACGATCGCACATAGGCGCCGGAGATCTCCTGCGTGCGGGTGAGAATCTTATAGTGGTTTGGGTTGACGAAGTACCCAATACTGTTCTCGTAAGTGATGCCGTAGTTCGCTTCCAGAGCGCTGGTGGGCGTCAACATGAACCGATAGCTGACCAGGCCGCCGTAAGCGGTGGTTGAATGCACCTGAACAGTAGTCGACGAGGCCATGAAGGGTTCAATGAGAGCTGTTCCGCTAAGGCTGATGTCTTGCCGGCTCTCCTGAGCGCGCGCTGCAACCACACCAACGGTCAGCAGCATTGCTAAAAGGGCGATCTTCTTCATTCGGTTCCTGAACCTCACCACTGCCCATCCGTCCACACAGGCGTCCGGCTGGCAACGAGCTTGTAAAAGAATTTGGGCGTGCCGGATCCCACCGGTCCCCGCTCTCAGCATTGTAACTGGCCGGAACGGGTCGGGGCTCGACCGATGTGGAATCACCTGCGCTTATAGACGCATGTCATCCCGATTGGGTGTTTTTCGTCGCAGCGTCTCAAGGCTCTGGTATAGTCACTATTCCCTGGTCCTGCCTTCACCCCGCCCGCTCCACCTGATAGAAGAACGGCGGTCCCTGTTCCCGGGCCAGCCGCCGCAGCGTGAGCAGGAACGCCTTGGCTGCATACGACAGCATCGCCTGCCGGCGATGCACCAGCCGCAGCACGCGCCGCATCTCCAGCTCATCGACGGGTACCCGCACCAGGTCGCCGGTTTCCAGATCGCGCGCCACGGCAAGGTGGGGCACCAGGGCCACGCCATTGCCAAGGGCTACGAACCGCTTGATGGCCTCGATGGTCGGCAGCTCGATACCCATATTGAGGGGGGTGCGGTAGCGCTGAAAGGTCTCGATCACTTTGCGCCGCAGCGGCGAGGCCACGTTGTGCGCGACGAATAGCTCGCGGCCCAGGTCATTGATGGAGACGCGCTCCGCACGGGCAAGCGGATGCCGCGGCCCGACGATGAGATCGAGGCTGTCGTTGTAAACGGCGATAGTGCGAAACTGCTCCGGATCGGGCCGGAACGAGACCACACCCAATTCAAAAGTCCGCAGGTTCAGCTCCTCGGGAATCCGCGACGCCAGCATGCGGTGTACCGTGACGTTGACATGGGGCGCCTCGCGGCGAAATGCGTCGAGGGCCGGCAGCAGGTAGAGGCAGGTGTACTCGTTGGCGGCCAGTTGCAGCCGGCCCCGCTCCAGGCTCTTCAACTCGCCCAGGGCGCTGTTGGCCTCGCGGCGCAGGGCAAGCAGGCGCAGCGCGTAGTCGCGCAGCAGCTCGCCGGAGGCAGTAAGCGAGCCATCTCGGGCGGCGCGGTCAAAGAGCGTTTCGCCTACCGCTTCCTCCAGCTTGCGAATCACCTGGCTCACAGCCGGCTGCGTGCGATGCAGCCGCACCGCCGCGCGGGAAAAGCTGCGCTCTTCCGCGACTGCAAGGAAAGTTTCGAGCTGGTTCAATTCCATCAGTGCTCTCCGCGAGGCGGTCGGCTCAGTTCGTAACGCCCTGAGTCGTAAGCCCCTCCAATACCATCATAAGAGAAACTAATCGCTTCTCCAAAAAGAATAACTTTGCCTTATAGCGCCCCAATGAGCGACACTAAGGGTGTTGGAAGGACGTCTCTTCCCCCGACAGGCGCACCCATGAGCCCGAACCAAGTCGTCTTTTTTGACACTACTTTGCGCGACGGCGAGCAGTCCCCCGGCTGCAGCATGACCACGCAGGAAAAGCTCACCATGGCGCATGCCCTGGAAGACCTGGGCGTGGACATCATCGAGGCCGGCTTTGCCATGGCTTCGGAGGGCGACTTCGCAGCTATCGCGACGATTACGCAGGCCATCCGCAAGCCGCGCATCGCTTCGCTGGCCCGCGCCAAGAAAGAGGACATCGAGATGGCGGCGCGCGCGCTGCAGTTTGCCGACCGCGCCCGCATCCACGTGTTTCTTGCCTCGAGCGATCTGCACCTGGAATACAAACTGAAGATCGGCCGCGAAGAGGCGCTGGAACTGGCCGGCGAGTCCGTCCGACTGGCGCGGTCTCTTGTGGATGATGTTGAGTTTTCTCCTGAAGACTCCACGCGGTCAGATCGCGACTTCCTTGTCGAGATGGTGCGTATCGCCGTCGAAGCCGGCGCGACGACCGTCAACATGCCCGATACCGTCGGCTACTCCACGCCGGAAGAGTACGGCCGCATGTTCCGCGAGGTGCGCGAGCGCGTTCCGGCCATCGATGAAAAAGGCGTCATTCTTTCTTCGCACTGCCACGACGATCTCGGCCTTGCCGTGGCCAATTCGCTGGCTGCGATCGAGGCCGGCGCGCGGCAGGTGGAGTGCACCATCAACGGCATCGGCGAGCGGGCCGGCAATGCAGCCTTGGAAGAGATTGCCGCGGCTCTCTACGTGCGCGGCGACCGCTACGGCGTTTCGACCAGCATCAAGCTCCAGAACCTCTACCCAACGAGCGAAGTGCTCGGGCAGATCATCACCTTTAAGCCCTCCCCCAACAAGGCGATTGTGGGCGCCAATGCTTTCGCGCACGAGTCCGGCATTCATCAGCATGGCATGCTGGCGAATCCGCTCTGCTACGAGATCATGACGCCGGGCCTGGTGGGCGTGAGCAGGACGCATCTGGTGCTTGGTAAGCACTCGGGGCGCGCGGCGTTGCGCCACCGGCTCGAGCAGCTCGGCTTTACCCTCACACGCGAGGAACTGCAGCAGGTCTACTACCGGTTTGTGGCTCTCGCCGACCGCAAGAAGAACATCTACGACACGGATCTGGTCGGCCTGTTGCCCGAACACATCCGCGAGAACCGGCGTGAGCCGGTAGCCGAACTGGATTGAGCGGCAGCCCGTCGTGCCGCAATTGCCGAACGCGGCGAAGCGGGGAACGCAGCGGGATTGATATGGCGCAAGAATCAGCTTTGTAACAGGGCACGACTTCAGTCGTGCCGCAACGAACGACAGACCGACCGGGCTTTAGCCCCTGAAACAATTCAGGACGAGCGGAATGAATCTGAAAATCCTAGTTACGGCCGGTGATGGCATCGGCCCCGAGGTTACGAACGAAGCAGTCGCTGTGCTCCAGGAAGTCGCCGAGATCGGCGGCCACAAGCTTTCGCTTGAGCACAAGCGCATCGGCGGTGTAGCGATCGTTCAAGATGGCACACCGCTTCCGTCGGAAACGCTTTCCGCTGCGCTCGCTTCCGACGCGGTTCTGCTCGGCGCGGTCGGCGGCAATGAATTCAATTCGCTCCCGCCGGACAAGCGCCCCGAGGCCGGCCTGCTGGCGATTCGCGCCGCGCTGGGCGGCTTTGCCAACCTGCGTCCGGCCTTCGCCTTCAAGGAACTCGCGGTGAACAGCCCGCTGCGTCCGGAGATCGTCGAGGGCGCCGACATTCTCTTCGTCCGCGAGCTGCTCGGCGGCCTTTATTTCGGCCAGCCCCGCGCGTGGGACAAGACGAAGGGCGCAGCGCACAACACGATGGTCTACACGCGGGACGAAGTAACCCGCGTCGCGCGCATCGCCTTCCAGCTTGCGCAGAAGCGCCGCAAAAAGCTGACGAGTGTCGATAAGGCAAACGTGCTCGAAGTTTCGCAGCTCTGGCGCGCGACCGTAATCGAGGTCGCCGCTGAATTTCCTGACGTGGCCCTCGAACACCAGTACGTCGACGCGATGGCCATGCACCTGATGAACCAACCGCGAAACTACGATGTGGTGCTGACCGAGAATCTCTTCGGCGATATTTTGTCCGATGAGTCGGCCGTCATCACCGGATCGCTCGGCATGCTTCCCTCTGCGACCATCGGCGGCAAGGTCAATTTATATGAGCCGGTACACGGCTCAGCGCCCGACATCGCGGGCAAAGGGCTCGCGAATCCGCTGGGTGCAATTCTCACCGGTGCGCTGATCCTTCGCCATTCCGGCGGCCTCGAAGCAGAAGCTGCGGCGATTGAAGCGTCCGTGCGCAAGGTTCTGGAGCAGGGCTTCCGAACGCCCGATCTCGCACGCGGCAATAAAGAAGGCCTGACCGTGCTCTCCACCAAGGAGATGGGCGCGAAGGTTCGCGAAACGGTGAAAGAGCAGCTTCTAGCTCCCAGCCGCTAGCTTCCAGCTTGTAGGTGCGCTTAAAGCGGCGGCTCGCAAGCGCAAATGAGAATCGGGCGAAGTCTGCCGAACTATGCATCAGCAGGACCGAGCTAGAAGCTAGCAGCTGAAAGCTCACCAGAGGGAAAACAATGAGCACCGCACCAAAAACACTCTTCGAAAAAGTCTGGGAGCAGCACGTCGTCGTCGAACCGCAGGGCGAGCCCACGCTGCTCTACATCGATCTGCAGCTCGTCCACGAGGTCACTTCGCCTCAGGCTTTCGAAGGGCTCCGCCTCGCGGGCCGTAAAGTGCGCCGGCCTGACCGCACCGTGGCCACGGTCGATCACAACGTGCCCACCACGATTGAGGGCCGCCTGAACATTGTTGATGCCATCTCAGCCAAGCAGATCTCCACGCTGCGCCAGAACTGCAAGGACTTCGGCGTCGAGCTCTACGATGTGGACTCGCGCAATCAGGGCATCGTGCACGTCATCGGGCCGGAACTCGGCCTCACCAAGCCGGGCATGACGATCGTGTGCGGCGACTCGCACACTTCGACGCATGGCGCATTTGGCGCGCTGGCCTTCGGCATCGGCACCAGCGAAGTGGAGCACGTGCTGGCCACGCAGACGCTGCCGCAATCGAAGCCGCAGACCTTCCGCATCAGCGTTGAAGGCAAGCTGCCGCTGGGCGTGACGGCGAAGGACATCATTCTCGCCATCATCGGCAAGATCGGCACCGACGGCGCGACAGGTTGCGTGATCGAGTATGCGGGCTCGGCCATTCGCTCGCTCTCGATGGAAGGCCGCATGACCATCTGCAACATGAGCATCGAAGCAGGCGCGCGCGCCGGCATGATCGCTCCCGATGAGACGACCTTTGCGTACCTGAAGGATCGAAAATTCAGTCCAAAGGGAGAAGCGTGGGAACGCGCAATAGAAGAATGGCTCAAGCTACCCACCGATCCCGGCGCGAAGTTCGACCGCGAGCTGGTGATCGATGCGGCGACGCTCGTTCCCTACGTCAGTTGGGGTACCAGCCCCGGTATGGTGGCTCCAGTCACGTCGGCAGTGCCTGATCCCGCCAAGGCTGAGAACGAGCTTGACCGCAAGTCGTTTGAGCGGGCGCTCGAATACATGGCGCTGAAGGCGGGTACGCCGCTCGACAAGATCTCCGTGGACCGCGTCTTCATCGGCTCCTGCACCAACGGCCGCATTGAAGACCTGCGCGCCGCTGCCAAGATTGCTGCCGGCCACAAGGTGGCGACGACGGTGAACGCGATGGTGGTTCCGGGTTCGCAGCTGGTGAAGGCGCAGGCCGAGGCTGAAGGGCTTGACCGCATCTTCAAGGAAGCGGGCTTTGACTGGCGCGAGCCGGGCTGCTCGATGTGCCTGGGCATGAACCCCGACATTCTTTCGCCGGGCGAGCGCTGCGCTTCCACTAGTAACCGCAACTTTGAAGGCCGCCAGGGACGCGGCGGACGCACGCACCTGGTTTCGCCGGAGATGGCCGCGGCAGCCGCAATTGCCGGCCACTTCGTCGATATTCGGACATGGGATGTGCGTGAGGAGGTAAAGGCGTAATGGAAAAATTCACAACACTCAAATCACTGGCTGCGCCTCTTGATCGCACCAACGTCGACACGGACCAGATCATCCCCAAGCAGTTTTTGAAGCGTATCGAGCGCACCGGCTACGGCGATTTTCTGTTCTTCGACTGGCGGCAAACGCCGGACGGCAAGCCCGTGCCCGACTTCGTTCTCAACGATCCGCGTTACAACGGCGCGCAGATCCTCATAGCTGGCAAGAATTTCGGCTGCGGATCGAGCCGCGAACATGCCGCGTGGGCGTTGAGCGACTACGGCTTTCGCGTAGTGATTGCGCCGACCTTCGCCGACATCTTCTTCTCAAACGCAGGCAAGAATGGCATCGTGCTTGCGCGGTTGAGCGAGGAGCAAGTCGAGGAACTGCTCAAGAACGCGAGCACCATTCCTGGCTATCAGCTTACCGTCTCGCTTGAAGAGCAGACCGTGACCGACAATCGCGGCTTTAAGGCTTCATTCGAGATCGATCCCTTCCGCAAGTATTGTTTATTGGAAGGCCTCGACGACATCGGGCTTACGCTGCGCCACGCTGGCGCGCTTGATTCGTACGAGGCAAAGCACGACGAAGCCAACTGGCTCAAGGCAAAGATCACCGAGGCTGCCTGATCGATATGAACGACCTGGAAGAACTGCGCAGAAGCTTCCGGCCGCAGCGCATCACGGCTCTGTTCGTGGGCGAGTCTGCGCCGCACAGCGGCCGGTTCTTCTACAGCGGCAACAGCAGCTTGTTTTACGCGATGCAGCGGGCATTCGGCGGCAAGGCCACGTTCCTTCAGGACTTCAAGCGAAGCGGGTTTTATCTGGACGATCTTGTCCCCATGCCCATCAACAAACTCGAAAGCCCTGAGCGGTCCGCGCTGCGCTGGAAGTTCGTTGCCGGCCTTGCGAATCGGCTCAGGGACTACAAGCCTCAGGCGATTGTGATCGTAATGCGCGCAATCAAACCGATGGTTCTGGAAGCAATGCGCGGTGCCGGCATCTCGTATGAGCCTCACTGCACGCCGCACCCGGCCTTCGGCAACTGGACCCGTTTTCATACAGCAATGACAGAGATCATCGACAGTCTCAATCATCGGAAGGAAATCGCTGCGTGACCATCGAAGGCAAGCGCCAGAGTATCCCATTGACGGAAGGGCCCAGCCGGGCGGCAGCGCGGTCGTATCTGCGCGGCGCTGGCTTCAAAAAGGAAGATCTGCACAAGCCGATCATCGGCATCGCGAACACATGGACCGAGATCGGCACATGCAATGTGCATCTGCGCGAGCTTGCCGAGTGGCTCAAAGAAGGCATTCGCGAGGCCGGCGGCACGCCTATGGAGTTCAACACCGTCACCATCTCTGACGGCATTACGATGGGCACGCAGGGCATGAAGGCTTCGCTGGTTTCGCGTGAGCTCATCGCCGACTCCATCGAGCTGGTCGCGCGCGGCAATCTCTTCGATGGGCTGGTCGGCATCGGCGGCTGTGACAAGAACATGCCCGGCATCATCATGGCGCTCTGCCGGCTCGATATTCCCGGCATGATGCTCTATGGCGGATCGATCGCACCCGGCAAGGTCAATGGCCCCCATGGCGAAAAAATCGACATTACGATCCAGAATGTCTTCGAAGGCATCGGCTCGTTTGCGGATGGCCGTATCGACGCTGCGCGTTTGGAAGAGCTTGAAGCCCATGCCTGTCCTGGTGCAGGCGCATGCGGCGGCCAGTTCACGGCCAACACCATGGCCATGAGCGGCGAGATTCTCGGCATCTCGCCGATTCAACTCTCCGGAGTTCCCGCCACGCATCCTGACAAGAAGGCTGCTACCCGTGAAGCCGGCCGCATGCTGATGGACGCTGTCCGCGCCAACCGCCGCCCCTCCCAGATCATCACTCGCAAATCCCTCGAAAACACTATTGCCAGCGTGGCCGCAAGCGGCGGCTCGACGAATGCAGTACTCCATCTTTTGGCCATCGCGCGCGAGATGGGTATCGAGCTCAGCATCGACGACTTCGACGCAATCTCCAAACGCACGCCGTTCATCTGCGATCTCACGCCGGCAGGCAAGTATGTTGCCGCCGACTATCAGGCTGCAGGCGGTTCGCGCCTGCTGGCCAGGCGCATGATCGACGCGGGTCACGCTGACGGCTCCACGCTCACTATCAGCGGCAAAACCCTCGCCGAAGAAGCAGCGCTCGCCGAAGAGACACCGGGGCAGGTGGTGATTCACGCCTTCGAGAATCCCATCAAGCCGAATGGTGGACTGGTGATTCTCAAGGGAAATCTCGCGCCTGAAGGCTGCGTGATGAAGATTGCCGCCGCGGGGCGCTACGAGCATCGCGGCCCGGCGCGTGTCTTCGACAGTGAAGAGGATTGCTTCAAGGTCGTGCAGTCGGGCGGGATCAAGCCCAATGACGTGATCGTGATTCGCTACGAAGGGCCGAAGGGCGGACCAGGCATGCGCGAGATGCTGCAGGTTACCGCGGCTATCAGCGGTATGCCTGAACTGAGTTCCACCGTGGCGCTGCTCACCGATGGCCGCTTCTCGGGCGCAACGCGCGGCTTTACTGCGGGCCACGTCGCTCCGGAAGCCTTCGTGGGCGGCCCGATCGCCGCCGTGCGCGAAGGCGACATTATTCACTTCGATATTGCCAACCGCCAGCTCAATGTGGAGATCAGCGCGGAAGAGATGGCCGCGCGGCTCAAAGGGTTCAAGCCGCCCGCGCTGCGCTGGCCCAAGGGCGTCTTCCGCAAATACGTGGATCGGGTGAAGTCGGCCTCGGAAGGAGCGACGACGTAAAGGCAGCTCTTAGCCGTCAGCTTCTAGCCACTAGCTCTCAGGGCTTGAAATGACTGCAAAGAAGTGAAGAAGGACTCGATTGATATCCGGCAAGGAGCTAAAAGCTAGAGGCTAGAAGCTAGCAGCTCAAAAGGAGTTTGTATGGGAATCGACGCGAACACACAAGCCGCCAATGCGCATCTCACCACGCCCACGCGCCTCACCGGCTCTGAGATTCTGTGGGCCACGCTGGTTGGCGAGGGTGTCGATACGGTCTTCGGCTATCCGGGCGGAGCGATTCTGCCCGCCTACGATGCGCTGCGCAAGTTTCCCATCCGTCATGTGCTGGTGCGCCACGAGCAGGGAGCCGCGCACATGGCCGACGGTTATTCGCGCGCATCAGGCAAAGTCGGCGTGGCCATTGCCACCAGCGGGCCTGGCGCAACCAATCTCATAACCGGCATCGCGACGGCCATGCTCGATTCGATTCCGTTGGTCTGTATCACAGGTAATGTGCCGAGCAAAGTGCTGGGCACGGATGCCTTTCAGGAAGTCGACATCACGGGCGTCACGCTGCCCGTCACGAAGCACAACTTCTTGGTGAGCCGGGCTGAAGATCTTGCCGCTGTGCTACGCCACGCGTTCCAAATCGCGCGTTCGGGCCGTCCGGGACCGGTGCTCGTCGATATTACGAAGGACGCGCAGCAGGCCACGGCCATCTTCGACTTCGCAGCTGCAAAGCCCAAGCCGTATCGTCCGCACCCAATGCTGACGGTTGAAGAATCGGGCCTCGCGCAAGCGGCGGAGTTGATCCGCAACGCCAAGCGCCCAGTGATCCTGGCCGGCCACGGCGTCTCCGAATCCGGCGCCATGGAACAGGTACGCACACTGGCGGAGCGCGCGCAGATTCCCGTGGCGCTTACGTTGCTGGGCCTCGGCAACTTTCCTGCTTCGCATCCGCTGAACATGGGCATGATGGGCATGCACGGCGAAGCGTGGGTGAATAACGCGATCCAGGAAGCTGATCTGCTGATCGCCTGCGGCATGCGCTTCGACGATCGCGTCATTGGTACGCCTTCGACCTATGCGCTGAAGGCCAAGAAGATTCACATCGAGATCGACCCCGCGGAGATCAACAAGAACGTCAAGGTTGACGTGGCGCTGGTCGGCGACCTGCGCGAAGTGCTCGAGGATCTGCTGCCGCGGATTGCAGGCCGCGACGGCTCGGCGTGGCTCAAGACCGTCGACGCGAGCAAGGGCGCCGTCGCCGTGCGCGACATCAAGAACCTGCCCGACCTGGGTCATCTTTATGCGGCACACGTGATGCACGACCTGTGGCGCATCACCGGCGGCAACGCGGTGGTCGTTACCGACGTGGGCCAGCACCAGATGTGGGAAGCGCAGTACTTCCATCACGAGCAACCGCGCACGCTGATCACTTCAGGCGGTCTCGGCACGATGGGCTTCGCACTGCCCGCGGCCATCGGTGCCAAGATGGCGTGCCCGGAGAAAGAAGTGTGGGTGGTGGCCGGCGATGGCGGCTTCCAGATGACGGCGGCCGAGCTTTCGACGATCGTGCAGGAAAAGCTCAAGATCAATATCGCCATCATCAACAACGGCTACCTGGGCATGGTGCGCCAGTGGCAGGAGTTTTTCTACGAGCGCAACTACGAGGCCACGCCGCTGGTGAGCCCTGATTTTGTAAAGCTCGCCGATGCGCATGGCATTCAAGGGCGCGCGGTGCGCACGCGCGGTGAAGTGGCTGCGGCGGTAGAAGAAGCACGCGCGGCGAAGGGCGCATTTCTGCTGAACTTCCTGGTGGAGAAGGAAGATTCGGTGTACCCGATGATCCCCGCCGGCAGCGCGCTGCACGAGATGATCCGCCGCCCCGGCAAAGACCCGCTGGAAGAAACGGCGCACGACTGAGAAAGACAGCTTCTAGCTGCCAGCTTCAAGCTCCTAGCTTGTGACGGTCCGAGCGGCATCGCCAGGACGCACAGACTTTGGGCTGGCGCGAGCAGCCAGAGGCTAGAAGCTAGGAGCTAAAGGCTGGTCATGCTGCATACATTCGTTGCATACGTGGAAGATTTGCCGGGCGTGCTTACGCGCGTGGCTTCGCTGTTCCGGCGGCTGAACATCAACATCAACTCGCTCACGGTGGGCCGCAGTGAGCGTCCCGGCCTCTCGCGGCTCACGCTCGTTTGTGAGGCGTCGAGCGAGGCAGGGCATCGCATCCGCGCCAGCCTGTTCAAGCTCGAGAATGTGGTTGACGTGGACGACATCGCCCAGGCTCCGTCGGTCACGCGCGAACTTGCGCTCATCAAGATAGCGGCCACGCCGCAGAACCGGGCGCAGATCTTCGATCTCGTCGAGGTCTTCCGCGCCCGCATCGTCGATCTCACCTCGGAATCGCTGATGATCGAGATGACCGGCGTCGAAAGCAAGATCGAAGGCCTTATCGAAGTGCTGCGCGAAGACGAGGGCCGCATTCTCGAAATCTGCCGCAGCGGCAAAATGACGATGCGCCGCGGGCATCACACCAGCAGCGTACTGCGGGCCATGGGCGCGGGCACAGCGGAAGAGTCCGCTGCCGCGGAAGAAGATCATGTAGTGGCGGAGCCAGAGTAATTTCCCATCGTAGCCCGAAAGAACGCGGCGAAGATGGCGCACCCGAATTTTTGTGGTTCGCGACAAATTGCGAAAAATTTCAAACAGCGCAAACAAAGGAAAAGAAGAGATCATGGCAAAAACTTATTACGATCACGATGCCGACCTTTCCCTCATCCAGGCAAAGAAGGTGGCCATCATCGGCTACGGCTCGCAGGGCCACGCCCACTCGCTCAACCTGAAGGACTCAGGCGTGCAGGTGAAGGTCGGTCTCGCCGCCGGCTCCAAGTCCATTGCCAAGGCGCAGAAGGCCGGCCTCGAAGTGGCGACGGTTGCCGATGCCGTCAAGTGGGCCGACGTTGTCATGGTCCTCGTCCCGGACCAGACGGCCGCGAAGCTCTACACCGAGGAGATCGCGCCCAACCTTGCTGCCGGCAAAACGCTGCTCTTCGCCCATGGCTTCAATATTCACTTCAAGACCATCGTGCCCGACCCGTCGATCAACGTCGGCATGGCCGCGCCCAAGGCGCCAGGCCACCGCGTGCGCGAAGTCTTCACGGAGGGCGGCGGCGTTCCGGGCCTCATCGCTGTCCATCAGGACCCGAGCGGCGGCACGCACGCCCTCGTCCTCAGCTATCTCAAGGGCATCGGCTGCACCCGCGCCGGAGTGCTCGAAACCACCTTCAAGGAAGAGACCGAAACCGATCTCTTCGGTGAGCAGGCCGTGCTCTGCGGCGGCGTGAGCGCGCTCATCAAGGCGGGCTATGAGACGCTGGTCGACGCCGGCTATCAACCCGAGAGCGCCTACTTCGAGGTGCTGCATGAGCTCAAGCTGATCGTCGACCTCATCTACCGCGGCGGCCTCGCCTACATGCGCTACTCCATCTCCGATACGGCCGAGTGGGGCGACTACGTGAGCGGGCCGCGCGTCATCAACGAAGAGAGCCGCAAGGCGATGAAGGCGATCCTCAAGGAGATCCAGGACGGGACGTTTGCGAAGCGCTTCCTAGCCGACCAGAACTCCGGCCGCAAGGAGTTCCTGGCCTTCCGCGAAGCCGAAGCCAAACACCCCATCGAGATCGTCGGCAAGCAACTCCGCGCCGCCATGCCGTTCCTCGATCCGGT
>DATJNF010000078.1:0-34917 GCA_035508375.1 Occallatibacter sp. | reverse complement strand
GGGACGTGTTCCTACAGCGGCGGCATTTCGTTATTACGTGGGGCAGATTACGCAACCCGGCCGCACGGCGGGAGGAGTTGCCGGGACTGGCGCGACGGGGAGCGTGGAGTCGCCGCTGAGCATGGCGCGGCGCGGGCAGATTGAAGAGAGTTTTTCCGGTGTGGCGAGCTCGCACGAGTACCTGGAGCGCACCTCGCACGTGCTGGCGCTGATTTCCCGCGGCCTCGGCGTGGCGCTGGCTAGTTCAACGGCCGGGCAAGTGCTGGAGCACATCCATTTTTCGCGGCTCACCAATGGCAGAGTGTTGGCCGTGCTGGTGACGCAGGCCGGCGTGGTGCAGGACCGGGTGTTGGCGCTCGACCGCGAGATGACGCATCTTGAGCTGGAAACGGCTGCCCGTTATCTGAACGAGAACTTCCGCGGCTGGCCGATCGAGCGCATTCGCACCGAAGTCGCGCGGCGTGTCGACGTAGAGCGCGAGGCATACCGGCAGCTCGTTGCGTCGGTGGAAGAGCTGTGCCGCAAGGGCGCTTTTGCCGGCATTGAAGCCGCTCCGGCGATCTTCGTGGAGGGAATTGCCAACCTCATCACTGCGGAAGGGGATCGCGAGCGGCTTCGACAGATGCTGCTGGCTCTCGAAGCCAAGCAGCGGCTCATTGAGTTGCTGAACGCCTACGTGGACGGCCGCCAGCAGGAGGTGCGCGTCGTGGTGGGCCTGGACGAGGCCTCGCCGGCGATGCAGGACCTGGTGCTGATCGGCGCTCCGGCGCGGCTGGGCGGCGGCAACCTGGGAACGGTCGCCGTAATTGCGCCCACGCGCATCCAATACCAGGAGATGATCCAGGCAGTGAGCTATATTGCACGCCTCTCAGAGCGGATCTTTGATGTGCCGGCTCAATAGCGAAAGAGATGGCGGCCGCAGCCGATTCCCGAGAACATTTCAGTTTTGGAGCCGCGGACGAAGAGCTTCCGCACCGTGCCGCAGAATCAAGATCTAGGTCAATCAAGATTGAGTTGAAGGAGAAGAACTGGCAGTTATGGCGGAAAAGAAGAGAGACGTGAACGTGCTGGAGCCCCTGGAGATTCCTGCGGGTGAGGCCGGCGAAGAGACGGCGGCCGGCGCCGTCGCAGAGCCGGTGAGCGTTCCGCAAGCGGAGACGGCAGCGCCCGGAGAGCTGGACCAGTTGAAGGCCGAGCGCGATCAGTTGCTCGACCGTCTGGCCCGTCTGCAGGCCGAGTTTGACAACGCGCGCAAGCGCGCCGAACGCGAACAGATTGAGTTTCGCGACCACGCCAAGGGAAGCGTCGTCGAGCAGTTTCTGCCCGTGCTGGACAACTTCGAGCTCGCGCTCAAATCCACCGGTTCGGTGGAACAGCTCCGTTCGGGTGTGTCGCTGATTGTGAAGCAAATGGAAGAGATTTTGCGTCAGATGCAAGTAACGCCGGTGCCCACGGTCGGCGAAGTCTTCGACCCGCGTATGCACGAGGCTCTGGGCACGGTGGAACGCGATGATCTGCCTGACCAGCACGTGGCCGAGGAGGTGCGGCGCGGCTACAAGCTGCGTGAGCGGCTGCTGCGTCCCGCGCTAGTGCGCGTGGCGCATAACTCCAAGCAGAAGAGCGAATAGCTCTTTCTGGAGACTGCAAAGGAGTTTGAAGAACAAAGGGAATGAGTTCTAATACACGTGTGAGCAAAGCTGATTACTACGAGGTCCTGGGGGTTTCCCGCGATGTTTCGGACCAGGAATTGAAGAGTGCCTATCGGAAGCAGGCTCTTAAGTACCATCCGGATCGCAATCCCGGCGATCGCGCGGCCGAGGAGAAGTTCAAGGAAGCCAGCGAAGCGTACCAGGTGCTGAGCGACGCCGACAAGCGCGCCGCCTACGACCGCTACGGCCACGCAGGCCTGAGCGGCGCAGCAGGTTTCTCCGGCAGCCCGTTCGGCGGCGTGGATATCGGCGATATCTTCGGCGACATCTTCGGCGAGATGTTCAATATGGGCGGCGCGCACCGCACATCGCGCCAGCACCGTGGCGACGATCTGCGCTTCGACCTGACCATCGATTTTGAAGACGCGATCTTCGGCACCGAGACGGAAGTAAAGATCCGCCGCCTCGAGACCTGTGCGGTCTGTCATGGCCGGGGCAGCGCCTCCGGCCGCGGGCCGTCCGTCTGCGCCCACTGCCAGGGCCGCGGACAGATCCGCTATCAACAGGGATTCTTTTCCGTAGCACGCACCTGCAGCGCCTGCGGGGGCGCGGGATCGGTGATCAGCGATCCCTGTACGGCTTGCCGCGGCGAAGGACGCGCGGCCGCGGAGGTGAAGCTTCACGTCAAGGTCCCGGCGGGCGTGGAAGAGGGAACGCGCATCCGCTACACCGGCGAAGGCGATGCCGGCCGCGCCGCGGGCCCGAAAGGCGATCTCTACATTGTTCTCTCCATCCGGCCGCACGATTTCTTCGAGCGTCACGGCCAGGATCTGCATTGCGTGATTCCCATCAGCTTTCCTCAGGCGGCGATGGGCGCGGAGTTCGAGATTCCCGGCATCGACGGCCCGGTGAGCATCAAGATCCCCGAAGGCACGCAGAGCGGCAAAGAGCTGCACATCCGCGGACGCGGCGTTCCCTTCCTGAACGAGAAGGGCCATGGCGATCTGGTGGTGAAGGTTGTGGTGCAGATTCCGAAGAAGCTCAGCCGCGCCCAACGCGAACTGGTTTCCAAGCTTGCCGAATCGCTTACGGTCGATAACAAGCCTTCGTCGCCCGGGCTGATCGACAAAATGAAGGACCTGTTCAGCTAGCGCTATCAGATCGCCAGTACGACAATTACCGCTACCGCGGCACCGATGACGAGGCTCATCTTGTCGGTAAGCGCAAAGACGAGTGGGTCTTCATCCAGGCTTCCGCGCGAAGCCCGCAGCCACACCCGGCAGAGCCACAGGATCATAAGCGGCATGATCAGCCACAGCGTCTCTGGATGCCGGTAGAGCATCACTACTTCCCTGCTGCTGATGTAGATGGCGAAGACCATCACGGCGGCGAAGGCGCTGGATGTGCCGAAGCTGCGCAGCTGTTCGAGATCGGCCACCAGATAGCCGCGCCCATTACGCGGCAGCGATCCGCTGGAGCGCAGGTTTTCCAACTCGGCGAATCGCTTCACAATGGCCAATGAGAAAAACAGAAAGACGGAGAATCCCGCCAGCCAGGGCGAGATGTGCGAGTGCGTGGCTGCACTGCCGGCCAGCAGGCGCAGGGTATAGAGGCCTGAAAGCACGAGCACGTCGACCAGCGCGATCCGCTTCAAATACAGCGAGTAAGCCAGCGTGCTGATCAGATAGAGCGACAGCCAGCCCAGGAACGCCAACGGCAGCAATCGCGCGCCGCAGAAGGCAAGCAGTAAGAACGCAGCAACCAGGGTGAGCCCTGCAAATGCCGAGAGATCGCCGGAGGCAAACGGGCGCAGCCGCTTAACCGGATGGCGGCGGTCGGCCTCAATATCCAGCAGGTCGTTCACGATGTACGTGGCTGAAGCTGTCAGGCTGAAGCAGCAAAAGGCCAGCACAGCCATCAGCAGCCGGTCTATGACGACAACGTGCGCCAGCAGCAACGGCAGAAAGATGAGCAGATTTTTCGCCCACTGATGCGGCCGCAAGGCTTTCGCCAGCGAGTTGAGGTTTCGGCCGCGCTCGTCAAAGGTGCGCTCCGGGCGGATGCCGCGCGCGCGCAGTCCTCTGCGCAAACGCCGGCTGGGATTGGCGACCAGTGGCTCGGCGGCACGAGCCAGCAAAGGCAGATCCGGAGCGTCGTTCCCGACATAATCGAACTCGGAGGCGCCGAGGCGGCTACGCAGGCTATCGAGCTTTTTATTCCCGGTGAGATTGGTGGTGCCATCGCTGCCCAGGACACCATCAAAGACGCCCAGATGATCGGCCACGCGTTGCGCCAGGTGCGTGTCCGCCCCCGTAGCCAGGTAAAGGGCGCGCCCGCGCCGGCGTTCCTCCGTAAGGTATTGCAGCAGCTTGCGGTTGTACGGCAAATGAGCCACGTCCAGCGCCACCTGCTCCGTCACATAGGCCTTGAAGGACGCCTTGCCGCGCGCCATCCATATCGGCAGCCGCAGAAAACGCGCCGGGTACGTGCGCGCCAGCACCAGCAGCGAGTCGATCAGCGTATCGGATTTGACCAGCGTTCCATCCAGATCGACGCACAGCGGCCGAAGCTCCGTGGCAGCCGATTCCGGCGGAAAAAGGGTCTGGGGCAAAATGTGCACCTCGTTTGGACACAGTATAAGCGAGTTGTAAATTTTACTGTTGCTATATCCTGAAGCCACTGAACGGAGACAGAAAAGACTGTGTGTAACCGCTATCGGCTCCCGCGCTCTGCCAGGCAAGCCATTGCGGCCCGATTCGGCATTCGGATCGAAGATGTGCCCGATTACGCCGATGAGATGCCTCGCATTGAAGAGACGGACTGCTCTCCAGGCAGCATGCAGTTCGTCGTCTGCGCGAAGAATGCCGACCGGGATATGGTCCGGATGCGCTGGGGCTTCAACATGGAGCTCCAGGGTAAAAAGAGGAGTGTATTCAATACCAGAAGCGAGTCGGTGATGACATCGCCTCTGTGGCGCAAACGTTTCCTGGAAAACCGCTGTATTGTTCCTGCGTCGTGCTTCCTCGAATGGTCGAAGGATGTGAAGACAGCAGTCGGCATCAAGGGGCAGGAGATGATCGGGTTCGCCGGCTTGTGGGGGATGTGGACTAATCCGCGGCTCAAGGTGATGGAGCCAACGTTCTCCATCTTCACCACGGAGCCCAACGCGGTAATGGCCAAGATCCATGATCGGCAGCCCGTGATACTCGATCCCCGGGAGTACGATGAGTGGCTCGCACCCTCCGAACGGCCGCCCGTGCACCTGCTGCGCGTTTTCCCGGAGGAGGTCACAGTTGTGACGCCGCTTGAGCCAGTAACGGCTTCGTTGTTTGACTGACCAGCAACTACCTGCGTTGTTAAAAAAATCTTTGCAGGATTACGGAATAATTTTGCACTCCGGCCGTTTTCTTCAATAGGGGGATCATGGTTCTGTTGCCGTGGCGGCGAAAGGTTCGCGGGACTGAGCCTGTCGTGTCGTCGTTTGCAGACCTTGCATTGCCTCTGCTGCCGGCGCTCTATAACCTCGCCACCTGGCTAACTCGCAATGCGGACGAGGCTGAGGATCTGGTGCAGGAGACTATGCTGAAGGCTCTGCGCGGGTTCGCGAGCTTCGAGCCCGGCACTAATTTCAAGGCATGGATTTTTCGCATCCTGCGCAACGCGTTTCTCACCTCGCGCAGCGGTCTGCAGGCAATGCGCACCGTCGCGCTGAACGATGAGTTGGAGGAAGACGGCGCGAGAGGCCCTCGGCTGTATCCAGAGAGCATCGTCAACCGGCGTACGCCGGAAACGGAGGTGATGCGCATACGCGCTGCCGACGCACTTTACGTCGCAATGGAGAAGCTGCCACCGCCGCTGCTGGAGGTGCTGCTGCTGTGTGACGTGGAAGAAATGAAGTACCAGGAGATTGCGATGGTGGTTGGAATTCCCATTGGCACGGTCATGTCGCGGATCGCGCGGGCGCGGGCTTCCGTGCGAAAAGAACTGGAAGAACAGTCGAAATCGCGACGGGGAGCGGGGATATGACCGACCATCTCTCGACCGCAACCCTTAGCGCCTTTGCCGACGGGGAGCTTTCCAGCGAGCAGGCAGCAGCAGCCCAAGAACACCTGGATGCCTGTCTCACCTGTGCCTCGAACCTGATTCGCGAATGGCGGCTGAAATCGGCGATCATCAAGACCGGCCGCCGATTCGAATTGCCTGCTGACGCGGAGCAGCGAATCATTGATCTGATCGCGAAGCATCCGCCATCCGATGCTACGCAGCAGAAGCCCGCACCCGCGTCTTCTATGACGCGCCGCAACTGGTCCGGCTATGCTGGATGGGCCACAGCAGCGGCACTGCTGATTGCGCTGGGCTTCAGCCTGCCGTCGCTCCGCAGGCATGAGGTGGGAGCTGCGGCGATCGCGAGCGAAGTCTGCGATCTCCACATCGCTGCACTCGCTGCGAATGAGCCGCCGCAGGTGGTTTCTTCAGACCGGCACACGGTGAAGCCGTGGTTTCAGGGCAAGCTGCCGTTCAGCTTCAATCTGCCGCAGGATCTGCCGCAGGACACTCAACTCGACGGTGCCGATCTTCGCTATCTCGATGATCGTCCTGTGGCGCAGCTTCTGTTCAGCATTGGCCGGCACCGCGCTTCTGTCTTCATCGAACAGCGCAACGGCTCCAGTCAGCCGGACGTTACGGTAACCCACTCTGGATTTCAGGTGATTGAAACGGCCACCGCAGATCTTCAGATCATTGCTGTCAGCGACGCAGACCCCCAGCGTCTGATCGTGTTGGCGAATGCTCTACGAGCAGCGCAAGCCCATCCATAGTGCAGATGGACAAGACGAATTGAGCATTGGACAAGAGTTGTGCGAGTTGCGGACCTGAGGCTCGCAACTCGCAAGTTGACCATCAGAGAGCGGCAATTCCGTTGAAGCCGGAAGCCTTCGGCAGCCCCGGGATCTCATCGATCTCCTGGAGCGTGCCGTCGGACTGAATGCCGAACACTCCGATCGTGCCCACTTCGCCATTGAGCGTAAACAGGAACTTGCCGTTGCTGCTGATGGCTATATCGAGATTCGTGCTTCCGGCAGGATTGGCGCCGACAACGGTGGAGGCGATCGGCTTCAACTGGCCTGTCTGACCAATCGTGAACCCGGCAATATCAGATGAGCCCGCGTTCGAAACATAGACGCGCGTGCCATCTGGAGTAATGGCGTTCCAGCAGTTTGCGGCGCCGTCCGTCGGCACGCTTTGACTCACGGCAACGAGCGTGCCGTTGGGCTGCACCGTGTATGACGAGATGGCAGAAGCATTCGATGCGCCTGCGGGCCCGGTCTCGGACACAATCAGTTTGCCGTCAGGCGCGAATCTCCCATCAAATGCTCCCGGCGCTGGACTGGGATTCACGACAACCGCGCCTAATGTTCCATCCGGCTGGATACGAAATGTGTCGATGTTGCCCGCCACCCGTTCGACCACGGCGACAAATTGCCCGTCCGGACTGATGGAAATCGATGCCCCACCCGTCGCGTTGGCGGAAAGGAAAGCCGTGGAATTTGCAATCTGGCGAAGATGGCCGCCGCCGTCCACGGTAAATCCCACCACGCTGCCCGCGCCGCCTGAATTGAGCACGTACACCCGATCTCCGAGCTGCGCGATGGAAACGGGCTGGCTACCGCCAGACGGCTCCTTGTCGGCGATGAACAGTGCGCCGTTCACCACGCGGAAAACCGTAATGTCGCCGCTGCCCGCGTTAGCTGCGAAAAGGAATGAACCATCGTTGCTGAGCGTCAGCGATCCCTGTGCTTCCAGCGGATCGTTGACACCGCCGCTGCCCCGGCCAAGAGTGTCAAAGCGTTGTTCCGCGTAGTTCCCGCCGGCGGTGGGACGAAATTCAATCACCTGATTTCTTTCCGCGTTATTGGACATCACAAACACCGTTCCCGCGAAGCGGCTTTGCGCACCAGCGTACATGCACGGCGCGACAAGACCAACCCCCATTCCGATCGTCAGCATGCGACGAATGACACCTCTCATAACTGCTCCTTCTCCCAAGCGGTATGCGCAGACACAGCAAGGCTGTCGACAGGAGATGATTTCTCCTGCAGTCAACTTTTGCCTGCTCGCGACAATTGGAGTGTGATGATCGAGAAAACGTTACAAGCCGAATTTGAGGATTTTGTTAAAAGCTGATTCCGGAGCCGCGCCCAGACCTCCTTCCGCGTGACGGCGGCATGCAGGAATTTCTTCGCAGCCGGTGACAACTCAGCAGCTTCGGTGTGCAAGAATGAGCGGATACCGAGGTCCCGTTTGCGAATCCTCAGGAGCTTCCCGATGCCTGCCATCTCCTCACAACGGTCCATCACCGAAATGCCCATGCCATCCGAATCGCGGTACACCACCAGCTCTAGAATGTGGATCGGGTGGTCAAGCTTTGTATTTGCGTTACTGCAGAGCGTCTGCTCTTTGCTGATGGCGATGGCCGGTCTGCGGCTGCTCATCGGTGTTACCTCGCTGGTGCTATCCGCCCAGGCCACCGTCCTGCTTGATCACCTGCATGCCAACGGGCTTCGGATTTCGATGATCGTGCTGGCGCTGATCGGCGCCGTGTTGAACCTCATCACCATCGCGCAGATCCGGCGTTTACGCAGCCGGCCGGCCGCGCAGTGGCGGCAAGCCCCGCTGCCGCAGAAAAAGTTGCGCGCTGAGCGGTTGCAGATTGCATTGTCGGTCGCGACACTCGCGTTGATTGCACTGGAAGAATGCTTTCATCTGCATCTGTTTGGCCACCTCTGATTCGTCGCCATCCCCTCGCTCGATCCGACGACAATCTCGCGCATCGCGCTGCGTCATGCCCTGCATAAGAAGCGCTACTTATCACCGCATCCCCACATCGGTCGCTTGAATCACTCCTCGCGCTGCTGGCATACTCGACACCATACTGACGCAAAGGTGTGGAGGACTGGATGGGGTTCTCACGGCGCGAATTCCTCTTGCGCGTTGGGCAAGCCGGCAGTTCGACTGCGGCATTCGTTGCTCTGCAAAGTCTGGGTTTGTTACCGGTGGCTGAATCCGCGGCTGTGCCGATTGCCGCGTCCAACGGCGTTGGCCGTGGCGTGAAGCTGGTTGTGCTGGGAGGGGGCATTGCCGGACTGAGCACCGCCTACGAAGCGCGGAAGCTCGGCTACAGCGTAACGCTGCTGGAGGCGCGGCATCGGCCCGGCGGCCGCGCGTGGACCGCCAGGAATGGCGACGTGGTGGAGTTCGTCGACGGCACGCGCCAGCCAATTACGTGGAGCGAAGGGCTCTATCAGAACATGGGCGCGGCACGCTTGCCGTCAGTTCACGCCACCATGCTGAGCTACTGCCGCGAGCTGCAGGTTCCCCTCGAAGTCGAGATCAATACCTCGCGTTCCACGCTGCTCCAGAACGATAGCGTGAACGGCGGCAAACCCTATACGCAGCGCAAGGTCATCAACGATACGCGCGGCCTGGTGAGTGAGTTGCTCGCAAAGGCCGTCGCCGCTGGAGCTCTCGACCGGGAGATTGCGCAAGAAGATCGCGAACGCCTGCTCGAAGCGTTGCGGCGTTACGGAGCGCTCAACCGAGATGGCCGTTACGTGGGATGCGACCGGGCTGACATCAGCCGCTATCCAGGCGCGGGATCGCAGTCCATGATCGTAAACCACGATCCCATCCCGCTTCATGCGCTGCTCGATGCAGACTTCTGGAGTGCCGAGCTGTTTGAGGAGATGTGGGACTGGCAGGCAACCATGATGCAACCCGTCGGCGGCATGCAGGAGATCTCGAATGCCTTGGCAAAATCTCTGGGGTCCATCGTGAACTATTCGGCGCCGGTCACTGAGATCGCAAAGACGGCCCGGGGCGTGCGCGTCACGTACGAACAGGCAGGCGTGCCGCATTTGATCGAAGCAGATTACGCCGTCTGCGCAATGCCGCTGACTCTTCTGCGCAAGGTCAAGGCGGACCTCGATCCCGATCACCGCAGAGTGGTCGAGAATGTGCGGTACGATTCGTTCTGCAAGATTCCCTGGGAATCGAAACGGTTTTGGGAGACCGAGTACAACATCTACGGAGGGCTCTCGTTCCTGTCGCAGGGACCAAACCCGGCTTGGTATCCGAGCGCCTCACTGCTGTCGGAGCGTGGCATCCTCGTCTCGGGATATATGGACGAGTTTGACGGTGGATTCGATCAGCTGACGCTCGCGGGAAAGCTCGAGGCCTCTCGTGCGCAGGTTGAGAAGCTGCACCTGGGCCGCGGCAAGGATTTGGAAAAACCCATCTTCTGCGGATGCGGCCACGTGCAGTGGAACGAAGGATCCTGGATCAGCGGAATGTCACAACAGGACTACGACACCATCACCGCTCCGGATGGGCCAATCTACTTCGCAGGCGATCACACCAGTCACATCGTCGGCTGGCAGGAAGGCACCGCACTCAGCGGCAAGCGCGCCGTGCAGATGATCAGCGACAAGCTTCGCCCTGAGCGGCTCGAGGGGAAGCATCCTGCACGCGTCTCTGCATAAGCGGCAGGAATAAATGTCAACGCTGGATGAGACAAGGCCCCATCGCGCGGATGGGGCCTTGTCGGGTTGCTCGCCGGGGCTATTGTTAGAAGTTGAGCTTAAGCGAAAGCTCGATCTGGCGGCCTGGATTGGATCCATCCATCAAACCGTAGACGCCGACAGTTCCGTAGCCGCCGCCATTCGGGCCGGTGGTGCGGACGCCGGTGCAATATTCGCACGAGCTGTAGTTGTCGTCCCACGTGTTCGGGATGCTGAAGATGGGCGTGTTGGTGACATTGATGAACTGAGCCATGAAGGTCATGTTGACCCGCTCTGTGACAGGGAATGCTTTGTTCAGGTTCAGGTCTGCGGTCTTCAGGCTGGGCCCGCGCAACGATCCGACCGAGCAGTTGCCGAACTGTCCGTCCGCCTGGTCCTTCACAGCAGACGGGTTGAGATTAACAACGCCGATGCTCGATCCGATCTGCATGGTCTGCTGGCTCTGACCAAAGGCCGTGCCGCCCGTACAATCCGCACGCGGCACATATGACGGCGCGGTGAGACTCGATGCAGAAGCGGGATTGAAGGAGCCCATGTATTGGCCGGCATACGGCGTAACGGCAAAGCCGGAACGAAATGTCGTGTCGAGCGCAACGCTCCATCCGCCGATCACTTCGTCTGTTCCGCGAGAAACTCCGCTGCCAAACGTCTTGCCTTTACCGAACGGCAGATTGTAGATGCCGTAACCGTTGAAGGCCGACGCAGCATCGATGGTGCACTTGCCATAGTCGCCTCTGGGGTCATACTCGTTCTGGAAGAAATTACCGCCGCCTTCGTTCTGCTGCTCGCCCAGGCCCTCTTCGTCTCCGTAGGAACCGAAGTATCCTAGTGAGTTGCTGAGGCACTTGGACCAGGTGTAGTTGAGCTGCAGATCGAGACCGTGGTAGTTCTTCTGCGATACCGTAGCTTCCAGTGCCTCGAACCTCGAGATCGCATTCGAAGCGTTGTAGCGAGCCTGGCCCACGCCTGCTTTCACCAGGTTCTGCATGTAGGGCCCCGGCGCGGTGGCAGGCACCGTGACCAGATTGCCCTGCCCGTCTTTTACCTGCTGCGTGGCGGTGGTCAAAACCTTCTGGTTGTACCAGAAGATGTCCGACATGTGATCATCCTTGTTGCCCACGTAGCCGAGGGAGGCTGTGAAATCGTTGTGGAACTGGTGCTGGATCGTCAGATTCCACTGCTGGTTCATGGCCGGCCGCAGATGTGGATCGGTGGCGTGTGTAACTGCACCATTGAGACAGGCCGCGGAAAACGCCATCAACCCGGCAGTTGTGCAGCCGTTCTGATAAGGCGCATAGCCGTTCGTCAAAGTGTATTGCGGATACAGCAGATTGCTGCCCGCGGTATTGGTTTGGTTGATGGTGATCGAATTGGGCGGATTGATCACGGCCATGTTGCTGATGCCGTTGCCCTCCATGTAACTCGAAATGTCATAAGCGCCGCGAACCACCGTATTCGGCGCAAAGCTTGGCTGCCATGCGAACCCAAAGCGCGGCTGTACATCGCCGATGCCGTAATAGGTGTCGTAGTTCGTCCCGATCTCCGGGTTGCCGGTGATCAGATCGAAGTTGATATTGTTGTTCTGGTTGCGATCGCCGCGCGGCGTGTTCACCTCGTAGCGCACGCCAAGGTTCAGCGTGAGGTTCGGCGTGAAGCGGTAATCATCCTGCACAAAACCGCTGAACAGACTGTTCACCAGGTGGAAGTGAATGGGCTCGCCCACACCCACTCCCTGCGGCAGTCCGAGCAGGAAGTCGGCATATCCCATGCCGTTGGCTGTGCCGTTGCCCGTATATTGGCCGCTGAAGTTCCACGTTCCAGCTTCGCCATTGTTGCCCGCGTAGGTATCGTTCATGGCGTAGTGGAGGAATTGGAATCCGCTGTGAATCGAATGCTTGCCGTGCGTCCAGGTGACGGAGTCTTCGACCTGCTTGGTGGTGTCGTGGAAGATCTCGGGGCCGTCGCTGCCGCCGATGCCCTGGCTTGGACCGTAACCCATATTGATCGAAGGCAGAACGTTCACAGGAACGCCGGGAAGGCCGATCTGCGAATTGATGTTGCCCGAGATTGCGGAGGTATAAATCTGGTCATTGGCCGGAAAGATCTGTGTGCCCAGGCGCAGGTCGTTGATCAGCGTCGGGGTGATGGTGCGCACGTAATCCGCCACGATGTTCTTCAGCGGATATTGCCGCTCGAGATTTGGTGACAACAGGTTTGTGCCGTTGGTCTGCGTCAGGTGGGTATACATCTGCGTGTAGCGGCCGGTGACGTGATCTTTATCAGAAGCCAGCCAGTCGATCTTCAGATCGCCCTGATAATTGTGGGTATAACCGCTCTGATAGTAGTTGAGCGTAGACACTTCACTCTGGAACGAAGACAAGCCGACGAGAGCCTTGGCAACCGGGCTCACTGAGGAGACGGGAATCTGGTTATAAGGAATGATCGGACGGCTGGCAACTGCAGTGCCGGCAGACGGCATGTACAGCTGGCCGCCGCCCACGCACTGGCCGCTCGCATTGAAGGAACCGCCGCTCGACGTGCAGAACCAACCGAGGTCATACACCGACGCACCCGACTTGCCCGTGGCAGGCGTATAGAAGCTCGCGCTGGGCACAAGCGTATTTTGCTGCGCGGTCTTCGGCTGATTGTAGAGCGATGTCTCTTCGTCCGCGAAGAAGAAAAGCTTGTTCCTGAGGATCGGCCCGCCCACCTGACCGCCAAACTCATTCCAATGCACCGCTGGGCGGGGCAGCGTGGTTGCGGGACCGAAACCGGTGATGAACGCGTTAGCCTTGTCCTGCCAGGTATTGGCATCAAGATCGGTATTGCGGACGAACTCGTACACACCGCCGTGGAACGAGTTGGTGCCCGACTTGATCGACTCCACAATCACGCCGCCGGCGTAGTTCCCGAAGTCGGCCGAAGCATTGCTGGTAATGATGTTGAACTCCTGCACCGCGTCGGGAGCAGGCGTATACGAAACCTCGTTGTTGTCCGGCTGGTTCACGTCCATCCCGTCAAGGATGAAGTTGTTGTCCTGCTCGCGGGCCCCATTCACGTACGGGCGGCCGGTCCCAAAGGTGGTCTGCGGCGACTGGAACGCAAAGATATTCGGGCTAAGCACACCAGGAGCCAGCAGAGTGAGCTGGTTGATGTCGCGTGTAGCCAGCGGCAGGCTCGTGGCTGCGGCCGAGTCAATCAATGTCCCCAGCTGGGTCGATCCCGTCTGCAGCAGCGGCGGGACTTCGTTCACCGTTACGGTGGTATTCACGTTGCCCACCGCAAGGCGGAAGTCCACCTTGGCGACCTGGTTGAGGATCAGCGCGAAAGGGCTATGCACCTCTGTGGCGAATCCGGGCGCCTCAACCTTCAGTTCGATCTTGCCTACGGGAATCGCGGGAAACTCATAGAGACCCGCGCTGGTGGTCGTCGTCACCCACTTCGTGTCGCGGTCGACGTCGCGCGCCGTCACGGAAGCATTCGCGATCGCGGCCCCTGAACTATCCGTTACCAGCCCGGTAATCGAACCGCCCGCTTGCTGGGCTCCGGCGGGGGCGATAAAGAGCGTTACGAGTAGAGTGACGATTCCACTGAGAATGAGCAGCGTCCAATTCCGGAATTTCATCGGATCCTCCTTATTTGCCGCAGGACCAACGCAGGTCTCGCTCGTCTGTGTGAGCCTTGTTAAAGCTTTATAGAGCTATATAGCAGATATATTTTGAAGTCAAGGGGAAAAAGAAAAATTAATTCCGGGCATTTCCACAAGACGGCCCTAAACGGAGCTAAGAAGGGTGAGCGACTGGGAGGACCAACGGCTGCGCGCTGAGCCTGCCGCATCTTGACTTCCCGCGCAAACCCTTGCACAATAGGGCCGTTTTATGCTGTATCATCGGACCAGGAAAGCTTTGGATCCGGAGCCTCCACTGAGATAAGAGCCGCTCCCCGGGGCGTGAAACCTGCAGCCACGGAGCCAGCGGCGAACGAGAAGTTTTTGCGCAGCTTGGCAGCTATATAGCAGATTTGGAAATTGTTAAAGTGCTCTATAGCTTTACCCTCAATGGCTGATCCGGGCCTTTGAGGTATTTTGGAAGGTGGGCCAGGCAGCATCAATGAAGCAGGACAGCGTGCCTGCGATTGAGGTATTCATGGCGACAGCGGTTCGCAACGGTGCAGAGCCGGCGTATAAGAGGATTCAGAACACAATTCGCGAACGGATCGAGTCTGGCAAGCTTACGCCGGGCGACGTGGTGGATTCTGAACGGGAGTTGGCGAAAGCTTACAGCGTGAGCCTGATGACGGCGCGCCACGCCCTTGCCGATCTTGCCCGGGAGGGAGTTGTCGAGCGCCGCCATGGCGCCGGAACCTTCGTGGCACAGCCTAAGGTCCACTTCAACCGCCTGCTTGGCTACACCGAACAGATGGCCAGCCTCGGCCTTTCTGTCCGGTCACGGATTGTGTCCTCAGGCATCGTGAACCGCGAACACGAAATCTCGGCCCGCCTGGGTTTGTCGCCGAACAGCCGTCTCGTCCGTGTGGAACGCGTTCGTTCGGCAGGGGACGAGCCCGTTGCACATGAGGTTTGCTATCTTTCGGCCGATGAGTTTGGCGCGTTGATGGACGCGCCGCTCGACAAGACTTCCCTCTTCACCAAACTCGAACGCGATTGCGGGGTGGAGCTGGCCTACGCCGATGAGGAAATCGACGCCACCAACGCCGACCACCGTCTCGCCGAGCTTTTGAACATTCCCCGCGGCACGGCGCTGCTGCGCATCCGCCAGCTGATCTTTTCGTCCAAAGGCCGTGCGACGGTCTACGTGATTGGACTCTATCGCTCCGGCCGGCACACGCTGCGGATTCGCCGCTTTCGATGAGGCTGGCCTCGCTGGGGTGGTGAGTTGAGAATCAAGCCGCCGCGAATCGCGAATATTGACGTGCGATGGAAACAACCTCTTCGCCTGAGCGCAAGCTCCTGACCGCCAGTGCTTTGCCGCTGAAGGAGCGGGCTCGGGACCTCCAGCCCGCGTGCTAAAATCGCTGTCACGGAAGAAACATGATCGATGCCGGGGTCGAATACGGCACAACGCCAGAATTGAGCGCCGAGATGGTTCGCGCGCAACTGGATTTGCTGGTGCGGCATGAGATCTTCCGGTCCAGCAAACGCTCCGTCGCCTTTCTCAAGTTCATCGTGGAGCAGACGCTAAACGGCGCGGCCGATCAGATCAAGGAACGCACAATCGGCGTCGAAGTCTTCGAGCGCGATCCTTCCTACGACACGAATCTGGACCATATTGTACGCACCGCCGCCACGGAGCTCCGTAAGCGGCTGGTCACGTATTACGCAGACGACGAACACCGGCTTGAATTGCGCGTAACGCTCGTGCCCGGCTCATACGTTCCCCGGTTCGCATTGCCCGGCCACGGCACCCACGCAGGAAACGATCGCGAACCCGAACCGGGGCTTGCGCACCTGGCCGCTTCCGTGCAATTTGGCTCGGTTGCGTTGCGTGGAAATAAGACCTCATCGGAAGGGGCAACCATTCACGCGCGGCGCGGCCGCTGGCTCGCTGGCATCAGCCTCGCCATCGCCGCTGCTGTCGTTCTTGCTTATGGCTGGCTGCACCGGGCCAGCACTCAGGACCTCTTCTGGAAGCCTGTGCTCGACACGCCCGGCCCTGTGCTGGTAGCCGTCGGCGACCACCCGAATGGTCCGCCGACGCTTCCGGACTCGGCGGAGAGCGGAAGCGCGCCCACCCCGATCCCAGGGTCCGATGCATCGGAGACGGTTCCCTTCGCCGATACCGTGACCATCGCCCGAGTGGTGGGCGCGTTGCAAGCACGCGACAAGCAGGTGCTCATCCGCCGCGGAAATGCCAGCTCGTTTTCCGACCTCCGCGAAGGCGCGGTCGTGCTGATCGGCGCCTTCAACAACGAGTGGAGCCTGCGGCTCACCCGTCAATTGCGCTACAGCCTGGACCTCGATCCCGACCGGCACCTCATCTACATCAAGGACGCAAAGAACCCCGCGTCGCGCACCTGGAGCTGGGCCACTAACCAGCCGCGCGAGCCTCTGGTCGGCGCCAACTCGCCCCGCATCCGCGATTATGCACTCATTTCGCGCATTCGCGACGCGGGCACCGGTCACGTGGTGGTGGTGATCGGCGGGCTCTACACCTACGGCACTCTCGCTGCCGGCGAGTTCCTCACCGACCCTGCGCTCATGCAGGAGGTTGCGCGCGCGGTCAACCTGAGAAAGACCGGCCAAAACCTCCAGATCATCCTCGGGACCACGGTGACCGATGGCATTCCCGGCCCGCCCAGTGTCCTGACCGTCGCAGCAGAGTAGTTTCGGGTCGTCGCGGGGGAAAGATGCGCTAGTTCAGCCCTCGCCGCCAAGCCCCTGAAAACCAAAGGGAAATCCAAGTCCTGACGGTCAGAGACGGTCAGTGTCTACGCGGCTTTGCCTCATTTTCGATACAACCCTGCACGTCAATGGGTATTGCGCTCCGCGAGCTCCAGATGCAACGAGGAGACGTCTGGAAGAAGCGGGAAGGCGCCTTTTTGAGGAGGCACGTCATGAAAAGATCTCTGAGACTGATCGGCAACTTTGTACTGATCTCTGGATTATTGGGGGGCATCGCAGCCAGAGCGCAGGGATATGGGAGCATCAGCGGCACAGTAACCGACACAACGGGCGCCGTAGTTACCGGCGCGGAGGTCACGGCCACGCAGGCAGGTACGGGACTGCAGCTCAAAACTACCGCTTCAGCGTCCGGCACTTACGTATTTCCCACGTTGGCGCCCTCAACCTATAACCTGTCGGTCAGCCATGCCGGCTTTGAGACCTACACCGAAAACGGTCTGCAGTTGCGCGCCGACAACGCTCTTACGGCCAACGTGACTCTCCATGCCGGCAGCACTTCCGAGACGGTGACGGTGAGCGCCGAGACCGCCCAGGTGGACACAACGACCGGAACCCTGCAGCAGGTGATCGGCACTTCGCAGGTGAACGACTTGCCGCTCAACGGGCGCAACGCGGCGCAGCTGACGGAAGAAGTAGCCGGCATTACGATTGCGCCGCCGGCGCAGGCCGATCAGGGCAACACCAAGACCTTCCCCATGGTCATCGCCATCTCGGCCAACGGCACCTTCGTCGGGCAAACGAACTACATGCTTGATGGCGGCAACAACGTGGACGAGTACACCAACGTGAACCTGCCGTTCCCCATGCCGGATGCCGTGCAGGAGTTCAGCATCGAGACCAACAACTACAACGCGCAATACGGACAGAACGCAGGCGGTGTGGTGAACATCATCACCAAAAGCGGCACCAAGCAGTACCACGGTGACCTGTTTGAATATGTGCGCAACGGCGATTTGAACGCGGCCAATTATTTCACTTATAGCGCCGCACTGGGCCACAAGGTGGTGGACCCACTCAAGCGCAATCAGTTTGGCGGCACCATTGGCGGGCCTCTGGAGATCCCGCACCTCCTCCACAGCGACAAGACGTTTGGGTTTTTCGGTTATCAGAAGACGATCAATCACGGCGCCTCCGCGTTTTCTTCGACGATTCTGCCCACGATCGCCCAGGCGGGTGCGAGTGGGTCGGGCACATCGCCGGGGACGAACAACCTGGTGTTTACCGACTGCGTGAAGAACCCACTGATGCCGTCGGCGATCCTCGCGTCGACGATCAGTTGTCCGGCGGGGTCATCGAATACGTGGAGCGCTTCTGCTCTCAGCCCGATATCGGTAAATCTATTAAAGTATCTTCCTTCCCTCACCTCGACTGGGTCGGTTCTCATCACCAAACCCAACGTCTACAGCCAGGCTGAGATCACGGCGCGCGTCGACCAGGAAGTCACACCGAAAGACAAATTGACGCTGCGCTATTTCTCCGACGCTTACGTCCTGCAGGGTGTGCTCAACCTGCAGAACCTGCTCACCTATGCCGACGGCGCGTCGAACCACTACTACAACTCGCTGATTTCGGAGACCCACACCTTCAGCGATCACATCGTGAACAACTTCATCCTCAGCAATCAACTCGACAACGACGGGCGGGGCCCGATTTCGAGCAGCATCAGCGCGGCAGATCTCGGCGTAAATATCTGGCAACCTCCGTACAAACAGATCAACCAGATCCTCGTGAACGGCGGCTACTTTAACATCGGCGACAATCCCCAGGCCTTCTTCCGCCGCGGCAATTACACGCTCACCGATGACATCCACTTCCTGCTTGGCCGGCATAACATCGACGTCGGCTATCACGGGGAAGTATCGAAGATCGATATCAATAATCTCTTTCAGCAGCCCGGCCAGTTCACCTTCAACTCCAACATCAGCGGCGACGCGATCGCCAGCTTCTTGTTCGGATATCTCTACCAGTTCAACCAGGCGTCGGGCCAGTTCTTCAATCCTCGCGGCAAGTTCCAGGGAGCCTACGCGCAAGACAGCTGGAAGGCCAGCCGCAAGCTCACGCTGAACTACGGCGTGCGCTATGAGCCGTTCATGCCCTGGCACGAACTCCAGGGGCGCATGGGTAGCTTCTTTCCCTCTCTGTGGGCTTCGGGCACTCACTCTTCCAGGTACCCGCTTGCTCCTGCGGGCATGCAGTTTGCGGGCGATCCGGGGTTCAACTCGAACGGTGTCGCCTCCGCGTACAACCATTTCATGCCGCGCTTGGGATTTGCGTATGACGTCTTCGGCAACGGAAAGACCAGCGTGCGTGGCGGAACGGGCCTGTTCTTCGACAGCCGCATCAACAGCACGCTCTTCAACATCTACTCGAACCTCGCGCCGTTTATTACGTCGGTCGCTCTTAACTCCAGCAGCACCGTATCGATGAGCTTCGCCAATCCGTATGGAAGCTATGGAACGACGAACCCGTTCCCGGCTCCGCAGCCGCCTCCCTCTACTACACCGATCAATGCGAACCAAAGCTGGCTTACCTATGATCCCTTCAAAGGGTTCCATGATCCGCTTACTTACGATTGGAATCTGGCGCTGGAGCAGCAACTCTTGCCCAGCCTCTTCGCACGCCTTGCCTATGTTGCCGAGCACAGCAGCCACGAGTGGCAGGACCTCGAGCTGAACCCCGTTATCAGCGGAACCCGCATCTACAATCAGCCCGGCTGCTCGACGAACAACAGCTGTTTCCCCGGCACCATCACGGCAGCGAATACCGGGGGCAATACGAATTTCAACTCGATGCAGTTGTCGGTCGAGCAGAGAGTCCGCTATGGTCTCACGCTGCTGTTCAACTACACATGGTCCAAGGCGCTCAACGACCTGCCCTGGAACCAGGCGGCGACCTCGATCGGCAACAACAACTCTTTCGTCTACCCAATCACCGCACCAAATTTCAAGCGACTCGATTACGGCCCGGCAGACTTCGACCATCGCAATGTCGCGGCTCTCTCGTACGTCTACACGGTACCGAAGTTCCTGAATGATGCTCCCGGCGCGGTGCGCTATATCGTAAACAACTGGGAGACGAGCGGTCTCTTCCAATATCGCAGCGGTGATCCTCTCACCGTCTTCTCGGGCCAGGCCAATAACTCCGGCTCAGGACAACAGCGCGATCGTGCCGTGCAGACCGGTGGCGCGTACGGCGGCGCGGCGTGCGCGTCGCCTGTGAACTGCCGTTCTTATCTGAATCCCACGAGCTTCACCAACAACCCCGCCGGCACTTTCGGCACTGTGGTAAAGGGCTCGTTTGTCGGTCCTCACTATGCCGATTGGGACGGCAGCCTTGCACGCAAATTTCCGATCAAGGAACGCACCGTCCTCCGCTTTGAAGCCGATTACTTTAACCTGTTCAATCACACTAACCTCGGCGATCCGACGACGACGCTGGGCTCCACCTTCGGCCGCATCACCAGCACGAGCCCACAGAACTGGGCGGGGACGGCTCCGCAAAACGATCCGCGGATCGCGCAATTGTCCCTGAAGCTGCTCTTCTAAATTCACCAAGGCAGCGCGGCCATGCGGCGGCACTTCCTTCCTCCAGAGCGAATACGCTTCGCCCACCGTGATCGGGCAGCACTCCGATAAGGCCCGGTGCAAGAACTCTCAGTGTCACCTCAACCTGAAGAATGCAACGACGACGGCATGACCAAAACAATTCAAAAGCGATTGGGTAAGTCTTTTCTTGGATTTCTCGTGGTGACGTGCCTTACGCTCGCGGTGGCGCACGCGGCCGCGGAGAACACCTATCGCAACCCGATTCTCTTCGCCGACTACTCCGATCCTGACGTGATCCGCGATGGCGCGAACTACTATCTCATCGCGTCCACCTTCCACTTCGTGCCCGGCATTCCGATTCTGCAATCGCCCGACCTCGTGCATTGGACGATCCTGGGACACGTAGTGCAACGGTTGACCATGGACCCGCGCTACAGCATGGAAGGGGGCAACCGCTATGGCAAAGGCGTATGGGCGCCTTCCATTCGCAAACATCGCGGCCTGTTTTATGTGTACTTCCCCACTCCTACAGAGGGAATCTTCGTGAGTACCGCGCCGAAAATCACTGGGCCGTGGAGCGCTCCTGTCGCGGTCATCGCCGGGGCTGGCCTTGAAGATCCGTGCCCCTTCTGGGACGACGACGGAAGCGCATATCTTGTCCACTCGCGCACCGGCGCCGGCCCGCTCATTCTGCATCGTATGTCGCCCGACGGCAAACGCGTGCTCGACGAAGGCAAGGTGATCGTGCAGGATCCTGAGCATCTTCCCGTACTCGAAGGCCCGAAGCTTTACAAGCGCCACGGCTACTACTACATCTTCGCTCCCTTCGGCGGCGTGGGTTCAGGCGCGGAGGTCGTGCTGCGTTCACGCAACATCTACGGGCCTTATGAGCAGCGCGTCGTGCTCGCACAGGGGCTAACTCGCATCAACGGTCCTCACCAGGGAGCGTATGTAGAAACTCCCGACGGCGAGGGCTGGTTCGTTCATTTCCAGTCCGACGGCGCGCACGGCCGCATCGTTCACCTGGAGCCGGTTTGCTGGCGCGACGATTGGCCCCTCGTCGGCCAGGATCCTCCGAACGAAATTGGCGAGCCGGTGCCCTCCGGCCCGATTCCTGGCCATCCAGGCGCGCTCTCGCACCAGCACCCGCAAACTTCCGACGAGTTCAGTGAGGCAACCCTCGGCCCGCAGTGGGAGTGGAACCACAACCCCGACGATGCCCATTGGTCATTGAGCGCGCGGCCCGGCTATCTGCGTCTCCTTCCTCTGCAGGCGGATAATCTGCTCACCGCGCGCGACACGCTTACCCAATGCATGCAGGACAATGCTTTCGACTTCACGGTTCGGCTCGACGTCTCCGCGATGAAGAACGGTGTCCACGCCGGCCTGGCGATGTTCGAGGTATCCGCCAGCGGCCTCGAAGTGGTGCAAACCGGCAGCGAGCGGCAATTGCGCTTCTTTCACCTGCCGGACTCGGCTGCCGGGCCGATGCTCACACAACCTCTCGTTCAGCTTCGCGTGCACGTCGAAGGCGACCAGGCGCGCTACTCCTACAGTTTCGACGACGGAAAATCCTTCCAGCCGCTCGGAGACGCCACTCCAATCCACTTCAGCTGGTGGAAAGGTTCGCGCCCTGCACTCTTCGCTTACACTACGCAGCCGGCCTCTGGCGGGAACATCGACTTCGACTGGGCGCATTACGAGCCGCTCGGGGCTAACCCCTGGTAAGCTGGCAGCGCATGTATACACGGCGCGCTTTTCTCACTACGGGCTCACGCATCGCCGCGGCATCGCTCATCGGCAGTGCCTTTCGTCCGCCATGCTTCGCGCAAACGTCCGGCGCGACCGAGCAGACTGAGGCAAGTTTCGCCGACAGCGCGGCCATCTCCTTCTCGACAACCGATTCCGCCTATCAGAGCCTCTACAACCACGCTCTCGATCTGCTCGCAGCCAATGTACAGAAGATGTACGGCTTCGATAAGCCGGTGTTGATCGAAGGCAGCGTCTATCGCGGAGTCTGGCTCGAGTGTGGCCCGCAGGAAGGACTGGTCTATTCGCTCATCCGGCCTGACGTCGCCCGCAACAATCACCTCCTCTTCTTCGAGTTGCAAAAAGAAGATGGCCAGATCCCATGCAGCGTAAAACCAACCGAAGCGGGATTCGGGCAGATCCAAATGGTGGTTCCCATCGCCGCGACAGCGTGGGAGCTCGCGCAGCAGACGCAGGACACCGAGCTGATCGAGAAGGCATATCGAAGCTGCAGCCAGTGGGACGCATGGCTGCGCCGCTATCGCGACACGCGGCACACGGGGCTCTGCGAAGGCTTCTGCACCTACGACACCGGCCATGACAACAGCCCGCGCTGGGCAGGCATTCCTAACCGCTGCCCCGATGCGGACGCGCGCAAGTGCCCGCCGATTCCCTCTCTGCCGCGGCTCTGCCCTGACCTTTCGGCAACCGTCTACGGTGGACGCGTCGCGTTGGCTGCGATGGCCCGCGCGTTGGGAAAGACAGACGAGGCAGACCGGTGGCTGGAAGATGCAGCAACGATTCGCACTGCCATTGTCGACCGGCTCTACGACTCCGAAGACGCTGCCTTCTACGATCTAGACGCGCAGGATCATTTTGTCCGCATTCGCGGCGATGTCATCACCCGCGTGCTCGGCGAGCGCGTTCCCGATCAAAAGCTCTTCGAGACGATCTATCGCCGGCAGATTCACAACCCCAAAGCGTTCTGGGCGCCCTATCCTCTGCCGTCGATCGCGCTCGACGATTCAACGTTCGTACGCCCCATCCCGCGCAATTCATGGGGCGGAGCCGCGCAGGCGCTCACCGCCTTGCGCGCTCCGCGGTGGATGGAGCACTACGGCAAGCCCGCAGATCTCGCGTACCTGATGCAGCAGTGGGTCGCCGCTCTCCTCCGTGCGCAGGATTTCCGGCAACAGATGGACCCTTTGACCGGCGAATTCACGATGGCGGACCCGGCAGGCTACTCGCCCGCCGCACTCGTCTTTCTCGATTTCACGTGGAGACTCGCAGGCGTCCGCGCCGTCGATGGCGAGCTCGAATGGAATGTGCGCACTTCGCTGGCCGGCGGCTACACGAGCTTCCGCCTGCGCGTCTCGCCCACCTTAACCGCCGAGATCAAATACGGCTCCAATACGGCCACGCTTCTGCTCAACGGCCGCGTCCTCTGCCGTACCAGCAGCACCGTTCGCCTGCGCACCACGCTGGACGGAGCGCTGCGCAGCGCTGCCGGCATTGCATCGCAACGAACCAGCGTCACTCTGCAGATGGCTTCCGGCAAGCCGCACACTTTTTCGATCGAGCCAAACAGTACGGTTCATCTTTCCTGACAACCCGGCTCCGATAACCCGCGCGAATGCGACGAGTTCCGGAGCGGAAGCATGGCAAGCGCATGAATCAGAAGGCTACGCCACTGAGTGTGTCGGACAGGTTTCGATTGAGCTGTTCGGCAGACCAAATCCGAGCAGAGCGCGGAACCGGATTGGCGGCTTCCACTGCAGGCAGCCTCCTTCCCCAGGCCCGCATCGGATTCGGAAAGGAGTGGAGCAGATGGAAAAATCCGTTGTAGACAAAGTGGCAAAAACCCTTGTGGATCAAGCAGGCAACATCGGCGAGAATGTCCGCAAAGCCTCGCGGTTTACATCTGAGGTCGCGGACAGTGTCCAGGATGGTCTGAGCACGGCGAAGAGCGCCGTCAAAGACGGGCGTGACGCCGTGGAAGATTTCATTGACGATACGGCCCGGCGCGTGAAGCGCAGCCCGATTCAATCAATTCTGCTGTCGATGGCGGCGGGCATCGCTGTTGGATTTCTGCTCGGTCGAGCGACAAGCGGAGATTGAGCCGTCTCAACACAGCATCGGTGGGCTTATCCGGCTCGAACGGATCCACTCGCACAGATCGGTCCTTCTTCCCGTTTCCCGCATCCGCTGGCGACACACGCTCAGACTGCAGGAAATGAGAAGAGGGGATGCTCGGGAGAAAGTAGCCTCGCTTGTCCTGGAAAACGGAGGGCTGCTTAGCTGGCGGGCGGTGCTGGGATTCTAAAGGAGATTGGTGGAGCTGAGCGGGATCGAACCGCTGGCCTCCTCGTTGCGAACGAGGCGCTCTCCCAGCTGAGCTACAGCCCCACAACTTACTTAATTTTAGCAGCGCACCGGGAATTCAGGAAGTGCAAATCCCGGGAGTGGGGGCGACAGGCCCCCACGACAGCCGGACTGGAGTCCGGCGTACCTAAAGCTGGTTCATGTTCTGCAGGAACTCGGCGTTGTTGCGAACCTTTTCCAGGCGCGTGATCAGCAACTCCATCGCTTCCACAGGCGACAACGGGTTCAACACGCGGCGCAGCACGAAGATGCGCTGCAGATCATCCTTGGGAATGAGCAACTCTTCCTTACGCGTGCCGGAACGCTGGATGTCGATGGCCGGAAATACTCTTTTGTCGACCAGTTTGCGGTCGAGAATGATTTCCATGTTGCCCGTGCCCTTGAACTCTTCGAAGATCACTTCGTCCATGCGGGAGCCGGTGTCAACCAGCGCGGTGGCGATGATGGTGAGCGAACCACCCTCTTCGATGTTGCGGGCCGCTCCGAAGAAGCGCTTGGGGCGCTGCAAGGCATTCGAATCCACGCCGCCCGAGAGCACCTTGCCCGACGGGGGCACGATGGTGTTGTAGGCGCGCGCCAGACGCGTGATGGAATCGAGCAGGATCACCACGTCACGCTTGTGCTCCACCAGGCGCTTGGCCTTCTCGATGACCATCTCGGCCACCTGCACGTGACGCGCAGCCGGCTCGTCAAAGGTGGAGCTGATGACTTCGCCCTTCACCGAGCGCTGCATATCGGTGACTTCTTCGGGACGTTCGTCGATCAGCAGCACAATCAGAACCACTTCGGGGTGGTTCGCGGTGATCGAGTTGGCGATCGACTGCAACAGCATCGTTTTGCCGGTACGCGGCGGAGCGACGATAAGTCCGCGCTGGCCCTTGCCCACGGGCGTCAGCAGATCCATGACGCGGCCGCTGGTGGCCTCGCGCACGGTCTCCATCTTGATGCGTTCCTGCGGATAGAGCGGCGTGAGGTTGTCGAAGAGGATCTTGTTACGGGTCTCTTCGGGCGACTCGAAGTTGATGGCTTCGATCTTCACCAGCGCGAAGTACTTTTCGCCTTCATGCGGAGGCCGCACATTGCCGCTGATCGAGTCGCCTGTCTTCAGGTCGAACTTGCGAATCTGCGATGGCGAAACGTAAATGTCGTCAGGTCCGGGCAGATAGTTGTAATCGGGTGAGCGTAGAAAACCGTAGCCGTCGGGCAGAATCTCCAGCACGCCCTCGGCGAAGATGTGGCCTTCTTTCTCGCTTTGCGCCTGCAGAATCTTGAAGATCAGATCCTGCTTGCGCAGGCCGCTCGTCCCCGGAATTTCCAGGGTTCGAGCGATGCGGCTCAGTTCGGTGATGTTTTTCTCTTTGAGTTCGGCTATGGTCATTAGTTCACCTGCAGAAGGGCGGGATATAGGGGTAGAGTGCGGAAGGAATGGGCTCCAGGATCAAGGAACAGGGATCAATGGGCGGGCATCGGGTAGGAATCAGTCTTTCAAGGATCACCCGAATTCAACTGGAGTATCGAAATACTACGAGAGAAAAGCCACCTTGCAACGAAAAAGCCGTGAACCTTTGCCTAGCTAAATGCAGCAGAAGCAGCGGGTGCGGTTAAGCAGCCCGACGCCTCTCGATAGGTTGCGATGCCTGGGCCGCCGGCGAGGCGGTCGCACCGGGATTCGTTGTATGAAAACGGCCCAGAACTTCGTTCGTCGTGTCCTGCAACCGCGTATTCGGCTTGTGCAGCTTGCGGGTCGCCTTGCTCGCCAATTGGCACAGCTGATAGCGATTGGACACATGAGAAAGTGCCCCAAATACCAAATCGGAACGCATTGCGAAATCTCCTTCTTGTGTAACCTGCCCGGCTGGAGCTGCTTGGCGCCGCCGGTGCAGTGGGGAAGCAGTTCCAACTACCGCTCCCTGAATCTCTTCACCCAATCTTTTAGACGCACTGAGTAGGCCCAAAAGCTCAGATACTTGACGAAAAGTTGCACGTTGCGATACAGGCCATCTCGAAGCAGCGGCGCATCTTCCCGCGTGAAACCACGGCCCGCCATTCCCCGCACTGACGGGACTTGCAATCCGCCAGCTCATCGACCTGAGCCCTCAGCTCAAATTGGATGCAGGAAATTGGCTCATCGGCGCGCAAATAAAGAAGCGCAGCCCGCCTTGGATGGCTTCATTGAGAGTATACCGTACCGGACAGGAGGTCAACTATTTTTTCCGTGCCGCGCCGGCCTTCGCTGCCTTGGGTTTGCTTTCGGTTAACTTCCTCTAAGTCAATGATGCTAAATTAATTACTCCGCCAAACGCAGCCTGCTGGAACACGGCTCCATCCGTAACCTATCCCCCAGGGTCTCGGCGCCAGTATCCGACTGATTACCTTGGGCTGCACAGGTTTCAACAGGGATGTCCTTCCTGTTCGACATCCCAAACCGGCCGCTCGCACACAGTGCCTGCCGCCGCTTCCTCGTCGCGGATGGCGGAAATCAGCCGATCCAGACGATAAAAGCTCCACAAAAGTATACCCAGGCATGGAATTGCCCATATGAGCATGTCCCAGCCAGCTATCCAAACCACCTCGCGCATCGACAGCCTCCAGGACCCCCGGGGAGGACCGGATGAACGTGGATGAGACGTTCCTTAAACGGTCTAACGACATTATCGGCCCGACATTCAAGATCCATGGATGCCAAAGGTAATGTTAACCAGAAGATAAAAGCGGCCTTCGCCGACTGCAGGGGAGATTCGCCGCGGCTAAGCCTCGCGGCAGCTCATCGCGGAACCGCCCTAAGCCCAGTAGCTGCGGTCCAGCGTTCTATATTGGATGGCCTCGGCCAGATGAGCCACTGCCAGGCGGTCTGCGCCTTCCAGGTCGGCGATGGTGCGGGCCACCTTGAGAATGCGGTCGTGGGCCCGCGCCGTCAGTCCCTGTTGCTGCATGGCGCGTTCCAGCAGCCGTTCGGCGTCAGGGCTCAGTTCGCAATAGGCGCGAATCTGCCGGGTGGTCATCTGAGCGTTTGAGTAGATAGTTTCTTTGGCGTGGGAGAAGCGTTCCTGCTGCCGCTGCCGTGCCGACATCACCCGCTCGCGAATCTGCATGGAGCCCTCGGCCGCTGCTCCGCCGCGCAGCTCTTTGTATTGGACGGCGGGAACTTCTATATGAATATCGATCCGATCCAGCAGCGGCCCCGAGATCTTAGCCACATAGCGCTGGATCATGGGCGGCGTGCACAGGCACTCGCGCGACTTGTCATTGAAGTAGCCGCAGGGGCAGGGATTCATCGCCGCCGCCAGCATGAACCGCGCCGGAAAACTGAGCGACATGGAGGCGCGCGCGATGGTCACGGTGTGATCTTCCAGCGGCTGGCGCATCACCTCCAGCACGTTGCGCGGAAACTCCGGCAGTTCGTCGAGAAACAAGAGGCCATTGTGCGCCAGCGACACTTCGCCAGGACGCGGCACCATGCCGCCCCCGATCAGCCCCGCGTCCGAGATGGTGTGATGCGGCGAACGGAAGGGCCGGTGTGTAACCAGCCCCGCCCCGTTGAGGACTCCGGCCACCGAATGAATCTTGGTGGTCTCTAACGCTTCATCGAAGGTGAGCGGCGCAAGGATCGATGGCAGCCGCTTGGCGAGCATCGTTTTGCCGGAACCCGGCGGGCCGATCATGAGAATGTTGTGGCTTCCTGCCGCGGCCACTTCGAGCGCGCGCTTGGCCGTCTGCTGGCCGCGCACATCGCAGAAGTCCACGTGGAAAAGCTGAAGCTCGCCGAGCAGCTTTTCCGTTTCGATGCGCAAGGGCTCGCGCTGCAGCGCGCCGAGGACTGCGCCGTTCAATAACTCCAGCACATCGAGCAGCGACGTAACGGGAAAAACGCTCACGCCTTCCACGACCGCGGCTTCAGCGGCGTTCGCCGCAGGAAGAATCAGGTGGGGAATGCCCTTCTCGCGCGCGAGGATCGCGATGGGCAGAATGCCGGGTATCGGACGCACGCTACCGTCGAGACCGAGTTCGCCCACAAGAAGAAAGCGGCCCAGATCGCTGATGCGCAAAGCGCCGTACGCGCCGAGAATGCCGACGGCGATGGGCAGATCGAAGCCTGAGCCTTCCTTTTTCAGATCGGCAGGCGCCAGGTTGATCGTGATGTGCGTGGGTGGAATCAGATAACCGGAGTTCTTGATGGCCGCGCGCACCCGGTCACGGCTCTCGCGCACGGCGGCATCCGGCAGCCCGACGGTATGAAAGTGATCCTGATCGCTGACGACGCCGCTGTAATCCACCTCCACGTCGATGAGGTTGGCGTCGATGCCATAGACAGCCGCGCTGAGAGCTTTGAAGAGCATGTTGGGAGGATTGCAAGCGAGTGTATCAGAAGCAAGGACCGGGGAACAGGGATCAGAGAATCGGAAGCATCAGAGAGATGTGTGCACCGATTTTTCTAAGGGCATGGCCCTTGAGGTGATTCGAGGAGCTTAGCATTCCGACTTGATGATGCGATCAACTCCCTCGTGGCGAGACGAGGACGTTTAGGGTGAAGCGATTGTGAAACCGCTCGAGCGATGCCGAGAGTATTTCTTGCCTTTTCGCGAAAAGCAGAACGAGACGGCGCAGAGCAAGCGTGAACTGCAGTGCGCAGCGTGATCCTCATCGTCAGAAAGAAACTTGTGAATGGCGGCAAGCGTGGGCGCGGACGATCCTCGAGCGCCTGTTCCATATTCCCTATTCCCTATTCCCTGCTTCTCGTTCCCCGCTACAATCGTAGGAGTGACAGCGAGTCTCTTCGAGCTCTACAAGATCGGCGTCGGACCATCGAGCTCACACACGATGGGCCCTATGCGCGCCTCGTGCCGCTTCGCCTTCGAACTTGCAACCCGCGGTCTGCTCGATCGCGTTGGACGGGTGCAGGCGGAACTGTTCGGCTCGCTTGCCCTCACTGGCCATGGTCACGCGACGGATCGCGCCGTCCTGCTCGGCCTGGCGGGCAATGAACCGGCGACGATCGATCCCGCGCTCATCGAGTCGACAATTGCCTCGATTCGCGCTGAGCACCGCCTCGCTCTCGCCGGATCGCGTCCGATACCCTTCGAAGAAGCGCGCGATCTCCTCTTCCGCCGTGACAGTATGTTTCCTCCCGGCGCCCAGATGCAGCATCCCAATGGTTTGCGTCTCACGGCCTTCGATCCGCAGGGCGCGCCGCTGGATGAACGAACATTCTTTTCCATCGGCGGCGGATTCATCGTCGAAGACGGAGCAGGCTCGGGCACAGGCACGAGCCAGGACGAGAAAGAGATTCCATTTCCGTTTCATAGCGCGGCCGAACTGCTGGAGAAGTGCCATACCCACGAACTTTCCGTCAGCCAGCTCATGCTGGAGAACGAATGTGCCCTGATCGGCAGAAGCGTCGACAGAAGTATCGATGGAAGCGATGACCAGTCGCCGGTCGACGTGGTGCGCGAGGGCATTGACCGCATCTGGCAGACGATGCGCGCCTGTATCGACCGCGGCATGACCGCAGAGGGCATTCTGCCCGGCGGCTTGAATGTGCGGCGGCGCGCGCATCGGCTGGCCGAACGCCTGCGCGAGAAGGAAGCCGATGGAAAAATCGGCGATCCCCTCGCGCCTCTCGACTGGGTCACCGTCTACGCGATGGCAGTGAACGAAGAGAACGCTGCCGGCGGGCGCGTAGTAACCGCGCCAACCAATGGCGCGGCCGGCGTGGTACCCGCTGTCGCACGTTACTACGAGCGGTTCATTCCCGATGCGGACCATGAAGGCATCCTGCGCTTCTTCCTAACCTCGGCGGCCATTGGAAGTCTTTACAAAGAGAACGCATCCATCAGCGGAGCAGAGGTAGGCTGCCAGGGCGAGGTGGGCGTGGCCTGCTCGATGGCTGCAGGCGGACTGACGGCCGCGCTGGGCGGGACGAATGGACAGATCGAACACGCGGCCGAGATCGCAATGGAGCACAATCTCGGCATGACCTGCGATCCCATCGGCGGGCTTGTCCAGATTCCATGCATCGAGCGCAATGCGATGGGTGCGGTTAAGGCCGTTCACGCCGCGCGCATTGCAATGAACGAGTCTGAAGCGCACAAGGTCTCGCTCGATCAGGTGATTCGAACCATGTATCTGACCGGCCTCGATATGCAATCGCGCTATAAGGAGACCAGTCTGGCTGGGCTCGCCTTGAATGTGATCGAGTGTTGAGATGAAGAGCGGAAGAATGTGATGTGTCTCTCATGCATCGCGCAATTCGGCTTCCATCATCTCCACGAAGAGCGACTCTTTCCCTGCGAATCGCTGATCGAAGCATCGCAAAGAGACCGCATCGAAAAAATTGTTGCTCTTTTTTCCACTCTCATGACGTTTTTTTCTTGACATCGATGCAGCGTGATTCTATACATTCTTCAACTGCAATCTACGGATTGCAGACTCGATGCAACCCATCGAAAAGGGAGAATAGGCAAAATGGCAACTAAGAAAGCAGCCAAGAAGGCAGCGAAAAAGGCACCCGCTAAGAAGGCCGCGAAAAAGGCAGCCAAGAAAAAGTAGCGGATCGACCAACTGAAAAGGCAACACTGAGGGGAACGCTTCAAAGCGTTCCCCTCAGTGTTTATGCGGGGATTTACACTTCTATTGAAGTTGCAAAGAGCTTCGTTAAGGTTTGATCCGCTGCGGAAGAAGACCTCAACCGCGCTGCACATTGGAAAGATTTCCATCCGCGCTTCGGCCTCCCGGAAGAGATCTCCGCAGAGCTGAAGGGTACGGTCGAGAGTCCTTCTACAAACCTTGAGAGGCCGCTCATACGGGAAAAATGCGATGACGCACCGCCGCTGGATCGCCGAACACTGGGACGAAGCCACTGCCACTTTAGTGGGACCGCAGGCCGAGCATATCGCTCGCGTTTTGCGCGCCCGTGAGGGCATGGAGGCCGACGTGGTCGCCGGAGGACGAGTCTTCCACGCCGAAGTTGCGGCCGTTACGCTCGCCGGTGAACAGAGTGAAGTCCGCTTCAATCTGCTCACCGAGCTCGAGGCCGATCCAGCTTTGCCTGTTACGCTGGCCCTCTCAATCTACAAGTTCGATCGCATGGAATGGGCGATTGAGAAGGCCACCGAGCTAGGCGTTGCCGCGATTGCGCCCATGATTGCGCAGCGCACTGAGAAGCATCTGGCGCACGCCGCGGAGAAACGGGTGGAGCGCTGGCGCCGGATCGCGCACGAGGCGGCCAAGCAGGCGCGCCGCTCCGACGTGCCGGTCATCCATGATCCCGCGCCGCTCGCAGCTCGAATAAAAGCCGCATCGGATGCGACTCGCATCGTGCTGGCCGAGCAGGAGCGCAGCACCACGCTGCGGCATGCGCTCGAAGAGCTTCTGGCCTCTGCACAACCGGAAACTCCGGCCATCGAGATTGCCATCGGTCCCGAAGGTGGCTGGGCGCCATCAGAGGAAGCGCTCTTCGATGCGAATGGCTGGCGAGCTGTATCGATAGGTCCACGCATCCTGCGTGCCGAGTCCGCCGCGATTGCGGCGCTGGCTGTCGTGGGATCGTATCTGGAATAAGCTCAGAGCGAGACGCCGCGCTTCCACGGGATGAAATCAATCTGGCCGCGCTCTTCGGCTTTGGTCAGGCGATTGCCACTCGCAACCTCGATGGAAAGTTCCAGCAGCTTCTCCGCACACTCTGCGACGGTGGTCTCGCCGGTCACAATGCCGCCGGCGTCGAAGTCGATGATGTCCCCCATCCGCTCGGCCAGCTTCGAGTTCGTCGAGATCTTTAACACAGGTGCAATCGGATTTCCCGTCGGCGTGCCCAACCCGGTGGTGAACAGCACGATGTTGCAGCCGGCGCCCACCTGCGCGGTTACGCTTTCCACGTCATTGCCCGGCGTGCACTGCAGCGTGAGCCCCGGCTTCGCCACATACTCGGGGTAGTCGATCACGTCGCTCACCTGCGAGACGCCGCCTTTGCGCGCCGCACCGGCTGATTTGATCGCGTCGGTAATCAGGCCATCGCGGATATTGCCCGGCGATGGATTGAACGCGAAGTCCGACTGCACGGCCCGGGCGCGCGCCGCATAGGTCTGCATGAGATGCGAGAACCGCGCCGCGAGCTCGTCTGTGGCGCAGCGGTTGATCAGCTCCTGTTCCACACCATGAAGCTCAGGAAACTCCGAGAGCATGGTCTTGCCGCCTGCACCGACTACAAGATCCGAAACAAAACCCACCGCTGGATTCGCGGAGACGCCGCTGAAGCCGTCGGAGCCGCCGCATTGCAGTCCGATGGTCAGCGCCGAAAGGGGCACCGCCTGGCGGTGGATGCGGTCTGCATCAGCCAGTGCGGCGAAGCTCTGGTCGAGCGCCTGCTCTATCAGAGCGGTCTCGTATCCGGACTTCTGCTGCTCGAAGATCAATACCGGTTTGCGCAGTTCAGGGTCGCGGGCGCGCAGCTCTTCCATCAGCAGGCCTGCCTGCGCATTCTGGCACCCGAGGCTCAGCACGGTTGCTCCGGCAACATTGGGGTGGTGGATGTAGCCTGCCAGCAGTCCGCAGAGCGCTTGCGCGTCCTGCCGCGTGCCACCGCAGCCCAGCTGATGCGTGAGAAAGCGGATGCCATCGAGATTGGGAAAAATCCGCTTGGCGCGTGCTTGCGGACTTCCGTCCTCGGGGCCGTCGTGATTCGATCGCGCATGCACCAGATTGCGAACGTACTGGCGATAGCGATTGTTAGCCCGCCCATAGCCCAGTTCTTCTTCAAGCGCCTCGCGCAACTGCTCCACGTTGCGGTTCTCGCAAAAGACCAGCGGCACCACAATCCAGTAGTTGCGCGTGCCCACCTGGCCATCGGCGCGGCGAAATCCCTGGAAGGTGCGGCCGGTCCATGCCGAAGCATCGGGCGGCGCGATTGCGGCCGGACGCCGTTCCGCGGAGTAATCGCCGGTGCGATGACGGATGTTGCTCGTAGTGAGCAGGCCGCCGCGCGCAATCGGCTTCACAGCCTCGCCCACCACCATGCCGTACATGAAGATCAAATCGCCCGGCTTCAGATCGGCGAGCGCCATCTTCTGCTTGGCGGGAATCGTCTCCGCAGCAGCGCAGGAAACCGGCGATGTGCCGTTCCCCAGGCGGACCAGCGCGCCCGGCTCCAGGGTTGCGAGCGCCACTACGACATTGTCACGGGAATCAAGCAATAGAAAGGATTCGGCCATAGGTCACTTCTTCCAACAGAGAATACAACTTTTGCAGGCCCCATCAAGGTCTTCACGTTGAATGCGGTAAGCGCGAGAACGGCAGTTCCACGAGAATCCAATCGAAGACTCGGCCTTCGATATTCGCGCAATGCTCTTAAGATCGCGGCCTACAAGTGCGCATAATGCAGCAGCAAACCCGCCAGCACACCGCCGGCGAGGTCGCCGATCAGCGGAATCGGCGCGTAACCCCAGTTGGAGCCTCCCTTACCAGGAATGGGCAGCAGCGCATGCGCCAGCCTCGGCCCCAGATCGCGCGCCGGGTTGATAGCGTATCCCGTGGTGCCGCCCAGCGAGAGCCCGATGCCCCACACCAGACTGCCAACGAGCCATGGTCCCACGCCTCCTGCGAGCCCGTTGGCAGCGACGCCGTGTGAACCAATGGCGCTGGCTACAACGATCAGCACCACGGTTCCCACGACCTCGCTGAACACGTTTGCCAGCGGACTACGCACCGCCGCATTGGTGCAGAAGACGCCCAGCTTCGCCGCCGGGTCAGGCGTGAGGCGCCAGTGAGGCGCGTAGTGGAGCGCCATCAGCGTCGCACCCGCGACACCGCCCAGCACTTCCGCCGACCAGTAGAGCAACAACTGGGAGAAGTCTCCTTTGGCCACCGCCGCGGCCAGAGCAATGGCAGGATTCAGATACGCGGCGGGGCTGCCGAAGGCCTGCGCTACGACTACGCCGCACAGCACGGCCAGGGCCCAGCCTGTGGTGATCACAATCCAGCCGGAATCGGCTGCGTAGGATTTGCGCAGTGTAACTCCCGCATTGACGCCGGTACCCAGCAGCACCAGAACCAGCGTGCCCAGAAACTCGCCCAACCACACGGAATGAAACAAAGAATGCATCTTGCCTTCCCTGACTTCGGTGGCACCGCTGCGTGAGACGACTCGCGCCAGGCGCAGAGTGTAATCCGGAAACTAATTTGCGGAACCTTAAGCATTCTCCACTGTCTGCCCATCTATCGCCAAGCGCATGGTATTGTGCACGTGGCGGCTCTCACGCTGCCGGCGTCACATTCTTCTCACCATGGTTTGCCGTAGAATCTTGGACGTGATCACAAGAAGGATCCGCGAAGCGCGAGCCGGCGACGAGCGAGAACTCGTGAAGCTGCAAGCTTTGCTCTGGCCGGGTGCGCTGACCGAAGAACTTCGCGAAGAGACCGAGGCCATGGTCAACCAGCGCAGCACCGGCACGTTGCCGTGCAAACTGCTCGTCTCTGAGGATGAGGCCGGCGCGCTGACCGGGTTCCTGCTGGTAGGCCTGCGTTCGCATGCGGATGGATGCGACCCCGCGCAGCCCGCCGGTTTCATTGAAGGGTGGTTTGTACGCGCCGAGTGTCGCGGCCGC
>DATJNF010000077.1:0-14604 GCA_035508375.1 Occallatibacter sp. | reverse complement strand
GGCGAGACCCACTGGCTCGGCACGGCTGGCAGGTTGGTGAGCTGCCCGCTTACCGTCTGCAGATCGATGTCTTCCTGATACGACTTCCAGCTGATGCCGGCCTTCTGCAAAAGGCCACTCAGGTGCTGCGTCGTGTTCTGTGAGTGGGGCGGATTATCGGCAAACGGGTCGTCGTCGTTGTTGATGCCGAAGTTTGTGCCCGCCTCGGCCCACACATAGTTGGGTTCGGAGGGATGGATATGCTGGCTGGTGCCCGCAAGCACGTTGTAGTAGGCCGTGGCATACGAGGTCTGCTTGCTGATGTTGACGAGCTGGCCGTTGATATAGGCCGTCGCCGTTCCGTTCACCAGGCTGTTGATGAACGGCGCATTCGCATTCTGAAAGATAGGCTGAATGCCGCCGGTGACGGTCGTCGGCTGGGTCCAGTTGTGGTTTTCCAGAGCGATAACAAAGACGTGCCTGACGTCGCAGTTGCCGCGATCATCACGATCGTCGTCGCCGTCATAGGCCTTCGCGATGGTGCAGCTGAGAGCGGCCACCAGCGCAAGCCCGGCAAGGGCGCGGACATGGGAGTAGCGGAACATGGATACCTCCAATTGTTGGGAAATCGATTGCGGTGAAGAAGCATCATCCAGGAATTCCTGGGGAGATCCGGACGACTGACCCGACGCTTGGAGAGTTGTAGCAGGCGTTTGTTGCGGAGAGATGATGGACAGGTTAAAGAACGTAGCCCGGAAGCCGCAGATCCAGGCCGGCGCGGCCTGGATCTGCAAGAGTTCGTCTCATCTGTCGAGGTCGTTTTCGAGATCCGCGCAAAAAGCGTTCCTACTTAGCCAAAGATCGAGCTGAAAGCTGAAAGGTGCATTACAGAGTCACGGCGTTGTTCATCTCCGTAATCTCCGGCACTTTGCCTCCGCACTCAACAGTCACCGTTGCACCTTTCAAGTCTGCGCTGGCAGGTATCGAAAGCGTGACCTGTGCAGTCTTCGGGGCAAGGTCGGCTGGCGCTTTGAGCGCCGGGACGTCAGCCGTGCCGATCGTCTTTCCATCGCGATCGCGCAACACAACCTTCGATGCCGGCGCGTCAACGGCGCCGACGCTGTGTACCGTCACGGTCATTGTTTGTCCATCAATTTTCACGTCCTCCGGGTCGATCCCCAGATCGGGGCGCGACCAGTAAGGCACGCCTTTGCTGGCGAGCTTGAGCTCAATCACCGTCGTGGTGCGCGGCGGGAAGGTGACTTCAACGCTTTTGCTGCGCTCGAAGGCCACGTTGCGCGTGGTCACGTCCTTTACCGAAGCATCGGGTGCGGGTTGGGCATCACCAATGCTTTGCTGCGTGCCCTGCGTCATCGTCCACTCACCCGGATCGACCTCCCAGCCGGTCATCTGGGCCTTCACCTGAACCGGATCGAGATTGTAGGCGATGATCTTCACGTGATCGGGCGTTGCTTCCGGAACAAGGATGGCGACGCTCTGATCGTTCGCGGGCGCATCAAAACGCCAGCTCACGGCATTGCCGGGGTAGCAGTAGTTGCGCATCAGCGCAACGCCGCCGAGCCGCGACCGCTGCAGTTCGCCATTGTTGAAATAAATGCGGTCGATCCACAGGCTGCCTTTGGTGTTGATGAACTCGCGTTCGTGCGCTGTTTGCAGCTGCGAGGCGTACACCTTGTTGAGATAAGAGGTGTCTCCGGTGGCCTGCCAGGCAAGCTGCCACAGCGTTTCGTTGGTCTGCTGTGTCTGCACGACGGGTTTGCTTGCGGCGGCGATCAGCGGCTCAGTTTCCGTCTTGCGCAGGTTGAGGATATCGAGCATGTCGGAGTTGACCAGCTGCAGCGACTGAATGGGTGTGTCAACAAAGGGCTTCACGTACTTGGGATCGCCTGTCCAGCGATAGGCTGCCCAGAGAATGAACCACGGCCGCATGCCCGTGGGCTTGTCTTCGTCGGTCTTGAAGTTCACCTCGGTGTGCAGCGTGTATTTGCCATCGGGGCCGGGCTTATAGTGCGCGAGGAAGCCGTCGGCCAGTTCGAGGATCATCTTGCGCGTCTCCAGCGAGCCGTTGAACAGCACCAGCGAAAGCGCAGGATGGAACACCATGTAGGAGTATTCTTTCGACCAGCCCCACACGCCGCCTTCGGCCATCTTGGCGCCATTGAAATAAGAGGACCGCACATGGCGATGGCCGGCCGCGTTGACGCCCGTGAGCCATTCGAGGCGCTTGGCCGTGACCATGGCGCGTTCGATCTGCTTGGGGCTGCCGAAGTCGAGCAGCATCGACTCGCCGAGCACATTGATGCCGTCCTCGTAGCTGTGCAGTTCGTCGGTCTGGATCGTCGCCAGCCCATTAGTGAACATATGCTGCGCGTACATCGCGTCCATTTCCTTCCACAAGGATGCTTTGATCTTGTCCGGCGTGGAGCCCATCAGCGCGAGGCCCGGCCACCACTCGGTGAAGTCGCTGTCGTCGGAAAGTCCGCCGCCGAATTCTCCGTTCGCGATCTGGCGGTTATCGATGTACCAGTTGATGAGCTGTTTGAGCTTGCCGAGATCCTCCACTTGCAGGAAGGCCCATTGCGGCACGCCTTCGGGCGCCTGCGGCCGGATGTATGCCGGCCGCGGCTGCTCGTGGTTCATCTCGTGCCAGTAATCGCGGGCCAGCTCATTCTGCGGATCGACACGAAGGAGGTCCGTAATATCGCCGTCAATGCGATTGAAGAGATTCAGGCGGCGTGAGCTGACGGACTCTTCGACCAGATTGGCGTATTCATCGCGCACCTGCGTCAGGCGGTCGGCGATATGCTCTTTCGTCGCATCTTTGTAGGGCTTGAAGATGAGCCGCACTTCGGCGCCTTCGAGCGAGGTTGTGTTGAAGTCTGCGCTCTGGGCCGCGATGGTGAGATAGAGACTCTTGCTGTTGGGCAGAATGCGATCGCGGGTGTCGAGCCAGAGCGTGTGCGGCGCGCCGGGCTTCACGGCGAAGGTGAAATAGAGCATGTTGCGCATCGGCCACAGCGGATCTTTGACCTGGATATTGAGCGGAATCACGCCATCGGCATTGGGCTTGATATTGAGCGCGGGCAGATCGACGGCGATGCCATCGAGACCGCCGTCCATGTTCTCCCAGCTGTAGGTGTAGCCGTGACCCGCATCGACCATTTGCGAGCGGAAGTCGGCGGGAATGAGAATGTGCACGATGGGCAGGCCGGACTGCACATCTTTGCGCTTGGTTCCCGGCGCGCCGGCGGGCATGGCCATCATGGTCATGCGCTCATCGGGTGGAAAGCGGCCGTCGATGTATTTCACGAGCGGCAAGGCGGAAGGGTTGTCGTTAGGCGTGATCTTGGCGGTGAGCTTATAGCGCAGCGTGGCCACGCCGGTGGGCTCCATGCCGGGATGCACGTAGTAGGCCGACACCTCTCCGAGAGGCTGCTCCTGCTCAACGTTTGTGAAGCGCACCTTTTGCCCGATGATCGGCTCGTCGAATTGGTGGTACGTCACTTCCTGGCCTTTGGGCCGCTCGAAAAGCGTGCGCTCCGAATCGGTGGCCTTTTCTTTGTCGTGCGCAAGCAGGCTCCAGTTGCCCCACGCGCCGCCTTCGATCTCCAGATGATTCCACGGTTCGTCCGGCATATAGAACGTCACGGTCTTCCCGGAGAGCGAGTAGCAATCCCAATCGGGCAGCTCGTAGTAGTCATCGCGGCCGATGAGGCGCGAGCGGTTGTAGACACCGGGCCACGTTGTTTCGCGAATGCCGTCGGTGGCCTTCCACCACCAGCGATCGAGATCGTACACATCGTGAATCTCAGCCTTGCGCACGGTAGTGTAGGCCGAGTCAATCAGCACCGGCTCATCACCGGGACGATTCCAGCCGTATTTGAGATTCCACTCCTGCTGCCAGTCCGTCGCGTGGCCTGAGCCTGAGTCAAACCGGCCTTCGCTTGCAACCACAGGCGCAGCGCTTTCTTCAGGTGCGGCTCCGGCGGCCACTTTACGATCGATCGGCGGAATGTTCTGCGGGATCTCGTTCTTTGCCAGCCCGGCAATGTTGCCATCAGAGAGCGCGCGGTCATAGATGCGTAGTTCGTCGATGTCGCCCCCGCGGTCGTAACTGTAGGAGCTCTCAACGCCGGTTGGGCCGATGACACGCGAATGCGGCCCGAACTGGTCGAGCGCCGTGTCGAACAAGCCAGTGGCTTCTTTCGTCGCCATCAGCTTGCCGTTAACGTAGAAACTAATGCCGCTGGTCTCATCCCACGCCAGAGCGAGATGAACCCACTCGTCGGGCTTGGGGTTTTCGGGCAACTGCACGGAGACGCGCGTGCGGCCCAGATTCACGTCGGTCACGAAAGCGTCGAAGCCGTGGCCGTTCCAGTCGATGCGCAGCCAGACCATGTCCCAGCTGGAGTGATCGGCGAAGCCCACGCGGAAGATGGGAAATGCGGTTTCGTCCACCGGCTCGCGCGAGCGCCAGAAGAACGATAGCGTGCCGCGCTGCGAGTAGATGTTGCCGGGCGCCCAGTAGGAAAGCAGTTGCGTGTCGCCGCACTGAATGTAAGAACCGTGCGCGCCGTTGGGAAGAATCTTTACATCGTGCACGTAGTTGGGAACGGGGTTGCCGCCGGCGGCGTAATCGGCCGTGAGACCGTGATCGCCGGAGAGATAGAAGAGCAGGCCCGGCTCCGATGCGTGCGGATTGGCCGAAAGAATCGGCGTGGTGGCAGACGGGGCGTATTCAAGAGGCACCTGGGACGACGCGGTTCGCAGGAGGATGACGGCGGAAAGACAAAGCAAAACAAAAAACCGGAAAACGCGCATAGCGGGACCCCTTTGTTTCTGAACACTCGGTCTGTATTGGGTTGCGTTCGGAGCGGGCGCAAACTGGTCAGACCACCCGACCGAATTGTCCACGCGCGCTTGGACTTTTGGCAACCGGCATTTTTCTGCGCGTCTCAAGGGATGGTGCGCGAAACGGCAGTGTACCGCCGAGGGCATTGAAGCGGGCCCCTGGAGCAGCTTGCAGGTTATGCTAATCCTGAGGTTTTCGTATGCAAGCTGCCTTGCTTTATGGCCCGCGCGACATCCGGGTTGAAGCAATACGCGACCCCGAACTGCGACCGGGCATGGTGCTGCTGCGCAGCCGGCTGGTGGGCATCTGCGGCTCAGATCAGCACTATTTCGAGCACGGCTGCTGCGGGTCGTTCGTTCCCGACCGACCGTTTGTGCTGGGCCACGAGGTGATGGCGGTGGTGGAGGCCGTGGCCTCCGATGTGGATACCTTGCGTGTGGGGCAGCGGGTTGCCGTCAACCCGGCGCGAAACTGCGGCGCTTGCGATTACTGCAAGGCGGGGCGCATCAATCTTTGTAAGAAGACAATCATGCTGGGCAGCGCGAGCACTACGCCGCCGACCAACGGCGGACTCGCGGAGTATGTCGTCGCCCGTTCCGATCAATGCCACATTCTTCCCGATTCCATTGACGATAGCCTGGGCGCAATGATGGAACCGTTTGCCGTGGCGCTGCACGCGGTCAAGCGCGCAGGATCGGTCTCAGGCCGGCGGGTGCTGGTGACCGGCGCGGGCGCGATCGGATTGCTGGCTGCGATGACGGCACGCGCCTTCGGCGCCGCTCCGGTGGCCGTCAGCGATCTCGTGCAGGAGCGGCGTGCGAAGGCCGAAGAACTCGGCGTCGACGCGGTGCTTGATCCTTCTGCGGCAGATTTTGCGGCGCGAGCTCGCGAGTTGAGCGGCGATGGATTCGACTTTGTCTTCGAGGCTTCCGGAGCGCCACCGGCACTGCGCAGAGCGTTCGATCTGGTGCGCCCGGGCGGGACGATTGTTCAGATCGGCACGCTAGGTGCGGCGGACATTCCCTTGCCGGCGAACAAGCTCATGAACAAGGAAATTCAGCTGATCGGTTCGATGCGCTACAGCAACGTCTTCGATGAGGCGATCCGCCTCGTTGCTGCCGGCCGCATCGATCCGCGGCCGCTCATCAATGCGGTGTTTCCGCTCTCGGAGACTGTGGAGGCGTTCGAGTTCGCAGCTGACAAGGCTCGGTCGTTCAAGGTACAGATACAAATTTGACGACGCTCTCTGAGTCTGTGCTTTCCCACCTTAGCCACAAAGAGCGCGGCGAAAGTGGGGCACCCGGCTAATAGCTGATAGCGTCCTTTACATCGCTTCAGGACTTTCGATGCCGAGTAACTCGAGCGCACGAATCAGTTCGCGCAGGGCGACCGCGGCTGTGGCCAGCAGGAATGCCTTGCGATTGGGATCCTCTTCCGTGAGGATGTGGTGCTTGTGGTAGAAGTTGTTGAACTCCTGCGCAAGCTGAAAAGCGTGTTTGGCGAGATACGCCGGTTCGGATGCCGCAACACACTGCTCCAGAACCAGAGAAAAACGGCCGGCGCGCAGCCACAGCGACCAGATGTCTTCGTCTTCTTCGCCAGGGAACCAGGGCTCTTTATCCACCGACTCGCGAACTCGCTGCCCCGCAAACTCCGCCAGCACCGCTTCCGCCGTCGTTCCTCCCTTGCGGAAGATATTGCGGATGCGCACGACGGCGTATTGAATGTACGGCCCCGTCTCGCCCTCGAAGCTGAGCGCGTCTTTGAAGTCGAAGGCGATGACCGAATTGCGAGTGTACTTCAGCATGAAGTAGCGCAGCGCGCCGATGGCGATCTGCGCGGCGATCTTCTGGCGCTCGGCTTCATCGCGGCTGGTCTGGCGCGCGTCCACTTCAGCGCGCGTGGCGGCAATGAGCTTGTCGATCAAATCATCGGCCTTCACACCGAAGCCCTTGCGCCCGCTGACCTCAATGTACGGCCGGCTCAGGTCTTCTTCGGCCACTTGATAGCCGAGCTCGACGGCGCAGCGCGGCGTGAGTGCGACCATCTCGTAGCTGAAGTGCGTGTAGCGGTCCGCCTCGGCAGTATGCCCCATGCCGCGCAGCGCTTGGATCACGTTCGATTGCGGATCGGACTGGCGCGAGTCGATGACGTTGTAGATGGCCTGCGCGCCGCCAAAGTGCGGATGCTGCGCTTCGCCGTGCTCCGCCGAAATCCAGCACTCGTGATCCGGATAGTGGAAGAACGGCTTGTAGCCGAAGTCGCGGCCCAGCAAGCCGAACTTCCAGAGGTGATAGGCGATGTCTTTGCCCACGTAGGTGACGGTGCCGTTCGAGCGGACAATCACCTTGGCTTCTTCGTCCACACCCTTCGGGCCGTCCTCATCTTGGACTTGAGATGTGCCTGGTCTCGTCATTACCCAGCAGCCTTTGTTCTTGCCTTCGGTTTCGAAGTAGAGCACGCCGGTTTGCTTCAATTGCTCGAAGGCCGCTTCCCAGAATTTCAAGTGCAGAATCTCGCTCTCGCGCGGTAGAAAGTCATATTCGATGCCGAGGCGGAGCATGGTCTCAAGATGGCGCCTCAGAACGGCCGTAGAGATGAGATCGGCGATTTCAGCCGTTTCGTTGCCGCTATGTTCGATCAGGTGCAGCGTGTCGTAGCGCATTTTTTTGCGCTCTGCTTTTTCTTCCTCGCTGCCTTGCTCATACCATTGCGATGTGCGGGCGTAGAGATCCCAGCAGTAGTAATCAATGCGTTCGCCATCGCGCTGTAGCTCGTCGAGTAATGTGCGCACCTGTGTGACCGATTTGCGCTCGACATGCAGAAAGCCGACCACGACGTCCGCAACCTGCACGCCGGTGTTGTCAATGTAGTTCTGCACGTCGACTTTGTTTCCCGCAGCCTGCAAAAGCCGCACGAACGTATCGCCGAGGATAGCGTTGCGCAGATGGCCGATGTGCGCGGCTTTGTTGGGATTGATGCTGGTGTGTTCCACCAAGGCGTGAAGCGGCGCATTGGATGACGGCTGCGGCTCCTCAAAGGCGATTGCACGCACGGCCGCGACGCGGTCGAGCCGCGCGTTGATGTAGCCCGCGCCGGCCACTTCGAACGCGGCGAAGCCTTCGGGCGTGCCGAGCGCCGCGACAATCTCCTGTGCGATCATCTTCGGCGCTTTGCGCAGTTTGCGGGCCAACTCGAACGCGATGGGCGTAGCCATCTCGCCAAAGCGCAGATCGGGCGGCGTCTCGATGGGAATGCTGTCGAGCTGCAGGCCGTACTTTTCTTTCAATACCACGCGAATCGCTTCGCCGAGCTGCTTTTGCAATTCCAGAACCACGTAGAGACGCCTCGAAATCCTTGATTTTCAAGGTGATTTTAACAGAGCGCCGCGCACGTCCGGCGTTTGACGCTCGCGGCTGTGGCCCCTAAGATGAAGATACGAACGAGAGTTGAGTCTCGCCTGCGGTCCGGGCGAAACCCGAGAGCATGAACCCGCCAATGGCCGATTCCACTTCCAGCTCAAACCGCTTTTATCTCACCACGCCGATCTATTATGTCAACGCGCGGCCGCACCTGGGCCACGCCTATTCAACGATTGTTTGCGATGCGATTGCGCGGCGCAAGCGAGCGCAGGGCATCGAGACGTGGTTTCTCACCGGTACCGACGAGCATGGGCAGAAGATCGAGCGATCGGCCAAGCAGGCCGGCTGCTCACCGCAGGAGTTCACCACCAAGGTCGCCGCTGAGTTTCGCGGCCTGTGGGACCGGCTCCGGCTCACTTACGACGACTTCATCCGCACCACGGAGGAGCGCCACAAGCGCGGCGTGCAGAAACTGTTCTCCACGTTGCGCGATCGTGGCTTTATCTACAAGGGTTCGTACAGCGGCCAGTACTGCGTCTTCGATGAGGCGTATGTTGAGGGCCCTCCGGGCACGCCGTGCCCGGACTGCGGGCGCATCACCGAAACGGTGAGCGAAGAAAACTACTTCTTCAAGCTCTCGGCCTTCGAGCGCAAGCTGCTCGAGTTCTACGAAGAACGTCCCGGCTTCATGGGGCCGGAGTCGACGCGTCGCGAGGTCGTCTCGTTTGTGCGCAGCGGACTGAAGGACCTTTCGATCAGCCGCACCAGCATTTCATGGGGCATTCCGGTGCCGGGTGACGAAAAGCATGTGATCTACGTGTGGCTGGACGCGCTGGCCAACTACATCACTGCGATCGGATACGGCTCGGATGATCCCAAAGACCGGAAAAAATTCGAAAAGTTCTGGCCGGCGGATATTCATCTGATCGGCAAGGAGATCAGCCGTTTTCACTGCGTCTATTGGCCTGCGTTCCTGATGGCTGCGGGCATTCCTGTGCCGCGATCAGTACGGGCCAACGGATGGCTGCTCTTCGATCAGGGGAAGATGTCGAAGTCGCGCGGCAACATTGTGCGCGCAGAGACGGTGGACGAAGTACTCGGCGCGGATGCGCTGCGCTACTTCCTGCTGCGCGAAATTCCCTTCGGACAAGACGGCAATTTCAGCTTCGACGCGCTCGTGCAGCGGTATAACGGCGACCTGGCCAACGGCTACGGAAACCTGGTGAGCCGAGTCGTCAACATGGTTCACAAGTACTTTGGCGGCGTCGTGCCGGAGGCAGGTACGGAGACGCCGGCCGAAGCCGCGCTGCGTGCAAGCGCCGAGGGCACGCTGGACGCCTTCGAGCCCCTCTTCGACGATCTCAATTTCTCAGAGGCTTTGAAGAGCCTGTGGCTGCTGGTGGCCGAGACGGACGGCTATCTCACCGCCAATGCGCCTTGGAAAAAGCCGGCTGAGCGTTCCGAAGACGAGCATCAAAGACTGCAAGCGCGCGTTTTGGCGGCGGCGGCCGAGGCCATTCGCGTGATTACGGCTTTGGCCTATCCCATTTTGCCCGACGCGGCGGCTAAGGTGTGGCGACAGCTGGGGCAGGGCGACCTTGGCGACGCCGCCCGGCGCGGTTTTTTGAAGGATCTCGCGTGGGGCGGATTGACGGCCGGAACAAAATTCGGCGAGCCGGCGCCGCTGTTTCCCCGTGCGGAAAAGGATGCGATCGAGCGTATGCAAAACCTTGAAGACAACAACAACCGCAGCGCAGTCGACGCTGCCAGCCAGGGCGAGTCCATTGCGCCGGGCCCGGCCACGGCGGCTCCCTCTGTTCTACCGACGACCTCGGTTAATGCCGAAGATGCGCGCGCGAACGAGGGACTGACACCGACCTCTGTGGTTCCACACGATTCGAACAAGCCGCAGGCGACAGCAAAAGTGGATCCAGTTCCTGCAGACCAGGCCAGCAGCCGGTTGAGCACGGTTCCGGCGTCTGCGCCAGAGGGTGCGCCGTTGGCACCGCCTGACGCAGCCAGTGGGTCAGAGTCGCAACACATCTCAATCGATGATTTCGCGAAGGTGGACCTGCGCGTGGCGCAAATTCTTGTCGCCGAACGTGTGCCCAAGGCCGACAAGCTGCTGCGGCTCGAGGTCGATCTTGGCTATGAGAAGCGGCAGATTCTGGCTGGCATTGCGCAGTACTACGAGCCGGAGAAACTGATCGGGCGCAAGATCGTGATCGTGGCTAATCTGGCGCCGCGCAAGATGCGCGGGCTCGAGTCGAATGGCATGCTGCTGGCAGCATCGCTGCCGCCCGACGGCGCGCCGGTGCTGGCAGGGTTCCTGGAAGAGGTACCGCTGGGAGCGAGATTGAAGTAGCTCTGATGCTGAGCACGGGCGCCGCCCAGCTCTTCCCCACCACAATTCGGAGTTCTATTTTTTGCTGATCGATTCTCACGCCCATCTGGATAGCGAGCGCTACGCAGACGATCGCGCGGCAATGCTGGAGCGCGCCTTCGAAGCCGGCGTGGGCACCGTGCTTTCAATCGGCATTGGCGAACAACCGGCGGAAATGCAACAGGCGCTCGAGATCTGCCGGGCCTTTAATGGGCAGCCAAAGATGCCACGGCTCTACGCGACCGCTGGCGTGTATCCGCATTCGACGCCGGAGATGGATCACGCAGTTCTCGAAAGGCTCGATAGCCTGCTGGCCGAGCCCGAGGTGATTGCCTGCGGCGAGATCGGTCTGGACTACTACCACGAGGGCGCTCCACACGATGTCCAGCGCAAGGCTCTCATCCGCCAGTTGGAGGTGGCCGCAGCGCGCAAGCGGCCGATCGTGATCCACTGCCGGCCAAAAGATGGCGCCACCGACGCCTGGGACCATCTTTTTGATGTTCTCGAAGAGCATTGGCGAAAGACCGGCCTGGGCGGCGTCATGCACTGCTTCAGCGGCGGATGGGAGCAGGTCCGGCGGTCGCTTGATTTGGGCTTTCTGGTCTCCTTCGCCGGCAATCTCACCTATCCCAAAGCGCAGGACCTGCGCGATGTAGCGGCGCGCGTGCCGCTCGACAGTCTGCTGGTGGAAACCGATGCTCCCTGGTTGGCTCCGGCGCCGCATCGCGGCAAGCGGAACGAGCCTGCGCTGGTGGCCGAAACGGCCCGTGTTCTAGCGGGATTGCTGGGCGTGAGCGAAGACGAAATCGGGTCCACGACCACGAAAAACTTTAACCGGCTGTTTCACTTCCGGCCGGACATGTGAAACTGGTACTGCGTACCAGAGTGTTTCCGGATTTTGAGGCAAACAGGCAATGGCACAGGACAATTCTTTCGACATCGTAAGCAAAGTGGACATCCAGGAGGTCCGCAACGCAATCGACCAGGCTCTCAAGGAGATTCACCAGCGGTTCGACCTGAAGGATTCGCACTCCGAGATCAAGCTCGAAGGCAATGACAGCATTCAGCTTGCGTCGGCGGGCGAATACAAGCTGGAGGCGGTGAAGGAGATCCTGGGGCAGAAGTTAGTGAAACGCGGCGTCTCGCTCAAGAATCTTACCTACGGGAAGGTAGAGCCTGCCGCGGGGCAGAGTGTGCGCCAGAAGATCAGCCTGCAGCAGGGCATTCCCTCCGAGCGGGCCAAAGAGATTGTGAAGCTGATCAAGGATTCGAAAAAGAAGGCCCAGGCCAGCATTCAGGGCGATACCGTGAGAGTATCGAGCAAGGACCGCGATGAGTTGCAGTCAATTATCGCCATGCTGCGCGGCAAAGACCTCGGGGTGGAACTGCAGTTCACGAACTACCGGACGAATTGAGTGAGAAAGCTTCCCATCTTAGCCGCAAGAAACGTAGCGAAGGTGGGGCACCCGGCACGCGGCGTTTTTTGAATTCCAAGTAAGAATCGGAGAGCCTTGAGCACACTGACCATAGCCACGGCGAAAGAGGTCTTTGAACTGCTGCGGGAAGACCTTGTTGCGATTGAGCAGGAGCTGGCGCGCGACGCGGCTTCGAGCGTAAGCACGATCACGGAGATCGCCGAATACCTGCGCGAAGGCGGAGGCAAGCGCATCCGCCCGTCGCTGCTGCTGCTGGCTGCACATTTGTTGGGGTATTCGGGCCAGGGCGCGGTTCGCCTGGGCGCGGTGGTGGAAATGGTGCACACAGCGACGCTGGTGCACGACGACATCATCGATAGTGCCGACACGCGGCGCGGTCGCCCTTCGGCGAACACTACCTGGGGCAATGAAAAGTGCGTGCTGGCCGGCGACTGGCTCTATATGCAGGCCTTCAAGGTCGCTCTCGAAGAGCGCAACCTGCGCGTGCTCGATCTGTTGATCGGACTCACGCAGCAAATGGTGGAAGGCGAGCTGCTGCAGATTCAGAAGCTGGGCAAGGCCATCTCTGAAGCCGAATATTACGACCTGATCTTTCGCAAGACCGCCTGCCTGTTTTCCATCTCCATGCGACTGGGAGCGGTGCTCGCCGACGCAACGGAGGCAGAAGAGGCGAGCCTCGGCACCTATGGACGCGCCGTCGGTCTGGCTTTCCAGATTGTCGACGATGTTCTCGACCTGACCGCGACCGAAGAGGTGCTGGGCAAGCCCGTTGCCAGCGACCTGCGCGAGGGCAAAGCCACGCTGGCGGTGATTCATGCCTTCGATCACGGGACAGCTTCGGACCGCAAGGCAATTCAGCGCGTGCTCGACGACCGCAGCTTTGAGAATGTGAGCCGGCAGCAGATCCAGGATATTCTGGCGCGCAACGGCTCAGTGGAGTACGCTATGTCGGCCGCGTACCGGTACGCAGAGCAGTCGCGCCAGGCCCTCGCATCGATGATGGATTCCGAGTTCAAGCGCGCCTTGCTCTGGGTGCCGGACTTCGTTGTCGCGCGGGAGAAGTAGATGGCGCCAGCGAAGCGCGGAAGCGCCAGAACAGAAAATCGCCAGGGGCACCGTCTCAAACCCGCGGAACCTGTGTGGGCTGCGGTCGACCAATACTTCGCTGATCTGCTCGTGCCGGCTGATGTGGAGCTCGATGCGGCGCTGGAGGCGAACCGGGCCGCGGGGCTGCCGGCCATCGATGTTTCACCACTCCAGGGCAAGTTTCTTCAGCTACTAGTGCAGATGACTCGGCCGCAGCGCGTGCTTGAGATCGGAACGCTGGGCGGCTACAGCACCATCTGGATAGCCCGCGCCCTGTCAGATGGGGGCCGCATCATCACGCTCGAATACAATCCCAAACACGCCGATGTGGCGCGAAAGAATCTCGAGAATGCGGGGTTGCTCGACCGCATTGATCTGCACGTGGGAGCGGCTCTCGATACGCTGCCGCAGCTGGCGTCTCCGGATGCGGCTCCGTTTGACCTGATCTTCATCGACGCGGATAAACGCAGTAATCCGCAATATCTGGAATGGGCGCTGAAGCTTTCGCGGCCAGGCACCATGATCGTCGTAGACAACGTGGTGCGTGACGGCAAGGTGATCGACGCTGAGAGCGACGATCCCGATATTCAGGGCACGCGGAAGATGTTCGAGATCATGGCGGCCGAGCCGCGGCTGAACGCAACGGTAGTGCAGAATGTCGGAATCAAGGGTTATGACGGTTACGCGCTGGCCGTCGTGCTGCGTTGAGCCTCTAAACCTTCCGCGATAAGCGCTCGCAGCGCTTTTTCATACGGGTGAGGCAGCGGGCAGCGCTGCAGTTTCGCGTCGCAGACTACGTGGACGGTTTCGCCTTCGGCCAGAAGCTCATGCTCTTCTGTCCCGCCGCCCGATTTGCGCAGAATTCTGTAACCGAACTTGAGCACGGAGCCGCGCAGCAGCGTGGGGCTGGTTTCAATCAGGATTTCATCGTCGTAGCGCGCAGGCGAGCGATAGCGGCAGTGCGCGTCAACCACTGGCAGAATCAGGCTGTGGTCGTTTTCGAGCTGGCTGTACGTGAGGCCCAGGGCGCGGAGCACCTCCACGCGGCCAATCTCAAACCAGACCAGGTAGTTGGCATAGTAGACGATGCCCATCTGATCGGTTTCCGCATAGCGCACCCTTACCTGGGTGGTAACTGGCATTCTTTCTCCAGAGATTAGATATCAAAGATCAGGGGTCAGAGAACAGAGAGCTGAGTTCAGTTGTCCGCGCGCGCAAGAAAGAACTGATCCCTAATCTCTGATCCCTATTCCCTGCTTTTACGGCTTGATATGCGAGAACATCGGCAGCTTGGTCACGTCGCTGAAGATGATGAAGACGAAGAACATCATCAGCACGACGAATGCCGCCTGGTAGATGCGCTCCTTGATCACCAGGTTGATGTCGTGGCGCAGCGCGCTTTCGATGATCAGGAACAGGATCATGCCGCCGTCGAGGATGGGGAACGGAAGCAGGTTGAGCATGCCGAGCTGCAGGCTGATCTGC
>DATJNF010000076.1:0-2749 GCA_035508375.1 Occallatibacter sp. | reverse complement strand
GCCATGAAACACCAGGGCGAGAAGGTCGGCCTGCTCAAAGTGCGGCTCTACCGGCCATTCGATGCCAAGGCGTTCCTGGCGGCGATGCCGGCAACAGTGAAATCGATTGCTGTACTGGACCGCTGCAAAGAGCCGGGCGCTACCGGCGAGCCGCTCTACCAGGATGTCCTGACGGTGCTGGCCGAGAATGCCGCAAAGCTCCCCTTCGCCATGCCCACGGTGATCGGCGGGCGTTACGGCCTCTCGTCGAAGGAGTTCACTCCGGCCATGGTGAAGGGAATCTTCGACGAACTGAAGAAGCCCCTTCCCAAGAACCACTTCACCATCGGCATCAACGACGACGTCAGTCACTCCAGCCTCGACTACGATCCCGAGTTTTCAACCGAAGATCCGAAGACGGTGCGTGCGCTCTTCTACGGGCTCGGCTCAGACGGCACTGTGGGCGCAAACAAGAACTCAATCAAGATTATCGGCGATCAGACCGACAACTACGCGCAGGGCTACTTTGTCTACGACTCGAAAAAGTCCGGCTCGATGACCACGTCGCACCTCCGCTTCGGGCCGAACCCGATCCGCTCGACCTACCTCATCACCAAGGCCAGCTTTGTGGCCTGCCACAACTTCAGCTTCCTCGAGAAGATGGACGTGCTTGAAGCAGCAATGCCCGGCGCGGTGTTCCTGCTGAATTCACCATACCCAGCGGCTGAAGTGTGGGACAAGCTGCCAAAGACCGCGCAGCAGGAGATGCTGCGCAAGAAGATTGAGTTCTACGTGATCGACGGCTACAAGGTGGCCCGCGAAGCCGGCATGGGTACCCGCATCAACACCATCATGCAGACCTGCTTCTTCGCCATCAGCGGCGTGTTGCCGCGCGAAGATGCGATCAAGCAGATTAAAAAATCGATCCAGAAGACCTATGGCAAGCGCGGCGAGAGCGTAGTGCAGAAGAACTTTGCCGCCGTTGACCACGCACTGGCGCACTTGGAGAAAGTGGAGCTGCCCGCGGCAGCGACGTCGAGCTTCGATCTGACCGGGGCCTTCTCATCGAAGGCGCCGAAGTTTGTGCATGACGTGCTGGGCAAAATGGCCGAAGGCAAGGGTGATTTGATCCCAGTCAGCGCGATTCCTGCGGGCGGCGCGTACCCTAGCGGGACGGCGCAATGGGAGAAGCGCAACATCGCACAGTTCATCCCCGTTTGGGACAAAGACCTCTGCATCCAGTGCGGCAAGTGCGTGATGGTCTGCCCGCATGCAGTCATCCGCGCGAAGATCTACGACGGCAAACTGGCCGACAAATCGCCGGCAACCCTCAAGTGGGCCAAGCCGAAGTGGCGCGGCATGGAAGACCAGCGCTACACGCTGCAGGTGGCTCCGGAAGATTGCACCGGTTGTGCGGTGTGCGTTGAAGTTTGCCCGGTAAAGAGCAAGAGCGATGCCAGCAAGAAGGCAATCAACATGGCGCCGCAGGCTCCGCTGCGCGAGCCGGAGCGCGAAAACTGGGACTATTTCCTCAGCCTGCCCGAAGTGAATCGCTCAAAGCTGTCGCAGAACCAGGTAAAGGATCTGCAACTGCTGCAGCCGCTGTTTGAGTTCTCGGGCGCGTGCTCGGGATGCGGCGAGACGCCCTACATTAAGCTGTTGACGCAGTTATTCGGCGACCGGCTCTACATCGGGAACGCGACAGGCTGCTCGTCGATCTACGGCGGCAACCTGCCGACAACGCCGTACTGCAAGAATGCCGAGGGTCGCGGACCGACATGGTCGAACTCCCTCTTTGAAGACAATGCCGAATTCGGTTTCGGCATGAGAACCGCGCTCGATCAACAAAAAACATTTGCCGAGATGCTGGTCACGCGGCTCGCGGGCGAAATTGGCGCGGAGCTGGCAGCCGACATTGTCGGCGCGAAGCAGAAGACCGAAACCGAGATCAACCAGCAGCGCGAGCGGGTCGCAAGTCTGCGCGAGAAGCTGGCGCACAACGAGTCCTCTGACGCGCGCAACCTGCTGGCCATTGCGGACTCGCTCGTCCGCAAGAGCGTGTGGATCCTGGGCGGCGACGGCTGGGCCTACGATATCGGCTTCGGCGGCCTCGACCACGTGCTCGGCTCGGGCAAGAACGTCAACGTGCTGGTGCTCGACACCGGCGTCTACTCCAATACCGGCGGCCAGGCATCCAAGTCCACGCCGCGCGGCGCGGTGGCAAAGTTTGCCGCCAGCGGCAAGCAGAACAGCCGCAAGGATCTGGCCATGGAGGCAGTAAGCTACGGCTCGGTCTACGTGGCACAGGTGGCGCTCGGAGCGAACGACACGCACGTGATCAAGGCCTTCCAGGAGGCCGAGGCGCACGAGGGGCCGTCCATCATCATCGCGTACTCAAGTTGCATTGCCCATGGTTACGACCTGGTGCATGGGCTTGAGCAGCAGAAGCTGGCCGTGCAGTCCGGCTACTGGCCGCTGATGCGTTACAACCCCGGGTTGCGCGAGGAAGGGAAGAATCCATTCCAACTCGACTCGAAGGCGCCGTCCATCCGCCTGAAGGAATATACGTATCGTGAGGCACGGTACACCATGCTGGCGCGCAGTAACCCGGAGCTGGCGTCGCAGTTGTTGAACGAAGCGCAGGATGACGTTGAGCGGCAATGGCGCGTGTACTCCGCGCGGGCGGCGATGCCCGGCCGCGGCGAGACTCCGCACATTGCTCCGCCTGAGGTCACTGAAGCAAGGCCCGAAGAAAAGCTGGCAGCAAAGA
>DATJNF010000075.1:0-40128 GCA_035508375.1 Occallatibacter sp. | reverse complement strand
CTCGTTACTACGCGTTCTTTTGACGATGCGCGCGTGACCCCAGAGGATTTTCATGCCGATTGAAAACAGAGTTGCGCTTGTCACCGGAGGCTCACGCGGCATCGGGCTGGGCATCGCGCAGGCGCTGGCAGAGGCCGGGTTGACGCTGGCAATCTGCGGCAGGCGCTCGCGCGAAGAAGTGGGGTCCGCGCTCGACGCGATCCGGTCGCGGAGTGAGCAATCCATCTACGTGCAGGCCGATATTGCTAACGGAGCAGACCGCGCCCGTCTTCTGCTGACGATCGAAGAACAGTTTGGCAGGCTCGATGTGCTGGTGAACAATGCGGGCATCGCGCCACGCACGCGTGCGGACATTCTCGAAGCGCGCGAAGACAGTTTCGACGAGCTGATCGCGACCAATCTCAAGGGGCCTTACTTTCTTACGCAAGCGGTTGTTGCCTGGATGATCCGGCAGCGCGCGGAGGATCCGGCGACGAGGCGGGCCATCGTCAATATAAGTTCCATCTCTGCGACCGTGGCGAGCGTGAATCGCGGCGACTACTGCATCTCGAAGGCCGGCATTGCAATGGCCACGCGGCTGTGGGCAGCGCGGCTGGCGGAATACGGCATCGGGGTATACGAGGTGCGGCCCGGCATTATCGAGAGCGACATGACGGCAGGCGTGCGCGCGAAATACGATGCGCTGATCGAGGGCGGATTGCTGCTCGAGAAGCGCTGGGGCACGCCGCAGGATGTGGGCCGAGCAGTGCGCGTATTGGCGACGGGCGAGCTTTCGTATGCTACCGGTGCTGTTCTCGTGGTGGATGGCGGCCTTACGCTGGAGCGGCTGTAGAGCTCGCGGAAACAATCTGTATGGCGATAGAAACTGCCCACAGCGGCTAAAGCCGGGCATTGATTCTGCGGTTTTTTCGGCACGACTGAAGTCGTGCCCTGTTACAAAGCGCTCTCAATGAGCGTGTTTCAGCGAGCCTGTATAGCCGTGCAGCGTGGTGGAGAGAAACGCATGAGTGACTCGCATACCGGCGCCGTGGCGACCCGGCCGGCGACGCAGCGGGGATGGCAGTTCGCCGTCTCGTCTGGAATTCTGGGATGGGTGCTGGACGCCTACTACTTTTTCATTCTGATCTTTCTGGTCGATGCGCTGGCGCGGAACTTTCACGTGACCAAGGCGGCGGTGGTGTGGTCGATTACGGTCACGCTGGCCACGCGACCGCTGGGCGCGCTGCTGCTCGGGTATCTCGCCGATCGCTATGGGCGGCGTCGGCCGTTGATGGCGTGCGTACTGTTCTTTTCGCTGGTCTCGGCGCTTACGCCGTTTGCACCTAACTATGCGGTGTTTCTGCTTCTGCGCGCGCTCTATGGCGTGGGGATGGGCGGCTACTGGGGCATTGGCGCTTCGCTGGTGATGGAGAGTTCTCCGGCGCGGTGGCGCGGGCTGTTTTCGGGCATCATGCAGTCGGGTTATTCGGTGGGCTACCTGTTGGCGGCGCTGGCGGTGCCTCTCGTTGCGCCGCGCTGGGGTTGGCCGTGCGTGTTCCTTGCGGGGCTGGCAATCGCGGCCGTGGTGGCGTGGCTCACGCTGCTCGCGCCCGAGTCGCAGGCGTGGCAGAGGACCCAGCTTGGCCGCGCGGGCGATCTTGGGCGGGTCGTCATGCGGCACAAGTGGGAGTTTGTGTATCTCGTGCTGCTGATGACGGTGATCACGTGCCTCTCGCATGGCACGCAGGATCTTTATCCTGACTTTCTGACCACGCTGCACGGATTTTCGAGCGCCATGGTCTCGAGGTTGGCGATCTTCTACAACGTGGGCGCGATTCTTGGGGCGCTTGTCGTGGGCCATCTGTCAGAGAAGTTGGGACGGCGCAGGTCGATTCTGCTGGCTCTCGCAATTACGCTCGCTGCGATGCCGGCGTGGGCCTTCGGCGCGTCAGTGTTCGCGCTCGCCGGCGGATCATTTGTGATGCAGTTCGGGGTGCAGGGCGTTTTCGGCGTGATTCCCGCGCACCTGAACGAGCTCTCTCCCGCGAGCGTGCGCAGCCTGTTTCCCGGCGTGGTGTATCAGCTGGGGATGCTGCTGGGCGCGCCTTCAGTCGGGATCGAGTATGCGCTGCGCCGCGAGCTTGGCTATGCATGGGCGCTGTCGGCCTTCGAGCTGTGCACCATCGCGGTGCTGTTTCTGCTGTGCACCTTCGGGCCTGAGCGCAGGGGACGCGATCTGGCGAGTTGAGCGCTGCGATGGCGGCGTGTGGTCCAGAGACAGAAGCGCCCTTCCCGAGAGAAGGGCGCTGGTTGCGATGGTTGTATTTCCCTTAGTTCACGGTGACGGTGAAGGTCTGGGACTGAGTGGTGGAAATGCTAGGAGCTCCTGTGGCAGTAACGGTGAACGTGTAGGTGCCGGCGGTAGTGCCAGGGATCGTCGTTGTTCCACCGCCGCTGCTGCCTCCGCCACCGCAAGCCGCGAGGGAGCCAAGGGCCGTTATCAGGAGCAGCATGCCGAGCATGGCGCGCCAGCTGCGACGCCTTGCCGGAATGCCGAAGAAGAACAGCATAGCGAGCACTGCGCCAGCGCCTGCGCCGAGCAGACCCTTACCGTTGGCTGGCATGCGCAGTTCTGTTGTCGTGGTGGGGGTGGTAGTTACGGACAGTGTTGCCGTGCCGGATGTCGCTGTGGCGCTCAGTGCGATTGTTCCGCTAGACGAACAGGTCGGCAAATTGGAGGCTCCGGTGGGCGAGCCGGTGAGGGAGCAGCTCAAGGCTACGGTGCCAACATAGCCGCTGCTGCTGGAGACTGTTGCGGTTGCGGAGGCGGATGCGCCCGGCGCAATGGCTGCAGGTGAAGCGATGGAACCCAGGGCGAACGTCGCGGTGGGCCCGGTTGAGCCTGTAATGGTCACGGCAGCGGTGCCGCTGCTGGTGGCGTAGGTGGCGTCTCCGCTGTAGTAGGCCGTCAGTGTGACGGTGCCGGCGGCGGTGAATGTGTCGGCGGGAATGGTAAAGGTTACTGTTCCGCCGGAGAGGGTCTGCGCGGAGCTGTAGCTGTTTGCGCTGGCCGACAGTGTGACAGTGCCAGTGGGCGTACCGCTGGCGCCAGTCACCGTTACGGTCACATTGAGGCTCTGGCTCATGCTGATGGAAGCGGGGCCAGGAGTCACGGATACCGTGGCCGTTTTGGTTCCGGCGACTGCGGCTGTCCAGTTGTTCACGACGTTGGCAATATTTAGCGAGCCCAGACCTGTTGCCTGATCGTAACCCGTAACCGCTCCGTAACCGGACAGTGCGCCGATGGTGTCGCCAGAGTTGACGACGCTGCAGTTCGGTGAGACGGTCCCAGCGGCTGCCGTTGTGGATGCCCAGTTTCCGCTGCCGGCGTAGGTCGCACCACCTTCGAGCGTGCCGCTTTGGGCGACGCACGGCATCGAGTTGGTGCCCTGGTCGATGTCGTTAAAGTTGCAGTTGCTGGAGGTGGACCCGCTTTCGGCCGAGCAGCCCGAGTAGGTCTGTTTCGTGGCGAGGGTGTAGAGCTCCGCATTGGGATTGCCCTGTGCAGCGCCGGCCTTTTGGTTGATGAGGGCCATCACGCCTGCCATTTCGGGCGTGGCGACGGATGTACCGCCGACCTCTTCGGCTCCTCCGGTATTGCTAGTACCAGTTTGGCTGATGCTGGTGCAGGACGCACCGTCATTGGTGACGCAGATCAGTGTGGCGCTGTCAAGGCTTCCGTCGCCGGCGAAGAAGCTGACGTCGGGCAAGTCGCGGACACCGTCATTCGGAATCCCAGTGACGCCGGTTTGCCAGGAAGGCTTAGGCCAGCCGTTATTAACCAGTGTGAGATTGCCATAGCTCGACCCGGTGCTGGTGGCGCCGCCGGTGCAGGTTCCTGGTGATGTGGAGCTGGCACCGCTGGAGACTACGCAGCCGCTCGCGCCGCCGGAGCCACCCGCCGTGTCAACGTAAGACATCAGAGGCGGGTCGCCATAATTGAAGTAAAGTGAGAGGGAATCCTCATAGACAAAATTGCAGGATTCCTCCGGCGTTGTATAGGTGCCTGCACCCACGTACGAAGCTATGCTCTCCAGGAATGCTGCGTTAATGGGATTTTCACAGCTGTCGTTCCATGGCGTCTCCGGCACGTAGCCTTTGGCTGACGCCTGCGTGGTGCCATTGCTTGTGTTCCAGTAGGTGGACGCGTTGGAACTGGCGCAGCCCTGGACATTTCCTGCCGAGGAACCGGAGGTAATCAGACTGGGCTTGCACCAGCTGAAGTCGGTACCACCGACGGCTGTGTTGTAGGGAGTAGAGGCTAGGCCACTGACTGTGAGGCCGTACTGCGCCTCATAAGGGTTGCCGATAGAATCGCCGCCCTGGTCGCAGCTGGGTGAACCGGAATCGCCGGTGGCAACGAAGACGGCGATGCCTGCGCCGGCGGCTGTCTGCCACAGATTGTTGTAAGCAACATTGCCAGATGTGCCGTTGAAGAGCTCGCACTGGCCATAGCTGACGCTGATAATGTTGGCGCCGTAGACTGCCGAGCCCGAGACAGCGGCGTTGTCGACTATCCACTGGGCGCCGTCGAAGATGGGATCGTTGGTGGCAAGTTGCGGATTGTTATTGTTATAGGCGTCGGTGACAAGGACAATCTGCGCGCCTGGAGCGACCGCGCCAGACCACTCGACGTCGAGAGAATTCTCGTCGAGATCGCCAGCATTGCAAGTATTGGTGCTCCCGGAGCAGATGCCGGGATCGCCGTCAGGACCGTGAGCAATGACAGGGGTTTTGCCCGCGGGAAGGCCAAAGGCAGACTTAAAGCTGGAGACGTCTGTCAGATTGATGTCGCTGGTGCCGACGACAGCGATAGTCTGGCCGCTGCCGGTGATGCTGTTGTTCCATACCGGGGTCAAGTTATAGATGGTGGCAAAATCATTAGGCGAAACGTCTTCTTCAACGCCGAGATAGCCGCTGCTTAAGTAGAAGTTGGGCTTCGCCCAAGAACCAGCCTCGACCGAGGCGATGGAGGCCTGCGCACTCAGAGCCCCGACACCGAGACTCGCGGCAAGCGAGTTCTGCTGCTTGACCCACCCGTGAGCATCGGCGTTGAACTGTACCTTGCTACCGACGCGGTGAAGTGGATGAGGTAGGAAGTTGTGCAATCCCTTGACGCCGATCACGACCGAGGAGAGCGCGGCCGGGATCTGCGGGTCAGTCATGTTGGCGATGTGCGGCGCGCCGTGGACTTCGAGGTTGTGAATCACGGTGTGGAAGGCGGTTTCAACCTGGCCGGCGGTGCCGCTGAAGCTGATCGACATGCGGTCCTTGGCGAGGCGGGTGACCGCGAAGCCGTGACTTGTTAGCCAGCTGGCGATGGTGCTGATATCGGCTTGCGCGGGGCCGAAGCGCTGGCCGATCTGGTCGGGGGTGAGCCACTGGTGGTAATTGGGCGAGCCACTGTCATATTCACTCTGCACATAGGCATCGAAGGCGGCCTGCTGCTCAGGGCTGCGGCTCAGGACCAGCACCAGGTCAGACATGGGCAGGCTGGCGCTCACGGGGCCCCGGTCGTTCTGCGCGTTGGCGGCGGGGACGGTGTTGCCCTTGAGCGTGACGAGCTGGCCTTCGTCGATGGGCCCGGCGATGCGGATGGTGGGTGCGGCTTGCTGTGCGGACGAGAAGACGGGAAGGAGGAGCGCGCAGGCAAGCGCACACAGGGGGAGGGAGCGCATCTTTTCCATGATGGGAGTCCTGACCTCTACCTTCGGTGAACCCCCGAAGGGCTGAAAAGTTGTAACCGCTGTGACGAACGCCGATGCATGCGAAGCACCCCTCCAGCCGGTACATAACCGTGGGGTTTTCAATAAAACGCGGAGCGCTTTGAGCGACGCTGCCGGCTGGAGTGAAAGAGTCGTGCCGGCCGGGAAGCGCTCAAATTCCCGCAAGTCGACCGCACGTCGGGGACCAAAAAGTCAAAACAGAAGCAACAGGGCAGAGGCACAAGGAAAGGAAATGACTTCGCCCATGTTAGACGAATGCACTTGCGGAAGGTTGACTCGCTGGGGGAAGAGTTCGTGCAGAACCGGGTGGTCTTATGCAGTGGTGCATTGCAATAGACAATTGATTTCGTATCTTATATTATTCGACTTCCCGGTTGCTCTTGATTTTACCGGTCGGTAGCCCATGCGCGCTTCCTTATTTATCACCTGTTATAACGACACGCTGTTTCCCGAGACGGGCCGCGCGGTGGTTTCCTTATTGGAGCGGCTGGGGGTGGGCGTCGATTTTGAGCCGCTGCAGACATGTTGCGGGCAGATGCACGCGAACACTGGATTCCGTGGCGAGGCGTTCTCGCTGGCCAAGCGGTTTGTGCGGATTTATCAGGACGTTGAGGCGGTGGTGATTCCGTCGTCGTCGTGCGTGGCAATGATCCGGGAGCAGTATCCGGGATTGTTCGAGGAGCTGGGCAACGAGGAGCTGCGCGGGCAGTTCAAGGCATTGCTGCCGAGGGTTTACGAGCTGAGCGAGTTCCTGATCGACCGGCTGGGCGTGGAGGATGTGGGCGCGTACTTTCCGCATCGCGTGACCTACCATGCGAGCTGCCATGGGCTGCGGGCGCTGCAGCTGGGCGACCGGCCGGCGCGGCTGCTGGCCAAGGTGCGCGGACTGGATCTGGCTCCGCTGGCGAACCTCGATCGGTGCTGCGGGTTTGGCGGCACGTTCTCGGTGAAGAACGGCGAGGTGTCTTCGGCGATGCTGGCTGCCAAGCTGCAGGATGTAGCTGCGACGCGAGCGGAGTTCTGCACGGCGCTCGACAACAGCTGCCTGATGCACCTGGGCGGCGCGCTGCACCGGCAGTACGCGGGGATGAGGACGATCCACATGGCGGAGATTCTGGCCAGCACGGAATCGGCCCCGGCGGAGGCGCTGGGATGAGCCAGGCGGGCTACCATCCGGTTCTGGACCCGGCGAAGGCGCCGCCGTTTCCAGTTGCAGCGCTGCCGGTGCTGCGGAACCCGCAGCTGCGCAAGAACGTGGCGCACGCGATTGACGTGATCCAGACCAAGCGGGCGCGGCTGGTGGAGGAGAAGGCGGACTGGCAGGCACTGCGGACTGCGGCGGCAGCAATTCGCGCACACGCGCTGGATCATCTGGGCGTCTACCTGGAGCAGTTTGAAGAGCGCTGCACGGCGGCGGGCGGGGTGGTGCACTGGGCTGCGGATGCGGTCGAGGCGCGGCGGATCATTCTTGAACTTCTGCACGAAGAAAACGCGTCTGAAGTGATCAAAATAAAAACGATGACTTCGGCTGAGATTCAACTGAATCCAGCGCTCGAGGCGGCGGGGGTCGAGGTCTTTGAGACCGATCTGGCCGAGATCATTCTCCAGCTTGGAAAGGATGAGCCTTCTCATATTGTTGTGCCGGCGCTGCATGTGAACCGCGCGCAGGTGAGAGAGATCTTTGCGCGGACGATGGGGATCGAGAATCTGTCGGACGATCCGCAGGCGCTTACGGCGGCGGCGCGCCACTATCTGCGACAGAAGTTTCTGAGTGTGCCGACGGCAATTGGCGGGGCGAATTTCCTGATTGCGGAGACGGGCTCGGTGGCGGTCGTCGAGTCAGAAGGCAATGGGAGGATGTGCCTTACGCTGCCGCGGACCATGATTACGATTGCCGGGATCGAGAAGGTGCTGCCACGGTACCAGGATCTTGAAGTGATGCTTCAGGTTCTGGCGCGCTCGGCTACTGGCGAAAGGATGAATCCCTACACCTCGCTGTGGACGGGCGTGACGCGCGGTGACGGACCGCAGCGGTTCCACGTGATCCTGCTGGACAATGGCCGGTCGCAGATTTTGGCGCGCAAGACGGAGCGGCAGACGCTGCGCTGTATTCGCTGCGCGGCCTGCATGAATGCCTGCCCGGTGTACCGGCAGACGGGCGGACACGCGTATGGGTCGGTGTACCCGGGGCCGATCGGGGCGATTCTGACGCCGCAGCTTGCGGGGATGCACCATGCTCAGTCGCTGCCGTATGCCTCGTCGCTGTGCGGAGCGTGTTACGAAGTTTGCCCAGTGAAGATCAATATTCCCGAGGTGCTGATTGACCTGCGCGCACAGGTGACGGATCAGGAGCGGGGGCAGGCGCGGCGGTTCTTCGATCCGATGTATCTGGGCATGCGCGTGGCTGGGCTGATTTTCCGCAGTGCGGGGCTGTTTCATCTGGCGCAGCGGCTGGGGCGCATGGGGCTGGGGCTCTTTACGCGGAAAGATGGTTGGATTCATGCATTGCCCAGCGTGGGCGCTGAGTGGACACAAACGCGGGATCTGCGCGGATTGCCGAAGCAGTCGTTTCATGAGTGGTGGGCGGCGCGCGGCAATGCCAGCAGCGGGGAGGGCCGATGAGCGTGGTGGCCAACACTTCCGGCGCAACCCGGCAGCAGGTGCTCGACCGTATTCGCGCGGCAACGCGGAACTCTGCGGGTTCGACGGAGCAGGCTGCCAGCGCGTATGCGGCTTTGCCGCGGGAGTATGTTCGCCGGGGTGCGCTTTCGGCCGACGAGCGGCTGGGGCTGATGATTCATCGGCTGCGCGAGTATGACGCCGAGGTGGCGGAGTGCACGCCGGGAGCGCTGCCGGCTACGATCGCGGCGCAACTGGAAAAGAGTGGACGCCGGAGCTTCGCTGCGCCCGCGGGGTTACCGCAGGAGTGGCTCGCACCGGGGTTCGGCTGGAAGATCGACCACAATCTGACGACTGAGGAGATCGAGCAGACTGACGGAGTGGTGACGGAGTGTTTCTGCGGCGTCGCCGATTCCGGCACGATTGTGCTGCATCATTCTGCGGGGGAGGGCCGCCGCGTGTTGTCGCTGCTCCCGGACTGGCATCTCTGCGTTCTGCGAGCGAGCCAAGTGGTGGAGACGCTGCCGGAGTACTTCAGCCGATGCGACCAGGTTCCGGCACTGGTGACCTGGATCTCAGGACCCAGCGCCACGGCGGATATTGAAATGACGCGTATCAAAGGGGTTCACGGGCCGCGATTCCTGCACGTGATTCTGGTCCGCGACCTGGATATTAACGAACTTTAGATGAAGTCCGACCGAGGTTAGAGCGAGACCGGGCCGGCAAGGAGCAACACGATGACACTTTCGGATTCCTCACTCCGCGACTTTGCCTTCAAGGCGCTGGATTCCTTCCAGATCGAGATTCCCTCGTGGGGATTCGCGAACACGGGTACGCGCTTCGGCAAGTTCGTGCAGGCGGCGGCTGCTTCAACCATCGAAGAGAAGTTCTCCGATGCGGCGGAGGTGAACCGGCTCACCGGCGTCACGCCGACTATGGCACTGCATGTGTTGTGGGATCTTCCCAACGGCGTGAAGGACATAGCGGAGGTGCGGGGGCTGGAGCGCCGGTTCGGGATCCGCGCGGGCTCGATCAATCCCAATCTCTTTCAGGACCAGGACTATAAATATGGTTCGCTGTGCAATCCGTCGGCGGAGATCCGCGAGCGCGCCGTGCATCATATGTTCGACTCGATCGAGATCGGCAAGGCGCTTGGTTCGCGCGATGTGTCGCTGTGGCTGGCGGATGGCTCGAATTACCCGGGCACGCAGAGCATTCGCAAGCGTATCGGCTGGCTCGAGGACGCGCTGCGCGCCTGCCACGACCGGTTGGCGCCGGACCAGCGCCTGCTGGTGGAGTACAAGCCCTTTGAGCCGGCCTTTTATCACACCGATATTGCCGACTGGGGCATGTCGTCGCATCTTTGCCGCATCGCGGGTCCGCAAGCGTGCGTGCTGGTGGATACGGGGCATCATTATTCTGCGCAGAACATAGAACAGATCGTGGCCTGGCTGCTGCATACCGGGCTGCTGGGTGGATTCCACTTCAACGACCGCCGCTATGCGGACGACGATCTCACGCTGGGCTCGATCGACCCGTACCAGATCTTCCGCATCTTCCACGAAATCCATAGCGCTCAGTCCGAAGGGCTGCCCCACGCGGTCGCCTATATGATCGATCAGAGCCACAATTTGAAGGGTAAGATTGAGGCCATGGTGCAGACGGTGGTTACGGCGCAGGAGCTGTATCTGAAGGCGGCGCTCGTCGACCGTGCACGGCTGGCCGAGCTGCAGCAGGCCTGCGACCTGGTAGCGGCGGAGGAGCTGTATCGCGGCGCCTTCTGGCGGGACGTTCGGCCGGTCGCCAGGGCGTGGCGCGAGGCGCGAGGGCTGCCTGCCGATCCGCTGGAGGCGCTTCGCGCCGGTGGCTACGTGGAGCGTATCAGCCGCGAGCGCGGGAGCCGCGCCTCTGCGGTCAGCAGTTATGCATAACGATGTTCTATGATGTTTGTCGCGCATCGCGCCGCCTCGGGAGGGACGGTTGGCCAAGGCAAAGATCAAACGGCTCTACCTGATACCGATTTTGTCGAAGGCGCTCGACGTGATCGAGCTGCTGGAGCGGGATCATGCGTCTCTGACACTCGAGGATGTCTACCAGAAAACGAACATCTCGAAGACGAGCGTTTACCGCATTCTGAAGACGCTTGTGCACCGCGGTTACCTGGCGCAGACGCAGAACGGCCAGTACCGGCTGGTGTCGCGGCCGCGACGGTTGCACTTTGGGTTTGCGGTGCAGAGCGCGGAGATGCCGTTTTCCGTGGCCGTGGCGCAGAGCGTGAGCGCGGCGGCGGCGGCTTCGGGCGTTGAACTGCTTGTGCTCGACAACCGCTTCGATCCTGATATGGCGGTGCGCAACGCCGAAGAGTTCGTGGCCAAACGCGTGGACCTGGTGCTCGAGTTCCAGGTGGAAGAAGCCGTGGCGCCGCGCGTGGCGCATATTCTGAAGAAGGCCGACATTCCGCTGGTTGCGATCGACGTGCCACACCCGAACGCCACGTATTTCGGCGTGGACAACTTCGAGGTGGGTTACGAGGCCGGTTCGCTGCTTGCCCAGTATGCGCAGAGAAAGTGGAAAGGGCGGGTCGACAGAGTTCTGGGCGTGGGATTCAGCGAGGCGGGCAGTTTTGTACAGAGCCGCGTTACCGGCGCTTTTGATGGGATTCGCGAGCGGCTGCCGGAACTGAAGCAGGCGCAGTTTTCCCAGATTGAGGGACGCGGTATGCGCGAGGCCAGCCATCGCGCGATGAACGAGTTTCTGCAGGGATACAAGGCGGACGAGCACACGCTGGTAGCTGCAGCTACGGATTCCAGTGCACTGGGTGTTCTGGACGCGATCCGAGAGGCGGGACACGAACAGAATTTTGCGATCGTGGGACAGGATTGTATTCCCGAGGCTCTGGAGGAGATGCGCAAAGAATCAAGCGCGCTGATTGGTTCTATTTCCCACGAGGCGGAGAGCTATGGCCCGCGGCTGATTCAGCTCGGCATCGCGTTATTACGCGGTTATTCAGTGCCGCCTTATAACTACGTGCATCACCGCGCGGTTACCGCCGAGACACTGAGTGCCGGGCCGGCCGCGGAGAGCCCGCGAACACCGCTTGCCCCTGCGGCCTCGGCTTCGGATTCCCTCTGAGAAAGGGATTTTCTATTGCTCGCCGCTGTATGATTGAAGTTGAGCTTGTCCAAATTTTCCATTGAAGACTGGGTTCTATGACGACGGCAACAGTTGTTTCCCCATCACTAAAATTCCTTGAAGATCGCTGGGATGCGAGCATCGCCGCGACGCTCGATGAGCCGGAGCTTCTGCGCTATCGCTCCAATCTGCTTGGGTCGGATTTGCGCATCACGAACTTCGCCGGCGGCAACACCAGCTCGAAGATTACCGAGATTGATCCGCTCACCGGTGATCCCGTAGAAGTACTGTGGGTGAAAGGCTCGGGTGGCGACCTCGGCAGCATCAAGCGGTCAGGCTTTGCAACCCTTTACGAAGAAAAGCTGCTTGCGCTCGAGCGCAGCTACAAAGGCGTGGATACCGAAGACGAGATGGTGGCGATGTATGCCCTCTGCGCCTTCCGGAATAATCCCGTGGCTGCTTCGATTGATACGCCGCTGCACGGCTTCCTGCCGTTTCCGCACGTAGACCACCTGCACCCCGACTGGGGGATCGCGTTGGCCGCTTCGGCAAATGGCAAAGAGAAGATGGAGGAGTTCAACCGCGAGTTCGGCCATCACCTGGTGTGGCTGCCCTGGCAGCGTCCGGGCTTTGAGCTGGCCATGATGATGAAGCGCGCGGTTGAGGCGAATCCCGGATGCGACGGCATCGTGCTCGGCGGGCACGGCCTGTTCACGTGGGGACAAACGCAGCGCGAATGCTACCTGAACACCATCACGCTTATCGACAGCATCGGCCAGTTCATTGAGCGCCATGGCGAGGGCAAGGAGCGCTTCGGCGGGCAGGTGATTTCATCGCGCGAGGATCGCAAACAGATTGCGGTGAAGATTGCGCCGTTTTTGCGCGGGCGCATCAGCGCACAGCATCGCTGGATCGCCAGCTTTACCGACGCGCCGGATGTGCTGCAGTTCGTGAACTCGGCACACGCGAAGGATTTGGCCTTTCTGGGCACGAGCTGCCCGGATCACTTCATCCGCACCAAGATCCGACCGCTGTTTGTTCCGTGGAATGCGGACGAGGACCTGGACGCGCTGCGCAAGCAGATCGAGTGCATGCTGGCTGAGTATCGCAAGCAGTACCGCGCCTACTATCGCGCCTTTGCGACGCCGGCTTCACCCGCGATCCGCGACGCCAGCCCGACGGTTGTTCTGATTCCGGGCCTGGGCATGTTCAGCTTCGGCAAGAACAAAACGGAAGCGCGCATCACCGGCGAGTTCTACACGAACGCGATCCACGTGATGGAAGGCGCAAGCGTTTTGTCGGGAGGCGAGTTCAAGGGTACGGTTCCGCAATGCCAGCCGGGTATGGATCCGGCGAGCTTCAAGGTCTTCAGCAACTATGTGGCGTTGCCCGCACTGGAGGCTTTCAAGATCGAGTATTGGGCTTTGGAAGAAGCGAAGATTCGCCGCCAGCCTCCGGAGAAAGAGCTGAGCCGGCGCGTCGCCCTCGTTATCGGCGCGGCCAGCGGCATCGGCAGGGAAGTTGCGCGGCTGGCTGCGGCGCGCGGCGCGCACGTGGTGGTTGCCGATCGCGATGCGGACGGAGCGGCCCGGGTGCGGGACGAATTGGCCGCTGTTACATCGGCCGAGTTTACGGCCAGTGCGTCGGTGGATATCCGCAGCCGCGAAGCGATTCGCGGCGCGATTGATGCTGCGGTTGCGGCATTCGGCGGCGTGGATATTCTGGTCAACACGGCCGCGCTGTTTCCGTCCTCGCCGGATGGGGTGATTTCCGACAGCGCATGGGCGACCACGCTCGATGTGAATGTGACGGCCAACTACCTGCTCGCTACAGAAGTGGCGAAGGTCTTCGAGCAGCAGGGGCTGCATGGCAACATCGTGTTCACGAGCTCGGCGAATGCAGTTGTGTCGAAGCGGGGCAGCGAAGCGTATGACGTGAGCAAGGCGGCGCTCTCGCATCTTGTACGCGAGCTTGCCGTGGGGCTGGCGCCGAATGTGCGCGTGAACGCCATCAGCCCGGCCACAGTGGTGAAGGGATCGACGATGTTCCCGCGCGACCGTGTGCGCGCTTCGCTAACGAAGTACAAGATTCCCTTCCAGGAATCGTTCAGCGATGAGGAGCTGCGCAGCAGGCTCGCGGCTTTCTATGCCGAGCGCACGCTCACGCTCAAGACCATCGATCCTGCCGATTGCGCTGAGGCGATCCTCTTTCTGGCCAGCCCGCGCGCGCGCTGCACCACGGGCCACGTCATTCCTGTGGACGGCGGGCTGACCGACGCGTTCCTACGGTAAGGCACTCCGTGCCCCATCCTTTCGCCTTTTCTCTGGCGAAAGGGTGGGAGAGCACGATCCAAAGCTCGCACATCCGGTATCCATCCACACATCATAGTCATCGATACGGAGTCAGCCTTTCACCATGCAACAACCTGCGCGCGTTGCCATCGATTTAGGCGCTGAAAGCTGCCGTGTTTCGCTTTTGCGGTGGAACGGCGAGAGCCCAACCATCGAGGTGATTCACCGGATTCCCAATGGTCCCGTGCATCGCGGCGATGCATTGCACTGGCCGATTGCATCGATTCTGGCCGGGCTGGAAGAGGGCTTACGGAAAGCCGCGCAGGCGGCGCCGGAAGGCATTGCGTCGATTGGCGTCGACAGCTGGTCAGTGGATTACGTTCGGCTCACGCCGGATGGAAGTCTGCTGCGCGAGCCGTTCTGTTATCGCGATGAGCGCACGGTGCGAAGCAAAGAGGCCGCCGATGCGCTGATTACGCAGCTGGATCTGTATCAGCGTACCGGCACGATGCCGCTGCGCATCAACACGGTTTACCAGCTGCTCGCCGATCCCGCGGCGGGAATCGATGCGCGTGCACCGTGGGCGATGTTTCCGGAGTACGTGCTGTACTGGCTGAGCGGACGGCGCGTGGCCGAATATACCAACGCGACGCACACGGGCCTTGTGAACCTGAAGACCGGCGACTGGGATGCGGACCTGTTTCGCCTGCTGAATCTCTCGCTGGACGCCGCTCCGCCGCTGGTGCGCACCGGAACGATTCTCGGTCCGCTGCAAGGGCCGCTGGCGAGCCTCGATGCATTCAATCAGACGCAGATCATTGCGCCGGCGACGCATGACACCGCATCGGCGATTGCCGGAATTCCTGCTGACCTGAGCACGGCTGCTTACATCAGTACGGGCACGTGGTCGCTGGTGGGTACCACGACGGCTGTGCCGGTGACCACGCAGCATGCGTTCGATGCGGGCTACACGAATATTGGCGCGGCCGGCGGCGGCCTGCTGTTTCACTCGCTCATCAACAGCATGTGGGTGCTGAAGAAGTGCATGGACGCATGGGGCGAGCAGGGACGCGCGTGGGCGATCGAGGATCTGGTGCAGAGAGCCGGTGATTGCACCTCAGCTACGGGCGTGCTGGATATGGATGCCGAAGCGCTGATGCTGGATACCGAGATGCCCAAGCGCGTCAATGGCGAGCTCGAGCGGCTCGGTTTTGCGCCGATTCCCGATACGCCGGGAAACGAGCCGGCCTTTGCGCGGGTGATCTTCGAGAGCCTGGCGACGCGATACGCGGCTGCGCTGGCGAATCTGGAAAAGATGCTGGGGCGCAAGCTCGACCGCATCCACATGATCGGCGGCGCGACAAGGAACAAGCTGCTGGTCAGCCTTACGGAACAGCGCACGGGGCTTCGGGTTGAGATCGGCGAAGGCGAAAGCTCCACAGTGGGCAGCCTTGCGATTCAGATCGCGGCCAGCGAAGGCAAGCCGGTGACACATGAGGCCATTCGCCGCTGGGCGAAGGTGCTGTGCGAGCGCTGCTGAATTACAAGAAATGCCACAGGGCTGCGGTGAAAACCAGGCCCATGACGGCGACGATGGTTTCGCACACGGACCACGTCTTGAGCGTCTGCCCGACGGTCATGTTGTAATACTCCTTCACCAACCAGAAGCCGCCGTCGTTTACGTGCGAGAAGATGAGCGCACCCGAGCCTGTGGCGATGGCCAGCAGTTCGGGGTGAACGCCGGCGGTTTGCAGCGCGATGGGCGCCACGATGTTGGCCGCCGTGGTCATCGCGACTGTAGACGATCCCGTGGCGAGACGGATGAGCGCGGCCAGCAGCCAGGCAAGAATCAGCAGCGGCACGTGGCCGTGCAGCGCCATGGTCATGATGGCGTTCGAAACGCCGCAGTCCTGCAGCACGCGGCCGAATCCTCCGCCGGCGCCGATGAGCAGCGTGATGGCTGCCGTGGGCGCGAGGCACTCGGTGCTGAAGCGCAGGATGGTGGCGCGCGAGAAACCGCGCATGGTGCCGAGAGTGATGAAGCTGAAGAGCGCGCCGATGAGCAGGGCCATGTCGTCGTTGCCGACCAGATGCAGCGCGCTATTCAGCCCGCTGCCGGTGGCGGAGAACGCATCGGCCCAGCTGCCGACGAGCATCAGGATGACGGGCAGCACGATGGTGAGCACACTGAGCCAGAATCCGGGGAGATTGCGGCGCTCTTCGTGCGCCGTGAGCTGATCGGCCATGGGATTGTCGGCAGGCAGCTTGATGTGCGGTGCAACGAGCATCGCATAGAGCGGACCGGCGACGATGGCTGTGGGTATGCCGATGAGCAATGCGTAGAAGATGGTGCGGCCTACGTCGGCTTTGAAAGCGGTGACGGCCAGCATCGCCGCTGGATGTGGAGGGACGAGTCCGTGCACGACTGAGAGCCCGGCGACCATGGGGATTCCGGCGAGGACCAGGGATGTATTGGTGCGGCGCGCCACGGTGAACAGAATGGGAACGAGCAGTACGAAGCCGACTTCAAAAAACGCCGGCAGGCCGACGATCAAGGCGATGGTGACCATGGCCCAGGGCACGTTCTTTTCGCCGAAGAAGCGGATGAGGGTGAAGGCGATGCGGTCTGAGGCGCCGGATTCAGCCATCATCTTGCCCAGCATGGTGCCCAGCGCCACGATGATGGCGATGTGGCCCAGCACATTGCCGACTCCCACTTCAAAGGAATGGATCACGTTGGCCATCGGCATTCCCGCAACGACAGCTAACGAGAGTGCCGTGACCAGCAGCGTGATGACGGGGTTCAGCTTGACGACGGCAACCAGGAAGATGAGGCCGAGCACCGAGATGAGCGCGGCGATGAGCAGAAACATACTGTGGGGATCGATCGCCGACATGGCCAGGCTGCTCCGGTGAAGAATTGTGGATTGCGAAGGTGAGGAACGTGCGTTATTGAATCCAGGTGGTCTTGCCGCGCGGCAGGTAGCGCCCGGCGCGGCGCGCGGTTGGTCCTTCGGCAGTATAGGAGAGAACGCCATTGACCCACACGGAGAAAATTCCCTGCGCCGGCTGGATGGGCTGCTCGTAGGTCGCGGTGTCGAGGATGGTCTCCGGGTCGAGGAGAACCAGATCGGCTGCGTACCCTTCGCGTATGAGGCCGCGATCGGCGAGGCTGAAGCGCTGCGCGGGCATGCGAGTCATCTTGTGAATCGCTTCCGGCAGCGAGAAGAGTTTTTCTTCGCGGCTGTAGCGGCCCAGCACACGCGGGAAAGTTCCCCAGAGGCGCGGGTGCGGGCGCGGGTCGTTGGGTAGTCCATCTGACCCGATCATGGTGGCGGGATGGCGCAGAATCTGGCGCATGTCGTCTTCCGAGATGCTGTGGTAGATGGCGCCTGCGGGCTGCAGACGGCGGCCGGCTTCGAGTTGACTCACGCCCCATGTTGCCGCGATCTCGGCGAGTGTGCTGCCGGCCATTTCGGCATGCGGTGTGCTCCAGGTGATGGTGATCTTGACGCGCTCATCGACCTGGCGCAGGTCGAGCGTGCTCGATCCGGCCGCGTAAGGATAGCAATCGCATCCTGCGGGCTGGGTCTGGCGCGCGGTTTCGAGCGCCGCCAGCACTTCACCGCTGCGGCCCCAGTTGGCAATGCCTGCGCACTTCAGGTGCGACACGATCACCGGGACACGGGTTTGCTGGCCGATGGTGAAGGCTTCGTGCATCGCGTCGAGGATCTTTTCGGTCTCGGTGCGCATGTGCGTGGTGTAGACGGCGCCCGCTGCGGCCAGCGGGGCCGCGAGCGCCAGCACTTCGTCCGTTGTTGCTGCATTGGCGGAGAGATAGGCGAGGCCGGTGCTCAAGCCCAGAGCGCCATGTTCCAGAGCTTCTTCGAGCTGGCCGCGCATTTTGGCGATCTCGGCCGACGTGGCTGCGCGGTCAAGCCGGTCCATGTGATTGTTGCGCAGGGCGGTGTGGCCCACCAGCGCTGCTACGTTCACGGCAGGCTGAGCGTCTTCGATCGCCGCGCGATACGACGCGAAGTTTGGGTAGCGAAAGGCCTCTGCCTCGCCCAGCAGGTTCATGGGATCGGGCAGTTCGCCGTGAAGCGTCGCCGGTGCGGCGCTGATGCCGCAGTTGCCGGTGATCACGGTGGTGACGCCTTGCGAGAGCTTGGGCAGCATGGCCGGAGTACGCAGGACCGCGAGATCGTCGTGGGTGTGGACGTCGATGAAACCGGGAGCGAGCGTCAGGCCGCCCGCGTCAATCGTCTCGTTAGCGTCGAGCTGGAGCGATGGCGCGATTGCTTCGATACGGCCTTCCCGAAGAGCCAGGTCTGCGGTGATGGGCTCAGCGCCCGTGCCGTCGAGTACGCGCGCATTGCGGATGAGAAGATCCGGTTTCGACATTCACGCTCTTTCCCGACGCGAACTACACGCATCGCGCCATCCGTTTTATCATCTTCTAGTTACAGAGGGTTGTTCAATGTCTCAGGTTAGGGTGGAGTCCGGTCGGCTGCGTGCTTCTTTGGTTTCTCCATTGGATAAGGGCATCGGGAAGCTGGAGCACGCGGTGGAGGCGAAGGAAGTTACTGCGCTGGGATGGAACCTGCTCAGGGAAGATCTGAGTCTTCCCACGGCGGTGCTCTACCGGGACAAGCTCGAGCATAACCTGCTCTGGATGCAGCAATTTGCGGATGCATACGGGGCGCGGCTGGCGCCGCACGGAAAGACGACGATGGCCCCGCGGCTGTTCCAGATGCAGCTGGACGCGGGCGCATGGGGCATTACGCTGGCCACCGTTCAGCAGACGGTGGTGGCCTATCATCACGGCGTGCGGCGCGTGCTGATGGCGAACCAGCTTGTCGGCGAGCAGAACCGGTCGGCTATTGCGCAACTGCTGGAAGATCCTGGGTTTTCGTTCTACTGCCTGGTGGACTCGGCGGAGCTGATCGAGCAGCTGGGCTCGTTCTTTTCCTCGCGCGGTCTGCGGCTGCGGGTGCTGCTCGAACTGGGTACGATGGGCGGCCGCACGGGGATTCGCGACGAGGCGCAGCTCTTTCCTGCCCTCGCAGCGCTGGCGCGCTGGCGGGAAACGATCGCCCTGTGCGGCGTAGAGATCTACGAAGGGATTCTGAGCGACGAAGCTGCCGTGCGTGCGTTCCTGGGACGCGCAGTGGAGGTGACGCGGCGGCTGGCGGAGGAGAGGCGATTCGCGCAGGAGCCGGTTCTGCTCTCCGGCGCCGGTTCGCTCTGGTACGACGTTGTGGCGGAAGTGTTTTCCGGGGCGGGGCTCGGCAAGAGCTTCGAGATCGTTTTGCGGCCCGGCTGCTATCTGACGCATGATGTGGGGGCTTACCGCCAGGCGCAGGCGCGGATCCTGACGCAGAACCCCATTGCCCGGCGGCTGCAGGAGGGGCTGATTCCCGCGCTGCATGTCTGGGCGTATGTGCATTCCGTTCCTGAACCGGAGCGGGCGATTGTCGGGCTGGGGCGGCGCGATGCGGCTTTTGACTCCGGTCTGCCGAGTCCGGCGCTCTACTTCCGGCCGGGCGATGCGGCGCCTGTGCCGGTTCCAACGCACTGGTCGCTGACCAAGATCATGGACCAGCATGCCTACTTGCAGATCTCAGCCGAGGACCGTCTTCGCCCTGGAGACATGATCGGCTTCGATATCTCGCATCCTTGCCTCACCTTCGACAAGTGGCGCGTGCTGCCCGTGGTGGATCGCGAATACCGCGTCGTCGACCTGGTGCAGACCTTCTTCTAACCGTAACAATCGATACTTACATTCCAGGCGTTGTATCGTTGCCGTTGCAATCGAAATATGACGTGTATCTGGCCGCCCTCCCAGCCGGACCTTCTCAACATGCATGTTTCCTGCCGAAGGGCATTGCGGCGCCATCTCTGCACGTTGGAGAAATTCAGAAGATTTCACTTGCATTGGAAGTTGTGCGCCGCTACAGTCCACTTCGTTCCATGGCTCGATCACGCTATTTTTCTGGATTTCGATACAAAGTTTCATAGCCAAGAGCGGGGATCATCCCGGTGGTTCCCGCTCTTCTTTTTTTCTCCCGCCAAGCAGGATCTCCACCGCCTCGCGTAACGAGCTACATTGCACATCGGCTAACTCCGCAGCCTTCTCCGCGCCGGGCGCCCGGTGCTCGGCTGGGCCCGCGATGAGAATGGTCTTCATCCCTAGCCGCTGGCCAAACTGGATGTCGACGAGAGAATCGCCGATCATCACACTGCGGGCGGCAGCAATGTTTTTGAAATCGGCTACGGCCTGGTCGAAGAGGCCGGATAGCGGTTTGCGGCAGTTGCAGTCGCCGCGATCGTGTGGGCAGATGTAGAAGGCATCCAGATGGGCACCCTGCCCGCCAAGCAGCCGCTGGAATTGATCGTGAATCCGCTTCACGTCTGCCACCTGATACAGACCCAAGGCGACGCCGCGCTGGTTTGTGACGACGATCGTGCGCATCCCCGCATGGTTGAGACTGGCGATTGCCTCGGCCGCCCCGTCCAGCGGATGAAAGTCCTCCCAGCGGAAGACGTATTCGCCTTCCGGGGCCTTCGCGTTCAGCACTCCATCGCGATCAAGAAAGACCGTTTCCACCTCAGCCCAATTGTCCATTGCCGCTATCATAGCAACCATCATTTCAAGCTCCGAAACCAGTCAAGCGGATGGATTTGTGTAAGTTGCGGGGGTGGCGGCGCAGATCAAATCGTTCTCCGGCGCCTGGAACTTCTCGCGGATACAATATGGGGATGGACTTCCGCGCCGATCCGGGCCCTTGCTCTACGCTTCGCGTTTGCAATGCAGGTCCTCGCGTATGAAGAACATCCTCCGCCTGCTGCGTTACGGACTGCCCTACACACTGGAGTGGGTTCCAGGCGTGCTGCTGCTGGCAGCGGTGGGGGTGCTCGATACGCTGCGGGTGGCGCTGTTTGTGCCGATTCTCGGCGTGGTGCTCAAGCCGCAAAGCGCCTCGAGCGCGCTGCCGCTGTTTCCTTCGGCTCCGCCGGGTTGGCGGTTCGATGTGCACCGGATGATTCCCGGATGGCTGCACATGCACAACGTGCTGACAGTGGTCGCAGTCGCGCTGATCGGCTCAACGCTGATCAAAGGAATCTGCGATTACGCCGGCACCTACCTGGTGAACTACGCCGGCTTCGGCACCATCACGGATCTCCGCAACCATCTGTACGAAGTCATCCTCCGCCGATCTTCGAGCTTCTTTCACCGGCATACCACCGGCACCATCCTTTCAACGCTGATTAACGATGTGGATCGCGTGCAGATGGCGATCAGCTCGGTGCTGGGCGATTTTCTGCAGCAGTTCTTCACGTTCATCTCTACGGTGGCCCTGGTTATCATGCTGGGCGGCCGGTTGAGCTGGGCGCTGTTGCTGTTTGTGCCCGTGGTGATCACTTCGGCGCGGCGCATTGGCCGCTCCGTGCGCAAGCGCACCCGCACGGGCCAGGACAAGCTGGCTGAAATCCAGAACATTCTGCACGAAACGGTTACGGGCAATCGGATCGTGAAGGCTTTCAACACGGAGTTGTGGGAGATTCTCCGCTTTCAGAAGGCGGCCAAGCGTCTGTTCCGCGCGAACCTGCACAGCGTGCGGGTGCAGTCGATCAGCTCGCCGCTGATGGACACGATCGGCTCCATCGCGATCGCGCTGTTGCTATGGATCGGCCGCAATGAGATTCAGCACGGGCGCATGACGGCCGAGGTCTTCATCACATTCATCATTGCGCTCTTCAAGCTCTACGATCCGGTGCGCCGCTTTGCTTCGTACTACAACAGCTTTCAGCAGGCGCTGGGCGCGTCGGCGTCCATCTTCACCTTCTTCGATACGAAGGACGATGTTGTGGAGCGCCCGCGGGCCGCGACGCTTGGACGGTTCAGCAACTCCATCCGGTTCGAGGACGTGGGCTTTTCCTATTCGGATGCTGATGGCGAGCAGCAGATTCTGCATAACGTTGATCTCGAGGTGAACGCCGGCGAAGTGCTGGCCCTGGTGGGCCCGAGCGGAGCGGGGAAGTCGACGCTGGTCAATCTCATCCCGAGATTCTTCGATGTCACCTCCGGCCGTATTCTCATCGACGGTCGCGACATCCGCGATCTCACGCTGGCTTCGCTGCGGCGGCAGGTGGCGCAGGTCACCCAGGAGACAATTCTCTTCAACGATACCGTGCGTAACAACATCGCCTACGGGCAGCCGGATGTGAAGTTTCCGCTGGTTGAAGGCGCGGCGCGTAACGCTCTGGCGCATGATTTTATTCAGCGCATGCCGCAGGGATATGAAACCGTGATCGGCGAGAAGGGCTTTCGCCTCTCCGGCGGCGAGCGCCAGCGCATGGCGATTGCGCGGGCCATCCTGAAGGATGCGCCGATTCTGATTCTCGATGAAGCGACCTCGGCGCTCGATGCGGAGAGCGAGTCGCTGGTGCAGGCCGCGCTGGCCAACCTGATGCGCGACCGCACGGTTCTGGTGATCGCCCATCGTCTCTCGACGATCCGCCGCGCCAATCGGATCGCGGTCCTCGAAGGCGGGCGCATCACTGCGATCGGCAATCACGAGGAGTTGCTGGTTTCCTCGCCGACTTATCAGAAGCTTTATCAACTGCAGTTCATTGACATGCCCGAGCAGCAGGCGGCCGATCCCCTAGCTCCTGCCTTAACCGGGACAAAGGATTAGCCAGCATGCCCTTGTATTCCATGACGGGCTTTGCGCAGGTGCAGGTGCGCGTGAACGGCCATTTCGGTTACACGCTCAGTTTGAAGAGTGTGAACCATCGTTTTCTCGATCTCCAGTTTCGATTGCCCTCAGGCCTGGACGCGCTCGAGATGGAGCTGCGCAAAACGCTGAAAGATGCGCTGGTGCGCGGTCATGTGGAACTCACGTTATCCATTGACCGCACGATGCAGCAGAGGATCGGCTACAACCGCGAACTGGTGGCGAACTACCTTGCTGCGTTTGAAGAGGCGAGCCGCGAGCACGGGCTGACGCGCGAGGTCGATTTGAACGCCGCGCTGCGCCTGCCGGGTGCTCTGCAGTCAGAGAGCCGCGGCGAGGACAATCTGGCCGGACTTGCGGCCAGCGTGCAGGAGCAGATTGGGCCGCTGCTCGAGCAGTTGAAGGCGATGCGGGCTCGCGAAGGCGAGGCTCTCTCTGCTGTTCTTCACGGCACGCTGGACCGGCTGGCAAGAGCCACCGAAGGCGTGGCTGCGCTGCGGCCGGAGATCGAACAGCGCTATCAGGAGCGGCTCACGCAGCGGCTCAGTGCCGCTACGGGGCCGGAGTTCAATCAGCAGCGATTGCTGGAAGAAGTTGCGGTGCTGGTGGAGCGTGGCGACGTGTCAGAGGAGCTGGCGCGCATGTCGGCGCATATCGGCCACTTCCGCGAGCTGCTCGACTCCGGCGGCGAAGCCGGCAAAAAGCTGGATTTTCTGCTGCAGGAGATGAACCGCGAAGCGAACACGCTGCTGTCGAAGACGGGCGGCGTGAGCGGGAAGGGCACGCGCATTACCGAGCTGGGGCTCGCCATGAAGGCGGAGATCGAAAAGGCCCGCGAACAGATTCAGAACGTGGAGTGAAGAAGCAGGGAGTAGGGACTAGGGACTAGGGAATGCTGGACTGAGTGGAATCAGAGCGCGGCGCAAACGGGGACGTCCATACTAAAACGAAGAGGGAAAAGGAACTTTGGCGGGAATTCTTTTTATCATTTCGGCGCCTTCGGGCTCGGGCAAGAGCACATTGGTCAGTGAGCTGCGCAAGCAGGTGAGCGGCGTTGACTTTGCGATTTCCTGGACGACGCGCGCTCCGCGCGGTTCGGAAGAGAGCGGACGCGAGTATCACTTCACCACGCGCGAAGAATTCATGCGCATGGTCGACGCGGGCATGTTTCTTGAATACGCAGAGGTGTTTGGCAATCTATACGGCACGGCGAAACAATCTCTCGAGGAGGCGCGCGCGCAGGGACACGATCTTCTGCTCGATATCGACGTGCAGGGTGCGGCGCAGGTGCGGGCCAGGATGCACGAGGCTGTGGGCATCTTCGTGCTGCCTCCCGATCCCAAACAGCTGCGCACGCGATTGCGCAACCGCAGCCGAGCCGAAGGGGTAGTCAATGAGGCCGAACTCTATCGCCGGCTGAGCGAAGCCAGCAAGGAGATTGAGAATTACCGCCAATACGGGTATATTCTCATCAACGATATCCTCGACCGGGCAGTAGCACAGTTGGAAGCCATTGTCTTGGCGGAGCGGTTCTATCGCAATGGCGAAACCATCGCGTACCGGTCCCGCCGAGTGTTGGAAGTCGCCGCAGCCTGCTTGCAGACAAACTCGCAGGAGCGGCTTAAACCTGTGTTGGAGGCCTTTGGGATCGATGGCCACTCCAGCCAGCAGCAGCTCCCCTTTGGAGATGACCCCGATGACGATTGAGACCAGTTTCGACTCAAACTATCGCAAGGTTTTGGTGGCTGCGCGCCGGGCCCGCCAGATACAGAGCGGTTCGCACGCTCTGGTTCCCAGCCAGTCTACGAAAGCCTGCCGCATCGCCCAGGAAGAGATCGAAGCCGGCAAAATCTCTTACGTAAAACCGGATGTTGCCGTGACGAAACCGCTCGTGGAAGGGCCGGCGGTTCCTATCCTGCTTAGTTAGCCTTCACTTTTCTGTTTGCGCGTCGGGCGTATGCGAACGAGTTTCGCACGTGTGTTGGTTCGTCTGCCCGCTGCAAACCGTAAGCTGTTCTACAATTGGGTCATGCGCGTTACGGTGGGTGTCTCGGGCGGAATCGCTGCGTATAAGGCAGCGGAATTGGTGCGCGCACTCCAGCGCCAATCGGTTGAAGTGCGCGTGGTGATGACCCAGGCCGCACAAAAGTTTGTTCAGCCACTCACATTTTCCGCGCTTACGGGCCATCGCGTGATAACCGGCCTTTGGAATGAGGCGGGCCTGCAGGATTCGTCTCCGGAGCAGAATGGCATCGACCACATTGCCGAAGCGCAATGGGCGGACGCTCTTGTGGTCGCGCCGGCTACGGCCAACATCCTAGCGAAGTTCGCGCACGGCATTGCAGACGATTTTCTTTCCACCATGTACCTTGCCACTACGGAACAGGTTCTGGTTGCGCCGGCGATGAATGTAAACATGTGGAACCACCCGGCGACGCAGGCGAATCTGGACATTCTGCGCCAGCGCGGCGTGCGCGTGATCGAGCCCGGCACCGGCGACCTGGCCTGCGGCATGGTGGGCGCCGGACGCATGGTGGAACCGGAGGCAATTGCTTCGGTCGTGCTCGCGGTTCTCGGTCGCCGTCATGACTTTGCCGGAGAAGTGGTGCTGGTGACAGCAGGCGGCACGCGCGAGGCGATCGATCCGGTGCGCTTTCTCGGCAACCGTTCGAGCGGCAAGATGGGCTATGCACTGGCTGAGGCGGCGCAGAGCCGGGGCGCGAAGGTGATCCTAGTGAGCGGGCCGACCGCGCTGCATCCCCCGGCGCGCTGCGAGGTGGTGAAGGTTACCACCGCCGACGAGATGCGCGACGCGGTGCTCACGCGCATGAGCGAAGCAACGCTGGTGGTAAAAGCCGCCGCAGTAGCCGATTATCGCGCAGCGCTCGTCTCGGAGCACAAGCTCAAGCGCACCGGCCCCATTACATTGGAGCTTGCCCCGACGGAAGACATTCTTGCCGAAGTGGTGCGCCGGCGGCGGCCGGGGCAGCTGATTGTAGGCTTCGCCGCGGAGACGCAGAACCAGATGGAGAACGGCCGCGCCAAACTGCTGAAGAAGGGCGCGGACGCGATTGTGGTCAACGATGTCGCCGGAGCGAGTGTGGGTATTGAAGCCGATACGAATGCTGCGACATTCCTGACGCCGACCACCGCGATTGAGCTGCCGCAGATGCCGAAACGCGAGCTGGCCGACCGCATCCTCGACGAGATTCTTACGCTGCGTCGTCCGCAGCAGGTGATGCTGGAGCTGGATGCTCGCGCCGATGCGCGGAACGAAGTGCATGCCGAGCAGGAGCGCGCGCAGGAAGACGAGATTGTGGTGGCGTCTTCGCGCCGGCGTCTGGTTGTGGAGTAAACGGCGGTGCCGCGCACACTGGATCCAGCTCTTCGCGAAGCGCTGGCCGAGCGTCTTCGGTTCTATCGCGACCTTGGGCTTACGGAGTTCTACCGGCGGCCTGTTGATCCCGCTGCGATCGCTGATGCGCCTGAAATCGCTGTTGTAGCCGCGGAATCCAGTGCCCCTTCGGCGGAACAGGAGCTGGCAGCGCAGTCTGCGGCCGTGCGTGCTTCGAGCGAGACGGCGGACATGGCAGAACCAGTATCGAAACCAGTTTCATCACAATCCACACATTCCAGATCTTTCGGAGAGGAACCGGCCATTCCCGCGCGCAAACCGATCGCCGTACCACCACCAACTCTTGAAATCATTCCTCCCGCTGACCGGCAGGCTGCGCTCCAGATCATTCGCGAAGACATTGGCGAGTGTACGCGCTGCGCACTGCACAAGGGCCGCAACAAAATCGTGTTTGCCGATGGCTCGCCTACGGCACGGCTGATGTTCGTGGGCGAAGGGCCGGGAGCCGACGAGGACGCGCAGGGATTGCCATTTGTGGGCCGCGCGGGGCAGCTTCTGAACAATATGATCACGGCCATGGGACTGAAGCGAGAAGAGGTCTACATTGCCAACGTGGTGAAGTGCCGGCCGCCGGGCAATCGCACGCCCGAGCCCGAAGAGGCGCATACGTGCTCGCCGTTTCTCTTCCGGCAGATCGACGTGGTGCGGCCGCAGGTGATAGTTGCGCTGGGCGCGACGGCGGCCACATATCTGCTCGGGCAGCGGCAGCCGCTGGCCGGACTGCGCGGGCGCGTGCACGCATTTCGCGGATCACAGCTCATTGTGACGTACCATCCGGCATTTCTGCTGCGCGATCCGCGGCAGAAGAAAGAAGCGTGGGCCGACCTGCAGATCGCCATGCGCGAGCTGGGGTTGAAGGCGCCGGGCAAGGCTTGATCACGATGGTGCTTCGGTGATTCGTGGTTTCCCAGGTTAGGCGCAACAACACAAGAACGCGCCGAACCCTTCGACTTCGCTTCATTGCAGAAACTGTCCCTTGCAGACAAAAGCGGCCTATAATAGGCGGCAGAATTTCTACCATTCGCTCAGATAGTGGAAGTAGTGACAGCCTGATGAGCCGAACGGGTTCCCATCACGGCTGTCGGGGCTCGTGCTTTCGCAGGTCTCGCTGCCGAAGGCGTGGCCATGCGACGAGAGGGCACTCCTCTTCATGTTGGGCTCAAATCCTTTTTGGAAAGGTGATTGCGATGGGGATATCGATGAGTTCATTTCGCAGAATCGTTGGGTAATCTGGCCGACTCTTGGCGCAATCGTGACGAGCGTCACGCAGATAAAGAAGATCGGCTGGAGTACATTTCGCAATGGGAACCATCCGGTGCAGATGCTCATTGCCATGATGCTCTACGGCGCCGCCGTGGGCTGCATCATCGCATGGCTTACGAAGCTGATCTTCCACTAGGCCCCAGTTTCGCGCTGAATACATGGCGTGGGCTGATCCGGTCCTGTGAGTCGTAGAAGAGTTGCTTGATCACCAGCGCGGCCTGCACGCTCTCGCAACAGCCCTTCCAATCCGTGTCGCGCGCTTGCGACCTGTCATGCGAACTTTCACGAGGGCCTGTCATGAATGAGCTCGAGAGATTTCTACTGGCTATGACAGCGCCGGTGGGTATCACGATCATGGGCGCTGTCCTTGGAATCAAACCAATGTTTATCGCCGGCCTTGTCTTTTGCGGGATTGGAGTCTTGGCGGGGTTGGCTCATTACCGGATGAACCGTTGGTAGTTGCTGGCCAGGGCATCGTCCACTGACGCGCGACAATCTTGACCGGCGGTGCATGTTTCACCAGCCGGGCATCGAAGCCCGCTGGAGTCGCGTCCAACTCGATGGCGTCACGAGATTGCCGGCGGAGCGCGCGTTTTGACGATCGATTTGAAAAGCTGGGAGAGCTACCGCGTTGAACCCGGCAAGCGGATTCGCCTGAAGCAGATTCCAGCCGGCGCGACGGACTTTTGCGGCGACAAGGCGACGGCCCGCGCCACGGTGAAGAAATACCGTAAACAGATCGATGAATTGGTCTCCGTGCTGGCCATGGAGGAACGGCGCTCACTGCTCGTCGTTCTGCAGGGAGTGGATGCTTCCGGCAAGGATGGCGCGGTGCGCCGCATCTTTACCGGCGTCAATCCCCAGCACTGCCGCGTGATTTCGTTCAAGGAGCCGAATCGCGAAGAGCGGGCTCATGATTATCTCTGGCGGATCTACCGGTCTGCGCCGGCAAAAGGAGAACTGCGCGTCTTCAACCGCTCTCAATATGAAGATGTGCTGGTGCCGCGTGCTCACGGCAAGATGTCTGCGAAAGAGATGCACATTCGGCTGCGGCAGATTGCGGAGATGGAACGGAGCTGGACGGAGAGTGGCATCGCGATTCGCAAATTCTTTCTGCACATCAGCCGCAAGGAGCAGGGCAGCCGTTTTCAGAAGAGACTGAATGATCCGGAGAAGCATTGGAAGGTGCAGGAGTCAGACTTTGCCGACCGCAAGCTGTGGCCGAAGTTTCAGCAGGCCTATGAAGCGGTCCTGAGCCGCACGTCGACAGACTATGCGCCCTGGTATGCGGTGCCGGCGGATCACAAGTGGTATCGCGACGTTGTGATTGCCGGTGCCGTGCTTGGCACGCTGCGGGCGATGCGCCCGCGCCGCCCGATGCCAAGGCTCGATTCCAAGCTCTACCAGCTGTAAATGCTGTGCGGCGAAGATCTGCAGCCGTGCCGGCGGCTATCTTTTTGTCGTGTCATCTCGCCACAGAGCGACGCCCCCGAGCAGGCCGCTTTCGTTCGATACGATGGTTACGTTTTTCGGTGGGGTGAAGTCGATTCTCTTGGTGTTGCCGCCGCCGAGATAGAGGTGGTCCCAGTTGAAGGTCTTCGATGTCTGATCGATGGCCTCCTCCAGGTGCTCGTTCCACTGCTTTTTGCCGTGCTTGTCGAGACCGCGGCGGCCGAGGTAGTCCTCGTAGGTCTTCTTCTTCCAGGGATGGTGGCCAAATTCGAGGCCGGGGCAGAGCTTGCCGTCAGTGAAGAGCGCTGAGCCCATGCCTGTGCCGAGAGTGATGATCATCTCCACACCCTGGCCCTTGACAGCACCGTAGCCTTGGATCGAGGCATCATTCGCGACCCGCACGGGTTTCTTCCAGCGCTTTTCGAGCTCTTCCTGAAGGCGGAAGTTCATCCATTCGGGATGCAGGTTGACGGCCGTGTAGGTGACGCCTTTCTTGGTGACGCCGGGAAAGCCCACGGAGACGCGATCGAAACCGGTCAGGGGCTTGATCAGTCCATCGAGTGCCGCGATGACGGCTTTGGGCGTAGGCGTGGACGGCGTCTCTACGCGCTGCCGCTCGCTCACCGGCTTGCCTGCGGGGTCGAGGAGCATGGCCTTGAGGCCGGAGCCACCGATATCGATGGCAAGCGTGACGGGTGATTTGGTGGAAGCAGCGGATGTAGACATGGAGGCAGTGGCAGCAGGGCTCATCAGCAATGAATTGTAATTGCGCGAGCCGCTGGATGCACGCGGTCAGCCAGTCTTTCTCGCAATGTGCAAAATGGTTGCGTGCTCGCGCGTGACCAGTCCGCCGTGGTCGGCGATGAGCGCGGTGAGGCCAGCGAAGAGACGCTCGCGGTTCTCGTGCGGCAGCAGGCGATGGTCGGAGTGCGTGTCGAGCAGACGCACGTATTCGCTGGCCGCATATTCTCTGCGCCAGCGGTAGATGCGCGTCTGCGCATCGCAGAAGAGCCCGGAGGCGAGCCATTCTTCTTTTTCCGTAAGAGGGATCTGCCCGGGATCGAGCAGGCCGGTGAACTTGACGGCTAGCGCCGGCGCTTCGCGTGCGTAGAGGTTTTGCGCGGCGCGGAAGAACGCTTCGCTGGCGCCGGAACCGCGGACGTGATGGTTGCGCCAGACAGCGAGCCAGCCCGCAGGGGCAAGCAGCTGCGCCATGCGCTCGATGCGCGTAGCGGGATCGAGCCAGTGATAGGCGCTGGCCGAGTAGATGAGATCGTAGCGCGTGGAAGTCTTCCAGTGGTCGAAGTCGGCGACGGTTATGGCGACGCAATCGAAGGCGGCGAGGTTCTGGCGGGCAAGCGCGGCCATGTTGGCGCCGAGTTCGATGCAGTCGATGCGTAAACCGCGGCGCGCAAACTCAAGAGTGGCGTGGCCGGAGCCGCAGCCGATCTCGAGCAGCCGGGATGCAGGAACTGCGCCGGTGAGGGTGAGAAGGTCATCGAAGATGGCTGGAGGATAGCCGGGTCGCATCTCGTCGTAGAGATCGGCGACAGCGTCGAAGGTGCTGCGCCGGGCCATCCTGGCTTCGGCATCATTCGAGTCGATTTCCATTCCGGCGGTCTCAGGTGACATGCATTCTGGATGAACTGCGCGGCCAGGTATTCAGTATCGCATCGGCGCGTATCGCGGAGCCGCGAACAGCCAGGCAGTTAAACTGAACTCTACTGCCAATGCCTTCCTGTTGCGAGGTTGCGCTTCCTGTTCCGCTCGACCGCACCTTTACGTATGCGGTGCGCGAGGGGCAGCGTCCGCAACGGGGTGCGCGGGTGATTGCGCCGTTTCGCAATGAGAAGCTGATCGGGGTGGTGACGGCTCCGGAAGTGCAGGCTTCGCCGGATTTCGAAGTGCGGTATCTGGAGGCGGTGCTCGACCCGGAACCGCTGCTGAGCGAACAGCTCCTTACGCTGGCGGAGTGGATAGCGCAGTATTATTTGGCGCCGCTTGGCGAGGTGCTTCGTGCGATGTTGCCGCTGATGGCCGAGGTGAAGCGCTCGGTGTGTTACCGGATCACGGATCTGGGACGGGATGCGCTCGCAACGGCGCACGACGGGGAGTCGTTACTTTCCCACCCTTTTCTCTCAGTTACCCCACGGACGAAGACCTATCCGCAGGGGCCCCTATTACGCGAAAAGGATGGGGCACGGAGGGCGTCGGCGCGCGGAGCGAAGAGTTCCGCGGAGGAGCGGCAACTTGAACATCGCGTGCTGGAGCGGCTTGCTGCCGGCGAGGCGGTGAAGGCCGCCACGCTGCGTGCAGCGACGGGCGCTTCGCAGCAGGCTCTCGCTGCGCTGCTGCGCAAGAAATGGATTGTCCGTGAGACGGCAGCGGCGGAACGCGATGCGCGGCGCATGGAGCGCTACGCGGTTTTGATTCCTGAAACTCGTTTGCCGAAGCTCACAGAAAAACAGCAGGCGATTCTCGCGGAACTGGCCGCACGAGGGGGTGAGTTGCCGCTGGCGCAGTTGCGGCGGTTCGAAGCGTCATCGACCTTGCAGACGCTGGTGCGCCGCGGAATGGTGCGCCTCGAGGATCGGCCGGCGGCGTTTCGCCTGGGCGGATTGCAGCCGGCGGCTGAACCGTTCCATTTGAACGCAGCGCAGACCGACGCACTGACGAGCATTGCGGCGGGCCTGGGAGCGTTTCACTCGTTTCTGCTGTATGGCGTGACAGGTTCAGGAAAGACTGCGGTGTATCTTGCAGCGATGCGGCAGGCGCTGGAACGCGGGCTCTCCTCGATTCTCCTGGTTCCGGAGATCGGGCTCACACCGCAGACGGCGGGATTGCTCGACCGTGCGTTTGGGCAACGCGTGGCGCTGCTGCACTCGGGGCTGACGCCGGAAGAGCGCAGCGAGCAGTGGCGGCGAATCCGGTCGGGCGAAGCACCGATCGTGGTGGGCACGCGGTCGGCGATTTTTGCGCCGGCGCCGAATCTGGGATTGATCCTGGTGGACGAAGAGCACGACCAGAGCTACAAGCAGGAGGAGACGCCGCGGTACAACGCACGCGATGTGGCCGTGATGCGCGCCAAGCTGGCGGGTGCTGCGGTGGTGCTGGGCTCGGCAACGCCCTCGCTCGAAAGCTGGCAGAATGCGAGCGCGAGCAAATATACCCGCATCGAGCTGCGCGAGCGCGTGATGAACCGTCCGCTGCCGGAGGTCGAGCTTGTGGACATGCGGGGCGAGTTCCAGGAGACGGGGCAGGAGCAGCTCTTCGCGCGCTCGCTGATTGCGCAAACCAAGGCTGCGCTGGAGCGCGGCGAGCAGGCGCTGATCCTGCTGAACCGGCGCGGGTACTCGTTTGCGGTAATCTGCCGCTCGTGCGGAGAAAAGCTCGAGTGCCAGAACTGTGCGATCGCGCTGACGCATCACAAGGGCTCGACGGCAGATGAAGTGGCGCATGCGGGGCAGCGGCTGGAGTGCCACTACTGCGGATTCCGGCGCACGGTGCCGGCGAAGTGTCCGAAGTGCGACAGCGAGCACCTTTACTATCTCGGCGCAGGTTCGCAGCAGGGCGAGGAGCGGCTGCAGGAGATCTTTCCCGGCGCGCGCATCGGACGCATGGACCGCGACACGGTGCGCGGGCGGCACGACCTGGAACGGCTGCTGGCGCGGCTGCACTCAGGCGAGATCAATCTGCTGGTGGGCACGCAAATGATCGCGAAGGGCCATGACATTCATGGCGTCACGCTGGTGGGCGTGGTGGGCTGCGATCATGCGCTGTCGATGCCGGATTTTCGTGCCGCGGAGCGGGTGTTTCAATTGATTGCGCAGGTTTCAGGGCGAGCGGGGCGGGGAGAGCTGCCGGGGCGGGTGATCGTGCAGACCTATTATCCCGACCACTACGCAATTCTCGCAGCGACGGCGCACGACTACACGGCCTTCGCGGAGAGGGAGCTCAAGTACCGGCGCTGGATGCACTATCCGCCGTTTGGCGCGCTGGCGAATGTACTTGTGCAGTCGGCGAAGCTGGAAGAAGCGGCAGGATGGTCCGCGGAGTTGGGCAAGTGGTTTGAGAAGGCCGCGCCGGAAGGTGTGCGCGTGCTGGGGCCCTGCACCGCGCCCATTGCGCGTATCAAGGGCGTGTATCGCTTTCACCTGATTCTGAAGGCCGCCTCGCGCAAGCAGCTGAGTGCGGCGCTGCGCGGAATGGTGACGCACGCGGAGCAGGCGGGAATTCCCCGGCGCAATCTGGTGGTGGATGTGGACGCACTGCGGCTGATGTGATGAAGACAGCAAGTTAGCTGCGCTTCGCGCATGTTTGCGCGTTTGAGGCGCTGGGCTCGGTGGGGCTCGCTAACTAGCTTCCGGCTTCGAGTGAGTGCAGTTCTTTGCCGGGCTTGAAACGGACCGCCTTGCCGGGGGCGATGCTGACCTCGGTTCCCGTGCGGGGATTGCGTCCGATGCCTGTTTTGCGCGCCCTGACGCTGAAGACGCCGAAGCCGCGCAACTCAATGCGCTCGCCGGCCGCCAAGGCCTGCTTGAGGCCTTCGAAGACCGTGTCCACGGCCGCTTCCGCCTTGGTGCGGGGCAGGCCAGTGCGCTCAATCACTTGATGAACGATGTCCTGTTTGATCAATGGTGTGTCCTCGCTGGCGCAGATTGCAATCCTACTCCGGTTATAGTACAGATTTTGCGGTAATTAGGGAACAGGCTGACGGAAAGTCGCTGCGTTTTTGAGAAAAATTTGAAGATTTCGCCCGGGCGGGGCTCCAGTGCGCCTCGCGCCGGCATGCCGTTGTCAATCCGAGGACTGCTTTCGTAAGATGAATCAGCCAGTTCGAGCCACTGCGCTGATTTTCCGGTGGAAACGAGAGATCCGCCGTACAGGAGATGCATGTCGATTCAAAGTGATCGGTGGATCAGGGAGCAGGCCGTCCGCCACGGCATGATTGAGCCATTCAGCGAGAAGCAGGTTGCCGCGGGCGTGATTTCATACGGTCTTTCCTCTTACGGATACGATTTGAGGGTCTCCGACGAGTTCAAGATTTTTACGAATGTGAACAGCGCGATCATTGACCCGAAGGCTTTTGACGAGCGGTCGTTCGTCTCAGTCCAGGCGCAATCGGTGATTATCCCGCCGAACTCGTTCGCGCTGGCCCGTTCGGTTGAATACTTTCGCATTCCCCGCGATGTTTTGACGATCTGCGTTGGCAAGTCGACCTATGCGCGTTGCGGCATTATTGTGAACGTGACGCCGTTTGAGCCGGAGTGGGAGGGATTCGTAACGCTGGAGATCTCGAATACCACGCCGTTGCCGGCCAAGATCTACGCGAACGAAGGATTGTGCCAGATTTTGTTCTTTCATGGCGATCAGCCGTGCGAGACCAGTTACGCAGATCGCAAAGGCAAGTATCAGAAGCAGCAGGGCATCGTTCTTCCCAAACTGTGAAGAGGCGGCATACGGGATGGGGCGCGCGCGTTGAGGGCAGGCGATCGGCATCCGTTCGTGCGCTTTTCTGCGGAGGGTCATTCTACGGATTGCGATGCGGTTGCAGACCTTGATGCCGCTGCCGATATGAATCGCAACCGTGCTGCACAATTGCGATAGGCCGGAGCACCAGACCCGTACGTCAAACCGGCGCTTTGCTTTGCCCGCTATGCTGATGGGAGCATGAACGTCATGTCGACTTCGAGTCCGAAACCAATACGCATCGGGGTGGTGGAGGACGAGCCCATCCGTCTCGCGGGCCTGACCAGTGTCTTCGATCAACCTGCCGAAAAGGGGCAGCCGCCGCTTGTGCCGGTGGTCGGCACGCTGGCCGAGCTTTTGGCCGACCGGCATCTGGAATATCTGGTGGTTGATCTGCAGGCAACCTTGGGGAAACTGGATGCTCTGGAAGCCATCCGCAAGGTGCGTCCGGATATCCGGCAGATCGTGATCGGACCGGAGCGGGACGAGGAACTGGTGCTCAGCTCAATCATTGCCGGTGCGCGCGGATACCTCGACCTCACGGCTGCTCCGGATGTTGTGCGGCAGGCCGTCGAGGTGGTTACCTCCGGCTCGATCTGGGCGCCGCGGCGGCTGCTTTCGAAGCTGATCGACCGGCTGCTCAAAGTTCCGGAGACCAGTCCTGCCACTGCTGGAGTGCAGCTTACCTCGCGCGAGCAGCAGGTGCTGGAGCTCATCCTGATGGCGCGTTCCAATCGAGAAATCGCCGTGCAGCTGGGCATCGAGGAGCGCACGGTAAAGGCCTATGTGGGCCGCCTGATGCGAAAAACAGGTGCGGACAACCGCATCAAGCTCTCCATGTCCGCGCTCAGCCGGTCGCTCCTTTCTCCGGACTCGACCAGCCCTAGACGGGAGGGGGACGAGCCGCAAAAGGGCGTTACTCATTAGTAAAATTCACATGGTTACTTCAAGGCACTGCCCTTAAGTACTCTTGTCGCGGAACGCCTTTTCCACAATCCTGTTGACAGAAACAACGCAGATCTGGGGAAAGGAGTTCCCAGGCAGCATGTCTCCATGAGGCCTGTGAACTCCTCTTTTTTGACCAGAACAGCGCTAAGCGGGCTCCCTTTCTTAGGGTTACGCTCGGTTTTTCAAGTACTCCCTTCAAAACTTCGCGAGATGGACTCTCCTGCCGCTCAGGAATGGGCGGGGACGCCAAGGCACTTTCGACCGTTGCCGGCCGGGGCCGACTCGTTCGTAATCAGGCTGCGGGCCTTTGCCGAGGGGCTCTGTACTGCCCTGACACCTCCTGTGGAGATCGCCGCCTGCCGTTGCGCGCCGATGCTGTAGGCTGATCGATGAGGCGGATTCGGGGCGGACGCCGGGCGGATACGCCGCGCCGCCTTACAGGCAACGATTACGATTGCCGATCGCGAACGTCCCCTCAGGAGAAAGGACCTCGAAATGAAAAAGACCCTGATTGCGCTTTGTTTCTGCTGGATGCTTACCTCGACTGTATATGCGGCCTCTTCGCGCCAGGATCTGCAGGACCGGATCGACTCCGCCAAGACCGTTCTGGACCAGATCATGGGCGCGCAGGACAACACGATTCCTTTGAATATCCTGCACTCGGCGACCTGCGTGGCTGTGGTGCCGGGCATGATCAAAGGGGCGTTCGTCTTCGGGGCCCAGTACGGGCAGGGCGTGGTAACCTGCCGCACCGGGCACGGGTGGAGCGCGCCGGTCTTTATCCGCATGGCGGGCGGCTCGTTTGGATTTCAGATTGGCGGACAATCGACTGACCTGGTGCTGGTAGCGGTGAACGATCAGGGGTTGCAGGATCTGCTCAAGAGCAAGTTCAAGATCGGCGGCGACGCTTCAGCGGCCGCCGGCCCGGTGGGACGCGCCGGCCAGGCAGCCACTGACTGGAAGATGAATGCGGAGCTGCTCAGCTACTCGCGCAACAAGGGCCTGTTTGCCGGAATCGATCTGGACGGTACCAGCGTGAGCCAGAACCGGGATGACACGGAGACCTACTACGGTACTCCGCAGGACTTTGGGAATGTGCTGCGCGGCAACGTGGCGGTGCCGCCTGGCGCTGTGGCGTTTGTCCGCGACGTGGCGCACTACTTCGTTCTGGCAAAGAATCACTGAGACTGCGCAAAAAGCGCAGGATGCTGGGCCTGCCGGGCTGTCGCCGGGCAGGCCTGTTGTTTGCGGGAAGGACTCCTGCAATGGGAGAGTGTGCGCAAGCTCGTTGAGATCGCCGCACGTTGTTCTTTATTCTCAAAAGATGCGGGAAACGCTCGAATACTGGCTGGTGGTGGCCGTTGTACGCACGCTGGGGCTGCTGCCGTGCGGGATGGCGCGTCTTCTGGCCGGGGTCATCGTCTTTCTGGTGTATTGGCTGCTGGGCCGGTTGCGCAAGGTGGGTTTCCGCAATCTGGAGATGGCTCTTCCTGAGCTTTCCTTCGCGCAGAGACGGGAGATTTTGCAGGGCGTGTACCGGCACCTTGGATGGCAGCTGGTCGAGTTCTGCCGGATGGCGCGCTATACGCCGGAGAACACGCGTACATGGCTGCGCACGGAGGGACTGGAGCACTATCTTGCGGCGCAGGCGCGCGGCAAGGGCGTGCTGGTGATTACCGGGCATCTCGGCGCGTGGGAGCTCTCGAGCTTTTATCACTCGCTGATGGGCTATCCGATGGGGATGGTGATTCGCCGGCTGGACAATCGCCGGCTGGACGCCTTTGTGAACGGCATCCGCTGTCTGCATCGAAATTATGTGCTGCACAAGGATGACTTTGGCCGCGGACTGCTGAAGGCGATGCATGCGGGGGGCACGGTGGGCATCCTGATGGATACCAACATGACGCCGCCACAGGGCACATTCGTGGCGTTTTTCGGTACGCAGGCGTGTACGGCGACCGGGCTGGCGCATGTGGCGCGTAAGACTGGCGCGGCCGTTCTTCCGGGCTTTATGGTCTGGGAGCGGACGGAGCGGCGGTATGTGCTCCACTTCGGCGCCGAAGTGGAGATTCCGCGCACAGAGAATGTGGCCGCTGACATTTTTGAAGGAACGCAGCGCTGCACGCGGGTGATTGAGAGCTGGATCCGGCGCTATCCTGACCAGTGGCTGTGGATTCACCGGCGATGGAAGACGCGGCCGGCAGGGGAAGCGCCGCTCTACTGAGAATTGCTTGCAAAGCTTTGGAAAAAACGAGGGTATCATCAGGGGTATGGCTACGTTTCGCGTCTCCGAGTCCGAGGCGGCCCGGGATTTCGCGGGTCTCATAGCTCGCGTGCGAGCGGGTGCAGAAGTGATTATCGAATCAGGCGCTTTGCCGATCGCCGTACTACACATGGCCGGGCCGCCGTGCCGCACCCTCGAAGAAGCCGTCGCGTTGCTGCCTGATGATTCATCGGCAGTCATGGACGAGGGTTTTGCGCGAGATGTCAAAGTTGCGATCGGCGCTCACCGAGAACCCTTGAATCCGCCATCCTGGGACTAGCTCCGTGGGACTTGTCCTCGATTCCACCGTATTCATTGCGGCCGAGCGCCAGGGCCTGACGGCTCGGCAAACACCGGCTGACATTGCGTCGCGCCTCCCTGGGGAACAATTCGCCTTATCGGTCGTGACTGTGATCGAACTTGCGCACGGCGTGGCTCGTGCCGACTCTCCGCAAAGAAAGACGACTCGACAGCGTTATTTCGATGAGCTGGTGCTGGCCTCTCCGGTGCATCCCGTCACGATTCCAATTGCATTGCGTGCCGGCCAGATCGATGGCGAGAGTACGGCGAAGGGCATCCGGATCGCATTTCCCGATCTGCTCATCGGTGTCACTGCACTTGAACTGGGATACAGGATCGCAACCGCGAATCTCAGGCATTTCCAGGCGATCCCTGGGCTGGCGGTGCTTTCGTTCTAAGCGACGGCGGGATGAGGAGAGCAGGATGACGATAGGCGAACTGGTGGAAAAGCTGGGCGGTCGGCTTGCACAGGGCGATCCGGAGTGGCTCGTCGATGGAGTGAACTCCTGCGAGCGAGCCAGGGCCTTCGAGGTGGCCTTCGCGGATTCTCAGCGAACCGTTACGGAAGCCCTTGATGGAGACGCGGGAATCGTTGTGCTGTCGCGCGGCGCTGCGGAGATCTATCCGCACGGCAAATGCATCGTGGAGGCAGAGCAGCCCAGGCTCTGGTTTGCGAAGGCCGCGAAACTGCTGGATGTGCCGGATCACGCGGCGAGCGTTCATCCAGCGGCCACGATTGCACCGGATGCGATCCTCAGCATGGGTGTTGCCGTGGCTGCGGGAGCCGTTATCGACAGCGGAGCGCATGTGGGTCCCAGAACACATGTCGAGGCGGGAGCGATCATCGGGCGCGGTGTGCGCGTGGGAGCGGAGTGCCATATTCACCCCCGGGCAGTTCTTTATCCGGGCACGACACTCGGCGACCGTGTGGTGGTTCATGCAGGCGCGGTGCTGGGAGCGGATGGATTCGGCTATGTGCGCGATGCGAAGACCGGCGCCTATACGCAGTTTCCGCAGCAAGGCACGCTGGTTATCGAAGATGATGTGGAGATTGGTGCAAACTCGACGATCGACCGCGGCGCGCTGGAAGAGACGCGCATCCGACGGGGAACGAAGATCGACAATCTTGTGCACGTGGGACACAACTGCGACATCGGCGAGGATGTGATTCTGGTCGCGCTCACGGGCATTTCGGGCTCGTCGACGGTGGGACGTGGTGCGATTCTCGCGGGGCAAGTTGGTATCGGCGATCACGCGCACGTGGGGCCCGGGGTGATTCTGGGAGGGCAGTCCGGCGTCTTCAATGGCAAGACCGTGACGAACGAAGGACTGAGGCCGGGGACCGTGCTGTATGGGACGCCGGCGCGGCCGTTGAAGCAGGTATTACGCGAACAGGCAACGCTGGCGCGGCTGGCGAAAAAGGCTGGGAGTAGGGAATAGGGAACAGGGAGTAGGGAACAGAGGATCGAGGACGCGGATAGTGGCGACTGCCCAATGTCCACTCTTCACTGTCCATTGACCACTCCCTGCTGACCAGGAGGAGATCATGCGGCGACGGGAGTTTGTGAAGACTGTAACTGCGGCGGCGAGTGCAGCTGCAACCGCCAACCTGCTGGCATCGCTGCTTCCGGCCGAAGAGACGACGCCGGCATCGAACGGCATGATCTATCGCACGCTAGGCCGCACGGGCGAGCGTGTCTCCGCCATTGGACTGGGCGGCTACCACATCGGGAACTCGAAGCTTGAGGAGCAGCAATCCATTCAGCTCATGCGCCAGGCCGTAGACCGCGGCGTCACGTTCTTTGATAACTGCTGGGACTACAACAACGGCGTGAGCGAGGTACGCATGGGCAAGGCGCTGGCGAATGGTTACCGCGGCAAGGTCTTTCTGATGACCAAGATTGACGGGCGCACGAAACAGGCCTGCGCGCAGCAGATCGATGAGTCATTGCGACGCTTGCAGACCGATCATGTAGACCTGATGCAGTTTCACGAGGTGATCCGCCTGGAAGATCCGGATCGCATCTTTGCCGAGGGCGGCGCGATGGAGGCGATGCTGGAGGCGAAAAAGGCAGGCAAGGTGCGATATATCGGCTTCACCGGGCACAAGGACCCGTATGTGCATCTGCGGATGCTCGAGACGGCCAAGACTCACAATTTTCGCTTTGACACGGTGCAGATGCCACTGAACGTAATGGACGCGCACTTTCGCAGCTTTGGGCACGAGGTGCTACCGGTGCTTATGCGCGAGGGGATTGCGCCGCTGGGGATGAAGTGCTTTGGCGATCACTACATTCTGGACAGCGGAACGATCAAGCCGATCGAAGGGCTGCACTATTGTTTAAATCTGCCGGTTGCAGTGCAGATCACTGGAATCGACAGCATGGAGATTCTGGAGCAGGCGTGCGAGGCGGCGCGGACGTTCAAGCCGATGGGTGAGGCCGAGGTGACGGCGCTGCTGGAGCGTACG
>DATJNF010000074.1:0-15165 GCA_035508375.1 Occallatibacter sp. | reverse complement strand
TGCAGACGGCACCCGCGAATCCGCCGGAGGATGGAGCTCGCGCCTGGGCGACGAAGGCTCCGGCTACTGGATCGGCGTGCACGCCGTGCGCCGCGCACTGCATGCCTACGACCGCGAAGAGCCCACGCAGATACTCGAGCGTGTAGGTGAGATCTGGGGCACACCGTCGATCGATGAGCTGATCAACGTGGGCGACGGTACGCCGGGGCCGGACTTTGCCGCGCTCGCGCCCGTTGTCAACGAGCTGGCGGAGGCGGGAGACGCCGTCGCCATCGGAGTTCTGGATCAGGCCGCAACCGATCTGGTGAACTTCGTGCTGCTGGTCCGCAGCAAGCTGCGCCGCAAGCACAACATTGCCGGCGAAGTTCCCGTCGCCTGGACCGGCAGCGTGATTGAAAAGATGACCCGCGTGCGCGAAGCCTTCTTCGCCGGACTCAAAGCCGCCGCGCCGGACATGCCTGTGCTGCAAGAAGCAGTGGTCTCGCTGGACGGGGCGGTTTGGAGGGCGAAGCGGCTGGCGGAGGCGAAGTAGCTGCGGTTTATGTTATAGACAAGGTAACTGACCAGTTGCCGACAACTCGACCGCGACCTTCCAGATGCTATATTTGCTTTTCATGATCAGCCTTGATGATGCACGCTGGTCAAACATGACCGGCGGATACAGGATGCCTTGCGATCCGCGTCCTCTGCTCAAAAGGCTTGAAAGCGACAGTGATACGACCGAGGTCTGGCATGAGCTTTGGGAGGAACTCCATCATCAAGGGGACGTTGGGGAGGCTTCATTCGCGGCAGTTCCATTTCTTGTGAGCAGCTATATAAGACGAGGCGTGCTCGATTGGAACACGTATGCGATAGTTGCGATCATCGAACTGGCACGCGAGGAGGGCAAGAATCCCGACATTCCGCCGTGGATTGAGCATGACTATTTCAGAGCGATTCGGGAACTGGCAGAGATCGGTACAAAGGAAGTACTGCTGGCCGAGACCGGAGAAGATGTTCGAGCAATCCTTAGCGTAATCGCCATCGAGAAAGGTCTTCGAATCCACAGTGAACTCCTCCTGAAATACGCTGAGGACGAGTTGAGAGAAATAGTGTCCAAGTCCTGATAACTACCAGGTCGGAACCGGAATTTCGGTCAATGAAGGTTGTCCCTCTGAGATTCCAGGGGGATGACCGGCAAACCGGAAGTTACTCGTCAGACAATAGTGGAGTTCGCGGTTAGGTCTTCACGTCGAACTTAAAGGAACGAATCACGCCGCGGCGAACTGGCCTTCGACGAATGCGGCAATCAGCTTTCCTTCTGCATCGACCGCAATCAAATTCGCAGGCTGGCCGATCGCAATCGAACCGGCCCGGTTTTCAAATCCAGTCATTGCGGCGGGGTTCACGGTGAGCAGCCGCAGCGCCAGCTCGATCGGCGCGCCAGTGAAGCGAAGGAAATTCGCCAGCGCACGATCCAGCGTGAGCACGCTGCCGGCCAGCACCCCGCGCGCCATCGCCTTGCCGTTGGCTACCTGCACGGCGAAGCCGCCCAAATGGTATTCGCCGTCAGGCATGCCGGCCGCGCTCATGGCGTCTGTTACGAGAATCGCCTGCTCCGGCCCTTTGGCGCGCCACCACAGCTTCACAATCTCCGGGCTCGTGTGGATGCCGTCGCAGATCAGCTCCGAAAAAAGAGAATCGGTGGTAAGCACGGTTCCCAGAATGCCCGGCTCACGATGATCGAGCGCGCGCATGGCATTAAAGGTGTGCGTGGCGCTCACGGCGCCGGCGGTAATGGCCGCACGGGTTTCTGGCGCTTTGGCATCCGAGTGCCCTAGTGACACGCGCACGCCGCGCTTCGTCGCGTGCGTCGCGAGTTCAATCGCGCCGGGGAGTTCCGGAGCCAGAGTCATCAGCCGCGCGTGTCCGCCGGCTGCCTCGTAGAGTTTGTCGAAGATGGCGATATCGGGAGCGAGCAGGTGCTCCTTGGGCTGCACGCCGCACTTGGCGTGCGAAAGAAACGGCCCTTCGAGATGAATGCCAATCGGCCGGGCAGCGGGGCCGGTGCCTTCGACTGATTCGGGATGATCGATCAGCTTCGCCAGCCCATCCAGCGCGCGCAGGGTCATGTCGAGCGGAGCCGTGACCGTAGTGGCGAGAAAGCTGCCCGTTCCGCGCGATGCGAGAAAGCGGCAGATCGCGCCAAGCGCCTCGGGCGTCGCCTCCATCACATCGTGGCCGGCCGCGCCGTGAATGTGCACGTCGAAGAATGCTGGGGCGAGTGTGGCGTCCGGGAAATGCGCCATTTCATCTGAACCGCTACGCAGTTCGTGGCTCCCGCGGCTCGCAATGGAGCGAATGCACCCTTCTTCAATTTCAATAACGGGATTCTCGAGGAGTTCCTTGCCGTTCCAGAGCCGTGCAGCGGTGATGGTGCGCATGGATCAATTATGGCAGGAGGGTATGGGTACGGAAGTCGGAATGCGACCTATCTGTACTTGCGCAGCACGCCCAGCACGCGGCCCTGGATCGCCACCTGCGCCGCGGGAACGAAGATCGGCTCCATCTCGACGTTGGCTGGCTGCAGCCGCACTACGTTGCCTTCGGCAAAGAAGCGCTTGAGCGTAGTCTCGGTGCCGTGAACCAGCGCGACCACGATCTCGCCCTGCCGTGCCGTCTTGGTACGCTCGACCAGCACGTAATCGCCGTTGATGATGTGCTCGTCGCGCATGGAGTCACCACGCACCTCGAGCGCGAAGACGTCGCGGTTGCCCACCACATCATGCAGCGAGATGCTCTCGGGGTTCTCCATCTGCTCCACGGGAAGCCCGGCGGCGATGCGGCCCGCGAGCGGCAGCTTGGCGCTCGAGCGCGTGCGCGTTCCCGGCGGCAAAAGATCGATGGACCGGCTCCGGTTGTGGACGCGGTCCAGCATCCCTTTCTTTTCCAGATTGGTGATGTGCTTGTGGACCGTGGCCAGACTCTTCAGCCCCATGCCCCGCGCAATTTCTTCAAAAGAGGGGGAATAGCCGTTGCGCGTGACAAACGTTTCGAGAAAATCAAGAATCTCTTTTTGCCTTCGGGTGACTGCCATGCGCGCATTATAGCGAACAAAAAGCGAACCGCAATAGCTAAATTTTGAACAATTCCGTTACCTTTTGTAGACATTTCCCCTGCAGGGCGGCGTGAACCAGCCGGAAGTAGCCGCCAGTCTCGCCGTTTTCCGGCGCTCTACAATCGGAAGCATGATTCTCGAAACGTTTCCTGTGGGGCCCCTGCAGTGCAATTGCACAATCCTGGGCGATGAGCAGGCCGGCGAGGCGATTGTCATCGATCCCGGCGATGAGATTGGCTGCATTCACAGGCGCCTGACGGAGCTGGGCCTCAAGCTCAAGCAGATTCTCATCACGCACGCGCATATCGACCACGTCGGCGGAGCGCTCAAGCTGAAGAAGCTTACAGGGGCGCCCATCCTGATGAATGAAGACGATCTGCCGCAGCTGCAGATGATGGCCGCGCAGGCCGCGTGGCTCGGAGTGGCCCCTCCGGAGACCGCTCCACCAGACGGCAGTTTGACCGAGGGTCTGAGCGTAGGCCTCGAGCGCTACCCCGCGCAAGTGCTGCACACGCCCGGACACACGCAGGGTTCGGTGTGCCTGCACTTCATCCCTCTGAAGTTGGTCATCGCCGGCGACACACTTTTCGCCGGCAGCATTGGACGCACCGATCTGCCCGGCGGCAACTTCGAGCAGATCATCGACTCGATCCATTCACGCCTGCTCGTGCTTCCTGACGACATTCAAGTGATCCCGGGTCACGGGCCTGCCACGACCATCGGTAATGAACGGGAGGACAATCCATTTCTGGTCTCCGGCCGATGAGGAGCCAGAGACAAGTTCCTTAAAATCAAAGCAGAACCCAGACACTTCTCAGCTAATACTTAAAGCCGGTCGCGGTAATATTACTCACTTGATTCGTTTTCAGATAATCAACAAGCAGTGTTACTCCGGTGCTGAAATCTCGCATAGGGCCGAGCAAACTTAACACGAGCCAGCCAGATGTGGGCAACCCGAAGAAGTAGCCGGGATGCACCCACACTCCGCGCTCAAGCAGGGCCAGCACGGTTGACTCATCCGGCGCAATCGCGGGAATGCGCAGCACGGCATACCAGCCACCTTCAACCGCCAGCCGCTGCACGGCGGGTGCGCCGCCGATTTGGAGATCGAGTTCGGCCAGATTGGCCGCAACCCGCGCCCGAATCTCGATTTGAATATCCGCCCGTTCCTCCAGCCATGTGGGCAAAGCCCCTTGCACCGGGGCATTCATAGAGAGAAACGTATCGGCAATGACCTCGAGGCGGTCGAGAGCCCTTTTCTGCATCGGACCCTGGCCGGCGACGGCAATCCAGGCGGCCTTCATCTGCGGCAAGCCGGCGATCTTGCTCATCCCGCTGACCACGAACACCGGGACGCCTTCGAGCCCTGCGGAGAAGGTCCAACTTTTTTCGGCGAGCGGATAATCCAGAAAGACCTCGTCCACGATGAGCGCCAGCGAAAATTCTCGGCAGAGCCGCGCCAGTTCTTCAGCCTCCCAGGTCTTGGTGAAATGGCCGGTGGGATTGTTGGGGTGCACCACGACGATGGCGCGCGTGTTCGGCGCAATGGCGCGGCGCATGGCTTCCACGTCGATCTGCCAGCCATGGTCGTAGACCAGGGAAGCCGCCTTGAGCCGCACATCGCAGAGTTCGGCCAGGAAGTCAAAGAGCGGATAGCTCGGCTGCGCGATCAGAATCTCGTCCCCAGGATCGCACAGCAGATGAAACAGAAAGCTGTAGGCCTCGCTAGTGCTGGTGGTGAGGATGATCTGCGCGGGATCGAGACCGGCGCCGTGACCCGCATAGTACCGGCAAACGGCCTCGCGCGCCGCGAGCAGGCCTTTGGGCTGCGGATCGTAGCCGAGCGCCCGCGGATCGCGGAGCGCATCCAAGAGCGATTCGGGATATGTGAAACCGCAGCGCGTAGGATTCGATGCGGTCAGGTCGGCGATGGGCAATCCCGCCGCGATGCGCAGCCGATGCGCGCGCCCCAGTTCGCTCTCTTCGGTATTCCAATCGGTTCTGCGCGAAAATCGCATTTGCCTCTTCACCCGCTTGTGCTTCGCAATCGCGATATGCAAGGCCGTTCAGATCCATCGTGCACAATGGAACCAGCGGCCCACTCTCAACATACACGGGCACGCACAGGAGCGGCATTGGCTCTACGCGCGGTGGTCTTCGACTTTGGCATGGTGTTAACCGACATTCCTGACCCGGAGGCGCATGCGGCGCTGGTGCGCATCACCGGGCTGCCGCCGGACAGATTCGAGGAACTTTACTGGGCTGATCGCCACGCTTACGACGAAGGCAAGCTCAACGGACTGACGTTCTGGCAAAAGCTGGCCGCCGATGCCGGGTTGAATCTGCCTCCGGCGGCCATCGACGAACTCAACCAGTGGGATGCGCGCATGTGGACCACGCAAAACCCCAGGATGGTCGCCTGGCAGCAACGGCTCAGGGAGCGCGGCCTGCGCACGGCCATCCTCTCCAACATGGGAGATTCAGTACACGCGAATATCACACGCGAGTTTGCATGGCTCGAGAACTTCGATGTGCTGGTGTGGAGCTACGAACTGGGCATCGCCAAGCCCGACCCCGCGATTTACCGGCACACCCTGGAAAAGCTTGGCACAAAGCCCGAAGAGACGCTTTTTCTCGATGACAAGCCGGTGAACGTCGAAGCGGCACGCGCTCTCGGCATGAAGGGAATTGTCTTTTCCACGGTGGAACTGCTGCGGACTGACCTGATCGACCAGAGGCTCGACCGGGAATTGCCCTTGCCGGAAATTGCCTGAGATCGAACTCAACCTATGATTTCAATCCCAGCCCCACCAGGTTGGCGGCGGCGATAATAACAATGACGCCCAGCCACAGCAGCCGCACCGGCCGCGAGCTCACGCCCTTCCACTCGCCCAGCGCCAGGCCGACCAGCGCGCCGCACAGCACGTAGATGCTCATGTGCAGCATCCAGTTCACGTAAAACAGCCGCTGCGGAATATTCGCCGCGCCCCACGCATAGAAGAAGAACTGCAGATACCACATGATGCCGCCGGCCGCAGCCAGGGCCGCGTTCTTCATCAGCACCGGCTGCGGCTGGCTCAGGTCGGCACGCAGCGAGAGCCGCTTGAGCGCAGCCAGCCGGAAGAAGCAGTAGCCCAGATTCACCACCGCACCACCGCCCATGATGATGACGTAGCTCGGCAGCGCCGCATAGAGCGGGTTTACGCCCAGATGAAGCGCTGCGTCTGCCATGGGTCGCGCAGCATCGATCGCGAACGACATGCCGGAGGAAAAGATGCCACAGAGGACAGCAAGCAGCAGACCGAGCTTGACGTTGAACTCGCGGACCTCCGCGCCGAGCTGGATCTCTTTCTGATGTCCGGCGTAAGAGACAATGGCGACCCCGATCAGCGCAACCAGCACGCCGGCCATTGTCAGTAGGCCGCTCTTCGTGGTGAAGAGCATTGCGCCCTGCCCGTGCAGCAGCGGCGGCACCAGTGTGCCCACCACCAGCGTGACGCCGATGGCCACGCCGATGCCGAGCGACATGCCCAGGTGCCGCATCGTAAGCCCATAGCTCACATTGCCCACACCCCACATCGCGCCGAAGAGCGCGACTTTCAGCAGCAGGTGCGCATCCATCGATGCATAGAAGCCGCGAAAATCCGGCAGCAGAAGCAGGCTGACGCCGATGGGCAGAAGAATCCAGGAGAAAAAACCGGCCAGCGCCCAGGTGGTCTCCCAGGACCATTTCTTGACCTTTTCAATCGGTGCATAAAAGGAGGCGGCACAGGCCGCACCGACGATGTGCCATCCAATTCCAGCGAGGATTACCGGCATTCTTTCTCCATGTGTTGCTGCGCCCTTTTCTGGAGACTACAGAGCAGAATTAAAGCTTATCGAATTGCGCGCGGGTCTCTTTTGCGGCAAAGCGTAGATTTTATGAAAGCCCGACAATGAAGGTGTAGCTGCCCGAGGGAAGTTCAATTCCATCTTGCCCGTTGTGCGTCGCCGACCGGACCAGCTTGTTCTTCGTCAGGGGAGTACCGTCCAGCGTGTAGTTTGCGGCCTCATCCGCATTCAGCGGCAACCACCCTGTGGTGTTGGCAGGCAGCGAGAGATGCCATGCGGCTTTCGAACCCTTCACCGTCCAGTCAGAATGAATCGGGCCATAGGCTGAGTTGTAATCAAACGCGATATCACCTAACCGCGCATCGAAGACGGGATGCAGCACCACCGTGTGAAAGCCCGGATCGAGGTACGTCACATCTACGCCAGCCGCATAGCGGTCGATCCAGTCGGCCACGGCGCCATACGCGTAGTGGTTGTACGAATTCATGCTGGGATCGTCGCGCATCTGATCGCCGTTCCAACGCTCCCACATTGTTGTAGCGCCATGCGTGACCATGTAGCCCCACGAGGGGTACTGCGTATTGAGCAGCAGCGTGTAGGCGAGCTTGGCATGGCCCGCCTTCGTGAGCTCTTCGAGCAGATACGGCGTGCCCAGGAATCCGGTGCCGAGCAGATCGTGATTGGCCTCGATCTTGTCCACCAGCCGTTTCGCTGCCGCCGCGCGCAGATTTTGCGGCAGCAGGTTCATGTGCAGCGCCAGCACGTAACCGGTCTGCGTGTCGCCGCCATGGCTCTTCGCGTTGGGATTGTTGATCTGGCCGAAGACTGATGCTCTGTTGTCGGCGCCCGCTACGAATCCATCGCTGTGGACGAACTGCTTTTCAAACGCCGAACCGATCTTCTCAAACAGCGCAGCGTACTTTGCCGCATCCTGATCGCGGCCGGTAGCTAGAGCCATCTGCCGCATCAGGGTGACATCGTAGGCCCAGTAGGCCGTAGCGATCAGCACGTAATCGGTTTTGCCTTCGGGCGAGAGCCAGTCGCCGAATGGGATGCCTGCTTCGTTCTTCCACAGTCCGTCGGGATTCGCGACGTCAATCGCGTTGAGATACTTCTGCATCGCCGCCCAGTTCTGCTCGATGATGCTGGTGTCGCCTGTCTGCAGCCACGACGTCCAGGGAATGATGACGCCCGCATCGCTCCACCCGGCTCCCGATCCTGCGTGTGGCGTGAGTACTCCGGGGGCATAGATGCCATAGTAGGGTGAGCCCACCTGTGTGCCGCGCATGTCGGCGGCGAACTCGCGTGAGAAGGGAGCAAGCGCCATGTTGTACGACGCAGCACGCCAGAAGACCTGCGCGTCGGCCATCCAGCCGAGCCGCTCGTCCCGTTGCGGGCAGTCAGTGGGCAGGCCGACGAAGTTCGAGCGCTGGCCCCACTGGATGTTGCTCCACAACTGATTGATCATGGCGCTGCCGGTGGTGAGCTTCGCCGTGAACGGCGCATCGGTGTGGAAGGCGAGAGCCGTTACATCCTCTTTTGCTGGCGCGGTGGGCAGGCCGGTGATCTCCATGTAGCGAAAGCCGTGAAACGTAAACTGCGGCGTGAACTCCTCTTCACCCTTGCCATTCAAAGTGAAGTAGTCCGTAACCTTCGCGGTGCGCAGATTCTCGGTGTAAAGCGTGCCGTCGGCATTCAGAACCTCGGCGAATCGTAGGCGCACTTTTGTGCCCGCAGGACCGTGCATGCGAATCCGCTCCACCCCGGAGAGATTCTGACCGAAGTCGTAGACATAGACGCCGGGCTTTGGCTCGCTCATCGTTTTTGCGGGCATCTCGCGCTCTACGCGGATGGGCTGAAAGTCCTGCGCTTCGATCTTTGCCGGCTGCGGATCGATTGTCTCCACAGGCTTCCATGCGCTCGCGTTGAATGTAGCCGGATCCCAGCCGGTCTGTTCAAGCCGTGCGTCCTGCGTCTCGCCGTCGTAGATCTCGGCGTCTTGAATATAGGAGGTATTCGCCTGCCAGTTTGAATCCGTGCCCACCCACTCCACGCTGCCGTCGGTATGTTCGATGCGCAACTGCGCGCGCAGCGCAGGAGGCGTAGCTCCGTAGTTGTTCGGCTGCTGAAGCCACTCGAGCGGTGTCGAGTACCAACCCGGAGCGAGCAGTGCTGCAAGCGCATTGTTCCCTTGTGCGATCTGCGCCGTGACATCGTAGGTCTGGTAGACCATGCGCTGGCGGTAGTCGGTCCATCCCGGTGCCAGGACCTGCTCGCCCACTCGCTTGCCATTCAGATAGAACTCGTACGCGCCAAGCGCCGTCGCGTAGATTCGTGCGGATTTCACCGGCGCGCTGACCGCAAAGCTGCGCCGCAGCGCCTTCACAGAATCGGCAGTCCATGGAGGGCCAAGCGGGTCCGTCGTTCCTGGAGGATCGACGCGGACAATCGCATTCTTCCACGCGCTGTCGTCGAATTCCTTATTCTGCCAACCTTCCGGTGCATGAGTCGCCGTCTTCCATTCCGGACTGCTCGCAAAGCTCGCCCAGGTGCCGTCCTCATACTCAACAACGATCGTCGCAATCATGGGCGGCTCATCGTCCTGCACCATTCCGCTTGGGTTCACGACGTAGTGGACGCTCTCGATCGCGACGGTGTTCGCGCCCGCCGCGAGATTCCTTGTCACTTCGGTGCGGACAAACTTGCGCCATGGCATCTGCTTCCAGGGGGGCAGGGAGTCAGCAGTGAGCACCTGCGCGCCGTTGATCCACGCTGAGACCGTGTCCTGGCCTGTAGCGTAGAGCGCGGCGAAGCGCACCGGTTTGTCGAGAGTAATGGTGGTGCGGTATGCGTAGTGCTGTTCAGCGCTTTTCTCGTCCGCGAGCGTCTTGGAATCAGGACTGGCGATCCATGCTGCTGGCGCATGCCGCTCTGCGGACTCCTCAGGTGTCTCGTAGCCGATCCACGCAGCGTGCCACGCGCCTTGCGTCATCAGGCCCGTCTCCCACCAGCCCGTGTCGCTGTTCGGATACGGCCGGTCCTCGGCGTTCCACAGCTTCACGCGCCAGAAGTACCGGGTGCTCGGTGCGAGGGCGGGCCCGCCGTAACGCACATTCAGCGATTCGCTCGATTTGACCCTGCCGCCGTCCCAGACGTCGGGTTTGCCTTCATCCAACAGCGCCGCCTGCGAGGCAACCATCACCTCATAAGCCAACTGTTTCGCGCCGCGTGCGGGATCATTCAATTGCCACGAAAAACGCGGTGTCGGATCGTCGATGCCCAGCGCGTCCGGCAGATTGTCGACGCGCAACGCAACCGGCCCGGTGGATGCCGCGCTCGGCTGAGCGGCAAGCGCAGGTGAGAACGGCAGGATTTCCGCGCTCAACAAAAGGACGCACGCCGTGTGCCACCACCTTCGCCTCTGCATGGGCCAACTCATTTCAAAGGAACCCCGATTCGACAGTATCGTCGATCTGCGTGCGTGCTGGCAGCAATCGGCCCAGCGGCTTGCTTCCTCAAATGAAAACATTTCCGGGCGGAATTACCTTATGCAACCCGCGATAGCATTGTCAATCTCATTCCCAACATGCGCCCGGTCTTCCACATCTGCCTGCGTTGCCGCGTACCTTACACTCACTTCATGGATTTCCCGCTGTACGTGGCCACCACCAATCTGGGCAAGCTGCGCGACTTTCGCGCCGCCGCGCAGGCGCACGGGCTGGAGATTGAGCCGCTGCCGAACCTCGAGGAAATCGCAGAGCCGGAGGAGGATGGCGACACGTTCGAGGCAAACGCCACGCACAAGGCCAGGTACTACTCCCGATTCGACCGGCGGGTACTGGTGATGGCCGACGACTCCGGCCTGGAGGTCGACGCGCTCGGTGGCGCCCCGGGTGTCCGCTCCGCGCGGTTCGCTGCGGACTCGGGCCTGGTCGATTCGCCCGATGCGAATGACAACACCGACGTGTGGAACAACATGGTGCTGCTCCAAAAAATGGCCGAGATTCCCTATGCGCGCAGGACGGCGCGTTATCGCTGCGTGCTGGCCGTTGCGCGCGATGGTGTGCTGCTGCACACGGCCGAGGGAGCAGTCGAAGGCATCATCCTCGATGCTCCACGCGGCACGGGCGGATTCGGCTATGATCCGCTGTTTTATTTGCCCGATCTGCGCCGCACCATGGCCGAGATCGATCTCGTAACCAAACTCTCCATCAGCCATCGCGGGCGCGCGCTCTCTGCACTGTTGCCCATGCTGCCGGATTAGGGGCTCGCGCTCCGGGTGAAACTGCTCAACCTGCAAGCGTTGCCGTGCGAGCGCACGTAAGCAGGATCACGTTGCGGGAAGACGTCTTGACGCAGGCAGGATGCGCCTCGAATAATGAAAGTGAAACAGCGCAAGCACTTGCCGCACTTCAATCTAGCACCGCTTCGGCCTGCAGCTTTTCAGGAGCGAAATCTTTCATGGCAACAGCTCATTCTTCCGCCGCGCCTACCGTAGAACGCGGCGTTCAGCCGCTGCGAGCCGGCCAGGGTACCAGCTTCATCTGGCGCAGACTGCACTCGCTGCTCGGTGTCATTCCCATCGGCGCATTCCTGATCGAACACCTGCTTTCGAACTTCGAAGCCCTGAAAGGCCCAGCCGCTTACGGCGCGCAGGTGAGGTTCCTGAACAACCTGCCGCTGGTGCGTGTGCTGGAATGGGCCTTCATCTTTCTGCCACTGCTCTATCACGGCATCTATGGCCTCTACATCTGGATCCGCGGCAAGGCGAATGTGGTGTATTACCCATGGGCCGGCAACTGGATGTATGTGGCCCAGCGGTACACCGGCCTGATCGCCTTTGCCTACATCATTCAGCACGTGTTGCGGCAGCGGTTCATGGGCATCAGCCTGCCGGAGAATCCGGGCGCATCCTTTGCCAAGGTGCAGCATGAACTGGCGAATCCCGTCATGCTGGCCATCTACGTCATCGCCATGATCGCCATCTGCTGGCACTTCGCCTACGGCATCTGGCTCTTCGCCGCCAAGTGGGGCATCACGCCGGGCGAGAAGGCGCGCAGGCGCTTTGGCTGGGTCTGCCTGGCCGGCGGCGTGGCGCTCTGTGCGATGGGCTTGGCCAGCATCTGGGCTTTCGTCGGTCCCAAGTATCAGAACGCTCCAGAGAACGTGCCGCCATCGGTGAGTCAGTTGTATGCGCCGTCCGCGCCCGTGCCGCATCTTGTCCTCTGAGGAGGGAGATTCCCATGCCTACTGCCGAAGCAACGACACCGCGCCTTGAATGGAAGGCCTTTCAGGAGGCCGTTCCGGAGTTTGCCACCGGCATGGCTGCCATTACGCATGCCCTAAGGAAGTCGGGCATCGAGCCGGAGATTCGGGAGTTCGTGAAGATTCGCGCCTCGCAGATCAACGGCTGCGCATACTGCATTCAGTACCACCTGAACGATGCGCGCAAACTGAATGTACCGGCTGAGAAGCTCGATCTGCTGGCGGCATGGCGCGAGGCCGGCATCTATACGCAACGGGAAATGGCGGCGCTGGAGTGGACTGAGAGTGTCACGCTGATGGCGCAGCACCACATCGAGGACGAGGTTTTTGCGCGGGTCAAGGCGGAGTTTCCCGAGCGCGATATGGCGCTTCTTACCGTGGCCATCAGCCAGATCAATGCCTGGAACCGGATTGCGGCGCCGTTTCGTTTTACGCCGCCGATTCCAGGCGCTGTTTAGTACGCGAAAGGATTCCATAGAAAATGGCAGCACCCAGGATCATCGTGGTTGGCGGAGGGCTCGCGGGGCTGGCCGCGGTCATCAAGATTGCCGAGGCCGGCGGGCAGGTGGACCTGTTCTCCATCGTCCCGGTGAAGCGTTCGCACTCAGTCTGCGCGCAAGGCGGTATCAACGCCGCCAAGAACCTCAAGGGCGAAGGCGATACGATCGCGCAGCACTTTGACGACACGATCTATGGCGGCGATTTTCTCGCCAACCAGACGCCAGTAAAGGCCATGTGTGAGGCAGCGCCGGGCATCATTGATCTGCTCGACCGCATGGGTGTGCCCTTCAACCGCACGCCAGAAGGTCTGCTCGACTTCCGCCGCTTCGGCGGCACTCTCTATCACCGCACCGCCTTCGCCGGCGCGACAACCGGCCAGCAGCTGCTTTACGCGCTCGACGAGCAGGTGCGCCGTTACGAGTCCGAAGGCAAGGTGAAGAAGTACGAGGGCTGGGAGTTTCTCTCTGCCGTGATCGACTCGAAGGGGGTTGGACGCGGCATTACCGCAATGAATCTGCGCTCGATGGAGCTACGCGCATTTCCGGCGAGCGCCATCATTCTGGCGACGGGCGGCGTGGGCGCGATCTTCGGCAAGAGCACTAATTCCGTGGTCTGCACCGGTTCGGCGCAGTCGGCAATCTTTCAGCAGGGCGCCTACTACGCCAACGGCGAGTTCATCCAGGTGCACCCTACGTCGATTCCCGGCGAAGACAAGCTGCGGCTGATGTCGGAATCGGCGCGCGGCGAGGGTGGCCGCGTATGGGTTCCGCGCACCGCGGGCGACAAGCGGCCGTGGAAGCAGATTCCCGAATCCGAGCGCTTCTACTTCCTCGAAGAGTGGTATCCGAAGTACGGCAATCTCGTGCCGCGCGACGTAGCCACACGCGCCATTCACAAGGTCGTGTATGAGCTGGGCTTAGGCATCGACGGCCAGCCGATGGTCTACCTTGACTTGACGCACATCGACCGCGAGACACTGAACCGCAAGCTCGAAGGCATTCTCGAAATCTACGAAAAGTTCGTCGGCGACGATCCGCGCGAAGTGCCGATGAAGATCTTCCCCGGCATGCACTACACCATGGGCGGCCTCTGGGTGGACTTCAACCAGATGACCAACATCCCCGGCATCTTTGCCGCGGGCGAGTGCGAGTACCAGTACCACGGCGCTAACCGGCTCGGCGCAAACTCGCTGGTGAGCTGCATCCACGGCGGCTTCGTCTCCGGCCCCATTGCGTTGCGCTATGCGAAAAATGTGCCCGCCGAAGAGGGCGATGGCGGCGCAGCGGCCGAGCTGCAGCGGCAGTCCGAGGTCAATCAGAAGCTGCTGAAGAATGAGGGCGGGGAAAACCCCTTCCGCTTATGGCGCGAGCTGGGCCACACCATGACCGAACACGCGACCGTGATCCGCTACAACAAGGGATTGAAAGAGGCCGACAACAAGATCCTTGAGCTGCTCGACCGCTACAAGAAAGTGAACCTGAGCGACCGCAGCCAGTGGGCCAACACGAGTTTTGCTTTCGCGCGCCAGCTCTACAACATGCTGGAGCTCTCGCGCACCATCACCCTCGGCGCCATTCTTCGCGATGAGTCGCGCGGGGCACACTACAAACCGGATTTCCCGGACCGCAACGACGAAAAATATTTGAAGACCACCAAGGCCAGCTTTACAGGAGAACCCTGCGGCCCGAAGCTCGAGTTGGAAGAAGTGGATACGCAGTACATCAAGCCGCGCCCGCGCCGTTACGACGCAGCAAAATAGGCGCAGCTTCCGGTTTTATCGGAGGGAGCCGGGGCCTTTAGGCTCCGGAATAGCCGAGCAAAAGGATTCGGGGCTTTAGCCCCGGGCGAATGCGCCAAAACACGCGGCGCACGAAAGGGATCATGGCAAACAGAGTCGTAAACTTCGAGATCAAGCGCCAGGCCGGCCCCAATGCACCGGCGGTATGGGAGAAGTTCGAGCTGGAGTGGCGTCCGGGCATGAACGTCATCTCCGCAATGATGGAGATCGCCGCCAACCCGGTCACCGCCGAGGGCCGCGAGACCACGCCCATCACCTACGACTCGAATTGCCTCGAAGAGATCTGCGGCTCCTGCGCCATGAGGATCAACGGCAAGGCGCGCATGGCCTGCTCGGCGCTGGTCGAGAATCTGGAGCAGCCCATCAAGCTCGAGCCGCTCTCGAAGTTTCCGCTGGTCCGCGACCTGCAGGTCGACCGCTCGGTGCTCTTCGAGAATCTCAAGGCGGTCAAGGCCTGGGTTCCTGTCGACGGCACCTACGACCTCGGCTCCGGCCCGCGCATGTTCCCGCAGGAGCAGGAAGTGCGCTACCCGCTCTCGAACTGTATCTCCTGCACCTGCTGCATGGAGGTCTGTCCACAGTTCAATGAGGAGACGGGCTTCGTTGGCGCGGCGACCATCGCCCAGGTGAAGCTCTTCAACGATCATCCCACGGGCAAGGTGCTCAAGGAAGA
>DATJNF010000073.1:0-8124 GCA_035508375.1 Occallatibacter sp. | reverse complement strand
CGCAAAGCGTCGGCCGCCGATTCTCGCCCCTTGGCGCGATGGCCCATGTCGAACAGCGGTAGTTGAATGGCGATTCCGGAGATGAAGTTGTTCGCCGGCAGGGGCTTTGCGAAGTATTGGTTCACGCTGTTCAGCAGGTTGGTCTGGCGAATGTACTGCGCGCCAAAGCTCATCTGCGGAAGGTAATTGAACTCCTCATCGCCTTTGGCCACCAACTGCTTTGATCGCGCCTGCAACTGCGCCGAACTGATTCCCGGCAGTGTCTGCGGCGCACTGTCTCCATCCACCTCGGGAATCTCGGGAATGCTCGCGTGATCCGGCGTAATCGATCCCAGCGGAAGCCCCGTCAGCGTCGCCAGTTGTCTAGCCAGCACGGCCGCTCGCGCTTCCAGTTGTTCACGTTCCAGCTTAACCTGTGCACCCCGCAGCTTCGCTTGCAGCAACTCGCTCAACGGGTCAACACCCGCCTCCGCGCGTTCCTGCTCAATCTTCGCCAGGCGGCTTGCAAACTCCTCCTCCTGCCGCGCGGCGTCCAGTTCGCGATTCACCGTGTCCAGCTCGATGTAATCGGATGAGGCGTCCAGCGCCGCCTGCTCCAGCGCATCCTTCAAACTCGCGGCCGCTGAGCGCAACCCGAAATGCGCAGCATCGATGTAGCGCTTTTGCGGAACGCTGAACACCAGTGATTGCGCCGAGGCCGACCAGATGGAAGGAACATTTCCCGTGAATCCCACCTCTGGAAACACCGGCAGTCCGGTGCTGAAGAGAACCGAGGGTATCACCACATCCTTGCTCTCGGAAAGCACCGCCTGGGCCTTTTTCACGTCGGCCTGCGCGGCTCGCACCGCTGTGCTGTTGCGCTGCGCAAGATCGACCACCGTCATCAATGAGACTTGTGCCGAGCCCGTTGGGCACGATCCCGCAAGCACCAGGCCAAGCACGCCGTGCGCCCACACTCCGCGCGAGTTCAATCTCATTTTCAATAGCGATCTTCCGTCTCAGTGCCTGGGGATTGTTCCCGGCCTGTACTCGTGCGCCAATGCGGTTGCTTGAGCCAGGTCGCGGGTGGCTGCCTCCTGGTAGCCCAGCTGGTCCTTTAATCGCGCCAGCCGTGCCCAGGCCACAAACGCCGGCGCTTCCTCGGTCTTGTTGGGACTGGCCACATACTCCTCCAGCAACTCCGCTGCCAGCGGCAGCTCGCGGTTGGCCCTGGCCAGCGTGTTGGCGCCGTTGCACAGCGCCACCGCGGCATGATTGTCCCGGCGCGCCGCGGCCGCACCGCTGCGCACCGCCCACACCATCTCGTCCCAGCGTTGGCGCCGGCGATAGAAGCTGGCGAGCGCCATCCACTGGTAGGCCGGGTGCGGTGCTACGGCGATCGCGCGCTTCAACTCCAGTTCCGCCGCTGCGTAGTCCCTGCGCTGTTCGGCGATAGTCGCGCGCAGCTCGTGCCCTCGCGGCGGATCCACCCTCTCCAACCGTTCCGCCATCTGCTCCGCCTTGTCCAGGCCGCCGCCCACAATCCCCGGAGCGGAACAATCAAACTCACCCAGCGACGCCAGCGCCTCGGCATTGCGTGGGTCCAGCCGCACCGCCTCTTCGAACTCCGCCCGCACCCGCTTGGCCAGCGAATACGCGCTCAAGAATGTGGCGTGGTCCGCTTTCTCGCCCAGCGCGCGGCCCAGCCACAGGTGATAGTTCGAGTTGTTCGGATCCAGGCTTACCGCCTTTTCGCACTCGGCGATCGCTGCGTCCAGCGCGCCTTCCGATAGCCACACCCGGCATTCCAAGTTGTGCGCCTGATCGTCGTTGGCGTTGGCTTGCACAATGGGCTCGAGCAGCGCCAGCGCCTTGTCGGCCTCGCCCGCCTGCAGAGACGCATTGACGGCCTCCAGCTCTGCGCCGGGCGCCTGCGCGCAAGCGGAGAACGCCATCGCCCCCGCCAGCACGATGCTCGACAATCTCTTCATCGCAAAACCCTGATGGGCACGTCGGTCTGCAGCGGTTGACCGTTCGTCGTTCCCGTCGCAACCCACTCTCCCGCCTGCAGGCCGGAGAGAATTGCAGCCTGCGTCAGCGTATAGGTACCAAGAGTCACAGCAACCCTTTCCAGCCGATCGTCGCTTACCACCTTGTAGACGTAGTATTTTCCATTCTCAAAGCGCAGCGCCTCGCGCGGGACGGTCAGCGCATTAGGCTCGGTCTGTGTGGTCACGGTCACAGTTACCGTGCTATCGGGCAGCAGCCCGTCTTCAGGCCCGTCGATGCCCACCAGCACCTCGCCCACGTTGCGCGTCTGCTGGTAGTTGATTACGTTGGAAGGCAGGCGCTCGATGTGACCGTGCCACTCCTGGCCCGGCTTGGCGTCCCATCGAATCAGGATCTGCTGTCCAACGGCCAGCAGCCCGATCTCTGGCTCATCGAAGTAGGCGCGCACGCGCACATGCCGCAGGTCGGCAAGCTCCAGCAGGGCCGCGCCCGGCTGCACTGAATCCGTCGCTTCCGCGTTCACGCTGTACACCGTCCCCGCCACAGGCGCGCGATACGAAGTCTCGTCTTCCACCTGCCGCGCCGCCGCGAGGTTCTGCTCCGCGCCGCTCAATGCCGCTTGCGCGCGCGCTACCTCCGACGCCGAATAGCGATTGGTCGCCGTGAGGCTGGCCGCGTGCAAAGCAGCCTCGGCCAAGTCCAATCGCCCCCGCGCCGCCGTCACCTCTCCCGCCGAAGCGGCTCCCGTTGCATTCAGCTTGATCAGCGTGTCCAGGTTCTTCTGCGCCTGGTCGCGGTCCAGCTGGGCCTTGGCCACATCGGCCGCGGCCTCCTGCTGTTCTGCTTGTGTCCCGTTGTGCTGCGCTGCGTCCAGCGCCGCCTGTGCCGTCTTCACGCCGCTCTCGGCATCGGCCAGCCGTGCCCGCGCCTGCACGTCGTCAAGCACCATCAGCAGCTTGCCGGCTGGAACCTTGTCTCCCGGCTGCACGTAAACGGCCTTCACCGTGGTCGCAATGGGGCTGGTGTACTGGTAGGGCATCACCGGCTCCACGCGCCCGTTGGTGGCAGTGGTCTTGTGCAGTTCTTCGCGCCCCACCTGCGCCACGCGCACCGGCAGGCGTTCCCGCAGCATCGATTTCGCACCGAAGAAGACAACGATGAGAACAATGGCCGCGCCCAACCAAAGCCAAAGGCGGTCCAATTGCTTTCTTTGCTGAACCATGCACGCAACCTGAGTCAGTATATAGGACTCGTTTAGACCCCCCGAGGAAGCAGAAAATTGCGGAATCAAAGGCGCAAACAGCGCCCACGGAGGCACGCGCCGACCCCTTCAGAATTCGAGCGCGCCGCGCACAATCCGGAAGGAGGCTGCGGGGGTGCATCGGAACAAGACTTCGGTGGGGCAGAAAGACGATGGACACCGTGTGAACACGCTCCCGGACGGCGGCGTCGACAATAGCCCAGGATGAAGCGAAATCCTGGAATGCGAGCGATTCGTGAGCCGCAAGCCCCCGCAGGGGCGTCCGAGATGCCAGCGACTGCTCCCGGAGCAATTCGCCCTCCCGCTGAAGGCCCTCTTCTAAACAACCGTAATAAACCGCTCCAAACCGTCCCCTATTTGCATTACTTGCCAAAAGCAACTATATTACTTGCCTATGATCGGCCACCAGACTGTCCCCGACCCCGAAATCGCCGCCTTCCGCCATTTCAACCGCTTCTACACCCGCCTGCTCGGCCTCTTCGGCAACAGCTATGTCAGCAGCAAAATGTCCCTCACTGAAGGCCGCGTCCTGTTCGAAATCGCCGTCAACGGCAACCGCAGCGCCACCGCGATTGCCCGAGAGCTGAACCTCGACCCAGGCTACCTCAGCCGCATCCTGCGTAAGTTCCAGGAGAAGGGAATCGTCGCCCGTTCCACCTCGCGAACCGACGCGCGCAACGCCATCCTGCGCCTTACGACAAGAGGTAAGAACGTCTTCGCCGATCTTGATCATCGCTCTGCCCAGCAGGCGCGCGGCGTCCTCGAACCGCTCACGCCGGCTACGCGCGACGCGCTGCTCAGGTCCATGCACATCGTCGAGGAAGCTCTCGCGCCAAAAGCGCAAACACGCGCGCCCTTCATACTGCGAACGCACCGCCCCGGCGATATCGGCTGGATCGTCTCGCGCAACGGCGCCGTCTACGCGCAGGAATATGGCTGGGACGATACCTTCGAAGCATTGGTCGCCCGCATCTGCGCCGACTTTATCGACCGCTTCGATTCGAGGCGCGAGCGCTGCTGGATCGCCGAACGCGACGGCGAACCCCTCGGCTGCATCTTCCTGGTGCGCCACCCCGAAAAGGAAGACACTGCCAAATTGCGCATGTTATTCGTCGAGCCCGCTGCGCGGGGCCTTGGTCTCGGAAAGGCGCTGGTCACCGAATGTGTCAACTTTGCCCGTTCCGCCGGCTACAAGCGCATCACACTCTGGACGCAAAGCATACTCGCCGCCGCGCACCGCATCTATGCACAGGCCGGCTTCCAGTTGGTAGCCGAACAGCCCCATCACAGCTTCGGCAAAGACCTCATCGGCCAGACCTGGGACCTCGACCTGTAGCGTCGGCAGACTTTTCAGGCACGCTCAGCAGGGGCAGGCTTTGAACCGGAAGGGTACGGCCTCCAGCCCGCAATTCAGCTCAATACGCGGCAATCCCGGTAATGTGCTGGCCCAGGATCAGCGCATGAATATCGTGCGTGCCTTCATAGGTCTTCACCGACTCGAGATTCATCATGTGGCGCATGATGGGGTAGTCTTCGGTGATGCCGTTGGCGCCCAGCATGTCGCGCGCCATCCGTGCGGTTTCAAGAGCCATCCACACGTTGTTCCGCTTGGCCATCGAGATATGCTGGTGGCCCGCCGTGCCCGCATCCTTGAGCCGGCCCACGTGCAGCGAGAGCAGTTGCGCCTTGGCAATTTCAGAGGCCATCCACACCAGCTTCTCTTGCACAAGCTGATGGCTGGCGATGGGCTGCCCGTGAAACTGCTTGCGGAATTTTGCGTATTGCAGAGCCGTGTCGTAGCACGCCATGGCCGCGCCGATCGCTCCCCAGCCGATGCCATAACGTGCCTGGTTCAGGCACATCAGCGGACTCTTCAGCCCGCCCGAGCCGGGCAGCAGATTCGCCGCGGGCACATGCACCTCTTGGAGCGCGAGCCCGCTGGTAACGGAGGCGCGCAGCGACCATTTGCCGTGCACATCGTACGCTTTGAATCCGCGCCTGTCGGTTTCGACCAGGAACCCGCGCACGCGGTCGCCTTCATCCGCGACCTTCGCCCAGACCACGGCCACATCGGCAATCGTGCCTGAGGTGATCCACATCTTTTCGCCGTTGAGGATGTATTCATCTCCCGATTTGCGCGCGGTTGTGGTCATGCCGCCGGGGTTCGAGCCGAAGCCCGGCTCGGTAAGCCCGAAGCAGCCGAGCCTTTCGCCGGTGGCGAGGGCGGGGAGCCACGTATTCTTCTGCTCGTCCGAGCCGAAGGTGTAGATGGGATACATGACCAGCGCCGATTGCACACTGACAAAGCTGCGAAAGCCGGAGTCGCCGCGCTCCAGTTCCTGCATCACCAGGCCGTACTCCACGTTCGACATTCCCGCGCAGCCATAGCCTTGGAGATTGGCGCCGAAAAAACCCAGCTCGCCCATGGCCTTCACGAGTTCGCGCGGAAACCGTCCTTCGCGAAAGCACTCCTCGATGATCGGAATCAGATTGTCGTCGACGAATTCGCGCGCCGTCTTGCGCACCAGCAGTTCATCTTCGCTGAAGCTTGCGTCGAGATGAAGAAAGTCAAAACCCTGAAATTTGAAACCCATGAATGCACCTGCCGTTCTCGCACTTTGCCCAAAACTCAGAGGCTAGCAGAGCGGCAGGGGGTGAGGAAAGCGGCGAGAACCGGACTCTGCGATCCCATCTGCCTGAATGGGCGCGACCATCGTGCCGCTCTCGCAGGAGAAAACGGGCCCTCAGGATCGTTTGAATTGTCTTCGAATTGCCAGTGCGAACAATCCGCCCAGTGTAGTTGTAAGCAGCAATTCCAGCAACGCCAGCAGCCGGCCCCAGGGATAGCTGGGCATGTATCGAAACTCCTTCTGGAAGCCGGCAACTGAGACAGAAGTCATGAAGCTGTGCAGCAGCATCCCGAACCATCCGGCGGGACGCTCGGAAGGATTCGCGCTAAAGAACGTGGCATAGTTCCAGTAGTTCAGGGAGCATACTTGATTGCATGGCAATCCAGGAGCATTCAGCACAAGCCCCGTACTTGGATAGAATCCGAGCATGGGGTTCAGTAGGCTAAAGAACACCAACACAACGGCCAGCCAAGCAAGAGGCCGGACATAACTCTCTCCGTATGAGCTGGCGTATTTATACAGCGCCACAAGACTGAAGTTCCGGTTGAGCCATCGAAGCGGACGAAGCCGCCATGAGCTGTGAAGGCGCTTCATCTCCATCTCGCCAAAGTGAAAGTGTCCTGCGGTCCAATAGTCGCCTCTGGCATCGTAATTGCGTTTCAGCTGCTGATAGGTCTCAGCAATCAGCCCGAAGTTCCGTTCGTCAGGAGTATCCTTCGGAGCCCAAAGGTCTGAGTTTACTTCTCCGGCGCTTCTCTGGAGATTAACAACCTCTTCGAAGAGACAAAAGCGGCCCGCGGGCCGGCCGGCAATGCCGATAACTTGCCAAAACCGTCTGGCGAATGGGCCATCGCTGCGCCCTCTATCCCGCCACCTTACCAGGGTGAAATCAACCCTCGAGATATCCGTTTCATAAAAAAGAGCCTGACCGAGGTCGACGTTGCCGAACTCGACCAGTTCCGGTTGCTGCAAGCTGACCTTCGAAAAATCCAAACCCGGCGCCAGCTCCGGATCGTGCCGAAACTCGGTGTTCTTGAATTTAACGGGCCCCAGGAACTCCGCATAGGTGAACTCTACCTTCTTGGAAAAAACTGAGTTTTCGAACAACGCTCCCTTGGCGAATTTGGACCAAAGGAATGTTGCGTTCTCGCTGAAAACCGCATGCTCAAACTCGACTTCGCCGCTGAACCTCGCGGCGTTGAAGTCGATGTGCCGCGAGAATGTTGCTCTGTGAAACAATGCCCCTTCAGGAAAAGCGGTACCTCTGAAGTTGACTTCCTTCATGAAGCGCGCGCTGCTGAAGTCTGCCCGTTGCATGAACTTCGCGTCGCGGAAGCTCGAAAAGCTACTGAATGTGCTCCAATTGAAGAGAGCGTCGCGAGTGAAGATTGCCTCTCGAAAGTCGCAGAGAGTTTCGAACTTCCGGTTGCGAAAGTCGGATACGGGGAAGACAAACCGCGCAAAATCAGTAGGGAGCCCTGATCGTTCGGTCTCCTCCAGCATACGATCGAATTCCGCGCGAAACTCTGCGCTGTCCTTCGTCGGATCTTTCGAATGCATCAGGCAGACGGGCTGTTCGTCGTGTTCCGGTGAGGAGTGAATAGGCCGGCCACAGACCCTCCCGCTCGCCATCATGCGAGTCGGGCAGAGCTGCTCGGATTGGCCTTTGTGGTCCCGCAATTCAGTCATGCACTTGATTCTTATAGCAGCTTGTATAGCGCGCGATGGATGTCGCCTGGGCAGCGCGCTGGCCTCCGCGTTGCTCAAGATCTCTTCTGGTGCACCGGAAGTCTAGCACGTCGAATTCGAGGTACGAAAGCGAGCCGCTCGACGCGGCGGCCAGCATGGGATCGCTTCTGTAAAAACGTCAATTGCGGCATGGAATGGTGTTTGCGGTGGCGCGTCTAGAGATGGGCGCGATGCGGGATCGCCGTGTCCACATGCGGCGCAATCCAGGCGTAAGCTGAATCTGCCCGATGGTTCGGATTGCGACTCTCATATTGTATTTCCACCTGCTGTGGCTTGCGCTGGTGATCTTCGGCGCCCTGTGGACACGCGGCCGGCCGGTACTGACAGCACTGCACATCCTGGCCCTGGTTTGGGGTATCGTCGTTGAGATAGGCCCGTGGCCCTGCCCCCTCACGCTCGCGGAGAATTACTTTGAATCGCAGGCCGGCGTAACGCCGTATCAGGGCGGTTTTCTGCTCCATTACCTCGATGCAATCGTGTATCCCCATCTTCCCG
>DATJNF010000072.1:0-3017 GCA_035508375.1 Occallatibacter sp. | reverse complement strand
GGGCACGGCTGGGTAGCGAAGTTCGGTTGTGATAACCGCTGAATGCATATAAGCGGGAAGCACGCTCCAAGATGAGATCTCCCTGAAGGGCCCAGGAAGACGACCTGGTTGATAGGCTGGATGTGGAAGCGCAGTAATGCGCGTAGCTTACCAGTACTAATCGCCCGTTCGGCTTGTCCATAGAATTAATTCCGCGCAGAGTTACTCCGCGGACATCTTCTGAACAAGCCTTGTACCCCAATCGTTTCGTTTCTGGAGCGCGTTCTTATTCGCGCTCCGGCAATTTCTTTGGCGCCAGATTGCAGACCGCGCTCCTTGAGTCTTCCGGGCGAAACTATCCGGAACACGAGTCGAAGCCGCGGCAGGCTGCGGACAACCATCCGCCAAGCGCCATCCAGAATCAAAGGCGAACCGCAGATCCTTCGCGCTGGAGCGCTCAGGATTTCGGCTCAAGGCTCCCGGTGCTTTCCACCTCACGCCTTGAAAGCGCCTCAATTTGCCGGTGACCATACTGCGAGGGATCACCCGTTCCCATCCCGAACACGGAAGTTAAGCCTCGCTGGGCCGATGGTACTGCACGGGCGACTGTGTGGGAGATTAGGTGATCGCCGGCATAATTCTTAAACAAAAGGCCATCCCGTTCGGGATGGCCTTTTGCATTTCCGCGCATTTCACCGCGATGCGGTGGCGTGCGCGCTCTCCTTTCTTTGCGTGTGCGCCGGCACTGCCGCGGCCGCGCCTTGCAGTGCCTGACATAGTTGCACACCCATCGGGCTGCCGAGGCCAGTCACCGGATCCCAGCCATAGGTTGCCGAATAGGCGCCGTTGTTGCCCATGGTGATATCGCGGAAGCCGCGCGTCTGGTCGATGCCGTAGAGCGCCAGGTTCACGAATCCCAGGCGCCGGTTGAGTTTCTGGTTGAGCAGAACGATGAGGCCGGCCCACAGGGGAGCCACCGCGCTTGTTCCGCCGATCACCATCTGATGCCCATCGACGAGGATGTTGTAGCCGGTCTCCGGGTCGGCATCGCCAGCGACATCGGGTACGCCGCGGCCGGTCTGCGTCACGTCGGCGGCCTGCCAGCTAGGACGGGCAAACGTAGTGCTGTATCCGCCTCCGGTTGCTCCACCCTGTGCGCCGTCCTTCCACACCGTCTCGCTTTCGATGGCGCCATTCGCGGCCGTGAGCCGTGTGCCGCCGGTTGCCAGCACGTGCGGGCTCGATGCCGGGAAGTCCACATGGTTCTTGCCGTCGTTCATGCCGTCGCTCGAGCCGTTATCGCCCGCGGCCACCGTGATGGTGATGCCCAGCAGGGCCGCTTCCTGCGCTACATGGTCGAAGTTGCTCATCGACTGCGCCGACCAAGTCGACTCAGGTCCGCCCCAGCTAATGGAAACCACCGACGGCTTGTTGAGCTGGTCGTGAATTGCGGTGCTCAAGGCGTCCTGGAAACCTCGTGCGGTGTTCGGCGCGAAGTAGACGGCGATGGCTGCTCCCTGCGCTACGGAGCCAGCGACTTCGATGTCGAGCATCACCTCACCGTCGGCGCTTTGCGCGCTCGAGGGGCGATTCTGCGCATGATCGACGGAGACGGTCTTTACCTGCGGCGTTTGCAGGCCCTGCGCCTGGAAGTATTCGCGCAGATCGGCCGGGCGATAGCCGCCGCCAAGTTCGATGATCCCGATGGTCTGCCCGGTGCCGTTCGCGTCAGGCGGGAAGTTATAGAGCCGGGCCACCTGCGTGGGGTTGTAGGAGACGTTGGAGCTGCGGGTACCGAAGGCGCGATTGACATTCCGATAGCGGAAGTGCGGATGTGCTACCGGCCGGGTGTCCAGGCCGAAGACGCCATTCACGATGGATGCTAGTTCTTCGGGCATCTGAATTGTGCCGTTGTAGCCGCGATAGCTGCCGTGGTCGTGTTCGAATTCCATCAGCTCGATCGAGAAGGCCTTCTCCATGGCCGCTGCTGTTCCCGCCAGCGTTACGGTGCGGCGCAGCACTTCATCACCGCGCTCCAGCATTTGCAAGTTGTTGTCGCGCGCAAACTGACGGATCTTCTCCACGTGTGCGGGATCCGCGCCGTAGGTCTTGGCGAGTTCGCTGTGGCTCAAAATCCGGTCCTGCTGCTCTTCGAGCTTTGGCAATGGCGTGCGGTGCCTCAGAACCATGGAGATTTCGATCAGCTGATGCGGATCGCTGGGTCCAATTGCGCGTGCGCCGGGCATTGTTACGTGCTCGGTGCCTTTCAGGGAAATCTTCTTGGAAGTCGGCATGTTCTGCTCCTTTCGGGGGTGGGATCACGTTCTTCGATAAGAGACCTGCGATAGATTTGCGCGGCGTGCCGGAGCCATGGAGAAAGCGGCCTGGAATAGAGAGTTCGCGCTCGATGATGAAAGAAGCGGCAGGACTGAAAGACGCGAAACTCCCACGCAAAGCCGATTGCCCCGGATGCACCGAGCACCGTTCGTGAGCTTCGCTGTCCACTGGAGCAATCGAGCGGGGAATGAAATAATGCGCGTGGTGCGCAGCCAGGCTTTGTTGTGAGCGTGTTCGAACTTCAGCCAGTGAATTGAGCGCACACGCAGTCGAGATATGTCCTCAAGCTCCAGACAGCTGGGAAAACACCTTGCAGCTCGCTGTTTCTGGTTGGACAGGACCGGTGAAACCGCAAGCGGCAAGTCCCACGATTGGCGCGCGCGGCGTAGCTCGGGGGCCGCACTCCCGGAATCACTATACTCCCAATTCACTGGAGCGATGGGAAGACGCGTTGAAAATTTTGGGATGAGTGGTGCGATTGGGACCTTAAGCGATCGACCGCACCAGCCGCTCCATTGCGGCTTCCTGCGTTTCGATCGATGCGACCAGCTTGAACTGTGCGCGGCAGCGGTCAAGATTCTGTCCCGGGCGATGGACCTTGTAATAGGTGTCACCGGCCAGGTAGTCGGTGAGAAAGCGCACTCCCTGCTCGAAGCAGATGAGCTTGCCGGCGAAGACCAGAAGCTCTTTCTCCAGCGCCG
>DATJNF010000071.1:0-2034 GCA_035508375.1 Occallatibacter sp. | reverse complement strand
GGAATCAACGGAGCTTCCGGCCAGCAGCAACTTCCCTTTGGAGATGACTCCGATGACGATTGAGACCAGCTTCGATTCGAACTATCGCAAGGTATTGGTCGCCGCGCGCCGTGCTCGCCAGTTGCAGAACGGTTCGCAGGCGCTGGTGCCGACGCACTCAAATAAAGCCTGCCGGATCGCGCAAGAAGAGATTGAGGCGGGCAAGATCGCCTATGTAAAGAACGAAGTAGAAGTGACCAAGCCGCTCGTAGAAGGGCCCGCAGTACCGATTCTGCTGAGCTGACAAAGACAGTTCGCAGTTCACCGTTCACAGTTCTCGGTCGGCTGGACGGTTCGCTGGGTGAGCCGCATTTGAACTGTTCACAACGTGAACAAGCTACGGCAGTTGTGTCTTTAGATCTTGCCGGCATGAGCGGACTGAGCGGGGATGTCTGCCACTGCGTCCTGAACTACAATCGACAGTATGAGAGTGACGGTGGGCGTCTCCGGCGGCATCGCTGCGTATAAGGCGGCGGAGCTGGTGCGGGCACTGCAAAAGCAAGCAGTCGAGGTGCATGTGGTGATGACTGCAGCGGCGCAGAGGTTTGTGCAGCCGCTGACGTTCGCGGCGCTGACCGGGCACGAGGTTCTTACGAGCCTTTGGGAAGACGCACCGCAGGGCGAGGGACAGCCCGAACAGAACGGCATCGACCACATCGCGGAGGCGCAATGGTGCGACGCGCTGGTGGTCGCTCCCGCGACCGCAAATACCCTGGCGAAGTTTGCCCATGGCATTGCGGACGACTTTCTGTCGACGCTTTACCTGGCGACGACCGCGCCGGTGCTGGTGGCTCCGGCGATGAATGTGAACATGTGGAATCATGCGGTGACGCAGGGAAATCTGGGATTCCTGCGCGAGCATGGCGTGCGCGTGATCGAGCCGGGGACAGGCGAGCTGGCCTGTGGGATGGTTGGCGAGGGGCGCATGGCGGAGCCGGAGGAGATTGCCGCCGCGGTGCTTGGGACGCTGGGCAGGCGCAACGATCTGGCCGGCGAGGTAGTGCTGGTTACGGCGGGCGGAACGCGCGAGGCGCTGGATCCGGTGCGGTTCATCGGGAACCGATCGAGCGGGAAGATGGGCTACGCACTGGCCGAGGCGGCCAGAAGCAGGGGTGCTAAAGTGATTCTCGTCAGCGGGCCGACGGCATTGCATGCGCCGCCGCGCTGCGAAGTGGTAAAAGTGACAACCGCCGACGAGATGCGGAACGCCGTGTTGGAGCGGATGAACGAAGCGACGCTGGTGATCAAGGCAGCGGCGGTGGCGGATTACAAACCGGTGCACGCGGCCGAGCAGAAGCTCAAGCGCACGGGACCATTGACGCTGGAGTTGACTCCGACAGAGGACATTCTGGCAGAGGTAGCGCGACGCAGGCGGCCTGGGCAGTTGATTGTGGGATTTGCAGCCGAAACCGAGCACCTGATGGAAAACGCTCGCGCCAAGCTGCTGCGCAAGGGCGCAGATGCGATTGTGGTGAACGATGTGGCCGGTGAGGGCATTGGAATCGATGCCGACATGAATGCCGCGACCTTCCTGACGCGTGCCAAGGCCGTGGAACTGCCTGCGATGCCGAAGCGGCAGCTTGCCGATCGGATTCTCGATGAAATATCGATGCTGCGTCGGCCCAGGCAGGTGATGCTGGAGATTGAAGAGCAGCAGGATGCGGAACCTGCGGAAGCAAAGACGGAACAGGATCGCGTTCTTGGAGAGAGCGTGGTCGTGGCGTCATCGCGCCGCCAGCTGATTGTGGAGTAAGCCGATTGCCGCGTACGCTCGATTCCGCAACACGTGAAGCTCTTGCCGAGCGCATACGTTTCTATCGCGACCTGGGGCTGACGGAGTTCTACCGGCGGCCGGTAGAAGAAACAACCGAGGTTGCCCCATCCTTACCTCACGCTGCGCACGCGGGCGAGGAAAGAGTTGGAGATCGTCAGGGCTTGCCTTCGATCCGCGTAGAAGATCCGTCGTCTGCTACGCAGCCCAATTTCTTTGGAGAG
>DATJNF010000070.1:0-57464 GCA_035508375.1 Occallatibacter sp. | reverse complement strand
TCGCGGTCTCATCTGTCTGCGTGTTGATGGAATTTGATTTAAGCGATGCAACCGCCTGCTGCGCGACAGGCATGCCGGGGAGATGCTCGATGCAATAACCGACAACGGCAGAGATCGAGGTATCGTGTTGAGCGGCCCAGATGCGGGCACGGCGATAGGCGCCGTCGCTGACGGCTACGGTGATGTTGCGCATGGAGAGTCCTCTAGTTCGATTGTGCGGCAGAGAGAGGAAATTTTCTGCAATGTGCAGTGATGACGGGATTCTCTTTCCAGACAAGCGCCAACTGTACTATCCCGGGCCTCACAAGCGAGACTCTTTGACTTCGTCCACGAACGGCTCGCCGAGGGTGCCAGCGCCCACCAGACCGGCTTCGCCGAACGGCAAAAGCGCATCGCGGGGAGTTCCGATCCTCCAGTCGTAAGGTTGGAGGGAGCAGGGGCCCTCTGGTCCTTGAGTTCTCCATATAAAATATTATATAGTTAGAGCGGTATGCCTGAGCCCCTCGATCCGGCGTCGGCCATCATTGCGTGGGAAGGTGACTCGAAAGACGTTCTAAGCAGCTTTCCAGCCGAGGTCAGGTCGACTCTCGGATTTTCATTGCGCCAAATTCAAAATGGCCGATTCCCGCGCTGCGAACACCGTCCGATGTCTTCAGTGGGTAAAGGCGTCTGGGAACTGAAGGACAGCGACGCGCGAAGCTGGTACAGGGTGATGTATCTGGCGCGGATCGGCAACGTAATTCACGTGCTGCATTGCTTCGAAAAGGACAGCCGCAAAACCACCCGGCGGGACCTCGAGATTGCGAAAGCCAGATTGAGTGAAGTGCGACAGAGAATTCGCGAGCAAAAGAATCGGTAAGTCCGAATAAAACGAGCCGAAGGAGTAGTCACACGATGAGCAAACCCGCTCACATCACAAGGGGCGACGTGCTAGATGATCTGGGCTTCTCCCGAGCAGAAGCATCTGCATTGAAGATCAAGGCAACGATCGTGGAAGCGATATTGGCCGAGATCGACCGGCGCGAGCTCACGCAGCGCCAGCTTGTAGATCTGCTCGACGAATATCAGCCGAATGTCAGCAATCTGCTGAACGGACGAATCGGCAAGGTCAGCATCGAAAAGCTGCTGCACTATGCGGATCGATTGAGAATGAAGAGCAGCATTGAAGTGTGGCCCCGCGCCGCCAAAACGGCTAAAAAGCGAGCGGCCTCCACGACAGAACGCGCCGTGGCGTAAGAGTTGCACGAGTCCCGGACCGCCACGTTATGCGGACTTCGCGCGAAGAGGAGCCCACCATGTACGATGTCATCCTCGAGCGCTTCGAACAACCCGATGAAGTCCGCAACTTGGAGAAGGGCAAGTTCGAACTGGTGAGCATCGGCGGCATGATCATTGGCCGCGCCACGTACGAGCCGGGCTGGCGCGAAGAGTCCTACGTTTCGCTGCATCTCATGGGCGCAGCAACCTACGCCGCCAACAAGCCTGCAAACAGCTAGCGTACTAACTCCGCGAACCCCGCCAGTTCCGCTACCACCCTACTTCCGCCCCGCGGCCGCCACCGAATACGTCGGGTCCGCGCCTTCCCACTTCACATCGGCGGTCGGCCCGTAGGTTGAGGGCACCTTGCGGTCCAACGCCTTCAGCACGACCGTAAGTTGCGTGCGATGGTGCGCGGTGTGCAGCACGCGCCGCCAGAAGATCCAGATGCGCTGGCGTCGGACGTCGAAGAAGGGAACTACCTCTGTCCACCAGGGCTCCGATTGCCGCGCGAAGAAGGGAAGCCGCGCCACGGCGAGTTCGACAAAGCGGTCCAGCGCGTTTTCCACGGTGAAGGCGGCGGGGAGCACCTTGTCCGGAGCCGGTTCGGGCGTGCCGACAAACTCGCCGAAGAAGCGCCGCTCCGAGAGCAGCTGATGGCGAAGAATATCGCCCACGCTGGTGAAGCGCGGATGCAGCTTGAAGTCCAGGTCGGCGTCGCGGAACTCCTTCCAGACCGAGGCGACCTTGTTGGTCTCGCTCACGTAGGTGTCGAGCAGGTGCTGGAACGTGGGATTGTCCGCGCGGGGAATCGCGCTGTCCGGTACGGCAGTCCAGTCGTAGTGCATGGGACCTCCGATCACCCTGAAGATAGCGCCGAGAAGAATGATTGGCGACTTTCTTCTGATGCGTGCAGAAGGCCCCTGGTTCCAGTGCCCAAACCGGCTGACCAGCTAGCCTGCCGTTTTTGTCAGGTACCCCATGCCGCGCAGCACGCCGCGCATGAAAGCGAAGCTCTCGATTACGCCGGGCATCGGATCATCACCGTGAATCTCATACTCCAGGTCCACGAAGCCTGGATACTGGATCGCGATCAGCGACTGGAAGATCTCGCGGAAGGGAATAATGCCTTCGCCGACAGCGACCTGGCTCTCCTTCTTCGAGTAATCCGTCAGGTCTTTGGAGTGCAGGTTGAACAGGCGGGGGCCCACGTCGCGAATGGCCTGGGGCACATTGGCTCCGGCGCGGCAGGCGTGGCCGATGTCGATGCAGCAGCCGATGCGCGGGTCCATTTTGCCGACCACCTTGAGCACATCGTAGGGCGAGTGCCAGATCTTGTCCTCCGGCCCGTGGTTGTGGATCGCCAGCCGGATATCGTACTCCTTCACAAACTTCTCGATGCGCGGCAGCGTGGCAGGGGCGGGATCGCCGGCCACAATCACCTTCACGCCCGCGCGCTTGGCATACTCAAACTTCGCGCGGATGTCGTCGTCTTCATCCTTGGGGAAATAGACGGTGCCCACGGCATGCACCTTGATGCCGTTCGCCGCGTAATCGGCCAGCGCCGCGTCTTCGCCCGCCTGGTCCATGGGCAGGTGATCTTTGGCATCCTTGCAGTTCAAGTCCGTCAGGTTGAGCTGCTTCATGAAGCCGATCATCTGCGCGCGCGTAAAGTTGCGGAAGGTGTAGCTCGCCAGCCCCAGCTTGATGGGCGAGGGCTTGCCGGTTGCCTCTACGGCTTCGGCCATCGCGGGTGCGGCGCCTGACACTGTGCAGGCCGCTGCCGCCAGCGCTCCGGTCTGAAGAAAATTACGGCGTGAAAGATGGTTGTTCATCGGCGAGATCCCCCAGTCTCTATCCCTGCGGCCTTCTGGATTTTTGCCGCAAGCGTGGGGGAGCGAAAATCACTTCCCCACGCGGGCGAAAATTCAGGCGACAAGTTTAGTACAAACTTGAAACTATAACCTTGTAATGCACCGGACCAGCGCTTGGCAACGCAAATTTTTACTGTTTGCCGAACCGGTAGCTGACGCCCGCCGTGAATCCGAAGCTGTTCTGCACGGTGGAACCGAAGCCGGTCACGAAGTCCTCGCCGGTGAGCCGCAGGCTGACGCCGGGAGTCACGTTGTACTGGCCCACGACGCTGCCTGCGCCGGCGTAGGTGGTGCCGTCAGGCCAGATGCCGAAGGTGGCCGAGCCCTCACCGTTTGTGTCGCCCGAGAAATTGCCCAGGGCAAAACCGCCCAGCACCCGGCCGGAGATGGAATATTTCGGCTGCACGTAGAAGCGGTAGGTGGGCCCCAGCAGCACGTTGTACATGCTGATCTTGGGTCGGGTGTTGCTGGCGTTGGTAATGCCGGATACGAATCCCGTGTACGCGATGCCGTAATAGCCGCGCGCATCAAGGCTCACGCCGAGCCGTTCGCCGTAGTAGCGGGTGAGGCCGGTGTTCCATCCATAGAAGGTGGTGCGCTGCAGCGATGGGCCGGGGGTGAAGCGCAGATAGCCCATGCCGCCATAGGACTCGAAGAGGTGGTCATAGGTATCGTGAATCGCGGTAGCGCGACGCTGCTGCCGGCGCAGCCGGATGCGCGCCTGCACGCTCTGCTGCTGCGGCGTCTCCTGGGCGGGCTGTGCTGCCTGGTCCTGCGTGGACTGACCCTGGGCCGGAGTGGCTGACGGGGGATTGCTGCTCGAATCTTGAGCCAGAACAATGGACGCGGTAGAGAGCGCCAGCGCCAGGAAAAAACGGCGAAAAGAAACCATCGTTATCGGGATTCCTCCACGGGAATAACCGGTCTCATAAACCACCCAGATCCTCGCTCGCATGCCGGTGAGCGCCGCCAACGAGGCGGGACTCAGGCTCAGCGAGGCCCTGCAACCAGCTTATGAGACCGGTTCGAGTGCGGAAGCACACTAAGACTCACGGCGGTGCTCCCCCCAATTGGTATTAAACCATCTTGGGGGGACCTTTGTGCGTGAGTGTCGAATGGCCCTGCATGGGTTTGGACGCACCGCGGAGGGAATCGACGTGCGGCAAAAGTTAAACTATCGCTTTCAGGTCTGCCTGGAGCTGGGCCAGGTTAAAGCCTCCGGGCGAGCCCTTCGCGGAGATCCATTCCTGGCTCAGCAACGCGTGGGCCTCGTCGCAATATTTGTTCCAGAAGGCGATGGTCATGGTTTTCAGCTGGCCCCAGGTAATGCAGGTGAAGCCCTTTTCGTCGTATTTGGGCACAAAGACGCAGTGGCCGCCCCAGCTGTTCGGCTTGGCCTGTGCGCCGCCGTCGGGCACTACATCCCACACGTCCTGCGTCTGCGCGGTGAGCGGCAAGGCGAGGCCGATGTAGACTCCACCAAACAGATTGATGGCTTGCCGGATCTCCATCAGGTCCGCCGGCTTGGGATCGGCGAAGGCCATCAGCGGCTTGCCGTCAAATCCATGCTTCTTCCAGTCGTTCAAGACATCGAGTTCCACGCCGCCGCTGTCGGTGCTCGGATTGCCGGGCACGTAGCCATCCCACTGCTCGTAGTACTTCTTGACGGTCGCGTCCGGCACGGTCACCATGCCGCCATTGTTGGCGGTCCACACCTGGATGGCATGACCCACGCCGGCGATGGTGCAGTCGCCCAGGGAGTCGTTGAGCATCTCGCCCCACGAGGTGATGCCCTTGGTCCAGTCGGCTGCCGGCGGCGGAGGGGGCAGGCCGGGCGTGAGATATTTGCCCAGCGCCAGGGTGCGGCTGTCGGTCTTGACGGCTTTGCGGCCCAGTTTCATCTTGGAGTGGTCGACCATAAGTGATGTCCTTTCTTGCAGGCGAGATCGTCGCGCAGTTGGGGCGCGGCTACTAGAGCGATTCCACAGTTTGTGTGCCCTTGTTGAATCTGCAGAGGGTGGCATTTTCTTGAGGAAAATGCCACTTTGCAGCGGCGGCTTCGGGATACAGCAACTGTGAAACCGCTGTAGTTATGTGGAATCTCTGCGCAAACCGTTTCAAATCGCCTGCGGATTGTCCAGTGAATTTGTTTGATTCTTTGTGAAGGCCGCTGGAAACGGGAAGTTCCGCATCGCGCCTCGCGAGGGCCCAGGGGATGACAGGTGGCCGCTGGTAGGATGGGGAGGACTCCGGAGGGCGAAGGATTCATGGGGCGTTTTCTTTTTGGGCTGCTGGTTGGGTTTGTGTTGATGCCGCTCGTTGTGCTGGCGTGGTTCCGCTTCGGCCATCCTCCGGTGGCTGTGGGTGATTCGCCACTTCCCAAGGAAAAGCTGGTCACCAGCGTCCCGCTCGAAGCGCGCATTCACCGCGAGATGCCGGCCACGGCGCCCATTCCAACGAGCGAGGATAATTTCGTGGCCGGAGCGCAGATTTATCGCGACCAGTGCGCGGCCTGCCATGGGTTCCATAACAAGCCATCCTCCTTCGGCGCGCACATGTTTCCGGCAGCGCCCCCGCTCTGGCAGAAGCACCGCAACAATGACGTTGTGGGGGTGAGCGACGACCCCGTCGGCGAGACCTACTGGAAGGTCGCCAACGGCATCCGCCTCACAGGCATGCCTTCGTACAAAAACATCCTCACGGATACGCAGATGTGGCAGGTTTCATTGCTGCTGGCCAATGCCGACAAGCCGCTGCCGCCTGCCGCTCTGGAGAACGTCCGCGGCGATCAGCCTACGATGCCCGTTTCTGCCCCATCTTCAAAAGCGCAGTAACGCAATCACAACGCGGCGAGGATTCCGGGAGCCCAAGGAAAGAGAAAGACCATGAGCGTGTTTGACTGGTTACGTAAAGGCTTCGGTTATGTGCTGCTGAGCATGGGCGTCTCACGCCCTGCGCCTAAGCCGAGGCCGGCAGCTTCCAGCAGCGACCCAGCCAGCGACAACCCTTCGAAGCCGGAACGCCCAACGCCGCGCCAATAAGCGCCCGCTCTCGGGATTGGGAACCGAACCGAGGTTCCGCGGCGGGCCCCACTGCATTGCGCCTGGCTTCTACCGGTCGTGTACCTTCTCAGGGCCTTTTTGTTTGAAGATACGCAAAAATCAGGAAACGTTTCCGAAAAGTCAGTGCGGTGCTCCGACGTACGTTCGTCTTCCTCTGGGCCCAGCGTTCGGCGATTGGAGCTCCGTAATAACGGTACAGCCAGCCGTTTTTTGAGGAGTGACCATGCGCATGAAAACGTTAGCCAGTCGTGTGACGTACAGCTTCTTCCTGCAAAATCCTGCATTTCCAGCCATCTTTGCTATCCTCGCGCTCGTGCTCAGCGGCTCACTCGTCTGGGCGCAGAGCGGCGCCGGGTCCATTCAGGGTACGGTCACGGATTCCACCGGCGCGGTGATTCCCAATGCCTTAATCCACGTTGTCAACCAGAGCACGAACATTGCCGCGGATGCGAAGACGAACTCGGTCGGCTTCTACCAGGTGCCCGGGCTGTTCACCGGAACGTATACCATCACCATTACCGTGCAGGGCATGGAGACGTATAAAACCTCAATCGAACTGCTGGTGGCGCAGAGCGCCGTCATTAACGCCGCGATGACCGCGGGCGCGGTTACGCAGCAGGTTCAGGTGGAAGCGGAGTCGGTGCAGCTGACCACTACGGACAACGGGACCATTACCGCTACGCTGGAAAACAGCCGCATCAACCAGCTGCCCATGAACGGCCGCACTCTGATCACGCTGGCCGGTGAAACTACTCCGGGCCTGGAAAGCAACGGACAGCGCGCCAACGGCCTGATGGGCGAAGCGCTCGAGTATGTGGCCGACGGCGTGCCGCTCTCCAACCGCCAGTTCGGCGGCATGAATCTGGCGCAGACGCAGGCGCCCGATCCGGACGCGGTGCAGGAAGTGCGCGTCGAGACCACGAACACCAGTGCGCAATACTCCGAGCCCGGTACCGCCATCATCACCACCAAGTCAGGCACTAACCAGCTGCACGGCAGCGCGTTTGAGACGGCGCGCAACAACGCCATCGGCATCGCCAAGAACCGCAACAACCCTTATATCTACTCGGCGCCTCACCTGGTGCGCAACGAGTTCGGCGCCTCGGCCGGCGGTCCGATCATCCTGCCGCACCTCTACCATGGCAGAGACAAGAGCTTCTGGTTCTTCGCCTATGAGCGCTATTCGCTGGCCAACCCCTCGAACGAAATCGTGGACGTGCCGAACGACCAGGAGCGCGCGGGCGACTTCAGCTGGTACACGAACAGCGCGGGGGTTCCGCAAACCATCTACGATCCGGCAACCACGCACAGCGATCCCAATTGCAATGGCACAGGCGTGGCGAACGGTTACTGCCGTGCGCCTTTCCCGAACAATCAGATTCCCAGCGGCCGGATTTCGCCGACGATGCAAAAGATCTTCGATATCACGCCGAAAGCTACGAACGGCAACAACCCGATGCTGGCCACCAACAGCGGCGGCGTGATTTCCAACGGCAACTTATCGGCGGTGAACCCGACCTTCAACGTGGTGCCCACCATCACGTTCCGGCTGGATCATGAATTCAACGAGAACAATCGCGCGTATCTGCGCTACACCAGCAACCATCTCACCAGCATTTCCCTGCGCAACTACACGAACGCGAATTTGAATAACCCGACCACGATTGCTGCTGACGGCCTTCCCGCCGAAGCAACAGGCGTGGCCATCAACCCGTCGTTCCAGTACGCCGGGGCCATCGGCTACACGCACGTTTTCTCGCCGACTTTCTTTTCTGAAACCATCGTCAGCCAGCAGTGGATGGCGCAGCACAACTTTGCCGGTGGTACTCCGTTCGCCGACCTCGAGAAGACTCTCGGAACGCCGAACAACTTCGGCGAGCCGGGATTCCCGGCCTTCGGGTCCGGTCAGCTTCTTAACACCAACTGGGGCTATGGCGGAACGCAGTTCATCTACGGCATCAGCCAGATTGTGTCGAACATCGACGAGAACCTGACCCTGACGCGGGGCAAACACCAGATGTTCTTTGGTGCGCGCTACCGCCATGAGCGCTTTGGCTGGCTGCCCGACGAGTCGGCCGACAACATCAGCTTCGGGGGGCTGGGCACTTCACTCTCTCTGAACGGCACCACCACGCCCTCGCCCAACACCGGCGGTGACGATCCCGACGCGTACCTGGGGAATGTGTCCTCGTACTCTGTCACGCAGGAACCGCCCTACGCGCACTTCCACGACATGGAGTTCGACGGCTACTTCCAGGACAACTTTCACGTCACGCGGAACTTTACCGCCAACCTTGGCCTGCGCTGGGAAGATCACCCGGCAACCTGGACCAAGGACGGTCTCTACAACAGCTTCGACCTCAAAAATGATGCGGTCGTCCTGCAGGTGCCCCCGTCGCAGCTCATCTCCGAGGGATACACGACCCAGGCCATCATTACGAACATGATGAATATCGGCGCGAAGTATGAAACGCCGCAGCAGGCCGGCTGGCCCTCGACGCTGATGCGGAATTACCCGCTGAACTTCAGCCCGCGCGTGGGCGTTGCCTGGCAGCCCGCGGGCGGCAAGTGGGGCACGGTGATCCGCGGCGCGTACGGAAGATATATCTATCCCATGCCGACACGCAGCTTCATCAAGAACGCGATTCAGAACAATCCGCTGGTTGCCAGTTATTCGCAGAACTTTGACAACGCCAACCAGACCGACGGCCTGGCCAACGCGCAATTGCGTTATCCGCAGGGAAGCGGCGCATGGTCGCAATCTGGAACGACGATGAGTTCGTTTCTGCCCATCATGGGTTCCAACAGCACCAACAACGTGAACAGCAGCACAACCAACGCGATCACGCCCGGCGTCGGTCTGTGGGATAACTCGCAAGCCATGCCGCCGGACTTCGTGACCCAGGTCAACTTCACCATCGAGCAGCCGTTCAAGGGCAACTCGGCGCTGCGCGTCACGTACCTGTGGAGCCACGGCACCAATCTCGATCACTACTTCTACCCCAACAACACGACGGCGAGCAGCTCCCAGCAGTTCCTCTGGGATATGACCACCGACACTCCCGCGAACTCGTCGAACAGCTACATCGCCACGCGCCCCTACGACACCAAGACCTGGGGCAACAATACATGGGATGTGAAGGACGGCTGGTCGAACGACAACGCGCTGCAGATCAATTACCAGCGGCTCTTCCATCATGGGATCGCTTACCAGATTGCCTACGTCTGGTCGAAGGCCTTCCGCCTGGGCGGCAACTACTTCCGCGACGGAACAGCGTATCCGGCGGCCAACTTCCTGGGCGTGCTGCCGATCGCCAATGGAACTTCGTATACCCCTGCTGTTGCCGGCGGCACGGTCACGGCGCCTTCGGTTCCGCCCGCGCCGCCGCAGGGCACGCTTGCCTGGCAGGAATACCACAAGCTGCTCTATTGGCAGCAGTACAAGCCGGACACCGCCATTCCGTGGCATCACATCACTTTCAACGGCATCGTGGATCTCCCCTTCGGCCGCGGCAAGCACTTCCTGAATGGCGTCAACAAGATTGAAGATGAGGCTGTGGGCGGATGGCAGATTGCCGGCGCCGGGCAGGTGATCTCGCAGAGCTTCCCCATCACTGCGTCGAACTGGGGCGCGACCAACCCGATCAAGCTCTATAAGAACGGTGTGAAGGTCACGGACTGCACCAGCGGCGTGTGCCAGCCGAAGAAGCTGTGGTTCAACGGCTTTATTCTTCCAACCGCAGCGCAGATGGGCAAGATCAGCGGGCTGCCCACGGGCTACGTTGTGGGCCAGGCGTCCAGCCCGGCTTACGAATCGCCCATCAACCCGATCGTGGGCAACAACAACGTGAACGTCGTTGGGCCGCTGAATACCTTCAACAACATCGCCTTTACGCCGTCGCCCAGCAATTTTGGCGACAATCTTTACTCGCGGACCGTTCTACCCGGCCCGTTCAACTACAACGTCGACCTCTCGCTGTTCAAGGTCTTCCCCATCACGGAGCGCGCGGCCCTGCGCTTCAATGCCGACGCGTTCAATGCCCTGAACATTCAGGGCTATCAGAATCCCAATGCCACAACGGGCGAGATCGCGATTGCCGGGAACGGCCAAAGCACGTCGTACTGGACACCGCGTCAGATTCAGCTCACGCTGCGTTTGACCTTCTGAGAAGCTCGTTCAACCAGCAGCCCCAGGGAAGTGGCTTCCTGGGGCTGTTTTGTTCTGCACGTTCAGAAGGCGGCCGGTTTCCAGGCCAGGAAATCCAGAGAATTTGCGCCGCCTACGGCAGTTTTTTTGCAACTTCAGACTTTTTGCACCGCGCGCCACTTCGGCTCCATCTGTATAAGGTCTGCATAGGTTTGCGGGCGGCTGAAAAACGGCCGCAGCCGCTCTCCTCGTACAATAAGAAAGAAAGCCCTATCCCCGACCGATGGCGGACGACCAAAAGAGCAAGTCCCGCAAATCCGGAGTCCAGGAGCCGGCCCGCAAGCCCGACGAAGATCCGGTTGGCAAGGTCTACGACGCCCGGCTGGCCCGCCGGCTCGCGGGCTACGTTCGCCCCTATTGGCCGCAGGCGACCATCTCGGCCGTCGCCGTCACCATCAAGTCGCTGTGCGACGTCACCGGTCCCTACCTGGTGAAGGTTGCAATCGACCGCTATCTTACCGGCAAACCCGGCGCGGCGACCAACTGGCTCACCCGCAGGCTCTCCACCGACGCCTACACCGGCATCTCGGAACTGGCGGCTATCTATCTGGTGGCGCTGCTGGCCGGATATCTCTTTGAGTTCATCCAGACGTATCTGATGCAGTGGACCGGCCAGAAGATCATGTTCGATCTGCGCCGCGACATCTTCCGGCACACGCAGGGCCTGCACGTGGGCTTTTTTGACACGCATCCCGTGGGCCGGCTGGTCACGCGCCTCACCTCGGATGTCGATGCCATCAACGACATGTTCACGGACGGCATTCTCGCCATCGTGAACGACTTTTTCACGCTCACGATCATGGCCGGCGTGATGCTGGCGATCAACTGGTGGCTGGCGCTGCTTGCCTTTTCTGTGCTGCCGCTGATCCTCATCGTGACGCGGCTGTTTCGCAATCATGTACGCGAAAGCTACCGGCGGGTGCGCGCGGCCATCGCCCGCATCAACAGCTTCACGCAGGAGCACATCTCCGGCATGAGCGTAGTGCAACTGTTCAACCGCGAGCAGCGCGCCTATAAGGATTTTGAAGCGGTGAATGAGCAGCACATGATCGCGTTCAAAGACACGATCTTTGCCTACGCGCTCTATTACCCCGCTGTGGAACTGCTATCCTCGATTGCCATCGCTCTGGTCGTGTGGCGCGGTGGATTCAGCGTGCTGGTGCGCGGATCAGTGACCATCGGCGTGCTGGCGATGTTCATCCAGTATTCGCAGCGGTTCTGGCGTCCGATCCAGGACCTCAGCGACAAATACAACATCCTGCAGGCCGCGATGGCTGCCTGCGAGCGCATCTTCAAGCTGCTCGACACCGCGCCGGAGATTGTGAACCCCGCGAGGCCGCTTGCCGGCGACGGATCGAACCGCATCGAGTTCGAGCACGTGTGGTTCACGTATCAAAAACTGACGGACGAGCAAAAGGCCGCGGTACGGGCTGCCCAGGCGGCCGGCGACCTTCCCGACGCCGCCGCGCTTTCTGCGCTCGATGGGATCGAATGGATTCTCAAGGACGTTTCCTTCACCATCGACCCGGGCCAGACGGTTGCCATCGTGGGCCACACGGGCGCGGGCAAAACCACGCTCACCAGCCTGATGATGCGCTTCTACGACGTCACCGCCGGGCGCATTCTGCTGGACGGACTCGACCTACGCGAGCATGATCTGAACGCGTTACGCCGCCACTTCGCCGTCGTGCTGCAGGACCCGTTCCTGTTCACCGGCACCGTGGCCGAAAACATCCGGCTCGGTAACGAGCACATTGGCCCTGCGGAGATGCGCAACGCGGCGCGCGATGTGAATGTGTTGGACTTCATCGAGAGCCTGCCGCAGCAGTTCGACGAGCCGGTACGCGAGCGCGGCAACTCGCTTTCAACCGGGCAGAAGCAGCTCATCAACTTTGCCCGTGCGCTGGCCTACAATCCGCACATTCTCATCCTCGATGAAGCCACCTCCAGCGTCGACACCGACACCGAGCTGCGCATCCGATCCGCCCTGGAACGCATGGTCGAAGGCCGCACCAGCGTGCTGATCGCGCACCGCCTCTCGACCGTGCAGCGCGCGGACACGATTCTGGTGATGCACAAGGGCCAGCTGCGCGAGATGGGATCGCACCAGGAACTGCTGGCCCGCCGCGGCCTCTATTGGAAGCTCTACCAGTTGCAGTACAAGGACCAGGAGACCGGCGCCGCGCCGCTGGTCCAGCCCTCCACGGCTTCGGCACTGTAATAGTTAGCGACCGGATATGATAAAGACTGGGATTCTTGGAAAAAGTGCAGGGACACAATGACAGAACGCACCTCCAGAAAAGTCGAACTGTTTGACACCAGCCTGCGCGATGGGCTGCAGCAGCCGAATCTCGAAATCTCTCTGCCGAACGCCGTGATGCTGCTCGAGCGCATGGCCGGCTTCGGCGTGAAGTATGCCGAGATTGGCTTCGCGGGCGCCAACCAGTTTATTGCGGACCTGGCCGGCGCGCTTGCCCATGTGGACACCGGCGCGATGAAGCTCGCGCTCTTTGGCCGCACGCGCGGTCGCGGAGCGAAGGTGGAAGACTGGCCCGACGTGCAGTTCATTCTGCGCCACAAGCGGCGCGTGCCGGTAGCCGTTATCGTCGTCAAGTCGCGGCTGCTCGACGTGCAGAAATCGCTCGAAACTACGCCCGAAGAAAACCTGCTCATGACGCGCGAGACGATCGACTGCCTGCAGTCGCACGGCCTTGAAGTGATCGTCGACCTCGAGCACGCCATGGATGCCAATTGCGGGCGGCGCGAGAACGGGAAACCCTGCGATCCCGAGTTCGCCCGGCAGAGCCTCGACTACTTTCGCCAGCTGACCGAGCAGTGCGTGCAGCAAAACGTGAGCCGCATCATCGTTTGCGACACCAACGGCGGAGCGAGTCCGGAAGAGGTCACGGGCGTGATCGGCGGCCTGGTGCGCGACTTTCCGCAGGCACAGTTCGGATTTCACGGCCACACCGATCGTGGCCTCGGCATCGCCAACACGCGTGCGGCTGTTCTTGCAGGCGCAGTGCAGGTGCAGGGCACGCTGCTCGGAACCGGCGAACGCTGCGGCAATGTCAACCTGACCACCGTGATTGGCGGCATGCAGTTGCGCGGCGAAGCGGAGTTTGTTTCGCAAGAATCGCTCACTGGACTCACGAGCCTTGCACACTCGGCTTATGGAGCCTTCGGTCTGGACCCGCCGCACAGCGCGCCGATCGTCGGCGCAGGCGCATTCGGCACCTGGGCAGGCATGCATGGTTCGAGCGAGCGCAAGAATCCGGGCGCGTATCTCTGGTGCGAGCCCTCGCGCGTTGGAGCCAATCCGGTGATCGGCGTGAACGCGCAGTCCGGCCGCGCCAACATCATCCTGCTCTCGGAAGCGCTCGGCGTACCGCTCAACTCCACGCAAGCGCAGGCGCTGATGGACGCGAACCAAGCCATGATCGAAGGCGGCGGCTTCACGGCCAGCGAAACCTCTTTCCGCCTTGCCTGTATGCGCGTACTCGGCACAATGCGCAACTGGTTCAGCGTGAAGAGCTGGCGCGTCTTTGATGAATCCGACGAGATCGGCAGCCGCTTCGTGCAGGCCTTCATCACGCTCACCGTCGGCGACACGACCATCGCCACGTCGCGTGCGGAAGGCACCGGCCCTGTGGACGCGCTTACCAAGGCGATGCGCAAGGAGCTCGAAAAGTGGTATCCGGCGCTGGCTGAGATGCGGCTGGGCACGTTCACCGTCGCGGCGCTCGATGTATCGGCGCACGACTCGGCCGCGCATGTGCGGGTCACGGTGAGCTTCCACGCAGATGGCCACGAGCCCTGGATCACCGCCGGCATCAGCAGCGACCTGAACCAGGCCGCGCTGATGGCCATCGTCGATGGCTTCCACTACTGGCTGCTCAAAAAGAGCGAAGAGTCCGCGGCAATTACGGGTGAAGCGGCGCAGGTCTCGTTAGCCTGAGATCGCCATCCGCGGCCTGGCATCGTGCTGCGCGTCTCTGGCATCGTAAGCAGAACGGGCCGGCGAACGACTGGCTGAACGGATCGTTGTGCCGGTCTCTGATGTTATGAGCACATCGAACATCGCGCGCGCTGCGGCTCTTTCGCCGAGCCCCTCGGAAGCCAGCCTTCGGCTCTTGCCCTGGCTGGTCGCGGTCGCGTTCTTCATGGAATCGCTCGATACGACGATTCTGAATACGGCCGTGCCGGCTATCTCCGAAGCGTTGCACGTGGCGCCGCTCAGCATGAAGGCCGTGCTCGCGAGTTACACGCTCAGCCTCGCGGTGTTTATTCCTATCAGCGGCTGGATGGCGGACCGCTTCGGTACGCGCCGCGTCTTTGCCTCGGCCATCGGGCTGTTCACGCTGGGATCGTTCCTGTGCGGAATCTCCACCAACATTCATCTGCTGGTTGCCTGCCGCGTGGTGCAGGGCATGGGCGGCGCGATGATGGTGCCGGTGGGCCGGCTTACGCTGGTGCGCGCCTTTCCAAAATCGGACCTGATCCGCATCATGAGCTTCGTCGCTGTGCCGGCGCTCATTGCGCCGATGCTCGGCCCCATCGCCGGCGGACTGATTGTGGGCTACTTTCACTGGCGCCTGATTTTCTTCCTCAATATTCCCATCGGCGTCGTCGGGCTGGTGATGGTCTACATTCATTTGCCCGACTATCGAGAAGAGAAGACGCATCCGCTCGATATCGTCGGACTGATTCTTTTCGGCTCCGGTATCGCGTTGCTCTCGTATGTGCTCGAGGTCTTCGGAGAGCACACCTTGAGCGTGCGCGAGATCGCAAGTATGCTGGCGCTTTCCGGTGTGCTGTTGTGCGGATACTGGCTCCATGCGCGCGGACTCCAGTTCCCGCTTCTTGATCTCAAGCTCTTTCGCATTCGCACCTTTCGCGCCGCCGTGAATGGCGGTCTTTTCACACGGCTGGGGATCGGCGGCGTGCCGTTCCTGCTGCCGCTGCTTTATCAGACAGGCCTCGGTTACACCCCGATTCAGTCCGGCTTGTTGATCATGCCGCAGGCTATCGCCGCCATGAGCATGAAGGCGATTATGAAGCGGCTGCTGGGCACTATCGGTTATCGCGGCGTGCTGGTGTCGAATACGCTGATCATTGGAGTGCTGCTCGGGCTGTTCTCCACGATCGGCGCGCATACATCCGTGGCTTACATTGTCTTCCTCGCCTTCCTCTATGGCGGCTTCACGTCGCTGCAGTACACGAGTATGAACACGCTGGTCTACTCCGACATCGAGGAGCACGACACCAGCGCTGCCAGCACCATCGCCAGCACAATGCAGCAGATGGCCATCAGCTTCGGCGTAGCGGTCGCCGGCCTGGCCACCGCCTTTTTTCTGCCCGCCAGCCTGAACGCTCCGGCGGCGGAGATGATCCGGGGAATTCACAAGGCTCTGTGGGTACTGGCCGGCCTTACAGTGCTATCCACAATTGTGTTTGCCAGCCTGAAACGCGATGATGGCGAAGCAGTAAGCCAGCGGAAGCTGCTGCACCCGGATGGGTGATGTACAGGGAACGAAGCAAAATCGAGTGACTTAGCTCACAGCGCCTGCTCCGATTCGCCCTCACACTAAGGTCACAATTCAGGAGGAAATGGTTCAACCGGTTATTCCGGCGATCGCGAAACCTGCTTGTTCCTCTGTGCACAAGTGATCCCTGGAGGGAAAAGCCATGCCTACCGCCGTTCTCACCGCTGCTCCGATTGTCCCCGCATCTGTTTACGTACGCCTCAAACATGAGACCAACCTCGCGGCCATGACGCAGGAACTCGCCAGCCTGCGATTTTCCATCATCCTGCTGGCGCGGTGGGAAGCATCGCGCGCTGTTGACCAGGAGAATCTGGCCGAGCTGCGCGATGAACTCGTGCATCTTCGTGAGCTCTATTGCGAGAAGATCGACGACATCGCCATGACCTTCAGCGTGCAGCAGGCCATCGACACAAAAGAGAAGGTGGAGCACGCGGTAACCGTGCCCAAGAATATGATGCCGCCGCTGAAGAAGAAGGAGCAGGAACAGATCTACTTCTAGGATGCTATCTGTTCTTCGGGAAGCAGCACGGAAAATGTTGTTCCATGGCATGCCGGGGCTTTGCTTGATCGCACCCGCAGCGCGCCGCAGTGCTTCTTCACGATCTCGTGGCTTACCCACATGCCCAGGCCCGTGCCATTGCTCTTTGTGGTGTAAAACGGCTCCAGTACCCGGTGCACTGTTTCGCGATCCATGCCGATGCCGTTGTCCGCGACGGTAATCCGAACTCCCGCTCCGGCATTCGGCTTGCGCGTTTTCGACACCCGCACGGTGATGAGTCCGGTCTTCGCGGGGACCGCGTCGATCGCATTCGTCAACAGATTCCAGAGCACCTGCTTCACTTCGCTCTCCACGGCGGCGATCTCGAGGTCGTGCGGGACGCACTGCTTGCGAAGGCTGATGCCTTTTTCTCCCACCTTGTGGGCCAGCAGAAGCGTTACGCCGTCCACCAGGTCGGCAACACGGAAGCGCTCTGCATGGGAGCTCTGCCGCGAAAGCCCCAGCGTATTCTGCGCGATCTGCGCGGCGCGCCGCACCTCTGTTTCCGCGAGGTTCAGATACTGCCGGCCGCGATCGCTGTTCACATCGTCCTTCAGAATGAAGAGCAGATTGGTGATCGCCTCGAGCGGGTTGTTGATCTCATGCGCAATCATGGCCGCAACACGGCCCACGCTGGCCAGCTTTTCGCTGCGCACCAGCGCCGCCTCGGTTTGTTTGCGGCGGCTTATGTCGCGCACGATGATGGTATAGAGATGCTCGCCTGCAGTCTCTACGTGCGAAATGGTGGCCTCGATGGGAAAGCTCGTTCCGTTGCCGCGCAGGCCGTGCAGCGCGTCGATCGGATCAATAGGACGTGGATCGATTGAGTGACTCGTCTCGCTGGCTTTGGCAAAGTTGAGCAGCGACGTTTGCAGGCTTTCGCAATTCCGCTCCGGAATAAAACGCTCGAGCGGTGAGCCGATGGCCTCAGACGCGGAATAGCCAAAGATGCTCTCTGCGGCGGAGTTGAAGATCACCACCTTCATCTGCTCGTTCACCGTGACGATCGCGTCCATCGCGGACTCGATGATCGACGACAACCGCTGCTGTGCGTGCTTTCGCTCGGCCACTTCCCGGAGCAGCTGCTCGTTGGCGATCTTCAGTTCCCCGGTTCGCTCCGCGAGCATCGCTTCCAGGTGCGCTCGGACGCGCTGCAGGGCCTGGTCGGTCTCGTGCAGGCGCACCAGCTGCACACCGTGCTCGGAGACCACGGCGTCTGTCTGTTGCGCAACCAGGGAGCGCAGCAGCTCTTCGGCGTCTTCCAGCTGCGCGAGCAGATCGCGGTAGCTGAGGGGCGCGTTGGTCATGCTGCCGATCCCGCGTAATCTCTGTTGATGGCCGAGAGCACCCGCTCCGCCTCCTGCAGGGTTCCGGTGACGCGCGTGGGTCGGTCGGCGTTGAAGATCAGCAGGGCCGGCGTGAGCAGCACCCGCCACTCGAGGGCTTTGCGATGGTCCTGAAGCACATCGACAATCTCTACATCTGCGCGCCCGGAGAGATGGCTCTCGCAGATGCGCGCCAGATTTGTCCGCGCCGCCTGCGAATTTCTCTCCTCGCCGGCGACGAAGAGCGTCATGCGTACGCGGTGAGGGGGCCCCGATGGTTGAGGAGCCATGATGTTTCCATTGCTCGTGGACATTCCAACTCCCTTAAAGCGAATCCTCGCGGGTCGCTCCGTCTGCGTCTCCATTCTTTCCGCCGCGCATCGCATATCTTGTGTCCTGGTCTTCGCGCAGCTTGTTCCGTTCGATTTCCAGTTGCGTCAGTTCAATCTCGGCTTGCTCGACGGCCGCGCTCAGGCGGGCGGTTTCGGCCTCCAGTTCGGCTTTGCGGCGCTGAATTTCGCTCCTCTTCGCTTCCACTACCGCCGTTGTGCGCCGGCGCTCCGCCGCGTCGCGCGCCTCTTGCTCCTGCCGTGCCGCGCCGGTCAGCACGCCGCCCTCGCCCGAATATACTTCTGCAAGTTCCACTCCGTTATCTGTGATGCGAAATTCTCGCAACTGATTGGAGTGGCTCATCCCGCGAGATTTGACAACGCCGATGGTCCGGTTGGTCTCGCTTCCCACTTCGATGTAGCGCAGGGACAGGATGGTGTCCACCAGAGAAGAGGTTTCCTCACCGGCGATCTCTCCCATCTGTTCGTTGCCTTTGGTCTGGTTGGTGAAAAGAAGCGTGATGCCATGCTCGCGGCACAAACCCACCAGCCGCACCATAAAATCGAATGCTGCGCGGTCAGAGCCCATGCGCCGCACTGCAGACATTGCGTCGAGCACCACGTGGTGCGGCCCAAATTCCTCAATGGCCTTCGCGACGCGGACCAGGTGTTCTTCAATGCCCATAGCCTCCGGCATCGACGTGAGCGGCCGCAGGGTGCCCGCCTTGAGCGCCGGCCGCAGATCGGTGCCGCTTGACAGCATCGCACCTGTTAGGGCCTCTGCCGATTCTTCAAAACCGACAAAGAGAACTCTTTCCCCTCGCTCGCAGGCGGTCCGGGCAAAGAGGCTTACCAGCGTCGTTTTGCCCGTTCCCGATGCGCCCGCGATTAGGATGCAGGAGTTTTGCGGATAGCCTCCGCCCAGCATCTCGTCGAGCTGCGGCTGGCCGCTCGTGAACGGATTGCCGAGCGGCTTGTGGCGAAGCTCGGCACCGGAGATGGGTATGACGGTAATGCCGCCTGGGGCGGTCACATAGGGATATTCATTACGGCCATAGTTAGAGCCGCGATACTTCACGACCCGCAAGCGCCGCGTGGTCACCTGCTGATTCACCCGCTGATCCAGATGCACGACGCAGTCGGCGAGGTAGTCGAGAAATTCATAGCGGCCCGATCCGTTGCCGAAGTCGCTGCGCTTTACCGTGAGTACCGTGGTCAGCTTGCGATTGAGCAGCCAGTCGTTCAGGAAGAAAAACTGTTCGCGTTCGCGCGCGGCATCATTGAAGTAGCGGAGCAGCACGTCGATGGCATCGAGCACCAGCCGCTCGGCTTTGAGGAACCGCGCCGCGCCGTCAATGATGCCCAGCAGCCCGTGCAGGTCGAAGTTGCCGGAAAGCACCATCTCGTGATCGACATGCGCGTCCACCAGCATGATCAGGTTCTGCTTTTCGAGAGCTGCCAGGTCCCAGCCCAGCGTGAGGGCATTCGCCCGAACGGCGTCGATGTGTTCCTCGAAGGGCACAAGAATGCCGGGGTGGCCGGCGAGCGCGCCGCGCACCAGAAACTCCAGCCCCAGAATGCTCTTGCCGCATCCCGGACCGCCGCTGAACAGAGTCGTCCGTCCCTTGGGCAGCCCGCCGAAGAGAACCTCGTCCAACCCCGGATTTCCCGTGGCCACGCGGGGGAGTTGCACCGGTTCCGTAACGGCTGCTGATGCTGGAGCCTCGTTTCGACTTGTCAAATCCTACCTCCATCGAGTGCATGCGCACCTTCGGCGCGCTGCTGCATCTGCGCGAGGTGCTCGACCGCATTGCGACGCCCGGAATCCGGGCTGCGCGGTAATCATAAACGACTGTTGGGTGACGGCGGCCGAGTTGCACGCGAGCCTATGCAGCGGGAGAAAGGACTTGCATCCTCAGGACGGCATGGCAATTCTTTCAGGGGATCGTGCGCTCGGCTCCCCAAGCCAAAACGATTATAGCCGGGGTTTTCCCGAGGGTGCTAACACGATCGTGGTAAAAGATTTTTGTGTTGCCCATCGGTTGTCGGCTGTGCGGAAGCGGCTAGATCCCGCCATGCGAGGCCGGGTTCGCGCGCCCGCCCGCGGCAAGGGCACGTGCAAATCCGGCCGGCCGCAGGGGATGATGCAGCGCCCGATACGCGCTGTTCAGCAGTTCCGCGTCCGGGGTATCGCCGCTGAGCTCCCAGATCATGACGCCGCCCAGATGCTGGCTTGCCGCATAGCTCACTTTGTATCGAATCGATACCGGATCTTCGTAGGTCCAGAAGTTCTGCCCGTCAAAGAGCCACGGCGCCTGCGACAAGTCGTCTCGAAATACGGAAGACTGCGGTAGAAGAGCGCGAATCGAGTGGTATGGCTGGTCGCCCCGGACCGCTCTGCCCGCCTGGAAGAGCCCGTGGTTGGTCTGACTCACGCCAGTCCAGCCGTAGCCGTAAAAGGGAAGGCCCATCAGAAGCTTTGACTCCGGGATTCCGGTTGCCTTGTAGCTGGCGATGCTGCGCTCAATGCTTGCCGTGGGATCTGCGACAGCCGGGCCGACAAAGAGTGGCGCAACGAGACCCGTCGTCGTGCTCCATGGGCCCGCATAGTCGTAGTTCATGATGCCGAACTCATCCACGAACGGAACGAGCGCGGCGAAGTCTGTGCCGGGCAGCCGGTCAGGCGACTGGTCTACGGCCACGGAAAGCCGCAGGCCCGGCCGAACCGCATTCATCTGCCGGCGGAACTCTTCAATGAGTGCGCGAAAATTCGCCGCGTCACGCTGCTGCGGGCTTTCCCAGTCGATGTCGATACCATCGAAGAGCTCAGGCTGCGATACGTCTGGCGCAAATTGTCCACGCAGAAAAAGATTGACGCACGAGGCCACAAAGGCCTCGCGGTGTTCGGGCGCCGCATCCTCGGCGAAGTCCACCGCCCTGCCTTCGAGCGAGATGAGAATCTTCAACCGCGGATAACGCCGCTTGAGTTCTTGCAGTTGGTGAAAATAGCCGCGGAAGTTCGAGGCAGGATCGTCGGCTTTGCCGCTCACGCTGTTCTCGGCGCTGTAGATGGTCCTCAGGTCGGCCTGCGGGTCGCCCAGAGAGCACGCTCCATTCATCACCGCGCCTGAGGCAAAGTTGATCTGGTCGAGGCGCCGCGCGCTACCGTTGGCAACCAGATTCTTCACATAAAACGGCGCCGGATAGTAAAGGTCCGATTGCGTGAAGTAGCCCACGAGCAAATGGCGCGCTCTGCCGTGCCGATGCAGGGGGGAGAGCCCGCGCGCCTGCGCCGCGAACACGCAGAGCAAGGCAATCAGCGCGCAAAAGCGAAGCCGGCGCGGGAAGGCGAGGGAACGCGGGCAGCAGCGCGCCATATCCTTCAAGACGATCTTATGCGCGATGTTGATTCACAGAAGTACCAGCAGGCGAGAACGCCGGTAACGTGACACTCAGCCTCCCGGCGGATTGAGAGAAAGTTGATACCGGGCTGCCGGTCTAGCGTCTATTTGAATGAGAGATTCACGCGGCGAACGTTGCCGCGGAGTTTCGAGGGGCCGCGCCGCGGCAAGTGCCGGGCGTGCTCGCGGCAACCGGAGGACGCGCGATCGATGCGGAATAATCCTTTCCCAGTAATCCTTGCCATTATCTTGACAATCGGAACGGCCGGAATCGCAAATGCGCAGGGCAATGCAAGTGAGCCGGCGGCAAGCGAGCTTTTGCCGTCGATTCAGTCGCCGCGCTCGATCGACCAGGAACTCGAGCATTTGACCAAAGATCTTGAACTTACGGCCGATCAGCAGAAGCAGATCCGGCCGCTGCTGCAGCAGCACCACGACCAGATTCAGGCGCTGCTCGACAAGAACCCTACGCTCACCCGCAAGCAGCTTGGCCCGCGGATTCACGCCCTCAGCGGCCGGACGCATCGCCAGATCGACGCATTGCTGACGCCTCATCAGAGGGATTTGGCGAAGGCGATGCAGAAGCGCGAACGGGACGGCGGGGGAATCCGGGGTCCGGTTCCGCCGGCGGCACAGCCGACTCCCACGAAGCCGTATTTCGATCCGACGATGGCCGCATCGTGATCGGCGCTCGGGCCGTGGCGCTCAAAAGCAAAAGGCCATTCCGCCTTAGCAGAACGGCCTTTGCAGTCTGGAACTGCCCTTACCTTGCCGCGAGCGAGGGCCTCGGATCGAGCGCGCCGCTCGCGTAGCCTTTCGCCATCTCTGCGATCGCGATCGGCTTGTAGTCGCCTGCGTGGCCGGCCTGGCCAAATTCGGTCATACGATCCGCCACAACCTTGGCCATGGCCTCGCGCGCGGGTTTCAGGTAATCGCGCGGATCGAATTTTTCCGGCGTTTCGGCAAACACTTTGCGGATTGCGCCGGTGATCGCGAGACGGTTGTCCGTATCCACATTGATCTTGCGCACGCCGTTGCGAATGCCGAGCTGAATCTCCTCGACGGGCACGCCCCATGTGGGCTTCAGCTTGCCGCCGTACTGATTCACGATATCCTGCAGCTCTTTGGGAACGGAGGAGCTGCCGTGCATCACCAGGTGCGTCTTGGGCAGCATCTTGTGAATCTTGATCAGCACGTCCATCTTCAGCACCGAGCCGTCGGGCTTCTTGGAGAACTTGTACGCGCCGTGGCTGGTGCCGATGGCCAGCGCGAGCGCGTCCACGCCGGTGCGTTCGGCAAACTCCACCGCCTGGTCAGGATCGGTGATGTGTTCCAGGCCTGATCCGCCTGCGCCATGGCCGTCTTCCACGCCGCCCAGTACGCCGATCTCGCCCTCTACAGTTACGCCGCGCTCGTGCGCGTAGTCCACCACGCGCCGGGTCACGTCGACATTCTCTTCGAAGGTCGACGGCGTCTTGCCGTCTTCCTTCAATGAGCCGTCCATCATGACGCTGGTGTAGCCCAGGGCGATGGCGCTTTTGCAGGTCTCAAAGCTGTTGCCGTGGTCCTGGTGCATGGCGATGGGAATGTCGGGGTTCAGCTCAGCCGCGGCTTCGATCAGGCGGAAAAGATACAGGTCCTCGGCAAAAGCGCGCGCGCCGCGGCTGGCCTGCACAATCACCGGCGACTTGGTCTGCTTGGCCGCCATCATGATGGCCTGAATCTGTTCCATGTCGTTCACGTTGAACGCGCCGACGCCGTAACCACCCTTGGCCGCTTCGTCGAGCAGCTGCCGCATTGTTACCAGAGGCATAGAATTCTCCTTTTCCTGCGGGGCTCCGGCCGCATGCCCTACAAATCGGCCAGGTTGCGGGAGCCGCAATCATCCTTATGGTAGCAGAGGCGTGCAAGTGGAAAGTGTGAGCGTGAACACGGCCCGTTCACGGCATGAACTGCATTGGGAACACGCGGCCGAGACAGGAAAAGCTTTGGAGAATTTGGATTTCAGCCAAGCGCCGAAGGTCTGTTCACGCCGTCATGGCTGTAACAGGATGTGTCCGGGTTTGCCGGCGCGCGAACCGCATCTCGGCAGCATCAACGAAGAGCCCGTGGCTGAAGCCACCTTCATCGCAAGCTTGCATTCAGGGGCCTGAAGGCCCCTGCTCCCTCCGCCGGGAAGGGCGTGGAAAGGAGCGGGCCGCCGAGTGCCCCAGGTCCCTCGTTTTTGGGGGGACCTGGGAGAGCACGCGGTCTCGGCGGCTCACTGTGCAGCCTCTCATTACTGCGGGCGGACAATCGAAACCGCTTGCGCCCCTGCCATTTGACTGGGGATTGGGGTTTGACCTCCGGGGACCGGCGCGAGGGCTCCGGTATTTGGGTCTACCGTGAATGCAGCCAGCGATGGCAAGTCCGTAGTGTTGTTGAATTCTGCGAAATACGCGTATTTCACCGCAGGATCGATAAACAACACGGTGCTTGGGATATTGGTGTAATCGGCTGTCAACGTGAGCGATCCGGTGTTCGGGTCGATCGCATAGACGCTGTTGTCATTGCTGCTTGGTCCTCCTGGAGTGCTGGGATAGATGACTCCGGAAATGTAGAGAAACTTCCCGTTCGGCGACATGGTGAGGATGGCAGGCTGCTGCGGCGACTGGATCGGCGCCTGCGCGATGGGCGTGAGCGTGCCGTCGGCATTCACCTGGTAGCCATCGAGCTGCGCCGGACCCGGGAAGCCTGTGCTGAGAAGCTGGTGGGTTTCGACGTACAGGAATTTACCTGACGGCGTAACGACCTGCATTCCGGCTCCGACCCCGATTTTGTAAGTGATACTTGTCGCAGTCAGAGCGCCGTTCGACTGGTTCATCGTGAAGGTAAACATGTCGGACGGCTGCTGGGCCCCTTCGATGTATAAAGAGGGATCGGATGCGAAGACGAACTGGTCAGTCACCGCGGGCGCTTGGGACGCGTTCCCGTTGTCGCCATAGGGTAGCTCAAACGGTTCGCCGGGCGCCCACGATAATGTCCCGTCGGATGCGATCACGATTGAGGTCAGCCAGTCGCTTTGCGGCTGGTTCAGAACCCCGGTTCCGAAGAGATACCGTCCTTCGGGGTCAACCGACATATATTGCATGATCGGATTGGTGGTGTTGGTGGACGTGTACGGCAGGACGTTATCGTTGGTCAGAGCGCCGGTCGCCGGATCGACTTTCATGGTGCCGACACCGCGCTGGTCCGGCGTCTGCGTGAAGTTGTAGAACAGGAAGCGTCCCAGCGGATCGGCAAGCGGCATCAGGCTGCAGCCTTCTCCGCACGGACTGGGTGTGGCGCCGATGCTGGCCTGAAACGGGCTGCCCGGCACAGGGGTAAGAAGTCCCGTTGCGGAGTTGATGGCGTACCCGTAGAACTCCGGAGTTCCAGCAGTGACGCCGGCGCCGACGTAGAGATACTCGTTGCCAGTGCCACCCCCGCCGCATTCCGTCGAGAAGCTCCAGGTGTAAGGAGCGGCCATCATCTTGTCCGCCAGATCGCCTACATTGTTCACCGTTACGGTGATGGCGCCGGAGGGCAACGGCGAAGCGGGTGTGAGCACCACCTGCGTGGTTGTGACGTTGATGCTTATCGTCACCGGAATCACTCCGCCTGGGCCGGTGACCACGATGTTGGTCGCGTTGACGGTGCTGGCATCGGGTGGTCGATTAAACGTGATGGTGATGGCCGCGGTTGCGCTGACGCAAGTGGCGCCGGACGCCGGATTCACACTGCTGATGGAGAAAGGCTGGTTGTAATCGCCCGACGTGTTGTAGGTGGTGGTGAAGGTATAGGTGTAGGGCGCGGCCAGGTGCGCGCCGCCGGCGCTGGCAACGCCGGTTGCGATGGTGGCTGTGTATTTGCTGACGGGCTGGAGCGCTGGGCTGGGTTGAAAACTCGCGATGTGATAACTGGCGTTGTAACTCACGACTCCTGCGACGGCGTGGCCGGAGGAATCAGCGACGGTAAAGGTCTGCGCGTTGATCGTGCTGGCGTCCATGTCTTCGCTGAATTGGACCTCTTGCTTGTTGTTCGGCTCAGTATCCTGCTGCAAGCCGACTGCGGCGACGGTCGGTGCGGCGCCGCCCATAGCGGAACGGGAACTCATGATTGAGCTGGTGCAGCCGCTGAGCGCAAGAGTTGCGGCGCACACCAGCAACGAAACTGAACAGAGATGGGGACGGTACATCATGACCTCCTGAAAGAGTGGCTACTTTGAGTCGGTGGCGAGGTGAGCGTGGCCGCATCCGGTGCTCGTTGCATGGGATCGTGAAGGCCGTGGTCGCGCAGACGCAGGTTGCGTCTACAGCGGGAACGAGGGAGTTCACCGAGACCGAAAACGTGGAGCGCGCAGCTCCGCTGCCGGAGCGGGGATCTGTGAGGGAGCTGGTGCAGGCGTTCAACGCGAGAGAAACCACGCAGACTGAGGGCGACAGGACAACAGGACGGGGAGAGCGCATGGAGGCCTCCAATGAGATACAGAGATCCTCTGCCGGGACTAGGTGGGGTAAAGGGCGCCCGGCTCTATTACGGAATCTGTTTATCGACGTGCTGAACCAGCGTGAGTTACCGCAGAGATCGAGATATTGCGAAGGCGGGCGCCCGCACTAGTCAAACTATTGCAACGATCACTTAGAAAAAATGTCGTTCGTCAGGGGAGTTCGAGGGACCGGGTAATTCAGCTTTCCGCAAAGTTCGATGCTGTCCCATGCAGTAAGTTGTATCCGCGCTTATTACCGGAGATAGCGGGGGGGAAATGCCGAAGCTCATCTCACTAATGATCCTCCTGACGCGCATCCTAGACTGGCTGTAACTATTAAAAGTTCGCGTCCAGGCATCTGCCGGACAGATTCCAGTATCTAACGACTTGGGTTAGCTTAGCTCATTCTCCTCACTCTCATGCGATACCCCAGGGCTCGTTCCCTCACGGTTGCTGTGTGTCTCGTGCTGTCCGGAATTCCCGCCGCCTTTGCGGGAGTTGTTGTGAGCAGTCCCGCGAGCGGTTCGTCAGTCACCTCGCCGGTGCGCTATCGTGCTTCGGGAACTACCAGCACCTGTGCGCAGGGCGTCGCTTCGATGGGTATTTATGTCAATAATCAGCTGCAGTATGTAGTCGATAGCGCAACGCTCGATACAAGCCTCACGCTCAGCCCAGGCTCGTACAACACTGTCGTCGAGGAGTGGGACTACTGCGGCGGGGGAACCTATACGACGGTTCCCATTACCGTAGGCAGGCCGCTGGGGGTCACGGTAACTTCGCCACAAGCGAATGGCACTTATACGTCTCCGGTATCGTATGTGGCGTCGGCGAATACTACGTGCGCGGCCGGTGTGGCGGCGATGGGCATCTACGTCAACAATCAGTTGACTTACTCCACTTACTCTTCCAGTTTGAACACCTCAATCAACCTGAGTCCCGGCTCTTATAACACCACTGTAGAAGAGTGGGATAACTGCGGCGGGGCGTCGTTTACTCCAGTGTCGATCAAGGTGGTCAACACTACCGGTGTCTATGTCAACACGCCGGCCCCAGGCAGCACCGTCACCTCTCCAGTAACGTATGTCGCCACGGCCACCACCACCACCTGCTCGAAGGGCGTTTCTACGATGGGCATCTACGTCAACAATCAGCTGACCTACGTCAGCAATGGCGCCCAGCTGAACACGAGCCTTACCTTGAACACCGGCCCGCAGCACACAGTGGTGGAAGAATGGGACTATTGCGGCGGCGCTGCCTACACCACTGTCGATCTGAACGTTTCCGCGGAGAAGTCGATCTGGGGAATCGCCGTAACACCCGATCCCGAGAACCTCCCCATGGGCTCGACGGAACAGTTCAGGGCGACCGCGACCTATAGCGACGGTTCCACTGCCGACGTAACCTCGAGCGCGAACTGGGTTGTTGCGAATACTGCTGTCGCCACTATCGACAGCTCCGGCCTGGCCTACGGATACGATGCCGGCGAAACTACCGTGACAGCAACGGTGGGCAACATGAACGGCAACGCCCAGTTCAACGTGACCATTCCTCCCAACTCTGCCGTCAATATTCCCACCTGGCACATGGACGACAATCGCAGCGGGCTGAATGCGCAGGAAGTTGCGCTCAACAGCACGAATGTAAGCCCTGCCACATTTGGCAAGCTTTTTTCTTACCTTGTTGACGGGTATGTGTACGGCGAGCCGCTACTCATGTCAAACGTGACGGTCAACGGCGGCGTGCACAACGTGCTCTACGCCGCCACCGAGCGCGATACCGTGTACGCCTTTGACGCGGACAACTACGGCACCGGCACGCCGCTCTGGAAGACGTCGCTGCTGCAATCGGGTGAGTCGCCGGTGACGACCGGCCCCATTCAGCCCTACGAGGGCGTCACCTCTACGCCAGTTATCGATCCCTCGACGAACACGCTTTATGCCGTCTCTGAGCAGATCGCTTCGAATGGCGCCGTCAGCTTCCGCCTCAATGCGCTCGACATTACAACCGGCGCGCAGAAATTCGGCGGCCCGGTTACCATCACCGCATCTGTGCCGGGCACAAACTCCGACTCCGTCAACGGCGTCGTGTCGCTTAGCCCGTCGTGCCTGCAGCGCGCGGCGCTGCTACTGGCCAACAACTCCATCTACATTGGCTACGGCAGCTGCCACAGCGGATGGCTGCTGGCCTACAACGCGCGCACGCTCGCGCAGACGGGCGTCTTCAACGCGAGTCCGAATCTGAATGGCGAAGGAGAGTATGCAAGCGCAGGCGGAGTGTGGATGGGCGGCGGCGGCCCGGCCGCAGACAGCGCCGGCAACATCTACATCGTCACGGGCAATGGTCCGTGGGACGGCAGCACGGCGTTCGGCGACTCGGTGTTGAAGTTCAGTCCTACGCTGCAGCTTGAAGACTACTTCACTCCTCAGGACTTTCAGTTCATGGACTGCAACGATGAGGATCTGGGTGCGGGCGGTATCCTGCTCATTCCGGGAACCTCGCTTACCATCGCGGGCGGCAAGAGCGGAAAGATGTATGTGCTCAACACGCAGAATCTCGGCAGGGAGCAGGCGGGTGACGCTGGCGCCGTGCAGACCGAATGGTTTGAGGGCGACATCAGCGCGCCCTATGCCTACAGCTGCAGCGACTCGAGCGGCACGCACACCACCGACATCAGCGCCTATGAGATCTTCGGCACTTCTGCGTACTTCGATGGCTCCGTCTATCTGGGCATAACGCCCACGGTTAACAACATTCCCTCGGGTATCCGCCAATTCCCGCTCTCGGGCAATGATCTGACCTGGGGCCCGTACACCACGCCGGGAGCGCAGGAGAACACGCGCGGCACTACGCCGTTCCTCTCGGCCAACGGCACCGGCGACGGGATATTGTGGACCATCGACACAGGACAGCCGCTGCAGAACAGCGGTCCAGATGCGCCCACCAACGCCACACTGCGGGCTTACGAGGCGAACAGTCCTTCCACCGAGCTTTACAACAGCGACGTGAATGCGGGCGACATGCCGGGATACGGCATCAAGTTCACCTCGCCTGTGGTGGGCAACGGCAAGGTGTACATCTCCACCGGCCACGACCTGACCACTGCCACCAATCCCCAGGGCGAGATCGACGTCTACGGTTTGAACTAACTGTTTTTAAAAAGGGCTTTCCGGTCGCGTTCGTGGTGCGCCGCGGGATCGCAACGTTCGTGTACATGATTGCGGCTGCGCGTCAAAGGTCGCTTAAATGGTTGCGATTCTTTAACGACTTGCCTGCCGCAGAATCCTGATCATCCTCGCCAATGCAGTTTTTCCAGGTCATCCATGCGGAGTGAAGGCGTCCAGCGTTCGCTGCGTGAGATTGCAAACTCTGTCCAGCTCTTTCCCCATATCAATAACGATTTTCCGCACGGGGAGCGGCAGTTTCTCCATCTGCAGCAGGTAGTGGAGGTTCACCAGCGCGGCCAGCGGATTGTTAATCTCATGCGCGACCACCGCGGCCACGCGTCCCGCCGCCGCCAGTTTTTCTGAGCGGCGCAGCGCCTCGGTTTCCGCCGCAAGGGCGCGGCGCAGGCGCGTGTTTTCTTCCATGCTCTCCAGCAGGCGGAGAATCGAGTCACTCGATTCCTGATCCTGCGCCCTCAAGATGTCGGCAGGAATATACCAGGGGTTCTCGCACACCTTTCCGCGGAACACAAGCCGCGAATGCGTGTGAATCACGTGCATCAGCGTCTTCGCCCGAAAGCGATTCCGGTTGTACTGGCAGATGCCACCCATGTCGTACTGGGGGAAGAACGTATTCAGCTTGCACTCGTAGTCGATCAGGCGCTCATGCGCCTCCCCGGCCGGCCCCAGCGCCCAGGTCATCTCTCCGGATGCACGTACCGCCGAGAATCCTTCCTTCTTCGCGCTCTCCACGGCCTCGCCCAAAAAATCGACCATCCAGTCGGGATCGAAGTCCCCGCTCTTCAGATACGCATCACCCTTGGTGACGATCGAAAGCGCTCCCGCCGCCTTGGCCGCGTCCACATCGATCCCGTGCCGCTCCATGGCCGCGATCACCGTGCCCAACGAATTGTCGTCGTAGATGAACACGGCCTTCTCGCCGCGTTCCAACCCGCGCCGCAGGAATGGGACGATGAAGTCGAGCTGTTCTGTCGGATTGTCGTAGATGATCGCGAAGTGGTCGTGATTCTTGCAGGAATCGACCTCATGGCTGGCGAAGTTCCACGCTCTGAGAAAGGGTGGCAGAGACTGGGCCGACGGGGAAATGGGCGAGGGATCGGGGATGACGGACATGATTCTCCTCCGGAGATGAATAGTTGGATGCGGCTGCGCCTTTCTGCGGCCATACCCCGGCCGGAGTTTTTCGCACCGCGGCGGCGATAGGCTCGTGCAGGCGCCGAGCTAGATTCGTGATCTGTCTCTGCTTTGACGGAGAGGAGTCATCGACGCAGCTTCTGCCGGACGCTCTGAAGGATCTCGTCTGAGAATTGCTCGCTGCTTACTGCCCGGGCGAGTGCGACCCCGCCGAGCAATGCGGCCGTCTCAAAGATTGCCTCTTTGCGGTCGGCGCCGCTTGCAGAGAGAATCTCTTCCAGTCCTTGCTCGAAGGCGGCCTTCAGTTCAGGCGTGGAGCGCGCCACCTCGGGCGCCAGCGCGGCCATGGTACAGCCCTCGCCGGGGTTGTCCCGATGCCGCGCGGCGAGGTAGCGCTCGGCATAGGCGCGCCTGCCTTTTTTCGTCGCGCCGTAGCTGCGGGCGCGGCCGGCCGAAAGCGCCTGCCCGTAGGCGACGGCCGCCTGCTGCAGCTCCTGCTTTGAGCCGAAGTGGGCGTAAAACGCGCCGTGCGTAAGGCCCGCGGCCTTCATGACTTCGCCCACCGTGACGTTTTCGAATCCCCGTTCGCGGAACAGGCGCGAAGCCTCTTTCAGGATGCGTTCATGTTTTGCGGCGGTCTCTTTGGCCGGGTAGCGCATGTCTCGTAACCCTCCATCTATGATGAGCATCCTACCAGATTCATGACTACCATCATGGATTATCGGCCCCGCCGGGAAGGCGGCGCGGAATATTTGCGCATCCTTTAAATATGATGACCATCCTATTTGACGTACGCCGGCTGATCCAAGGTGATCGGCCGCCGCAGGAGGGAATATGAAACTCGCAGGGAAAAGGGCGCTCATCACCGGAGGGAACAGCGGTATCGGCCTGGCGACGGCCCGTCTCTTTATCGCCGAAGGCGCTCAGGTCGCCATCACCGGCCGCGACCAGAAGACGCTGGACGAAGCCCTCGCCGAACTGGGATCCAATGCGCGCGGCTACCGCGCCGACGTAACCATAGCAGAGGACCGCAGTCGACTCTTTGCAGCGCTTGCCCAGGACTTCGGCAAGCTGGATATCGTCTTTGCCAACGCCGGCATCGGCGGCAGGACGCCGACGGGCGCCACGGAAGAAATGGCATTCGAGAATATCATCCGCACCAATCTCAACGGAGCATTCTTCACCGTCAACGCAGCCGCTCCTCTGCTGAACGACGGCGGCAGCGTGATCTTCAATGGATCGGTGCACAACTACCTGGGCCAGCCCGGCTATGCGGCCTATGCAGCCACCAAAGGCGGCCTGGTTTCGATGGCGCGCGCCATCGCGGCCGACCTTGCCCCGCGCGGCATTCGCGTAAATGTCGTCGCTCCGGGAGCGACCAGAACGCCCATCTGGAAACGCGGCGCCCGCGCTTCGGCCACGCAAGAAGAATCCAAGAAGCTCGTCGACTTTTTCGCGTCCGCGATCCCGCTGGGCCGTTGGGGCGAGCCGGAAGAACTCGCGAAAGCCGTGCTTTTTCTCGCTTCGGAAGATTCTTCCTATGTCAACGCCATTGAGCTGGTGGTCGATGGCGGAGCGACCGGCGCGCCCTTCGGCGCGGCCATTCTGCGCGCGTGAGCGAGCGCCGAGTGTGTTGAAGCGCAGCAGTCAACCATGATCAACGTAGAAGGAGAAAGTTATGTCCGCAATCCGCTTCCATGAAACAACGTGTCTGACGCCCGCGGAGTACCTGGCCGGACTTACCGACTTCGGCCCCGGCCGCTCTGCGCTGTTTGGCAATAGCGCGGATGAGTACCTGCAAGTTCATCAGCGCAGCCAGACAGAGGCCGATGTGACCGAAGGCTCGAGTGGCATTTGGGAACGCCTGCACTACGACTGGTCTGATGCCAACCACGTGGTTCTCACCACCACAGACTCGAACCTGTGGGGCGGCGCTTCCGGCCACACCTACACCTTTACGCAGCGGACTGACGGCGTCACGGACATCGACGTGGCCGTCATCCGCGAGGGCAAGAACTTGAAGGGACGCCTGCTCGGCTTCGTGCTTCGCGCGGTCGGCAAAAGCGTGCTGGAGAGGGCGTTTCACAACAGCGTCAGGGCTATCGAAGCGCGGAACGGCGTGAGCGGGGAGAGATGCGCCGCGTAAGGCTACACTGCACTGGCTATGAAAATTCGCCGTGAAGGGAGACACCATGAAGAAGGGCTACTGGGTGGTTGCTTATCGATCGATCTCCGATGAATTGGCCGTAAGGGCCTATGGCGCTTTGGCGGTTCCTGCGGTTGAAGCCGTGGGCGGGCGTTTTCTGACGAGGTCCACATGTAACGCCATTCTTTGTGTTTCTTGGCTCGGTTGGATTAAGTTTTCCAGGAGCGTTCAGCTGACTCACCAGAAAACCGTCATCGGCCGCTGCTACGGCAGCTTTGAGCAAGCTTGGATAATCAGCGGCGCCTTGGTTGCTTAGGCGCGGACTGATATAGAGCCGGTTGGATTTCTCGTCGAGTTCGATCTCCTGCAGCATGTATTTTCGTGTAATTGCATCTAGATTGACAAAGTTCACTTTCTTGGCCCTCCCCCATGCACAATCTATGATAGCTCCGCTTGAGGATGACAAGGTTAGGGAGGCGAGTTTTTTAAATCTACGATTATGATCCACGATCCCAGTTTGTCATCCTGAGCGACTGGACACTGAGCGTAGCGAAGTGGGAGGGAGTCGAAGGATCTGCGGTTGTTCTTTTCTCAATTTGGCGTTGTATGATGCGGGGCATGCATTCGGGCAGCTATTTTGCTTACATCATGGCGAGCCGCAGCCATACGCTCTACATTGGCGTGACCGGAGATCTTCAAAAGCGAGTCTTTGAGCATAAATGGAAAGAGCATGATGGATTTGCTGCGCGGTATAACTGCGACCGGTTGGTATGGTTTGAGAGCTATCAGGACGTTACGAAGGCGATTGCTCGTGAGAAGCAGCTGAAGGGATGGCGGCGGGAGAAAAAGATTGCGTTGATTGAGAAGACGAATCCCGTGTGGGTGGATTTGAGTCGAGACTGGTACGATGCGGAGCCTGCGGATTGGAAGCGGGCTTTGGGACGGATGGATACTTGAGAGCGATTGAGTGCGGCGCTCGAGGCTTAAAGGCAACCGCAGGTCCTTCGACTACGTTGGGAGCAAAAAACGCTCCCAACCTCGCTCAGGATGACAAGTTTTGGTGTTAATGCCGCCTAGTTTTAATGCATGGAATGCTAGACGTTGTAGGTTCCGGACGAGACGCGACCGCCGTGGCCGGTCCAGTTGGTGTGGAAGAACTGGCCGCGGGGCTGGTCGACGCGCTCGTAGGTGTGGGCGCCGAAGAAGTCGCGCTGGGCCTGGAGCAGGTTTTGCGGCAGGCGCGCGGTGCGGTAGCCGTCGAAGAACGCGAGCGCAGTGGAGAAGGCCGGCGTGGGCACGCCTAGCTCGATAGCGCGGCCGAGGGCCTTGCGCCAGGATGCCTGGTATTTGTTGACCGCGCTCGAGAAGAAGTCGTCGAGCAGGAGATTGGTGAGGCCGGCGTTCTTGTCGAAGGCGGCCTTGATATCGCCGAGGAATGCGCTGCGGATGATGCAGCCGCCGCGCCACATGAGGGCGATGCCGCCCATGTTGAGGTTCCACTTGTTTTCGGCGCCGGCAGCGCGGAGCAGCATGTAGCCCTGCGCGTAGCTGACGATCTTGGAGCAGTAGAGGGCTCGGCGCACGTCTTCAATGAATGCCTTGCGGTCGCCGACATCGATTTTTGCATCGGGGCCGGTGAGAATCTTCGCGGCGGCGACGCGCTCTTCTTTGAGCGCCGAGAGGCAGCGGGCGAAGACCGACTCGCCGATGAGCGTGACGGGCTGGCCGGTGTCGAGGGCGCTGATGACGGTCCACTTACCGGTGCCTTTCTGGCCGGCGGTGTCGAGGATCTTGTCGACCAGTGGTGAACCGTCTTCGTCTTTCTTGGCGAAGATCTGCGAGGAGATCTCAATGAGGTAGCTGTCGAGCTCGCCCTTGTTCCACTCGGTGAAGACCTGGGCCAACTCTTCGGCTTTGAGGCCGAGGCCGTGCTTGAGCAGGTCGTAGGCTTCGCAGATGAGCTGCATGTCGCCGTACTCGATGCCGTTGTGCACCATCTTGACGTAATGGCCTGCGCCGTCTTCACCGACCCAGTCACAGCAGGGAGTGCCGTCTTCAACCTTGGCGGCGATGGACTGGAAGATGTCTTTCACGTGCGGCCACGCGGCGGGATTGCCGCCGGGCATGATGGAGGGGCCGCGCCGCGCGCCTTCTTCGCCGCCGGAGACGCCGGTGCCGATGAAGAGGATGCCTTTTTCCGAGAGCGCTTTGGTGCGGCGGTTCGAGTCAGTGAAGAGCGAATTGCCGCCGTCGATGATGATGTCGCCTTTTTCAAGATGCGGCAGCACGTGATCGATCATCTGGTCGACCGTGTCGCCGGCCTTGACCATGAGCATCACGCGGCGCGGGCGCTTGAGCAGGCCGATGAACTCTTCCATGGAGTGGCCGCCGACAACCTGCGTGCCCTTGGCTTCGTTGTTGAGGAAGTCGTCGACCTTGGAGACGGTGCGGTTGAAGACGGCCACTTTGAAGCCGTGATCGTTCATGTTGAGGACAAGATTCTGCCCCATAACGGCAAGGCCGATGAGGCCGATGTCACACGTTGCGTCTGGCATGAGTTCTCTCCGAAAGGAGATTCTAGCATCGCGTGCGGCGCAATTTTGTGACAGGGATCAGGTGAGTGGTCAGACCGCTCGGTAAGCTCGATTGCTAGACGGCGATGCCGGCGGAGCGGTAGATCTCCGCGATGTATTTCATATCGCGCAGGCCTTCTTCGCCGGGGCTTTGGGGCTCCTGATTGTTCTGTACGCAGTGCGAGAAGTGCTCGGCTTCATTCTGGAACTGGTAGGGGTCGTGGGAGCTGTTGAGCTGATCGACCGCCAGGCCGCCCGACCAGACACGCAGATGTACGCCGTCATAATTGAAGGCCGGCTCAATCTGGAGCCAGCCTTTCGAGCCGTAGACCTTGAAGTAGCCGCTCATATTGGAGCCGTACGTGGTGGCGCAACTGGCAACGATTCCTGACGGAAAGCGCATGGTCCAGGAGACGTTCTCTTCGACTTCGTTGAAGCGGCCGTCGTGATCGATGGTGGAGGCGAAGGCCTGCAGGCCCGCGGGCTCTTCGCCGGTGAGATAGCGGCAGGCGTTAAGCGCATAGATGCCCACGTCATAGAGAGGACCGCCGCCGGCGAGTTTTTTGCTCAGCCGCCATTCGCCGGGCGCGATGTTGAACCCGAAGGCACTTTCAATCGCCTGCACCTGGCCGATCCTGCCTTCGCGGATCATCTGGATGGCGCGCAGGTGGAGGGGCTCGTAATGGCAGCGGTAGGCGATCATCAGCTTCACGTTGGCTGCCTTGCAGGCCGCAATCATGGCTTCCGCGTCGCTGACGGAGGTGCACATGGGCTTTTCGCAAAGCACGTGCTTGCCGGCTTTGGCGGCGCGGATGGTGTACTCCGCATGCATCGAGTTGGGCAGCGCGACATAGACCGCGTCGATGTTGGGATTGTGCGCGATCTCGTCGAAGTTCTCGTAGCTGTAAATGGAGCTGGTAGGCACATTGTATTGCGCCGCGATGCGCTCCGCCTTGTCGCGATGGCCGCTGACCAGGCCTGTGACGGACGAGTTGGTGGTGTTCAGGGTCGCAGGCATGAAGTGGCCGGCGATGCGGCCGAGGCCGATGACGGCATAGCGGGTTTTGCGCGTCGCGTCCTGCGCGTTCAGTTGTGGAGCGAGGCGGGCGGCAAGGCCCAGCGCGGCCAACTGGGTGAAGTCTCTGCGGGAAAGCTGCATCAGCGAATTGCTCCTTTGCGCAGTGCCATAAGTAAATCGACTTATTCGCGAATGCTATCACACAGAGTCAGCGTCAGCGGATGCTGAGATCGCCGTCGACATCAACGACCAGCGCGTCGCCCTGGATGATGATGGAGTGAACCTTGAGGCGGTCGAGGGAGACTTTGTAGCCGGAAGAGGAGGTCGAGCCGGCGAGGGCTTTGCGCAGCAGATCGGCGGCGTTGACTTTCATGCTGGAGGGAACCTGGCGGCGCAGGAAGGGCGAGAGAAGGAAGTTGACCTCGCCGTTCGAGGAGACGCGGTCGAGGCGCGCGTCGCGAAAGCCGATGGTCTCGCCTTCGGCCTCGGGCTCGAAGGAAACTTCTGCGGGGAAGGAGAAGGCCATGCCGACGCAGGCGCCGCCGACGGCGCGGCCCATTCGGGCGTGGGTTTTCATCTCGACCACGATGCGGTCTTGCGCGAAGCTGAGCCTGGGGTCCTCGGCGGAGACGGCGCAGGGAGATTGCGGGTTGCCCTTGAGGTAGTAGCGGCCGTTGGGGCCGCTGAAGAGCTGCTGCTTGAGGGTGCGCTCGAGTGCGTCGCGGCTCACGGTGAGCTCGCCGGCCCGGCAAGGCAGAACGGCGGCAGACAGTAGCACCACTGCCACCAAAATGCGGCAAATTGTTGTCATAAGAGTAATCCTTACATTGAGGAGCCGGAATAGGCCAGGTTTATCCACATGGGGAGGAAGGCCGATTCCAGTTCGGTGTGCGGGATCTTGTGATAAACGGTTGAAATTACATCTCTTATTGAAAGACGGTTGCGGCGGTGTTTCCAGATGGGAAAAGTAGTTTACTATTGATTTTTGAAGAAAATATCCCTAAAATAGAAACTAATGTGACCCCCGGACGGACGAGCACTTCCCCAGGGCCGAGTCCGTGGACGAAAATTTTACCCTTCTTTTAAGGACACAAATTCAATGGCAAAGCGTCGTGGAAATCCGAATTGGGGCAAGCCTGAGCCCATTGGCCCAGTTGTACCCACGGTTACCTCTTTTGAGCAGATTGTTAAGGAGTTCAAACTGCCGCCCGATCAGTACATTCGGTCGACTCGCCTCCGCGAGTGGGCGCGGCGCAACAAGAATTCCAAGTACATTCCGGAAGCTCTTCTCGAAGCATGGGGTTTCGAGATCGAATCGACGTTGTAGGGTTGATTTCTTCGGTTTGAGCAAAAACGCCGCCCTCGGGCGGCGTTTTTGCGTTTGGGTTTGGTGATGTTTGCGAATTGCTGACCATCCACTCGGGATGTGATTTTGATGGCTGCGGATAGGCCAAAACCGGCAAAATACACTGGAATCGTTTCAAGTCGGACGACAGCAATAGTCGTGGGAAAATGGCGCGACGCGCCAAGACCTACAGCCGACAATCACAATCAAACGCAGTTGCGATCCGTTATCGCGGAGAGCATCCTCTCGTGTCGAAGAGAATCGTTGTCGTTTCGTTCTTTTCTCTCCTTGCTTTTGGCATCACGCACGCGCTTCGGGTGAATCCCCGCCGGCATCTACTCGGGCTCTGGAGCATTCCTGCACTTTTCTGGCTGATAGCGATGATGGCCGCTATCGATGCTTTTGTCCCACGGCCTAACAGGCGATGGACAGGGTTTGTGGTTTCAGGGGCCTTCGGTACCCTGGCAATCCTGGGTATTGCGGGCATCATCCACGGGCGCAGCTATAAACTCTCCGGCTTCTTGGCATACACCCTCTTGATGGCGGGGCTGTCCATCGTGAGCGCGACGATGAGCTTGCGATTAGCCAAACACGAGCCGCCCGAAACAAGAGATAGGGTTTAGATGCAAGCGGGTAAGAGTTCAATCATCTGTACCTCGGATCATGCCCTGGACAAATGGCCGGGCTAGCCGGAAACTACGTTCGAACCGATCGCACGGCTTTTTGCCGTGTGGGTTGGCGATCAGCGACAATAAAAGCGTCATGTCTCAGAGTTCGCGTACGTTCGAGGCACCGTTTGTGGATGTGCCGGGCGCGCTGGCGGAGATTCGCGCCGGCCGCATGGTGATTGTTGTGGACGACGAGGACCGCGAGAATGAAGGCGATCTGACGCTGGCCGCGGAGCATGTGACGCCGGAGGCGATCAACTTCATGGCTCGGTATGGGCGCGGGCTGATCTGCCTGACGCTGACCGAGGAGCGAGCCGACCATCTGCGGCTGTTCCCGATGACGCAGCAGAACTCGTCGCGGTTCGGCACGGCGTTTACGGAGACGATCGAGGCACGCGAGGGCGTGACGACGGGCATCTCGGCGGCCGACCGGTCGCACACGATTCGCACGGCCATCGATCCAAAGTCAACCTTTGCTGATCTGGCCCGGCCGGGGCACGTGTTTCCGCTGCGCGCGCGGCGAGGCGGAGTGCTGGTGCGCGCGGGGCAGACGGAAGCTTCGGTGGATCTGGCGCGGATGGCGGGACTGAATCCTTCGGGCGTGATCTGCGAGATTATGCGCGATGACGGGGAGATGGCGCGGATTCCGGACCTGATCCCGTTTGCAAAAGAGCATGCGATGCGGATTCTCACGGTGGCGGAGCTGATCCGGTACCGGCTGCGGAACGAGCGCTACATCGTGCGCGCGGGCGAGAGCCGCATCCAGACGCGGTATGGCGAATTTCGCATGATCGCTTACGAGAGCGAAGTAACGGGCGGCGAGAGCCATATCGCGCTGGTGCGCGGCGATCTGTGTCCCGATTGCCCGGCGTATCACGGCGGGCCGGCGGATGAAAGTGCGGCGAAGGTTTGCACGCGGCCGGTGCTGGTGCGCGTGCATACGCGGTGCACGGCGGGCGATGTGTTTGGCGCGGACTGCCGGTGCCGCGAGATTCTGGATCAGTCGATGTGCATGATCGCCAAAGAGGGATGCGGCGTGGTGCTGTATCTGCACAATACTTCGCGGGGATTCGAGATCGACCGCTCACCAACGGAGGCTTTCGGGCCGGGTGGAACGGCGGCGCCCGCGGGTGTGCCGGGTCCGCATGCGGGAAGATTGGTTCTGCACCAGGAGCTGCGCGGGCGCGAGGGATCGCAGGCGCGGAGCGGGCGGATTCTGCGGGCGATCGGGCTGGGCGGACAGATTTTGTCGGACCTGGGGATTCAGCGGATACGGCTGCTTTCGAATACGCCGATGCACATTCCGGCCCTGGAGGGTTTCGGGCTGGAGATCGTGGAGCAGGTGCCGATTCCGGTGGAGGAGTGCAGCCGTGTGGGGTGACGGTGAAGCTCAACCGTGGCGGATGCGCACAGAATGGGCGTCGCGGAAGATGAGGGATCCGGTTTCGTGGTTGGTTGAGAGAGGCGGGGTTGGATCTGCGGGCTCCCACCCTGTCGACAGAAAGAAGTCGACAGGTCGTGCCCTTTCACAAGACGATTTATGCAACCAGTTCGAGGAGATATTTGCGGCGCGGTTTGTCGGGAACTTCACGAAGGTACGGGCGGATCTCAATGCGTGGCGACGCTTCCGTCGTGATGGATCTTTATCTTGCGGAAGAGCCAGCCAAGTGCGGCGGCGATCGCGGTGATGACAGCGCACCAGCGGAAGATATCGAGAAACGATAACAGCAGCGCCTGCTGCTGGAGCATGCGGTAGAGCTGGGCTGCCGCGAGTGGTTCGCCGGCGGCGTGGCCCATGCGCATGCCGAGATAACGGCTCAATTGGCTGGAATACATCTGGAATAAGTAGCCGGATTGCGGTACCGCTGCGGCGAGGCGCGTCTGGTGAAAGCAGGCGCGGCGCACGAGCTCAGTTTGCGCCATCGAGATGCCGACGGAGCCGCCGATATTGCGCAACAGGTTGAAGATGCCGGTGGCATTGCCGATCTCCGGATTGGGCAGGGTGGCGGTGCCCATGTTGCCGAGGGGAACGAAGAGGAAGCTCATGCCGAATCCGGCAATGATGATTGCCATGAGCAGAGTGGTGGGCCCGATCTGCAGGTTGATGAACGAGAACAGCAGTGACGATGCGGTGAAGATGCAGAAGCCGGTGAAGAGGAGCCAGCGGTTGTCGACGTGCTGGCTCAGCTTGCCGACGATGGGAAGTCCCATCATGGCGCCGAAGCCGCGAGGAGCAACGACGATGCCGGCGGTGAGCGCGGTATAGCCGAGGACTTCCTGGTAGAGCAGTGGCAGCATGGACACCTGGATGTAGAGAACAAAGCCGAGCAGAAAGATAAGGACGCAGCTCACGCCGAAGTTCCAGTTGCGCTTCAGGACATGGAGATCGACCAGCGGCGTGCGCGCTCGCCATGAATGCACGACGAAGGCGACGAAGGTGACGACGAGAAGGACGGTGGCCCAACGAAGCCAGGTTGCGGCGAACCAGTCGACTTCCTGGCCTTTGTCGAGGATGATCTGCAGGCTGCCTGTCCAGAGGCAGAGCAGGCCGAATCCCAGATTGTCGAACGGGCCCGGTTTGGCGTTGCGAATGTACGGCGGATCGTGGACGAAGCGGCTGATCATGAGGATGGCGAGCAGGCCGATGGGGATGTTGATATAGAAGGCGTAGCGCCAGCTCCAGGCATCGGTGAGCCATCCGCCGAGGGTGGGGCCAAGGACCGGCGCGACGACGACGCCGAAGCCGAAGACGGCCATGGCGGCTCCGCGTTTTTTGGGCGGGAAGCTTTCGAGCAGGACAGCCTGCGAGATGGGCTGCAACGCGCCGCCACCTGCTCCCTGCAGCACGCGCGCCATGAGCAGAAAGGACAGGGAGGGCGCGGAACCGCACAGGAACGAAGAGACAATGAACAGGGCAACGCAGGTGATGAGAAAGCGCTTGCGTCCGAAGCGCAGCCCGAACCAGTTGCTGGCGGGAAGAACAACGGCGTTGGCGATGAGGTAGGTGGTGAGGACCCAGGTGGCCTCGGAGTTGGAGGCGGCCATCGATCCGGCGATGTAGGGGAGCGCGACGGAGGCGATGGTGGTGTCGAGCACCTCCATGAAGGTGGCCAGCATGACGGAGATGGCGACGATCCAGGGATTGACGGCTGGGGCTTCGGCAGCGACTGCGCGCTGTTGCACCGGAGGCGGCATGAACACGGCCTGGACGGTGCCGGACGGAGCTCCAATCGTCGTCGCCATCTACCCCATGCTCCTTGGCGGGCTGAAAGGATGCGACGTTGTAGGCTATGCCGCGGGGGTGGTGAGGGTCAGTGTTGAGGGTCACATGGACGGGTTGGGGGAGGCGGGGTTGGGTTCGTGCTCTCCCAGGTCCCCAAATGCGAGGGACCTGGGGCACCCGGTTTCGTGCTTGGTTAGGAAGGCTGGGTTGGGTTTGTGGTTTCCACCCTTTCGACAGAAGGAAGTCGAAAGGACGGGGCACGGTGCGTTTGGTTGCTATTCGTCGCGGAGCAGGATGAGCGGGTTGACGGCGAGGGCGCGGCGGGCGGGGATCCATGAGGCTGTGAGGCCGAGCAGGAGCATGGTGGCGATGACGCCGCAGAGCACCATAGGGTCTCTAGGTGTGGCCTGGTAGACGATGTAGGAGAGCACGCGCGTGGCCATGAGGCCGAGGACCAGACCGGCAATGGAGCCGACGCCGAGCAGGCGCAGGGCGCGTCCGAGAGCGGCGCGGAGAACTTCCGGCTTGCCGGCGCCGAGCGCGACGCGAATGCCCAGTTCGCGCAGGCGCTTGCTGACGGCGTAGGAAGCCATCCCGAAGACGCCGGTGATGGCCAGCATGGCGCCGAGCAGGCCGAGCACACCGAGAGCGACGGTGGCGACGCGCGCGGCGAAGAGCGCGGAGTCCATCTCTTCAGTCCAGGTGCGGATGGAGAGCGGCAGGCTGGAGTCGAGGCCGTGCAGGGTGCGCTCAAGAGCAGCTGCCATTTCTTCGGGAGCGCGGTTGGAGCGCACCACGAGCCAGGTGCCGCTTGTCTGATGCTGCAGGAAAGAGAAGAACATGGCGGGCTGCTGGTCTTCGGTGAGTGTGCGGTATTTTCCGTCTTCCACTACGCCGACAATCTGAGCGCGGTTGCCGCCCCAGAACCTGAAGTGTCCGCCGATGGCCTTGTTGACCGATCCGAAGAGCTTCACGGCGAACTGACGATTCACCAGGACCGCGATCGGCGCTTTGCTGTCGTCGCTGTAGGAGAGATCGCGGCCAGCGATGAGGCGGGTGCCGGCGGCTGCCAGATAGCCTGGCGAGATGTTGTAGTTCATGGCGTCGGCGGCCATGTTGGTGGGGCGGTAGTCGGTGGTGGTGTCGGTGTAGACGTAGGAATCGCCGCCGCCGAGACCCAGGGGAATCTGCGTTATGTAGCCGGCGGCGGTGACGCCGGGGATGGACTTGATTGCGTCGATCATGCGGCGCTGAATTGCTGCGGCGTGGTCGTTGTCGTATCCGGCCATGCGCAGGTCGCTTTCGACGAGCATCGCATTTTGCGGCTGGAAGCCGTAGTTGCTGCTCAGCGAGCGGACGAGTCCGCGTACCGCGACCAGCGACGAGGTAACGAGCACGGCGCAGATGGCGATCTGCGCGACCAGGAGGAGATCGCGCAGGGTGAGGCGGCGCATGTTTCCGACGGCGCTCGATCCGGAGCGGATCATCTGCCAGGGGTCGGCCCGCAGGATCTGGCGGACCGGCACGATGCCGAAGAGCAGACCGCTCAGCACGGCGAGAAGCAGCGCGACGCCGTAGGTGCGCACGTCAGGATTGACGGGGACGTTGATGGGAACGTCGGGGATAGGGCGCCAGCTGCTGAGTCCGCGGAGGATGACGACACCGACGGCCAGGCCGAGGGCGCCGCCGGCAACGGAGACGAGCAGGGCTTCCGAAAGAAGTTGCCGCAGGATGAGGGAACGGCGCGAACCGAGGGCGAGACGCACGGCGACTTCTTTGGCTCTGTCTGCGGTGCGCGCGGCGAAGAGGCTGCCGAGATTGGCGCAGGCAGCGACGAGAATGAGGCCGGCGAGCAGCATGAGGCCGGTCATGAAGGCGCGGGCCGGGCCGCCGAGCATATCGCCGACCAGGCCGGGACGCGCGAGCGAGAACTTCAGGCCGTCATCGTCTGCCGGGTAAGTCTTTGCCAGCGACGCGGCGATGCTGTTGAGATCGGCCACCGCCGCTGCAGGGGTGATTCCAGGGCGCAGGCGGCCTTCGGCCCACATGGAGTGATTGCCGCGCCACTGCAGGGAGTCGTGGCCTTCGACGAGGGGCTGCTCGACGAGCGGAATCCAGAGTTCTGGCGCGAAGAAAAGTTCAGTGCCGCGGAAGTCAGGCGGAGCGATTCCGATGATGGTGAACGGGTGCTTATTGATCTCCACCGTGTGGCCGATCACGCCGGGGTCGCCGGAGAAGTGGCCCTTCCACCAGGCGTAGCTGAGAACAGCGTACGGGGCGCTGTTTTTGCCGTGCTCGTCGGAGGCATGGAAGAGGCGGCCGCGATAGGGCTGAATGCCGAGGGCGTCAAAGTAGTTTCCGCTGGCGAGGTAGGGCCAGGCGGTGGAGGGATTGCTGCCGGAGTCGACGCCGACGGGGCCGAGGATCTCGTAGGCGAAGAGGTTCTGGAAGGTGCGGTTGCGGTCGCGCAGGTCGAGGTAGTCCGGGTAGGACTGCGAGGGGAACTGGAAGCGCTGCAGCATGTAGAGATCCTGCGGGTGCGGCACGTTGACCGGGCGCAGGACCAGCGCGTTGAGGACGCTGAAGACCACCGCGTTGGCACCGATGCCGAGAGCGAGCGTGGCAATGGCGGTGAGCGCGAAGCCGGGTGACTTCATCAATTGCCGGAGGGAGTACTTCAGGTCGTTCAACATGGCTGCCGGTTTGTACGTGTGTCGGGGGGTGGAAGTTCCGGCGGGCCGCAGGGTTCTTAGGGTCCCAGGGCTGGCGCCCTGGGCTATTTCGGGTTCTCCCTAACGAGAGAATGAGGTGCGGTGCGGTCGAAGGGTTGTGCTTTCCCGCCTTAACCGATGCGCAAAGGACGCACATCGGCGAAGGTGGGGCAACCGATTTTCGTGCTTGGTTGAGAGGGGCTGGGTTGTGGTTGTGCTTTCCCAGGTCCCCAAATGCTAGGGACCTGGGGCACCCATTTTTCGTGGTTGGTTGAGAGGGGCGGGGTTGGATCTGTACCCTCCCACCCTTTCGACAGAAAGAAGTCGAAAGGATGGGGGCACGGAGGGTTCGAAGATCAGGAGACGAGGGTCGAGAGCGGGGGGAATTTGTAGCGGGCTTTGGCGATGGGCGTGCCGATGACTTCGATGCGGGTTATGTCGCGGGTGCCTACGCCTAGCTGCTCGGCGAGGTGGAGGGTACTGTCGCATTTTTCGAAGGGTGGCGTGCCGCGGTCGGCCATGGGGTCGAAGCCCATGATGGCGGTGGCTACGGCGTCGGTCGAGACGCAGTTGAGGCCGGCGATGAGAACGCCGGGATGGACGGGCTGGTGAATCCAGCCGGGTTCCTGCTGGGGCAGTTCACCGCCGTTCATGGTGTAGACGCCGTCGATGATGGCGAGATGGATGGGACGGGCGGAGACGAGATCGGCGGTGATGCGCGGAACGCGGTAGCCGGGATCTTTCGAATTGGTTTTGTCGACGAGGGGCGGCGCGCTTTTGGGCGGGAGGCGGGAGCCATCGTGCATCGGCGAGCGATAGCCGGCCGGGACGATGGAGGGCTCGTCTTCGGGTGCCGGGCCGCTATAGATGGTGCAGGGCGTGATGCCGAAGCAGTTCTTCATGGAGAGCGTGACGCCGGCGGTGCGGTGCTCCTTGAGCTTGGCGAGCGAGACGAAGACGTCGCAGTCGCGATAGGAGTGATTGAGATCGTAGCCCGCGTACATGAGGCCGCCGCCGGGAACCATGAAGCGCGCGTAGGTTTTTCCGCTGCCGAGGAAGTTAGTGTTTTCGAATTCGACGCGAGGGGCGGCGCTCGCAAAATCTTTCGGCTGCCAGCCGGCGGCGAGCATGAACTCTTCGAGCGGCTTTGTGCCGAAGGGTGCGCTTTCGAGCAGGCGCACGCGCTGGGCTCCTGCCTTGCCGAAGAGATAAATCACGGCGCCGATGACCTGCGGGTGAACCCAGTGGGTCATCTGGTTGGGCATTGAGTTGAGCTTGTTGCCGGGACCGCCGGTCATGTTGAGCTTAATGGCAACGGTTTTTCCGCGGACGAGGGACTCGATGCCGCCGAGCTGATCGAACATCGTAGAGAGAGTGTCGACGACCTGATGGTTGTATTCGGGGCAGAGGCCGACGGCGACGCGGCTCGCGGGCAAATGCTGGGCTTTGAGCAGGCCGGCGCCGGCTGCCATGCCCATGAGGCCGAGGAAGTCTCTGCGAGAAGTGTGCGTGTTTGTCATCGGGCCGCCTCTCTCGGTTGAAGGTGGCACCATTGTACGCTTGCGGGATGAGCGCGGCCAGTTGTGCAGATGCGGGTTCGACGGGGTGTCATGATGCGCCGAAGGCTGTATTGTGGAAGCGTGCATCGGACAGCGCGGGCTGGTTTCTGCTGGAGTGTTTCCGGCACAGGTACTCGTGATCCAAATGGGTGACAACCCGAAGAGACTCGCGCGGCTGGCGCTGGGCGGAGCGTTGCTGCTGGCGGGCGCGCGATGTGGATGGGCACTTGAGCCGTCGACGCCGCTCGAAAATTTTGCGCGGCAGTCGTGGGCGATGGAGAGCGGGCTTCCGCAGAACACGGTGGAGGCGCTGGCGCAGACGCGGGACGGGTTTGTGTGGGCGGCGACCGAGGCTGGACTTGTCCGGTTCGATGGCGTGAGCTTTGCGGTGTTCGATCGCAACTCGACGCCGGCACTGCCCGACAACGATGTTCGCTGCCTGCTGGCCGGCGAGGACGGGACGCTGTGGATCGGCACCGGCGCCGGGCTGGTGCGATGGGGCAATGGAGCGGAGCGCACCTTCACCACACAGGATGGGCTGCCGGGGAATCAGATTCGCGCGCTGCGCGTGGAGCCCAGCGGAGATCTGGTGGTTTCTACGGAGCATGGCGAGGCGGCGGTGCGGGGTTCGCAGGTGGCGCCGGTGAACTCGGACTGGAATGCGCCGGCGGCTCCGGCGCTTTCTGCGCGGCTGACGGATGGCAGCGGCGCGCAGGCGACGGCGAGCACGGTGCGGCTGACGCAACACGGCGAGATGCTGCAATGGAGCGTCCGCAAGGAACTGCCGGGCAGCCGCGTGCAGGTGCTGTTTGCCGACCGTGAAGGCGGATTGTGGATCGGCACGAACGGCGGGCTGGTGCGCGTGGTTGCGGGCAAGGTGCAGACGCTGCCGGCGACCGACGTTCTGGCGCATGCGTCGGTTCTGGCGGTGATGGAAGACCGCGAGGGCGATCTGTGGGTGGGCACGGAGGCCGACGGGCTGCACATTCTGCGCGATCAGCGGTTCCATGTTCTGGGCACGCGGGAGGGACTTGTATCCGACGCGACGACGGCGGTGGTGGAGGATGGCGCGGGCACGCTGTGGGTGGGCACGCAGGAAGACGGGTTGACGGCGCTGCGGCGAAGCGGGAGCGGCTATTCTGCGGTTCGGTCGTACTCGGTGCGTGATGGGCTGGCGAGCGATGTGATTCTTTCGCTGGCAGCTGCGCCGGACGGCGACTTGTGGGTGGGCACGCCGGATGGGCTGAGCCGGATTCGTGACGAACGCGTGACGACCTACACTTCGGCCGATGGGCTGCCGGATGATTTCATCCGCTCATTGCTGGTGGAAGCCGATGGATCCTTATGGATCGGGACGCGGCGCGGGCTGGCGCACTGGACGAGTGCGGGCGCGCCTGCCGCGACGATGGAGATCTATACGCAGGCCAAGGGATTGGGCAGCGACCTAGTGGGCGCGATGACACGCGATGCGCATGGAGATTTATGGATCGCGACGCTGGCGGGGTTGTCGCAGCTGCATGGGAATGCGATCACGAATTACACGACTGCGAATGGACTTTCGAGCAACGTGGTTACGGCGCTGCTCGCGGAGCCGGATGGGACGCTGCTGATCGGCACGCAGGATCATGGATGGGATTTTTGGGACGGGCAGAAATTTGTTCCGGCGCGCGAGACAGGTTCGAGCCATGCGACGGTGCATGCGATTCTCGATGATGGGCTCGGGCATCACTGGTTCGCGACGGGTGAGGGCATTGCGCGATGCGATGCAGGCGGCGGATCGGAGTGCGCGCATTGGCTGGAATTCGGCCCGGCGGACGGGCTGCGCAGCCGCGAGATGGCGGCGAACAGCCATCCTTCGGCGTGGCGCGCGAAAGATGGGCTCCTGTGGTTCACGACGCCGAAGGGACTGGTGGAGGTAGATCCGGCGCACTTTCCGGTGAATGCGTTGCCGCCGCCGGTGGTGATTGAGCGCTTTACCGTTGACGACCTTCCCCAAGCACTGCGTGCGGTGGATTCCTGGTTGAGAGTGCAGGCAGGGAAAGTTCATTTCGAATTCGACTATGCGGGACTAAGCTTTGTGGCGCCGCAAAAGGTGCGCTACCGCTACATGCTGGAGGGGTTCGATCGTACTTGGACGGATGCGGGCGGGCGGCGCGCGGCGTATTACACGAATATCCGGCCGGGGAAGTACACGTTTCGCGTGCAGGCGGCGAACAACGATGGCGTGTGGAGCGTGCAGGGTGCGGCGCTGGCGTTTGAACTGCAGCCGCACTTCTACCAGACGGTGTGGTTCTCCGCGCTGTTGGTTGCGGTCCTGTTCAGCTGCGTGATTGTGCTGCTGCGGCTGCGATTGCTGCGGGCGGAGCGGGAGTTTCGCGCGGTGCTGGGCGAGCGCAGCCGCATTGCGCGCGAGATTCACGACACGCTGGCGCAGGGATATGTGGGCATCTCGGTACAACTGGAGCTGCTGGCGGAGTTCCTGCGGCTGCGCAAAGTGGATGCTGCGCGCGATCAGCTGGACCGCACGCGCGAGTATGTGCGCGAGGGGCTGGCGGATGCGCGGCAGTCGATCTGGGCGCTGCGCACGGAGGATGCGGGCGAGACGAAGCTGCCGGTGAAGCTGCGCAAGCTGGCGGAGGCTGCGGCAGGCGATGGGCTTGAGCCGCGGTTCAGCGTGTTTGGCGCGTATCGGCCGCTGCCGCCGGAGAACGAGCGCGAATTGCTGCGCGTTGCGCAGGAAGCGATTCATAATGTAAAAAAGCACGCGGCGGCAACTCAGATGTGGGTGCAGCTGGAATATGGTGCGGATGCTATCACGCTCGAAGTGCGCGACAATGGGCGGGGCGGCGCAGCGGACGCACAGAGCACGGGGCATTTTGGACTGACCGGAATGCGCGAGCGCGCGACGGTGATAGGCGGAACGCTGGAAGTGGGCGGCGCGCCGGGCGAAGGAACAACAGTGCGGCTGCGCGCCCCGGCGCCGGACGCAGTGCGAGAGCATGTGAAAGAGGCACCATGACGAAAGAGTCGATTCGGATTTTGATCGTAGAAGACCACAACGTGGTGCGTCAGGGATTGACGGCGCTGTTGAAGGTGGTGGATGGGCTGGACGTGGTGGGCGAGGCGGCGGACGGCGCCGAAGCAGTTGCGCAGTTTCGCAAGCACCAGCCGGATGTTACGCTGATCGATCTGCGGCTTCCGCGGATGAGCGGCGTGGATGTGATCCAGCGCATCCGGACAGAGACGCCGCAGGCGCGGTTCATCGTGCTCACGACGTATGACGGCGACGAGGATATTTATCGCGCGCTGAAGGCGGGAGCGAAGGCGTATCTGCTGAAGGGCATGACGAGCGAGGACCTGATTGCAACGATTCGCACGGTGCATGAGGGCAAATCGCATATACCGCCGGCGATTGCCGAGAAGCTTGCAGAGCGCATGGGCGCTGAAGAGCTGACGCCCCGCGAGTTCGATGTGCTGGAACAGATTGTGCATGGCAAGAGCAACAAGGAGATCGCAACCGAGCTCGATGTTTCGGAGGCGACGGTGAAGACGCACATCAACAGCCTGCTGGGCAAACTGGGCGTGACGGACAGGACGCAGGCCGCGACGGCTGCGATCCAGCGCGGGATTGTGCCGCTCGAGTCGCTGAGGAAACCGAAGGCATGAAGCGGAGAATCGTGAAAAATGCTGGCTGGTGCGGGGCGATTCTTTTGCTGGTTTGCTTGCCGCCGTGTGCGCGGGCAGAGGCGTGGAAGCAGGCTACGCAGACGCAGCTCGCGTCGGTGCTGCCGTCGCGGGCGCCGGTGGTGAATGAGCACATCGAGACGGAGATGCGCACGGCCTCGGGGATCGTGGACGGGCAGGGGCGGTATATTGCGGGCGTGGTGCTGATTACGGCGGGCTATTCGGCCGATGGGAAGTACTCGCATTACATGATTGTGCAGGCGCCGATGCGCGTGGGCGGGATTGCGCTTGCGCCGGGCGAGTATGTTTTTGGATGGACGCGCTCGGAAAATGGCGACTGGCTCAGCGTGCACTTCAACCAGGCGGCGACCGGGGCGCTGGTGGGGACGACGGACGCGCACTGGATCGCGGGCTCAGGCCGGATTGAGAGTCTGCACATCTGGCCGCCCCAGGAGAAGTCGATTATTCAGATCGGACGGTTTGGGATTCCGTACAAGCTGGGTGGGGAGTAACAGGGCTTAATTGAGGTTTGTGGTTTCCCACCCTGTCGACAGGAAGAAGTCGACAGGATGGGGCGCGGAGTTGTGAGTAGCTCCACCTTTCGGTCGATCCTTGGTTCCTCCGCGGGCCCTTATACTGGCTGCCATGCGCGCAATCATCCCTGTTGTATTGGTGGGTTTAGGGTTTTCTTCTCTTGTTTCGTCCCAAGTGCCAAATGCCGGAGCAGGTCCGGCGCAGCAACCGGAAGCTGCGCGCGGCGTGAACACAGGCCCACCGCATGCCGCGCAGTTTGACGCGCAGCGCCGGCCGATCACGGCGGGCGGATTTGTGGCGAACGGGCCGATCGTATTCGAGGACATCTCCGAGAAGGCAGGACTGACGCACTGGACCCACAAGATGGGCACGAAGGACAAGAAGTACATTATCGAGACCAATGGTTCGGGCGTAGGGCTGATCGATTACGACAACGACGGGTGGCTCGATATCTACGTGGTGAACGGCTCGACTTTCGACGCGCTCGATGGCAAGGAGACGCCCCCGCATGCGGCGCTGTTCCATAACAACCACGATGGCACATTTACGGATGTGGCGGCCAAAGCTGGCGTGACCAATGACCGCTGGGGCTTTGGCGTGGCGATCGCGGACTACGACAATGACGGCTGGCCGGACATCTTTGTTTCGAATTGGGGCAAGAATCGGCTGTATCACAACAACCACGACGGGACGTTTACCGATGTTGCCGAAAAGGCCGGCGTGCAGCTGGGCAACTGGTCGACCGGCGCGACGTGGGGCGACTACGACGGCGACGGGCGGCTGGATTTGTTTGTGCCCGGATATGTGCACTTCGACCGCGATCATCTGCCGACGGGCGGCGCGAACGGCGTGCCGGATACGTTCTGCACGTTTCGCGGCGTGGAAGTGAATTGCGGGCCGCGGGGATTGAAGGGCGAGCCCGATCATCTGTTTCACAACAATGGCGACGGCACATTTACCGATGTGAGCGAGAAGGCTGGAGTGGCTGACGTGCCCGGATACTACGGGTTGAGCTCGCTGTTTGTGGACATCAACAACGACGGCAAGATGGACCTGTTGGTGGCCGACGACTCGACGCCGAATTATCTCTACATCAACAAGGGCGATGGGACGTTTGAGGACGACAGCTACTCATCAGGCTATGCGTTGAACGAGGCGGGGCGCGAGACGGCGTCAATGGGGATTGCGGCGGGGGATTTTGAGAACAACGGCATGGTGGATGTTTTTAACACGACGTTCTCCGACGATTACAAGCCGCTTTACCGCAACGAGGGTGATGCAAATCTGACCGACATCAGTTATCAGCTCGGAATTGCGGATATCTCGGTGCCATTTCTGGGCTGGGGCGATGCGTTTCTGGATTACGACAATGACGGCTGGAAAGACCTGCTGATGGCGGACGGGCACGTGTATCCCGAGGTGGACAAGCAGCCGTGGGGAACGAGCTGGGCGCAGCGGCCGATGCTGTTTCATAACATCGGCGGCAAGAAGTTTGAGCCTGTGCCGGCAACGGAAGGAACGGGGCTGGCGGACGTAATCTCGGGGCGCGGCATGGCGGTGGGCGACCTGTTCAACGACGGCAAGCTGGATGCGGTGATCAATGTGGAGGACGGGCACCCGGTGCTGCTGCGCAACGTTTCGCCGGATAAGAATCACTGGCTGGAGTTGAAGCTGGTGGGTGATGCGAAGGGCCCGCGCGACGCCGTGGGAGCCACGGTGTATGTGACGGCGAACGGCATGAAGCAGCGGGCCGACGTGCTGAGCGGCGGCAGCTATGGTTCCACGAGTGATCCGCGGCCGCACTTTGGACTGGGCCAGGCAACGAGCGTGGACGCGATTGAGGTGCACTGGCCGAGCGGCAAAGTGGAACACTTTACGGTGCCGGGCGTGGATCGGATCGTGACGATTACGGAGGGGACGGGGAAGTAGCGCGCGTAACCTGTGAATGAGAGACCGGCCATGAGACGCGGTGCATTGGAGTGGGCGCGGCAAGTCTGCAACTTTTGGTTGAGATCCGGACGCATCGAAAGCTGGATGCCGGTGGTTGTTTGGACTCCGTAGAATGGCTGACGCGATGATTCCCCGCATCTGGGTGAAGAGAATAGTGCGTGTGGCGGCCGGTTTTGGGATGGCTGGGGCCGGAATTTTTTGTGTAGGCCTTCTGCGGCCGGCTCATGCGGCCGAGGATCCGGCTGCGAATGCGGCGCAGCGGGTTGTCTACTCGCAGGAAGTGACGGAGCACTACAACTACCGTTTCGGGGCGAACCAGCCGTTTCTACCTTCCTACGCGACAACCGATACGGGGCAGTTCATCGATTCGAAGAGTTTTCTTTCCGCGAAGTATTGCGGGCACTGCCACCAGGAGGCCTACGCCGAGTGGCGGCAGACGGCGCACGCAAATTCCTTTCGCAATCCGTGGTACACCAAGAACGTCAATCTGCTGATCAAGGGCAAGGGAATCGAGTTCACGCGACATTGCGAAGGGTGCCATAATCCCACAGCGCTGGCTTCCGGTGCGCTCACCAAGGGGTCGCCCATTGACAGGCATTTCGACCAGGACGGCGTTACGTGCATGGCCTGCCACTCGATCCAGAAGGTAGACCAGCGCGGAACCGGCAGCTACGTCATCGCGCAGCCCACGGCGCTGCTCGACGACAAGGGCAATCCCATCTACGGCGAAGTGCCGGACAAAGAGATCCTGGCGCATCTGGACCGGCACTCGAAGGCTGTGATGAAGGATTTCTACCGCACGAGCGAGTTTTGCGGGGCATGCCACAAGGCTGCTCTGCCGCGGATGCTGAACGGCTACAAGTGGCAGCGCGCCATTTTTCTTTATGACGAGTGGCAGCAGGCTTCGTTCGCGAAGGAGTCGCCGCTGCCGTTTTATGTGAAACCTACGGTCTCAACCTGCCAGACCTGCCACATGCCGTCTGAGGCGATTTCGCTGCCCGATTATGGAGCCGAGCAGGGCAAGCTGGCCTCGCATCGCTGGCTGGGCGGCGACACGGCGGTATTCAAGTATTACGGCTACGACGAACAGATGCAGAAGACGATTGCCTTTCTGCGCAAAGACGTGCTCAACGTTGACCTGTTCGCCATCGAGCGCAATGGGGGGCCGGTCATCGCGCCACTGGGCGGCGTGCCCGTGACCATCGCGCCGGGAGACGACCTGATTGTCTCGGCGGTGATCCAGAACAAGGGTATTGGGCATACGCTCATTCCGGAGCAGCGCGACTTTTACGAGTGCTGGGTTGAGTTCCAGGCCAAGGACGGCGCAGGCCACACCATCATGGACTCGGGCGCGCTTGAACCGGATGGCTCGCTCGATCCCAGCGCGCACAGCTTTACCAACCGGCTGATCAATGTGCGCGGTACGCTGAACGATCTGCACCAGGTGTGGGATACGCGCGTGATCGCGTTTAACAACACGATCGCTTCCGGGCGTTCGCAGATCGTGCGCTACGAGTTCAAGGTGCCTGCCGGCGCGACGGGGCCGATCACCGTTACTGCGAAGGTGAACTACCGGCGCTTCAATCAGCATTTTACTGACTTCGTGATGGGCAAGCGCTACGACGTGCCGGTGGTGGAGATGGCGTCGCGTACGCGCACCTTTGCGTTGGGTGACAATCCGGCCGAAAAGCCCGATCCGCAGGACAATCCGGAGTGGATGCGGTGGAACAACTACGGCATCGGCCTGCTGGATGCGCAGCAGTATGCCGCGAGCGTGTACGCGTTTGAGCGCGTTGCCGCGCTGCGTCCCGACTATGCCGATGCTTACACGAACGTGGCGATCGCCGACATTTCGTGGCAGCGGTACGACGACGCGCGCACTCATCTGGAGAAGGCACTTACGCTGGCGCCGAAGAATGCGCGGGCGCTCTATTACCGGGCGCTGGTGGAGCGCATCCAGGGAGATTTGAGCGCTGCCGTTGCGGATCTGCGGGAGATGGTGGCGCAGTATCCGCGCTCGCGCGACGGGCACCGGGAACTGGGCTTCTCGCTGTATCAGCAGCACAAGTACCAGGAAGCGTGCACCGAGTATGAGGCCGTGCAATCCATCGATCCCGACGACCTGGCGGCGCACTATATTCTTTCGATCGTCTACCGCCGGCTGGGCCGGAAAGAGGACGCGGCGCGGGAGGCGGCGGCGTTTGCCGACCAGAAGGATGATCCGACGGCGAACAGCTATGCGCTCGAGTATCTGAGCAAGCACCCCGAGGTTGCGTCAGAGAGCGTACCATGGCATATACATAAAGAACCGGCAGGGAACGAAGTGGCCAATCTTAAAGAGTCCGGACAATGACGTTGTTTTCGGGGAGGCTGTTCTCAGCAGCCTTGATCCTGTTCTTTGCAGCTTCGGTTCCCGCCTTCGCTTCATCGCGGAGCCAGCGGGCGCGCGGGGCTGAGACATTTGTCTCTGCCGGATGCCAGCACTGCCACAGCATCCGGAATACGGGCGGGCATCGCGGGCCGGATCTTTCGGGCGTGGGCCGCAAGATGAAGAAGACGGCCATTCGCAAGCAGATTGTGGAGGGGAGCAAGGTGATGCCGGCCTTCAAAGATGTCTTGACGCCTTCCCAGGTCGACGATCTTGTCGCCTATCTGCGGTCGTGCCGCGATAAGCAGACGCAGAATCCTTCGCCATCTCCGGATACGCACGGCCAGTGAGCCGTTTGCTCGCGTACACTGGACTGCATCGCGAGCTATGAGAACGAAACTGATCCAAGTTGTGGGGCTGTGGACTGCTGTGCTTGCGAGCGCAGCGGGGCAGGGGCGCTTCGATGCAGAGGCGGTGCGGCTGAACAATCGCGGCGTGGCGCAGATGGGGCAGCAGTTTACCGATCGAGCGGCGGCGAGCTTCGCCGAGGCATTCAAGAAAGATCCAAAGCTGGCACAGGCGGAGATCAATGAAGGCATCGCGCTGCTGACGCTGCAGAAGCTGGACGAGGCGAAGGCGGCACTGCGTGCGGCGCTGGCATTGGAACCGGACAGTGCGCAGGCGTGGTACAACCTGGGGCTGGCGCAACGCGCGGGCAACGAACTGGACGCGGCGCTCGAAAGCTTTCAGCAGGCAGCGAAGCTGGATCCGCACGATGCGGATTCACTGTATTTTGTGGGCGCCTGCTATCAGGAGTTGAAGCAGTTCGACAAGGCGATTGCAGCGTTCCAGCGGGCGCTGAAGGTGAGTCCGCTGCATGCTTCGGCGGAGTTCGGGCTGGCGCGGGCGCTGCAGCGCTCGGGGCACACGGACGAGGCCCGAGAGCACTTCAAGACATTCCAGCATCTTTCGAGCACGAAGATTTCTGCGCCGATTGGGTTGGCTTACGGGGAGCAGGGGCATTATTCGACGGCGACTACGGTGGAAGAGGCCACGCCGAAGGCGAGCGCGATGATTCCGGTGAAGCTGGTGGCGCAGCCGTTGCTTGTGGGCGGAGGTGCGCCGTTTGCTTCGACGGGTGGGGCCTGCATGATGGAGGTCACGGGCTCGGGCGCGATGGATCTTGTGCTGATGCAGTCCGGCGCGCAGGCGATTCGTGTGCTGCACGCGAAGGGCGATGGGCGCTTTGAGGATCTGGATGCGGATGCGGTGGGGCTGAAGGTGGAGGGGCATGCGGTCGCGTGCGCGGTGGGCGACTTTGATGATGATGGGTTGAATGATCTGGCTGTGGCGCTCGAGGATCGCGTGCTGCTGTTTCATAATCTCGGCCACGGGAAATTCAAGGACGTGACGGCGGAGGCGGGACTTGCGGCGCGGAATCATCCGTCGGGGATTACGTTTGTGGATTTCGATCACGACGGAGATCTCGATCTGCTGTTGACGGGAGCGCCTCTGCAGCCGGGCGGCGCGCCGAATGTATTGTGGCGCAACAACGGCAACGGGACGTTTACCGAGTGGACGGAGCCGACGGGTTTGGGAGGCAATGGAAAAACGGCGGCCGCGATTCTTACGGACTTCAACAATGACCGCGCCGTGGACCTGGCGATGACGGGGGATGGGCCTTCGCCGCTGATCTATGTGAATCCGCGGGAAGGGAAGTATCCGACGCAGGCGGTGTATGGAGCGAGCCGGCAAGTTAGCGGGTTAGCAAGTCAGCAAGTTAGCAAGTTAGCGAGTCAGCTCGATGCGGAGGAGTTGACGGCTACCGTGGGAATTGCTGTTCTTGATTTCAACAAAGACGGATGGATGGATGTTGCGGTGACGCATGCGGGCGCGCCGGGGCTCACTCTGTGGCGCAATGTGGCCGCTCCGGATGGCGTGAGCCGGCGGTTTGAGCGTGTGGTGCTGCCGCTTGCGGGCGCGGTGCGCGGATGGGGACTGACGCCGATCGATATCGACAATGATGGATGGATTGATCTGGCGGCGATTGTTGAGACAAAGAGCGGAGCGGAGGTGCGTGTTTTTCGCAATCGCGGGGACGGCAGATTCGAGGATGTGAGCCATGCGCTGGGGCTGGATGAAGTGCACCTCGCGGCGCCACGTGGGCTGATTGCGGCGGATGTGGATGGCGATGGCGCGGCGGACCTGATTGTGACACAGGTAAATGCGGCGCCGGTGCTGCTGCGCAATGTGGGTGCGAACAAGAATCACTTTGTGCGGCTGGATCTGACGGGGCTGGCGGACAATAAAACGGCGATCGGCGTGAAGGTGGAGGTGTTTGCGAACGGGCTGTGGCAGAAGTGGGAGTTGGCCGGCGCCGTGGGCTACCAGACGCAGGCTCCGCCGCAGATTCTGGTGGGGCTTGGTGGGGCGCAGGGCATCGATCTGCTGCGGATTTTGTGGCCGACGGGCGTGCTGCAGGATGAGATCGATCTGCCGCAGACGCGCGTGATTGCGATGAAGGAAGCAGACCGGCGGGGCAGCTCGTGTCCGGTGCTGTTTGTGTGGGACGGGCACAAATACAAGTTTGTGACGGATGTGATTGGCGCGGCAGTCGTGGGGCACTGGTTTACGCCGACGCGGCGCAATATTCCGAAGCCCGGCGAGTGGGTGAAGGTGGATGGCGCGCATGTTGCGTTGACGAACGGCAAGGTGAGCGTGCGCTTCATGGAGCCGATGGAAGAGGTGAACTACATCGACCAGTTGCGGCTGGTGGCTGTGGATCATCCCGACGATGTGGAGGTGAATCCGAACGAGCGGTTCCTGGATGATCCGCCATTTGCTTCGGGCAAGGTTGTGGCCAGCGCGCAGACGCGGCTGCCGAAAGGCGCTTGGGATGGCGAGGGGCACGATGTGATGGACAAGCTGAGCCGGCGCGATCACGAATTCGCGAGCGGATTTACGGCGCTGCCCGCATATGACGGCTTTGCGAATCTGCACGCACTGACACTCGACCTGGGCGAAGTGAAGCAGGATGCGCCGCTGCGGCTGTTGATGACCGGATATGTGAATTACTTCAGCGCGACGTCGTTGTATGCTGCGTGGCAGGCGGGAATGAAGGAGATTCCTCCGTATGTGGAGGCGCAGTTGCCGGATGGCTCGTGGCGCCGCGTCGAAGAGGATGCTGGATTTCCCGCGGGGCTGGAGCGCACGATCGTGGTGGACCTGACGGGGAAGCTGCCGGTGGGTGCGCGGCGCATCCGGCTGATGACGAATCTGCAGATTTACTGGGACCAGGTGCTGATTGACCAGAGCCGCGATGC
>DATJNF010000069.1:0-23152 GCA_035508375.1 Occallatibacter sp. | reverse complement strand
TGGGCTTGATATAGGTGGCCCATAGATCGCTCGGCCCCATCTGCGCGATCGGAATCTGCCCCGGATACACCGGGTGTCCCAGCTCTTTGCCGAAGAAGTAGATCAGCGGCATCACCACCAGCCACGAAAACACGCCGCCCGCGAAGATGACTCCCGCCACCCGTGACCCGATGATGTAGCCCACGCCGAGATACTCCGACGTGGCATCGGCATTGATCGACGCGCCCTTCAACACATGGCTCGGTCCGAAGTCCGGCCGGTACTCCGGATTTCCCGGCCACGCCGCAAAGAGATTCGCGTTCTGGAAGAACGTATACAGGCCGCCGAGCCCCAGCCCGAGAAATACCCGGCTCGCCAGCGATCCACCCTTTTCGCCCGCGATCAGCACATCGGCGCACGCCGTGCCTTCGGGGTAGGGAAGCGCCCCGTGCTCCTGCACAATCAGTTGCCGGCGCAGCGGAATCATGAACAACACGCCCAGCCAGCCGCCGATCAGCGCCAGCATGAAGATCCGCGAGTACTCCAGATCGAAGCCGAGAAACACCAGCGCCGGCAGCGTGAAGATCACGCCCGAAGCAATCGACTGGCCCGCATTGCCCGTGGTCTGCACGATATTGTTTTCCAGAATCGAGGCACGGCCAAAGGCGCGGAGAATGCTGATGGAAAGCACCGCGATCGGGATCGAGGCGGCCACCGTGAGGCCGGCCCGCAGGCCCACATAAACCGTGACCGCGCCAAAGATGAGTCCAAAAAAGCAGCCAAGCAGCAGCGCGCGCGGGGTCAATTCCGGGCGCGTTTCGCCGGGTGGAACAAAGGGCTGGAATTCAGGCACGGACGGCCTCCACAAGTCGAAATCGGTGTAGGGGTGAATCCCTGAAAGGCGAGTGTACCAGCGTTTGCCTAAAGACGAAGCGGGTCTTCCGCTTCGCGATGCGGTACCGACTTGGCGAAGCACCGCCTTTGCGCGTAGCGTAGTGTGCATCGCTATAGCGGATTGGGAAAGGAAGTATCCGAGGAGCACTAGCCCAAAGTCGACGCGACCATCAGGGAGCGGTGACCTTCCTCAATTCTTGACGGACTCAGTATTTCCCAATCCGCCGCAGAACTCGCGCAAACGGAGCACCCAATGGCCAACACTGCCCTAGCCTCCGCATCCGGCGTCGCCGCACCCGGCTTTGCGTCCACGCCCTCGCGCCGGCTCATCTCGCTCGATCTGCTGCGCGGCATCACCATCGCCTTCATGATCATGGTGAACAACAACGGCGGTCCCCACGCCTGGGCCGAGATGCGCCACGCCGCTTGGAATGGCTTTACAGCCACTGATCTCGTTTTCCCCACTTTCCTCTTCGTCGTCGGCGTCTCCATCGTCTTCTCTACAGGGGCGCGCCTGGCGCGTGGCGAAACCCGCGCCCATCTTGCGGCACACACCGTACGCCGGGCCGTCATCCTCTTCGCTTTCGGAATTGTGGTCAACAACTATCCTTATTTCCACCTCGTGCACATGCGCTTCTACGGCGTTCTGCAGCGCATCGCTGTCTGCTACCTGCTCGTGGAGCTGTTCTACCTCTGGGATCGCCGCGTCTCTACGAAGATCACGGCCCTGGTGATCGTGCTCCTCGGTTATTGGATTCTCGTGCGCTGGGTTCCGGTACCGGGCGCGGGCGTTCCCGGCCGCGACATTGCCTTCCTCGACAAGGATCAGAACATCGTGGCGTGGGCGGACCGTCAGCTGATGCCCGGCCATCTCTATGAGGACTCGCCCGCGCACAATATGCGCGATCCCGAAGGCCTGCTTAGCGATATCCCCGCCTTGGGCACCACGCTGCTCGGCCTGCTCACCGGCCTGTTGCTGCGCAGCGCGAAGACCGTTCGCGCCAAAGCCCTCGCACTCACCGGAGGCGCCGCGGCGTGTCTTGCGCTGGGATACTTCTGGTCTATCTGGTTCCCGCTCAACAAAAAGATGTGGACCAGCTCCTATGTGCTCGTCGCCGCCGGATGGTCGCTGCTTCTCTTCGCGCTGCTGTATTGGTTTGTGGAGGTGCGCGGCAGCGCCAGGCACGGTGTCGGCAAACGCCTCGCGTGGCCGTGGCTCGTCTTCGGTTCGAACGCGATCGCGGCCTACATGGTCAGCGAGCTGCTCCCCGGCACATTGAACTTCATCAAGTTCCAATCGCAGGGCCGCCCATCGAACCCGCTATGGTATCTCCGGGTGCAGCTCGCCGCGCTCATCCCTGACCCCGGCTGGGCCGCTTTCGCTTATTCGGTCTCTTTCACCGCCATCTGTTTCATCCCGGTGTTGTTCCTTTATCGCAAGAAGATTTTCTTAAAGGTGTAGCGCAACCCGGTTTGCGCTGTTCGTTGCCCTCAACTGGTTCTCGATCACTCGCACGAAAACTCACGGGAGATTTCCAATGAAGTGCATACGTGTCTTCTTTGTCTTCACTTTTTTTACCAGCCTGTGCGCCGCGCAGGCATTGCACTGCAAGGTTGACGATTACAAAAACGTTGCGGGCATTACGATGACGGCGGGCCGCGATTCTGTCGACGTCACCTGGCCCGGCGAACAAGGGCAGGAACTCCGCGCGCGCTTTACTCTGCGCGATGGTCAGCCGCTCATCGAAGAGCTCGCCGCTCGCAAGGCCGGCGGCGCATGGATCGTGCTCGGCAAAGACCTCACACCGGATTTTCAGGTAACTACCGGCCGCCGCCGCATGTCGACGACGGAGGCGACCATCCTCGAGAAGACGCACAACGACACGCCGGAGAACGAGGAGCGGTACAAGTGGAACGTCTTCTGGGATGCGCCGCTCGCGATTCCGGGCACGCAGGACGGCCATCTCGTCGGCCCCGGCCGCACGCCCGATGAAGTAAAGCGCGCCAGCGTGAGCTACAACTCCGACGCGTGCCGCGTGCGCAGCGACGGCGACCGCGTAAGCGTGATCTTCGACGGGCTTACGCTGGGCATCTTCGCCGGCGACCTCGAGTTCACAGTCTACAAGGGCTCGAATTTGCTGCGGCAGGAGGCCGTCGCAAAGACTGAGGACAAAGATGTCGCCTTCATCTACAAGGCCGGCCTGAAGGGGTTCTCGATCAACACCGGCACGAAGCTCGCCTGGCGCGACACCGCGCAGATCTGGCAGCAGTACGAGTTCGGCGGCGACGTGAACGAGCAGCCCGTCGATCTGCAAGCCCGCAACCGTGTCGAAATTCTCGACTCCGGCACAGGTTCGCTCGCCATCTTTCCGCCGCCCCACAAGTTCTTCTTCGCGCGCGAGAATGAGGTCAATCTCGGTTATGTCTACTACCGCAAGGACAATGACAGTTCGTTTTCGCTTGGCGTGATGCAGCCCGAGCACGGCTCTGGCTACGCGCCGTGGGGCGAGACGGACGCCGTCTGGAACCGCCGCGTGCACGTGGCGCGCTCGCAGATCTACAACTATGCTCTCTACAACGCGCCTCCGGGAACTCTGCAGCACATGGCCGTCTACTACTACCTGAGCCCGGAGAGCGATCACCCCACGCTCGACCGCGTGCTGGCCTTCACGCACGACGACAGCTACAAACCGGTGCCGGGCTTCAAGACCGTCACCGGCCACTTCCATCTCGACTTCAACGAGATGATCCGCGACCGCGGCACGGCAGACTTCATGCCCACCTGGGTCCCGGTCTTCCGCGGCCTCGGCATCAACATCGTCTATCTCGGCGACTTCCATGATGACTCTGACATTAACGACCCCGGCCCCAAGCGTTTTTACGAGCAGAAGCTCTACTTCGAAGGCGCGCGCAAGATGAGCGACAAGGACTTCCTCGTCATGCCGGAAGAAGAGGTCAACTCGTTCCTCGGCGGGCACTGGTATCTCATGTTGCCCAAGCCGGTCTACTTTTCGCATGCCATTCCACGACCCGCAAATCAGAGCTTTGAAGAAAACGACCCGACCTACGGTCACGTCTATCATCTCGGCTCTGTCGAAGACGTCGAGAACCTCATCAATCTCGAACAGGGCATCATCTGGACCGCGCATCCGCGCACCAAAAGCTCGGCTATGTATCCCGATCTCTACAAGGACAAGGATTACTTCCTGAGCGACCGCTTCATCGGCGCCTCGTGGGAGTCACTGCCCGTCGATCTTTCCCAAAAGCGGCTCTGCGAAGACCGCTGCTTCGGCCTTACCGACGAGATGAGCAACTGGGCACCCAAGCCCAAATTCATGCTCGCCGAGGGCGATACCTACATGAAGGTTCCCAGCGACGACACTTATCCGCTGCTGGCCATCAACTACCTCAAGCTCGACAAGGTTCCCGCATACAACGAAAGCTGGGCGCCCATTGTCGAAGGCATCCGTGCCGGCAACTTCTTCGGCACCACGGGCGAAATTCTCTTTCACAAGTGGGGCATTGAAGGCGCGGGCGCCAAGAGCACGTACACCGCGACCATCGAATACACCTTCCCGCTCGAATTTGCCGAGCTGGTGTGGAGCGACGGCGCGAAAGTCGATCGCAAGATCATCGACCTCGCCGACACCGAGCAGTTCGGCACAAAGACCTTCCGCATCCCCTTCGACGCCACGGGCAAAAAATGGGTCCGCTTCGACGTGTGGGATTCAGCCGGCGATGGCGCGTGGCTGCAGCCGGTTCAACCGAAGCAGTAGATGTAAGACTCAACGCGGCTCGGGCAGGCGCGAAGAAAGCCTGCCCAGCAGCCAATCGATCGCCGCATCGTCCTCTTCGACTTTGATCCTGAGCTCGGCGGTTTCCAGCGGACAGCATTCGTTCAGCGCGGCGCCGAACTCTCCCAGTCGCACGCGATCTTTTTCTGTTGTTAGAAACGCTACCGCATGCGCGGCGCGCGCCGTTTCGCGCAGCCCGTCGAGATCGCGAGTTGTGTAGCGATGATGATCGGGAAACGCGATCGAATCCGCCAGCTGCATGCCGGCTTCGCGGAGTCCCGCGAAAAACTGCTCCGGCCGCGCAATGCCGCAGAAGGCTATCACCGGTCCCTCGGCTGCAGGCACATCCATCGTCCGCTGCAGCCGCCAGATCGGCCCTTGCCATCGGCCTCGGCCACGCAGAGATGGCTCCAGACTTGCCGCTTCCTGCGCCGGAATCGCCAGCACATCTGCCCGGCGCATCGCTGACAGCGGCTCGCGCAGGTTCCCTGCCGGCAGCAGCTTTTCGTTGAACCACGTGTGCCTGTCGAGCAGCAGAATATTCACGTCGCGATGAAGCTGGCGATGCTGAAAGCCATCGTCGAGCAAATGCACACCGGAAGAAGACGCATCGCGCTCGGCCAGCAGTCCGGCCTGATAGCGCTGCGCTGCCACATACACCGGCGCGCCCGTTTTCCGCGCAATCAGGATCGGCTCATCGCCAAACTCCTCTGCTGGGCCATGGAAATTGACTCGAAGTGGAAGCGCGGAACGCCGCCCGTAGCCGCGCGAGAGCACATCGACATGTAGCCCGCGCCGGGTCAAAGCTTGCGCCAGTGCAATAGTCAGCGGCGTTTTGCCCGCGCCGCCCGCCGTGAGATTGCCGATGCTGATCACCGGTTGGTGCAGCCGGCGGACCGGCTCGAGCCCCATCCGCAAACCAAGCCCGCGCAGCGCCACTCCCAGCCGGTAAACCGGCACAAGAGGAATGAACCATGGACGCGCGGCCATCGGCTGCCTCATGCTACCCGTTGCCTGAGCAGCCAGTGCAAAGCCTCCAGGCAGCGGTTGGTCGCTCCGGCCTCACGGTCAAAGACCTCGCGGGCGCGATCGCCCATTGCCTCTGCTTCCACGCGATTCGCCAGCAGATCGACGAGAGTTGTTGCGAAATCCTGTGGCGGCGCGATGCGGATCGCCTGATGTGTGCGCAGGTCTTCCACCACCGTGCGGAAGTTGGCATAGTTCGGCCCCATCACGATGGGCACGCCGAACTGTGCCGGCTCCAGCGGATTGTGTCCCCCGGCCGGAACCAGGCTGCCGCCCACAAAGGCCACGCTGGCCAGCGAGTAGATCGACGCCAGCTCGCCAATCGTATCGAGCAGCACGATCTGCCCCGGCCGCAGCGGCTCCAACGCGTGAACCGGCTTGGACGGCCAGTCGGACCGCCGCACCCAGGCAACTCCGGACCCCGTCAGCAGCGCGGCCACCGCGCCAAACCGCTCCGGATGCCGCGGCGCAAGCACCATCGCCATCTCCGGATCCGCCTCCAACAGCTTCGGCCAAACCTTCAGCAGCGCCTGTTCTTCGCCCTCCAGCGTACTGCCGGCCACCACCAGCCGCCGGCCGGCAGCAAGGGTCCTGAAGAGCTTGATGACATCCGTGTCTTCCGCAACCCGCACATCGAACTTCAGGTTCCCGGCCACCGAGACCCGCTCTCGCGCGCAGCCTAGCGCGAGCAGCCGCTGCGCATCCGTTTCGGTCTGCGCCAGCACCGCGCTCAACCGGCCCAACAGCGGCCGCCACAGCCGCTTCAGCATTCGGTAGCGCGGCCACGACCGGTCCGAGATACGCGCGTTCACCACCGCCACCGGAATGCCACGGCCGAAACACCCGCTCAGCAGGTTCGGCCAGAACTCGGTCTCTGCGAGAATCAGCATCCGCGGCCGCAGCGCCTGCAGATACGCGTACACCGCCCACGGCAGATCCAGCGGGCAATAAAAAACGCGGCTCGCGCCGAACCGCTCCCGTGCCAGCACCTGACCGGTATAAGTCGTCGTTGAGACCAGCAGCCGATACCCGGAAAACGCCCAGTCCATCTCGCTGACGAGCCGGCTTACGGCCAGCACCTCGCCCACCGAGACCGCATGGAGCCAGATTACCGGCAGGTCATCGTTCGCCCGCATGCGGGCCAGCACCGCCGGAACCTCGCCCAGCCGCTCCTTCAGGCCTTCGCGATACTTGTGGGTGGTCATCATCCGCCACAACCACCAGGGGGCGCTGGCCAGCAGGGCCGTCAGCAGGGCCAGGTTATAGAAAATTAGAGTCATCTGTGACCCAATTCGGCTTTGTAGTTGTCTAACGTAAAGATGATACAGTCGAGCACGATGAGAGCTTTGCGGTCAATTTCGTCCGTTCTGCTTGGTTTGGCGTTGCCGGTGCTGGCCGCCGACCACACGCCGCCTCCCGTGCAGCCGGCTACCTCTTTTGCCGCAGTCGAGGTGCACGACAAAGAACAGGTGGCCATCGCCGCCGAGCCCTACGACACCAAGGAGAAGGAATCCATATTTCGCGTCGATTACCTGGGCCACGGCGTCATTCCCGTGCGGCTGATCGTCACCAACCTGGGTGACCACCCCATCTCGCTGCGCGATGCGCGCATTTTGTTCGAGACGATCAATGGCGATCGCATCCAGGCCGCCGAGCCGGAAGATGTGGAGCGGCTGATGACGCGCAAGGAGCGCCAGGGCTCCAAGATTCCCATGCCGGGCCCCATCCCGGCGATCCATACGCACCCCAAGGCCAGCAACAAAGACATCGAAGCAGACTTCGACACCTTCGAGTACCAGGCCTTGGTCGTCGAACCGCACACTACCCGCGCCGGCTTCCTCTTTTATGATGTCTCGGACCTCAGGCATCCGCTCCTGGGAGCCAAGCTGTACGTGAAGGAGCTGCGCGATTCCGACGGCAACGAGCTCTTTTACTTCGAGATCCCCTTCGACAAATACCTGAAGTCGAAATCCAGCCAAATGAACTGAAGCAGAGTAGTCAGGTCGGCTATTCGAAATAAGTAGCCGTCGTCGTATCTGTCTCCCAGATGGTGCAGTCCTTCACGCGCACGCGGCCGCCAGTCATGCCGGCAAGCTGCTGGTTGGTCTCGTCGTAAAAGTATTTGGCAATATTCTCGGCTGACGGATTGATCACCGTGAAAGGCTCCAGATCGTTCAGCATCTGGTGGTCAACGCGCTCAATTACCGGCCGCATCACCTGCTTGAGCAGCTTGAAATCCAGCAGCAGGCCGGCCTCGTCCAGCGCGGCGCCGGCTAGGGTCACGCGGACCTTGTAGTTGTGGCCGTGCGGGTTCTCGCACTTGCCGCGGTAGTTGCGAAGGTAGTGGCCGGAAGAAAAGTCGGCCTCCACTGTGACCTCATACATGGGCTTCTGCTCGATCCTGAGCGGGAAAGCATCCCGCTCCTCTCATTTTACCGGGAGTAGCAGATTTACGACCGGTCGCCGCGCCGCCTTCGCCGCGCGAGCCGCGCCTCTTCGTTGCGCCGGTCCACCTGCTCGAACAGATGCGTCATGGTGCCGGCCAGACCTGCAACCAGGCCGCCCAGAAGAAAAATGAGCGCAATCGTGCGCCACAGCGAGCCGTTCGCCGGCAATCCGGGCTGAAAACTCGAAGGCACCATCGCCATGCCCGCCGAGATCAGCGCAATCAGCAGCAGAGTGCCCGCGAGAATGTAGAAGTTACGCGACATGAGAGCCGATGCGATGAATGAGGTCCTTAGCGATTCTATTTCAGGACACATCGAAAGGCTTGAATTTTCGCCTCGCCCCATGCCGGATGTGCAGCACTTGCACCAGATTCTCCTTCTCGAGAACCCGGAAGAGCACGAGATAAACGTGCGGTTTGTGCCCGTAAAGAAACTGCCGAATCCGGCCTCTCTTCCTGACAATCGGGCACCGATGCGGAAGCTCCTCCAGACCGAGAATGGCGCTTTTCAACCCGATATACCATCGCCGCGCCGCATTGGATTGGCCCGCCGCGAGGGCTTCATAGATCTCGGCGAAATCCCGCTCCGCACGGAGTGTTATCTCAACGAGACAGGCCATGACCCGCTTCAAACTCGCGGAAGAACTTTCTTGCCGGCTGTGTCCTGCCCTTTTGGGCATCTTCCAAACCCTGACGCACACCTTCCTCGGCATCGGCCCGCGCAGCAATGTCAAGCAGCCGCTGATAGGCCTCTGCATCCTGCACAACCGCTGCCGCTTTTCCGTTCACGGTCAGCACCAGCGGTCGCCGGCTCTTTTTCAAATGCTTCATGAATGCACCGGAGCTGCGGCGGAATGCTGTGAGGGATTGAATATCGGTTGTGAGATCGAGCATGCGCTCCTCCAGAACCAGCACCTTTTTAGGTGCTCTGAGACAATCCTACCGGAACCTGCGCAGTTCGTTCTGGGAAAAGGCGTGTTTCTAGCGAGCTGCGCCCGCCAGTTCGGCGCTCGTCATTACCTGCACACCGCATGCAGCAAACTGGGCCTCGATCGCCTTCACCGATGCGTTCAGATCGATCGCCCGGCACGCATCGCGCAGCACAATCGCCTCGAATCCCAGGCGCCGGGCGTCGATCGCCGAGTAGCCCACGCAGAAGTCATAAGCCAGCCCGGCAAGAAATACCCGCCTCAGGCCGCGTTCGCGCAGATATCCCGCCAGCCCCGTCGCTGTCGTATGGTCGTTTTCAAAGAAAGCCGAGTAGGAATCGATCTCGGCCCGGAAGCCTTTGCGCAGAATCAGCTCCGCCTGTGGCAAGCGCAGCTCCGGATGAAACTCCGCGCCGCGGCTGCCCTGTACACAGTGCGGCGGCCACAGCGTCTGCACGCCGTAAGCAAGATCAATGGTTTCGAAGGGCTTTTTGCCGGGATGCGTCGCCGCAAACGATGCATGGTTCGCCGGATGCCAGTCCTGCGTGAGCACGATATGCGAGAAGTGCGGCGCAACACGATGAATTGGCACGATGACCGTGTCGCCTTCAGGCACCGGCAGCGCGCCGCCGGGGCAGAAATCCTTCTGCACATCCACGACAACCAGAACGTCTTGCGCTGCAATCCGCATCCGACTTCAGCTTACGCCAGCAGCACCTCAACGCCATGGCTGCGCAACATCTCGACGAAGACCGGCGCCACTCCCGTATCGGTCACCACCACGTGTGCAGCGCTCAGAGGAGCCACGGGGATCACGCCGCCGCGTCCGAACTTCGTGTGGTCAGCCACAATGATCACCCTGCTCGCGACGGCGATCATCTTCTGCTCCGAGCCCACCACGAGCGTGTTGTTGTTGCTGAATCCCGCCTCCGTAATGCTGCCGATGCCCATGATCAGCACATCGGCGCGGATCGCGCCCAGCATCTGCTCGCAGAAAGGCCCCAGCATCACTCGCAGCCGCGGATCGAGATAACCACCGGTGAGCGTCAGCTCGATATTGCGCAGTGGCTCGAGGCTTTCGGCGATCGGTAGCGAGTTCGTGACGATGTGCAGCGACTTCGCCGACAGCTCGCGCGCCACGGCCGCTACCGTCGACCCGCCATCGAGGATCACGGTCTGCCCGTCCTCGACCAGCTCCGCCGTGCGCCGCGCAATACGATCTTTTTCGCTGCTCAGCCGCGCGCTCTCCACCGCGTAGTCAAAGGCCCGGTTCGGCGGCGTGTGGAGAGAAACCGCTCCGCCATAGACGCGCCGCAGTGCGCCCGTCTGCTCCAGAATGTCGAGATCGCGGCGCACGCTCGACTCGGAAGCGTCGAGCTCCTGGCAAAGCGTCTCCAGCGCAAGAAAGTCCCGCGCCTCGATCATCTGCCGGATTCGCAGTTGCCGCTCCGCCGCTTTCATCGTCTACTTGCTGCGCAGCTTCTCGGATACTGCTTCGCATACCGCTTTCACCAACTTGTCGAACTGCGCATCGGTCAGCTCAATCTTCAGGCTCTCGGCATGCGGCTGCGCCTCCGCCCTTAAGGCATTGCCAGAGCAGTCACAGTCCGCACTGCCCGTGCCCTCCAGCCGGTGATCGGGAATGCTGTAGCGCCTCCGGATGTCCAGCAGCCCCACTTCCTGCTCCGGCGTGAAGTGGTGCACCGGCCCGCCCAGCTGTTTGGCGATCAGCACCATCCAGCAATAGGTCTCCAGCACCTCGGCGTACCACTCGGCGTGCGTCACCGTATCGGCCCAGCAGATCACGCCGTGATTGGCCAGCAGCGCGGAGTTGTGCATCTTCGCGTACGGCGCCACGGTCTTCGCAAACTCGGCTGTGCCCGGCGTCGCATACGGCAGCACCGGCACCTTGCCGACAAAGACTTCGAACTCGGGAATCGTGAGATACTCTGGGGCGCGATGCACAATCGCGTGTGCCGTCGCATGCGGCGGATGGCAGTGCACGGCGGCCTTCACCTCTGGCGCGGCCTTGTAGATCTCCAGGTGCAGAAAGATCTCGCTCGTCCGCTTCTGCTTCCCGGCGATCTGGTTTCCTTCCAGATCCACCATGCACAGGTCGTCCGGCGTGATGTCGTACTTGCTGATCAGCGTCGGCGTGCAGATCACTTCATTTGGCCCGATGCGGTAGGAAATGTTGCCGCCATTGCCGTCCACATACTGGCGCAGCCACAGCTTGCGGCCCGCCTCGCAGATCTCTTTCTTGATGGCTTCGGCTTCCGGCGTGAAAAACAGCGTTGAATTCGATTCCATGGTTCCCAGCGAGGATGACATTGGCTCTTCTCCCATTTACGGGCGCTTTGCGCGCTGGTAAAGATGAAGTATGAAGGATCTTGATTGATACTGAATGATATTGTACATTGTTGAGCGAGCTCAATCCACTCGTTTGGGAAGAAGATGCGCATCCACTGTTCTCTGTTTCTGACTATCGCTTTAGTTTGTACTTCAAACTTTGCCTGCTCCCAAAGCCACTGGGTGCACCCCGGCCAGGATGGCAAGCTGGTTTACGCCATCACGCCTCACGGCGACCGCATCCCCGACTTTTCTTCCGCAGGCTATGAAGGCGGCGGCGTGGCCCTCCCCAGCGTTCCCGTCCGGCGCACCGTGAAGCCCTCAGGAGCCGACGACACGGCCGCCATCCAGCAGGCCATCGACGAAGTCTCCGCGCTCCCGCTTGTCGATGGATTCCGCGGCGCAGTCGAGCTCTCGCCCGGCGCATTCCACTGCGCGCAGACGCTTTCCATCACCGCCTCCGGCGTGGTGCTCCGTGGCTCCGGTACAGGTGATCAGGGAACCACCATCGAGATGACCGGCGCACCGCACCTCGCGCTACGCATCACCGGCAAGCTGGAGCAGAAGGATCTCGGCGTTGAGACCACCATTACCGACGCCTACGTCCCCGCCGGCACATCGACCATCCACGTGGCCGACGCAACCGGTCTGCACCATGGCGACACCGTGCTCATCACAAAACCCGTCACCGCCGCGTGGACCCACTTCATGGGCATGGACAATCTCTACCGCGACGGCAAGCCCGAGCACTGGGTCTCGGCGAGCCATCTCGACGTGCGCCGCCGCATCGCCGCCGTCTCCGGCAACGCCATCACGCTCGAAGTACCGCTGATGGATTCCTACGATCAGCGCTTCTTCGACGGTGCCCGCGCCGAGGTCCGCAAGATCGAGATCAGCGGCCAGCTCACCCATGTCGGCATGGAAGACCTGCGCTTCGTCGCGCCCAGGCAGAGCATCGCCCTCGGCCAGCCCGAGTACAGCGGCATGGCGATCACCGACGTTGCCGATAGCTGGGTGCGTCAGGTCACGTTTGAGGAGACCACGAACGGCATTCGCATCAACTCGGGCAGCGAGCGCATTACCTTTCTCGAATGCGACATCGAGCAGCACGTCCCCATCACAAGCCACGCCAAGCCGGCCGACTTCGCTTGCAACGGCTCCCAGATTCTCTTCGACCGCTGCAGCGGCTCCGGCGATAGCACCTTCTACATCGTCACGCAGGATCGGGAACAGGGCCCCGTTGTTGCCCTGCATTGCCGCTTTCTCGGCAACGGACACATCCAGCCGCACCAGCGCTGGTCCACCGGCCTGCTCATCGACAATTGCGAAGTCCCCGGCGGCGGCATCGACCTGATGAACCGCGGCGAAATGGGCTCGGGCCACGGCTGGCCGATTGGCTGGGCTGTCGTCTGGAACTCATCGGCGCAATCGTTCGCCATGAACACCCCGCCCGGCTCGATGATCTGGTCGATAGGCAACAAGGGTGAGGAAACAAATCCGCGCTTCCCGGTTTTCGATGGCGGCCCGCAGCGGGCGCCGCTCCAGCCCGCCACCATCGAGTCCGCCGGAACCCCAGTCAAGCCGCAGAGCCTCTATCTCGCACAGTTGAAGGAGCGGCTGGGTGAGCAGGCGCTGAAGAACATCGGCTACTGAGCGCGATCGGCGATTTGAGTTGTTCGATTGTGAGCTCAGCCTTCGCTCTCGATCCACGCCAGCCGCCGCTTGTCTTCAAACCAGCGTGCCGTGATCACGCCAAACAGGAAGCCGCCGATGTGCGCCAGGTAAGCCACTCCCCCGCGCTGCACATGCACCACCGCGCCGGCGTCGATTACCTGGATCAGAATCCAGAACCCGATCAGCAGAGAAGCCGGAATGAACGTGACCCTCCAGAAGATGGCGATGAACAGCACCGTCTTGATGCGGTCGCGCGGATATGTGACGATGAACGCGCCCATCACCGCCGCAATCGCCCCGCTCGCGCCCAGGTTGGGAATTGTCGAAGTGGGATTGGCGAGTACCTGAGCGAACATGGCGATCGTTCCCCCCAGCAGATAGAAGATCAAATACCGTGCCCGGCCCATCGCGTCTTCAATCTCGGGACCAAACGCCCACAGAAATACCATGTTGCCGATGATGTGCATCCATCCGCCGTGCATGAACATCGACGTGAACAGCGTAATGAGATGGCGCCCCGAGGTGATCTGCGCGGGAATGGCCGACCACTGCGCGACGAAGGCGTCGCCGTACAGAAGCTCTTTCAAGAAGACATAGATATTCACCGCGATGATCACGCCGGTAACGACGGGCCTCCGCAAGGTCCGCCGCGACGCATCGCCCAACGGAATCAAGCCTCCCATGCAGTCTTTCCTCCGAGTGTCCGGATTCCGTAAGTCTGATCTACAGTCCTAATTCTCGCAAGAGTCACGCGAGAGCTGTCATCCTGAGCGCAGTGTGGCGCGCTCTTGGCGCCAAACGGAGTCGAAGGATCTGCGGTTAGCTCTTCTGCACGCTGAAGAACGTCTCGATATCCGTAATCGTCTGCGTCATCCGGTACGGCGGCAAACTCGCCAGAAACGTCTGCCCGTAGCGCTGCGTGCGAATCCGCGGATCGAGCAGCACCAGCACACCCCGATCCTCTAAAGATCGAATCAGCCGCCCGAAGCCCTGCTTCAGCGTCAGCACCGCCTCCGGCACCTGGTAGTCGAAGAACGGCTTCCCGCCGGCCTCTTCAATCGCCTTCATCCGCGCCTGCACCACCGGATCGTTGGGCACCGCGAAGGGCAGCCGGTCGATGATGACGCAGCTCAATGCCTCGCCCTGCACATCCACGCCCTGCCAGAAGCTCGACGTGCCGAACAGCACGGCGTTCGGCGTGATGCGGAACTCCTCGAGCAGAGCCTTGCGGGGCGCCGTACCGTGCAGCAGGATCGGATAATCGAGCACCGGCAGCAGGCGCTCATACAGGGCGCGCATCTGGTTGTAGCTGGTGAAGAGGCAGAAGGCGCGCCCGCGCGAAATCTCGAGCACGCGCTGGATACACCGCGCCGCAGCCTCGGGAAACTCCGGATCGCGCGGGTCCGGCATCTGCGGCGGCAGATACAGCAGCGCCTGCTCGTCATAGCGGAAGTGCGATGGCACCACCAGCTCTCGCGCGCCTTGGCCAGTGTCGCCCAACCCGAGCCTGCGCCGCAGATGTTCAAACCCTCCCTGCACCGTGAGCGTCGCCGAAGTGAGCACCACAGTCGGAATCGCCTCGAAGACCAGTTCGCGCAGCAGCTCCGAAACATCGATCGGCGTGGCCTGCAGATACGTCGTTCTCGACTGTGTGCGAAACGCTCGATTGTCAGCCGCGCCTTTGTCTCCTCCTCCGCCCACTGCCCGCCGCTCCAGCCAATACACCATATTGCTGGCATTCGATTCCAGCAGAAACTCGAGCTCGCCCCGCAGCCGTGCCACGCGCTTCTTCAATCCGGGCGCTTCCTCAATGCCGGTGAGCCGCTCCATCTCCGCTTCCATCTGCTTCAGCGTCGCGCGCACACCCAGATACAAATCGCCCGACGCCTCCAGAAACTCTTCCCGCGCAGTAAACGGCTGCCGTCCATCGCCGGCCATGGGAAGGCCGGCAAAGAACATCCTCGCCCGCTCGCGCAGCTGCAGCGTCACCGCGGGCAGATGCCCTGTGCCCTCTTTGCCGCGCAGCAGCACATCGGTATCACGCGCCAGCTCCTCAAACCGCACATTACTCACCGAAAGCCCGAAGTAGCTCGACGCCACCTCTTCCAGCTCGTGCGCCTCGTCGAAGATCACCGCCGCCGCATCCGGCAGAATCCCCGCATCCGGCGCACCCGCCGCCTCCTGCTTCACGCTCAGGTCTGCAAAGAACAGGTGGTGATTCACGATGATGATGTCGGATTCAAGCGCCTTGCGCCGCATCTCCGTGATGAAGCACCGCCGGTAATCCGGGCACGTCGATCCCAGGCACGCATCCGCCCGCGCGTCGAGCTTCTGCCACAGCGCGCTCGATTCCGGCATTCCGGACAGCTCGGCGCGATCGCCCGTCTCGGTGATGCGCTCCCACTCCGCGATCTGCCGGTACTGGTCGATCTCTTCCAGGCCCGAGAGAATCGGCTGACTCTGCAGCGCCACCAGCTTGTGCCGGCAGAGATAGTTGGCGCGGCCTTTCATGTAGCACACGCGCAGCTCGCCCAGCAGCGTTTGCAGAAACGGAATATCGCGGAAGTAAAGCTGATCCTGCAGCGCCTTGGTGCCCGTCGAAACGATCACGCGCTGCCCCGTGCGCAGCGCCGGCAGCAGATACGCCAGCGTCTTGCCCGTCCCGGTTCCGGCCTCGACGATCAGGTGCCGCCGCTCGCTCAGCGCGCGCTCGACAGCCTTCGCCATCTCCAGCTGGTTCGGCCGGTACTCGTAGGGCAAAGGGGACTTTGCCAGAATCCCGCCCGGCGAGAAGAACTCATAGAGTGACGGCAGCGTGCGGGTTGTGGTTTCGCTGGAAGGCATGCGGCTGGACGCCGGCTGGCGGCGCTCTCACTATCATAGGGTCTCAAGCGAAATTCCGGCGAAATCCGCGCATCAGTTCTCCGTGCGGCCCCCCGTGCGACGATAGACTTGCTCGTGCCGGGAGATCCCCATCGACCTCACCACTCTCTACGTTCTGCTCATCATCTTCGCCGCCACGCTCATCCGTTCCGCTCTCGGCTTTGGTGAGGCGCTGGTCGCGGTTCCGCTGCTGGCCGCAGTCATCCCGGTGCGCGAAGCCGCTCCGCTGGCCGTGCTTCTCTCCGTCACCGTCGCCGGCATCGTCGTCGTGCAGGACTGGCACAAGATCCATCTCCGCAGCACGGCGTGGCTTCTGCTCCCAACGCTGTTCGGCATTCCGCTTGGTCTTCTGCTCCTCACTCACGGCCCGCAGCGGCTCGTAAAGGCCACGCTGGCCCTGTTCATTCTCTTGTTTTCTGCTTATTGCCTCTCCGGCCGCGTGCCGCTCGAACTCAAGCGCGACAGCCGCCCTTGGCTCCTCGGCTGCGGATTCCTTGCCGGCGTCTTCGGCGGCGCCTATGGCATGAACGGCCCGCCGCTGGTGATCTACGGCTCCATGCGTCGCTGGTCGGCGCAGCATTTTCGCGCCACGCTGCAGGCCTATTTTCTGCCCGCCAGCCTGCTCGGCGTGGCCGGCTACTGGTGGGCGGGGCTCTGGGTTCCCGCCGTGACGCACGACTACCTGCTCTCGCTGCCGGCCGCCGTGCCTGCCGTTTTTCTGGGCAGGCACATCAATCACCGCCTCAACCCGAATGCCTTCGTCCGCTATGTCTATGCGGGCCTTGCCGGAATCGGAATCCTTCTGTTCGTGCAGGCCGTCAACCCTCGGCAATGGCTTCCGCGGTAGTCGGGTCGATGACCCGCATCACCTTCGCCACGCTGTTGGCGGGAAAGCCGCCCTGCGCCGCGTGCTCGCGCACCAGTTCTTCGTTGGGCGCAATGTAGATGCAGTAAATCTTGTTCGCCGTCACGTAGCTCTGCAACCACTGGATCTGCGGCCCCAGGTCCCGCAGCACGCCGCACGACTTCTGCGAGATGGCTTGCAATTGCTCGGCAGTAAGCGAACCGGCGCCGGGAATTTCGCGCTCGATGACAAATTTTGGCATCGATACGACCTCCACTGAAAGAATTTATGCCAAACAGAATAGTGCAGGAAGTTCCTCATTCGTTGTCAGAAAAATGAAGATCGAACAAGAGTCGAATCTGTGCATGCGCTAGCTGAGTGTCGAACGCCAAAACTTGACTAAGCCCACTAGACTAAGAATAATTAGTCCATGTCTTACACGGTTCACCAGGCGAAGACGAACTTCTCCCGGATTCTCAGGGAAGTCGAAGAGGGCAAAGAGATTATCGTTACTCGCGGCAAAAAACCGGTAGCCCGCATCATGGCAATCGAGCCGCCAACTGTCGCGCGGCGTGTTCCTGGGGGATTTGAAGGATTGGTTCATGCGGACGACAGCGCTTTCGCACCACTGACCGATCAGGAGCTGGTGGAATATGGCTTCGGGTTCATGCTTGAGGGAGGTAGAGATACGAAGAGCGACACGGGCGACAAAACCGGGCACGCCGGATGAGGTATTTGCTCGATACGCATGTTTATCTCTGGTATCGCAGTTCACCGCAGCGGCTGTCTCCCGCTCTGCTGGATGTGCTGACGGACCGTTCCCACGAGATCCTGATTTCAGTCGCTGTTCCCTGGGAATTGGCCATTAAAACTGGAAGTGGCAAGCTTGACGCGACACAGTTGCTGGTTGATTTCGAGGCTCGCGAGACAGCAGCCGGTTTCATTCTTGCGGAAGTTCGAGCGGGTCAGGCCATTCGTTCCGGACTGTTGCCTCTTCATCACCGCGACCCGTTCGACCGTCTGCTGGTGGCGCAGGCGCTTGATCTCCACGTTCCCATCATCAGCTCCGATCCTGTTCTCGACCTCTATGGCGTAAAAAGGATTTGGGACTAAGTTTGTTCGCCGACCCAGAAGCCAGACAGGAGCCTCTTTGCCCAGCCCCCGCAAATCTCGTGCCCGCCCTCGCGCCGGAACAAGCCAGCAGAGCGCTCCGCCGCTGTCCGCTATTCCCCTGGTGGCCATCGTCGGCCGGCCCAACGTCGGCAAGTCCACGCTCTTCAACCGGCTCACGCGCAGCCGCCGCTCCATTGTTGGGGATGAGCCCGGCATCACCCGCGACCGCATCTATGGCGAGTTCGACTGGGCCGGCCGCCGCTTCCGCCTCGTCGACACAGGCGGCATCGTGCCTGACGATCCCGAACTGATTCCAACCGAAATCTACAACCAGGCCAAAGTCGCCCTCGACGAAGCCGCCGCGTTAGTCATGGTCGTCGATGCCCGCACCGAGCTGGCAAGCCCCGACTACGACCTGGCCCGCCTGCTCGTGCGCGGCAACAAGCCGCTCTTCCTGGCGGTGAACAAGGTGGAAGGCGAAGCCATGGCCGCCCACGCGGAAAACTTCCGCCAGCTCGGGATCCGCAACGTCTTCCCCATTTCTTCCGAGCACGGCCTGGGCATCGGAGAGCTGCTCGACGCCATCTCCGAAGCAATTCCTCAGCAGGAAAGCGAGGCCGCAGAGGCCGAGGAGTTTCAGGAGCCCGAAGAAGACGAGATCGACGAAGGCGATTCCGGCGTTCTCGATGCGACCGAGACGAGTGAAGGCGAGAGAGAAGCCGAACGCGCCGCTAAAAGGGAGAAAAAGCTCCGCACGCACGGCGAGTTCGAGCAGCGCGAGACCTCCATTGCGATCATCGGCCGGCCCAACGTCGGCAAGTCCACCTTGCTCAACGCGCTTACCGGCACCAGCCGCGCCATCGTCTCGCCCATTGCCGGCACCACGCGCGACGCCGTCGACGAAGTCGTCGACTTCGAAGGCTCCACGCTGCGCTTCGTCGACACAGCGGGCATCCGGCGCAAGGGCAAAACACGGCTGATGGCCGAAAAGCTCAGCGTTGTCATGGCTCGCCGCCATCTCGAAGCCGCCGACGTGGCCCTCCTCGTCATCGACGCAACGGAAGGCGTGACCGCCAGCGACGCTACCATCGGCGGCTACGCGCACGAGAGCGGCCGCAGCGTCATTCTCATCGTCAACAAGTGGGACGCGGTGACCACCGGCCGCACAGACGGTAAGCCCCCCGCCGACCGCGCCATCTTCGAGCGCCAGTTGCGCGCGGTGCTCAAATACCTGAGCTACGCGCCAGTGATCTTTCTCTCCGCGCGCGACGCCAAGCCTGGCGATAAAAACATGCAGCGTCTGTTGCGCGAGGTCAAACGCATCGCCGCCGAGCGCCGCAAACGCGTCACCACCGGCGAGATGAACCGCTTCCTCAAGAAGGTCGATTTCCAGCGCGCCCCGGTGCCGATGTCCAAACGCGTGCGCATCTTCTACATGACGCAGGCCGCAGTCGCCCCGCCCACGTTTGTGCTCTTCACAGACCGCGATGTCCAGTTGCACTTCGCCTTCGAGCGCTTCCTCGAAAACCAGATTCGCGCCGCCTTCGGCTTCGAGGGCACGCCTATCTGGTTCAAGGTTCGCGCGCGCAACGCGGAACCAAAGCAGGCGTAACAGGAACCGGCTGGCTCGGACCTTCGAGCCGGAGTGACAATCTGTCTTGACTAACGTGGCGCCATGCCTACAATGTAGACATGGCTGACCTGCTGGGCACCTTCGAGCAATCTGTTCTGTTGTCGATTCTTGGCCTGGGCGAAGAAGCCTACGGCAGAGCCATTCTCAATGGAGTGCAGGAGTCGTTGCAGCGAGAGGTCTCAGCCGGAGCCGTCTACTCCACGCTGGAGCGTTTGGAAGCGAGCGGCCTGGTGACCTCGAAATTGGCTGCCGGCACAGCGGTGCGCGGCGGCCGCGCACGGCGCTACTACACTGTGGCAGCCACCGGCCGGCGAGCACTGAGTGAAACCCGGCGCGCACTGACGGCCATTTGGAGCAATGTGAAATTGCCAGCGGAGGAAAGGTCATGAAGGAAAGCGCAAAAACTCCGCCTCACTGGATGGAGTCGCTGCTGGAGCGCCTGCTGCCCGCGCAAACACGCGAGGAGATCGTGGGCGATCTTCGCGAGGAATACATCGAATCCGTGCTGCCGCAGCGCGGCCGTCTTCGGGCCAATCTGTGGTATGCGCGCAATGCGCTGAGCTTTGTGCCAAAGGTCCTGCGTGAATCGAAAACGATGGCAACGCTTCTGGTCGGCTGCTCAGTCCTTACCGCGATCTGCATGGGATGGCTCGCTTCCATGGAGATGGTGCTGCGGCACGCCGGCTTTGGAACGCGCATGGCATTGGACGTTTGTTTTGCCTTGTTGTGCCTTGTGACGGCTTATTTCCGAATGCGTTCTTCGCCGCGCACCCGCAGCGAGATGTGCTTGCGTGGCGGCGGGCTCCTGACGATTCTTTTTGGCGCGCAGGCCTTTGTTCACAATGCCCGAGCGGCCCACTTCGAGGGATTTGTCTTCGTCATTTCGCTGTTGCTGATGGCGCAAGGCATGTTGATGCAGCTTACGCTCGGCAGGATTGGGGAGAACCATTCGCGCCTGCAAGCAAAATGAACCGCTACCAGGCGAATGTCTCAATGTCCGCGGCAACTTCCAGCGCCTCAGGTAGCAGTGCGCGCATATAAAATAAGCTTTTCGGAAGCCTGATTTCTCCTGCAAGAGGTCAATTTTGATGTCGTATCTGAACTTTGAACTCCTGGAAAGCCTTTCCGCGGAGAAGTTTCAAAAGGCGCAGCCCTATCCCTGGACCCACATCGACCACTCGCTCACGTCTGAGGGTTACACCCGCCTGCGCGCGACCCTGCCCCCCGTCCTGGGTTTCGACAAGCACGTCAACGCCAAGCGCGCGCACGGCCAGGCTCCGCATGACCGCTATATGCTCCACTACCGCGCCGGCCTCGAGCTGGCCGAGCCATGGCGCGAGTTCATCGCCGAGCTCAACGGGCCGCAGTATCAGGCCTTCCTGCGCCGCCTGCTCGGCAACCGCCGTTATATTCCTACTTTCTCGTGGCATTACGCGTGGGGAGGCTGCTCCGTCTCGCCGCACTGCGACGCCGCGCGTAAGCGGGCCACGCATATCTTCCACTTCAACGACGAGAACGACTGGAATCCGTCCTGGGGCGGCGAAACCCTGATCCTCGATTGCGGCCGCCGTTTCCCCACGCACTCCGCGCCCGGTTTCGAAGAGTTCACGGTCGCCGGAGCGCACGGCCCCGCCGGCAACGGCAGCCTGCTCTTCCAGCGCACGCCGCACTCCTGGCACGGCATGCGCCCGCTGAAATGCCCGGAAGGAAAGCTGCGCCAGATCTTCTCCGTCACGCTCAACATCCCGACGGCCCAGGTGCTCTGGCGCCGCCTGCGGGGCAAAGATCCTGACGGCTTCCGGCTCCGCGCGGCCTGAGAGCTGCTGATTATTGCGGCACGCCCGGCTGCCCCGCCGACGAGCTCGAATCCGCAGCGGTCAAATCCGTCACATGTTCGCTGGCCTGCGTCTCGGGAATCGTGCCGTCGTTCGCTTGCACACTGGTCGGCTTTCCCTGGATCAGAATGCGCTGCACCACCTTGCCGCGTCCCGGCACCATGACCCGCTGCGTGATGGAATTCTCCGCCGTGCGCACGGTCACCGGAACATCCGCCGCGGCATAGCCCGCATTGGAAAGATCGACGCCCACCAGCGTGTTGCCGGCCTGCGCCGCAGTGGGAAAGACACTGTCGATGGTCAGGTCGGGCAGTCCCTTGTCTGCATCGACCCAGTCGGCAAAGAACCACTTCAGATCGCGGTGCGCGTTGCGCTCAAGCAGCGTCTCGAACTCGCCCGGCCCACCGTTCCGCTTCTGGTCCGCAGCCGGATCGTAGCCCTGCAGCGCTGCCGAGAGCGCCGTATCGCCTACAAGATCGCGCAGCATCCACAACACGTACGCTGCCTTGGTGCGATAGTAAGTGGGCGCAATCGCCTGCCGCAGCGGCTGCCCGGCACTTTCACCGGGACTGGAAGGCTCCGCCAGCGCCAGCGCCTGGCGATCGGCTTCGAGCGACTCAAGAGCCTTGGTGCGTCCTGCCTGTTTCTCCAGCCACAGTGTGCCCATGAACCGCGCCACGCCCTCGTCGAGCCAGGCCGGCGGCGTCTGCGTACCCGTGCACAGAAAGGCGTGCGTCAGTGAGTGGATCATCACATCATCGAGCTGATCGGCCGCGGCCTGGCGGATGGGCGCCGCCAGCAGTGCAGCGCTCTCAAAGGGCGCGTCGCCCTCATCCGGCAGATCGAGAATCGTCAGCTGCGAGCGCGGATGCTGCCCCAGCCAGCCCTGCACGAACGGCATCACCGCCGTGTCCGCCGCCGTCCAGCTCGTGACGGCGGTCTCTTCTCCGGGCTGCGTCCAGAGCGTCGCATCCGTCGCCTGCACCGGCTTGCGGATCGCCACAAACAGACTCGGCGCCTCGAATCCGAGGGTCTCGCTCTCCAGCGCCGCCGTGGCCACGCCGGGCACTTCATCCGTCCCGTTTGTCACGTTGAGCGGCACAGACTCGCCGTTGATCACGGCCACAGTTGGCGCCTGCCCGCGCGGAAACTCGTCGGTGACCCGCAGCTTGAAGTGCGCCCCTTCGAGGCGCAGCTTGTGCTCGCCGATCTCGTCGAAGAGCCGCGCGCTATCGACGTTGGCCGCGCCGGCTGCCTGCCAGTGCAGCGTGGACGTGGCTTCTGACATGCCCAGCACCGCAGGTACGCTCGCCACCGGATACCAGACGACGTTGCCAAAGCCCCGTAGCCCTGTGAACTCCGTGCCGATCTCGTCCCAGTCTGAGCGCAGTGCTTGGTCTTCCGGCATGCCCAGGGCCACAAGCCGCTGGGCGCTCGGCACAATCGTGCCGGAGTAAGTCGCATCGATCACAACCGACGCGCCCGGCGCAAGCGGCTGCGCAAAAGGAACGGCCGCCTCATGCAGCTGTCCGGTGTGGTCCGCATCGGAATTGAGCGTAGAGACCTGGAACGGCACGTCATGCCCGCCCACGCGAATCCGCTCCCAGTTGAGGGAGGACGAAATCTGCAGCGGGATGTGCTTGAGCGGGGTTTTCCCGTCATTGCGCACTGTCAGCAAAGCCCGCACGGCCATCTGCTGCGCCGCCGGCTCCAGGTGCACATCGAGATCGAGCGCGGAGAACGCTACGGCCTG
>DATJNF010000068.1:0-35022 GCA_035508375.1 Occallatibacter sp. | reverse complement strand
CGCCCGTGATTTGCCCCCTCGTTATCGGCAATGGGTGAACGAGGAGGTGACCTACATCATCACCAGCGATGAGCGGAAGCACTTTCTATCTCTCGAGAATGACGCTGAGCGCGACGATTTCATCACGACATTCTGGAAGATCCGGAACCCTAATCCCGGCTCCGAAACGAATTCCTATAAAGATGAACACTACCGCCGGCTTGCCTACGCGAACGAGCACTTCGGCAGTATTGGACTGCAGAACGGCTGGCGCACCGATCAGGGAAGAATCTACATCACCCTCGGTGCGCCGCAACAGATAGAGACGTACGCCGCTGCCCGCAACGTGAGGCCGATCGAGATCTGGTTTTATCAGAGTCCCAGCCTTGCTTTACCCGCGTTCTTCAACCTCCTCTTCTTCAAGCGAAGCGCAGGTGAGCCATACACGCTCTACTCACCGAGATCCGACGGACCCGCCCACCTGGTCTCTTCGCTGGAGGCACTCAACGACCAGAAGAAGAGCCTGGATATCCTGCGCAAGTCCCTCGGCGATGAGGTTGCCACAACGGCGATCAGCCTGATTCCAGGAGAGGACGTCAGTCTGGATGAGTATGATCCGAGCCTCTCGTCCGATCTGCTGCTCAGCGAGATTCAAGGCCTGCCGGATAACCCGATCACCAAGGAGCAGCTCGAAGTGAACCGGGCGCGGGAACATGTGACGATGAGCCTGTTCCTGCCGGGCCAGGATACGAACTTCAGCTACGCAACATTTCGCGATGACCGCGGCCAGCTCACTCTCAGCTATCTGCTCAGCATGCAATATCCGGATCCGAATCTGGTAAAGACCCAGCCGGATGGAAGCGGCTACTATAACCTGACCCTGCGGACAGACATCCTGACGGCGGCGGGAAAACCTGTCTACGATCAGCAGGACGAACTCACCGGGAAGCTTACAGCGGCACAGGTCGAGGTCGCCAAGAAGAAACGATTCGGTGCGGAAGGTCGGCTGCCTTTAGCCCCGGGCACGTATCGTCTGGTCACCACGCTGACCAACAATCTCAATGAAGTTGCAATGCGGCAGCAGGCCACCGTAACCATGCCCGCCGTGAAGGCCGATAGCGTGGCGATCTCCAGTGTGGTGGCCTACACTATGCCCGCCGCTGTGCCAGACGCCCGCGGCGATCTCCCCTTCAGCGCCTCGCATTACCGCTTCACCCCCCATGGCGCGGGTAGCGTGTTTCTGCGCCAGGGGGACCGCCTGCCTCTCGTCTTTCAGTTATGGCTGGACCCGAAGACTAGCGCAGCCGTTGCAGCTACCTCCGAAAAGATTCATCTGCACTACGTCTTCGGATCGATCGCCAGCCCCACCGACCAGAGGACCGTGGAAGATGAAGACATCGACGCCGACAACAGGGACGCAGCCGGAAACCTGCTGACGGGCCACACGCTTGATACCTCCACGCTGGCGCCCGGTTTCTACCAGGTGGTCATCAGCGCGAATCGGCTGGAAGAGCACCAAACCGCCTACGCCACATTGAACCTCAGGGTGCTCCCCGTCACCGAGTATGTCGACCTTTGGACGGCATACGGTCCTGAGAGTGCGGGAGGAGTAGCTCTCGACGACTACAAACACGGTCTCGCGGCCGCAGCGGAGGGCGAGGATGCGCTTGCGGAGGCTGCCTTTGACCGGTCTCTGGCCGATGGCTCTGCGGGGATGCGTCCCTTGTACCGGCTTGCAGCGATGCTCGATCGTGACGGACAAACCGAGCGGCTCGCCGCTCTCGGTCAACTCACGGTATTGAACAAGGTGGCTGCAAATCCGGCCACTCTGCTGGCTATCGCTCGGGCTCTGAACAAGATGGGCAATCCGAAAGGCACCGAGCATCTGCTGGAGGCCCAAGTCGCCTTGCAGCCGCCGAACGCCGATCTCTATCGGGCTCTCGCGGACGCTTATGAGGCCAGTGGAAACACGGCGCGCGCACGGGAAGTGCGAACCCTGGCCGCAAACGTCAAGCAGTGATGCCCGCCACGGGCGCGTTAAATGCGAAACCCCTAGTTTCCCTATGTGTGGACACCCGGCCCGAGGCATCGCCTTTGGGACGATCTTGCCTGCCTCGACGAGCGGCGGCGGTTTCTGTTGGACACAGACGCCGCTGCGTCATCCAAAATGCATATATAGCTACCACATTTTACAAAAATTCATAGATTTTAGATCAAAGCTGCAACAGAAGTACTTCTAAAAGGTAATTTGTTTTCAACCAGAAGCGATTACTTTGTCGCTGCCTTCCCAATGGCACGCTTCATGCATCCGTGCAACAGCAACATACGTCTGCTCCGCTTTTGCTTCAGCGCGAGGAACCAGGGACATTCGCTCAGGAATTCGCCTTTTGAAGCTCGTAGCAGGGTGCCGCATGTTACCTGTCCCTGATGCCTAGTTCACACCGTGGCAAGTGGATCGGCCTACTAGCACCGAGACCGCGATCAGCAAGCATAAGTTTCCTGACTTACGCTCCATCTACCCATCCTGGAGGAACGACGATGCGTTTCTACAAGTTGCACATTCCGGCTTTGGCCGTTCTTCTGGCCTTTGCATTTGGCTATGCGGTGCTGCCGGTGCAGCAATCGGCTTTTGCCCAAGAGACCACTGGAGGCCTGCAAGGCACTGTGAAGGATGCCTCAGGGGCAGTTGTGCCCCGAGCGAAAGTCGTCCTTGAGGGCACATCGCTTGTAGGCACCAAGGAGCTTGTTACGGATTCCAGCGGCTACTACCGGTTCGCCAATCTTCCGCCAGGCACCTACACGATCACTGTCACCGCTCAGGGATTCAAGGGCTATAAGCAGGGAGGACTGGCGATTGAAGCCGGCCATCTGCCTTCGGTCGACATCGCTTTGCAGGTTGGCGCGGAAGCGACAACTGTTGAAGTGACCGCGGCGGCGCCGGTGATCGACGTCACCACCACGCAGAATATGACCAACCTGAACAATCAGACGCTGCAGAATCTTCCCACGGGCATCACCTACCAATCGGTGATTCAATTCGCTCCGATGGCGCGCGACGAACCCCTTTCCGGTATGTCGCAGAACGGCCGCGGCACAGGCGGCACGGGCGGATCCATGCCGGGCAGCAGCGGCAACGGTCTTAACTTTGGCTACTCCATCGGCGGCGCAGCCGATTCTGAGAGCAGCTATCTCGTCGAGGGCCAGGACACCGAGAATATCTCCGGCGGCTACTCGAAGGCGAACGTCCCGATGGATTTCATTCAGGACGAACAATTGACCACATCCGGCGTACCGGCGGAGTACGGCGGCGCGCTGGGCGGCGTCGTCAACGTCGTGCTGAAGAAGGGCGGCAACGAGTTCCATGGTGAGGTCTTCGGCACCTATGAATCCTCTGGAACCGACGGCAATCCCAACAGCACCTATTTGCGGTATGACCCAACCCAGACCGGTACAGATACAGCAGCGCTCCGCCAGGATCCCGCCTATCAGCTCTATTCAGGACAAAAGCCCCACTTTCGCACGCTTCAGCCTGGCGTGCTGGTTGGCGGACCGATCTTCAAGGATCGTTTGTGGTTCGTCGCGGGGTTCAATCCGCTGTATAACGACCAGGCTGAAACCGTAAACTTCGGCGCCAATGACAACAGCGCCGGCAATCAGTACTTCACCCAGGACAGGCAGACGTATTACACCTACGCGCGCCTTGACGCAGCGCTGACCGATAGAATCCGCGTGTATGGCTCCTGGCTATACCAGTATGCGAGGGAAGCAGGAAGTTCCTTCCCCATATCCGATCCGACACCCACCCAGGCCGGCATCGTGAATACCTCCACGCTGAGGCCACTGTCGCAGTTTTCGCATGGTAACGGCTGGTCGGCCCCGGATGCCACCTTCAACGTCGGCGCTGACATCTCTCTCACCCAGAAGCTGGTCTCCACAACCCGCTACGGCTACTTCTTTGACAACTACCACGACCGCGGATGGCCGACTTCGGGAGCCGATCTTCAATGGCTGAGTTCGAGCGTGGGCGTGTCGGACAATACCGCTGGCGCAGGCGCGGTGCCAACCGCACTTCAACAAGACACCGGCTTCAACACCCAGGCCTACGACTCAAGCTACACTCTGGTCGACGCCGACAAGCACTACCAATTCAACCAGGATTTCGCCTTCTTCAAAGGCGGCTGGTGGGGTACCCACAACTTCAAGTTTGGCTATCAGCTCAATCACCTGGTCAATGTCATCAACCAAAACGGAAACGTACCCCTGGCGTTTCCCTACATTGGCAGCTCGCAGAGCTACTTCCCGTTCACGTCGACAGGCATAGCCAATTGCACCTCGCTCGGGAATGAGTACCCCAGTGGGAATTGCGCCGGCCAGTATGGCTACCTGACGGTTCAGGACTTCGCGACCATCCTCGAGGGTCCAACGGGGGCGCCTACTCCGGCCTCTGACTGGAACCATGCCCTCTACGTTCAGGATTCGTGGAACGTGGGCAAGGGCCTCACCTTCGACGTCGGTCTCCGTATCGAGCATGAGACCCTCCCGGCGCCAGGCGGCATTAAGGTCAGCGCCATTAACTTTCCCTGGAGTGATAAGGTCGCGCCGCGGCTGGGCGCTGCATGGGATCCCACCCGCACCGGAAAGATGAAGATCTTCGGCAGCTATGGCGTGGTCAACGACGTGATGAAGCTGTTGCTTGCACAGACCTCGTGGGGCGCACAGGCTTACGAAGACTGCTCCTATCCTATTGGTCCGGACGGGACCTCGGCAGGCTTCAGCACTGCAGATCTGAACATTCCTCTCGTCTTCAAGAACAATCGGGCCTGCCCCACCGCATCACCCACCACGGGAGCCAACTTCAGCACCAGCAAGGTTCCAGAAGTCCTGACCGATGCCGGGACCGGCGTCACGCTGATAGAGAACACCAACTTCCGTCCATGGGAGCCGGTTGCACCTGGCGTCAAGCCGTATCGCCAGCATGAATATGTGGCCGGATGGGACTACCAGATCAGGCCCAACCTCGCCTTTGAAGCGCGCTACGATCGCCGCCGCCTCGACCATGTGATCGAAGATGCTGCGCTCGCCGACCCGTTCTGGGGCGAGATCTATACCGTCGTCAACCCCGGCGAGGGCGTCAACTCCACCCTCGACGGCTATGCCAGTTATCTGGCCTCTCTGGGCCAATCCTTCGGCATCCAGAATGAGGAATATCAATTCAACGGCCCGCTCGATGCTGCCTACGGACTGTCCTTCGGCACCTGCCCGTCGTGCCCGCCGATGCCCAAGGCAATCCGCAACTACGATGGTTTGGAACTCCGCCTTACGCTGAGTCCCAAGCGCGGCTGGAGCGGCATGTTCAGCTACACCTACAGCAGCCTGTGGGGCAACTATCCTGGCCTGACGACGACCGATCAAACGGACGGTGGTACCACGGGCCGCAACTCACCGGACACGACCCGCGCCTTTGACGAGCCGTTCTACTACTTTGGCGCGAATGGCAAATCGAACGCCGGCCCGATGCCAACTGACCGTCCCAGCGTTATCAAGGGTTATGGCACCTACACGCTCAACTGGTGGAGAAGCCAGGCCACGACCTTCGGACTCTTTCAGCAATTTCTGCAGGGTAGTCCGCAGAGCTCGTATATCGATCTCTTCCACGGCCAGAACGCCAGCGAACCATACGAGTCCGTATACATTTTTGGCCGCGGCCAATGGTCTAACGTAACCACGGACGGAGCTGGAAATCTTACGCTCGGTACGCCGTATGCCCGCCGCGCACCGTGGTTCACGCAGACCGATTTCAATGTTGCCCATTCCATCAAGACGGGTGACCACGAAGCAATCCGGTTTGAAGGCACCGCTCTCAATTTGTGGAATCAGCGTGCCGTCACGTCGTATTGGGGCAGTCTCGACTCAATGAACTTTAGCGCCTCGCTGAATCCTGGCGGACAGAACCTCAGTTCTGGCGCAGCACTCTATCAGGCGGCTGAGACCGGGTACAACCCACAATCCATTGTCAACAAAGATGGTGTGGTCTTGAACTCGCAGTATTCCAAGCCGTACCTCTATCAAAACGCGCGAACCATTCGCATCGGAGCACGCTACACCTTCTAAGCTCCAATTAACCCATTCAAGAACGAAAGGGGAACCGCTATTCCGGTTCCCCTTTTCTCGTCTCAATTTTCGGATCGAGTCGTGCTATTTCTTTGCCTTTGCCTTGCCACTCGCAGCTTTTTTGACCGCCGTCTTTTTCACCGCAGCCTGCTTGGTTTTGGCCGGCGCCTTCTTCGTTGTCTTCTTCGGTGTTGCTTTTGCGGCTATGCCGTCGGCTCTATCTCTGGCCGCACGCGTCTTCTCTTTGAGTGCCGCCTTCAGCTCCTCGTCGAACTCCGCGGGCGTCATGGGCCGCGCGGATTTGCGCAGGCGCTCGATGTCATAGAATGCGCGCCGCTGGGCGAGAAACACGTGCACCACGAAGTCCACGTAGTCGAGCAGAATCCACTCGCCTTGCCGGCGGCCTTCCACGGAGTGCGCGTAGACGCCGAAGTCGCGTTTGAGCCGCAGTTCGATCTCGTCGGCAATTGCCACAGCCTGACGGTCATTACTGGCCGAGGTGACCAGGAAAAAATCGGAAAGGCCCGAATCGGCTGGATCGAGCTCCAAAATCCGGGTGTCCTGCCCTTTTTTGTCTTCGCAAACGGCGGCTGCGGCCTGTACCAGGATGCGGGTTTGGGGTTGAATGCGCGGGTGGGGTTGCGCTTGGGTTGGGTTCATGCGTCGGGAAGGCTCTCCAATCCACCATCGTAGCGCGTTGCGGGCCGGCAGTAAATTATCGGTATAGGCCATGGGCCTGCACATACCCGGCCACAGCATCCGGCAACCACGCGCACATGCCGGCGGCATCCGGCGCCGCATGCAGCCGTTCGCGAATCTCCGAGGCGCTGATGCGGATGTCGAGTCCCGGCAGCAGGTAGAAATTCGCGCACCTGCCCGCCGGGTTCCTGAGCAGGAATTCGCGCACCTCCACGGCATCCTGCGCCGCCCTTTGGCTATCGGCACACTCTTCCAACGTCAATCCCTGCGGCAGCGCGGCCTTCACGCCCTCCAGCCACTGGCCCGGCCGCGACGCGACGATCAGAGGGGCAGCGAAGGGAATTTCCGCGGCGCGATGCCATTTGCGTAGCCCGAAGAACGAGTCTGCCCCCATGAGGAAGAACAGCGCGCATCCGGGGCCAAGCTCCGCACGCAGACGCTCCAGCGTCTCCAGCGTGTAGTTCGGCCCGCCGCCGGTCATCGGCGCGTCTGCCAGCGAAATCTCCATGCCGGGCTCTCCTGCAATCGCCAACTGCGTCATCGCCAGCCGGTCTTCGAAGCTCGCCGTTGCGCCGGCCTGCTTGAGCGGCTGCGCCCCCACCGGTGCAAACAGCACGGTGTCCAGGCCCAGCGCCATCCGCGCCGCGCGCGCCACAGCCAGATGCCCACGGTGCGGCGGATCGAAGCTGCCGCCAAAGAACGCAACCCGGCGCCCACCGCAACCAGCCTGCTTGCCCTCGTCCCCCATAAATCAATCCTACTGACATTGCCCGCCTCAGCGTCGCTCAAACCGCGTGAGGCTGGGCACATCGCTGCAGCCGGTCCGCTTCGATACAATCTTCTCGATGCGATATGTCATTCTCGCCCTCGCTCTCGCCGGCGCCATCGTGTCGGTGCTCGCTCTGCGTGTCCACTACGTTACCGGCACGGAGCCTTGCTCCATCAACGCAAAGTGGGACTGCGGCATTGTGAACCACAGTTCTTTTGCCATGCTCGGACCAATCCCGGTCGCCGCGATCGGCATCTTGGGGTATCTGGTGCTCGGCGGCTTCGGCTTCGCTCGCTGGCGGTTCCTCACCTTTCTCTGCGCCGCCCTCGGATTCCTCTTCGCCTTCCGGCTTTCCATGATCGAGGAGTACGGCCTCGGAGTCTGGTGTCTCTACTGCGCCATCTCACAGGGCATTATCGCCATCATTCTGCTGCTCAGCCTGAGCTGGTTCACGGCTGATTATTTAGCACTGAAGCGCGCAGCCGGCCGGGCCTGAATCCCCGGCTCCAGCGCGCCGTTCCGGTGCCGCCGTTCTGGTGCCATTGATAAACTTGAAGCAGAGATGTTGAAAAGCCGATACGCGCGCTGGATGTATGACTGGGAGACGCGGCTGACCACGCGCGACGAAAATCGCGTGGTGCGTCCGCTGGAGTGGGGCTTCGACTGGCTCGCGCCTTTTCTTGCCTCACAGGGCTTCGCTTCCGTCCTACCCGGCCCTGAGATTGAGCGCGATCCTGCCGCAGCCGAAGCCGCAATGATCCAGATCAACCGGCTCCTCATCCGCCACAGCGACAAGTTCTTCGGCTACGAGCGGCCTACGGACTACTGGCTCGAAGAGCGCTATCCCGAGCTCTACCCCACTAACGTTCGGCCTGAAACGCTCGCCCACGATGCGATTCTCCGCCAGCAGATCGCCGACGGCAAAGCAGAAAAGGTGCAGTTTCTCCGCTTTACCTCGCCGGAACGCACGCCCTATCCGGAAAACGACATGGTCAACGCGCGCTGGTATCCAGCGCCGGCGCACAAAGACCCCGCGCGCCCCAAGCAGGCCATTGTTGTGCTGCCGCAGTGGAACGCCGACGCCTTCAGCCACAACGCGCTCTGCGCTGTCTTCAATCGAATGGGCATTTCCGCGCTGCGGCTCTCCAAGCCCTACCACGACATCCGCCGTCCCGCCGAGCTCGAGCGATCTGATTACGCCGTGAGCGCGAACATCGGCCGCACCATCTCCGCCTGCCGCCAGGCCGTCGTCGACATCCGCTGCTGCCTTGACTGGCTTGAGGACCAGGGCTACGAGCACTTCGGCGTGCTCGGTACCAGCCTCGGCTCCTGCTATGCATTCCTCGCCACCGCCCACGATCCGCGGCTGCGCGTGAATGCCTTCAATCACGCCTCCACGGCTTTTGGCGACGTTGTCTGGGCCGGGCAAAGCACGCGCCACATCCGCGAGGGGCTCGAGCAGGCCGGTCTCACGCAACAGCGCCTCTGTGCGCTGTGGTCCGCCATCAGCCCGGTCAGCTATTACGAGAAGTTTCTCGGTCCCGATGGCCACGCCGCCGGCAAGAACTGTCTGCTCATCTATGCCGACTACGATCTGACCTTTCCCCGCCAATACTCGTTGCAGGTCGTCGATGCCTTCCGCCAGAATGGCGTGCGCTTCGAGCCCCGCGTGCTGCCCTGCGGCCACTACACCACCGGCGAAACGCCCTACAAATACCTCGACGGCTGGTATATGGGCTGGTTTGTCTATCGCGCCTTCAAAGAGCTGCGTAGGGAAAAGGCTGCAGGGCTGTCGACATCTTCCACCCACGCACGTGCGATCGAAGAAGAGGCAGTCTCGCGTTAGCGCGCCCCGCTCAAATTCAACTTCAGCAGCTTCGCCGGATCGAGATATGCGTTCTCCCAGCGCACCGCCCAGTGCAGATGCGGCCCAGTCACACGCCCGGTCGCGCCGCTGAGCCCGATGCGCTGGCCCTTCATTACGTGGTCGCCCTCGTGGACATCGAACCGGCTCAGATGCATGGAGAGCGTATATAGCCCCATGCCGTGATCGATCACCACGCAATTGCCTTCAAAGTAGAGCGGCCGCGCCAGCACCACGACGCCGCTGTTTCCGGCACGCACCGGCGTACCGCTGTGTGCGCGAAAATCCATGCCTTTGTGCACGCTCGCCAGCTTGCCGTTGAAGGTGCGGCGCGTGCCAAAGCTGTCAGTCGGCGGAGAGGTCACCGGCGCGCGAAAATCGCCGCTCCACAAGGGCTCCGGCGCGCTCGCTGCGAACACCTTCTCTTTGAGTGCAATTTCGGCGCGGATCTCCGTCATTGCTTCCGGTGCAGGCTCCACAAACTTCGGCGCGACAGAAAGTGTGCCAGTCCTGTAGTGCGCTTCATGTATGTCCACCGTTTGGCTTGTGTCCCGCTCCGCGCCGCCATTTGCCTTTAAGCGAATCCGAAGAGTAGAAGGACCGACCGCTGCTTCCACGTCGACGCCGGCGAGCGCAAGCCACGTGCGCCCGTCGCGCCCGCGAAAGAACTCCAGCTTGTTACCCATCCAGTCGCCCTCGACACTCGCCGCATCGGGCGCCGCTACGCGAATCAGCTCCGGCGATCCAGCCTCCACGACCGCGGGCGTCAGAGTTACGGGAGAAGCCGCAGCAGAAAGAGCCAAGATCGGCAGCAGGAAAAGAACGGCAAGCAGCCGGCGCGGGAGCAGAGCACGCAGAACCGGCGTCGAGATTCGCTCCGGGATTCGCACCGAGATTTGCATTGACGCTAGAATAGCGGATTGCCGGCGCCCTTAGCTCCATGCTGTTGATCCCGCAGCAATCCGTGAATTCCCTTGTAACTATCCTGAACTTGCACCATCCTATTAGGCGGATATGTTCCGCACCGTCAACGTCGCGCGGGTCGCGTTCATCGGCCTTATGGGTATGAACGCCCTGCGCGCGGCAGTCTACGGCCAGGCGCGCCAGCCGGTTCTCGTCGAACTGTTTACCTCCGAAGGCTGTTCTGATTGTCCTCCCGCCGATGCGCTGCTCGGCCAGCTCGATACGCAACAGCCCATCCCCGGCGCGCAGGCCATCGTGCTCAGCGAGCACGTGACCTATTGGAATCATGAGGGCTGGCGCGATCCCTTCTCGTTCGACCAGATCGATGAACGGCAGCAGCAGTACGCGCGCCAGTTTTTCCTCAACGATGTGTACACGCCGCAGGCCGTTGTCGATGGCGCGCAGCAGTTCGTAGGTAACGACTCCGCGAAACTGAGCCATGCGGTGGCTAGCGCTGCGTCCACTCCCAAGATGAACGTTGCGATTGAAGGTGCACATCAGGCAGCCGATGGCTCCGTCGCTTTTTCTGTGCGCGCGGATGACACGCATTCCACTCTTGTAGCCGCCCTCGCGGAGGATGCAACCACCACGCAGGTGGCTCGCGGAGAAAACGCCGGCCGCACTTTGCACCACGTCGCCGTGGTGCGGGTGTTGAAGGATTTTGGCAAGGGCCACGCGGACGGCCAGCCGCTCGTGTTATCCGGGTCCAACCTGATCGCTGCAGAGAAAACCGGTATTCCACTCCGTCTCGTAGTCTTTCTCGTCAACACAAAGAACGGCCACATCGTGGGCGTCAAGGAGCAGACACTCGCCGCATCGTCGACGGGAGTCGCCACACAAGCTGCACGATAAAGCCTCCGTCTGCTCCTGCGTGCGCACAAGAAAAAAGGCGCGAATGCAATTCGGCATCCGCGCCACACACCACAAAACATCTGCAGAAGAACTCTATTTTCTATTTACTTTATTTCGGCGCATTCCTTCCGTTGTGTTTTTGCCGATAGATCTGCCGGCTCGCGCCATTCTGTTCGCGGTTGATCTGCTGTTTTTCTCCGCCGGTCAGTTTACCGCCGTTGGCTGCGCGGTCTGCGCGAACCTGCTGGTTAATGCCCTGCTCGCGATTCTCCGTCCGCGCCGCCTCACCCGCTGTCATCGAGCCACTACGGATGCCGTTCGCGATGCGGTCTTGCTGGTTCTCGCGGCGCTGGCCAACCTCGTTATTGCCGTAGTGCCCCTGCGCGGCGTTGTGCTTGTCGTTGTAGATGGAATGGCTCAGATGGTTCTGCTGCCGGTTCACCTGCTGGCGTTCCTGCTGCGTGAGCTTGCCGCCATTCGCCTCGCGGTCATCCTTGACCTCGCGATTCACATTGGCTTCGCGTCCTTCAAGGTTCTTGGTCTCTCCCGCGGTGAGCTGGCCTGATTGCACGCCGTTGGCGATGCGGTCCTGCTGATTCTCGCGGCGGTCATTCACCGTCTTTCCAGACTGCGCCGAATTGGCCGGCTGTGTGGGTTGGCTCTGTTGAGCAATGGCCGAACCCGTAGCAATCAAGGCGGCCGCCGCAAGCGTAAAGAATGTCCGTCGCATATCGTCTCTCCCCGGAGCGTGATTCGAATCTTAGCCCGTTGTCGAACCAAACCCCATGGAAATTGGAAAGTTGCAAACGATGCCAAAAAGATGTGCATCCCCGAAGTAACCGCAGCGTGCAAGACGATTCTCTATTGCGCAAAAGTCTCTGCGCTCAAGTGCTTTGTGCGCTGCTTACTGGGCCGATTCCGGCCTTGGATGCGCGGCCTTCCACTTTGCCTCGCGATCTTGCACATCGGCCAGCTCATCGGCGGTAATGCGCGTGCCCACCACCTGCCGGTTCGCAGCGTACTGCGCCTGGTGCCCACTCGTCACCGAAGCGGCGAGATCGAGCCAGAAATAAGCCTCCACATCGCTGCGCTCCACTCCCTGGCCCAGCGTGTACAAAATGCCCAACGTTCCCTGTGCCGTCGGATCTCCCTGGTCCGCTGCCTTGCGATACCACGCAGCCGCCTGCGCCATGTCGCGCGCAAAGCCCTTGCCTCCGTCGCGATACAACGCCGCAAGATGCATCTCGCCTTCGATATACTTTTGATCAGCCGCTTTCCTGTACCATGCCGCAGCCTGCGCCAAATCATGTTGTGCTGCGCAGCTCTCACCCGCTTGCACTTGCGCCGCCGGCTCGCCGCCACTCGCTTTCGCCAACACACCCGGATCGACAGTTGCAGTTTGCGCCGCCGCACGCAGCATTCCTGCGCCCAATAACAGAACAAAGAGAGAGCGATGTCTTCGCCAGCTCACATACACTCCACGCCAAAAGCTTGGCGCTTCCAGTCTACGCATGCGGCCCCGGGGGCGTGCGTCGTATCTGACGTCGCTCGGCATCATCTGCCCGCCGCTTCGGCCAAATCGCTCTGCGGTTCGATGTCCGATCGAAGTTCAACCCGCTCTATGACCTCGTAGGTGAATGCAGCCTGTCCCGGTCGAGATCTCCCGTCCGGGTTTTGTGTTTGGAGATAGGTCGAATCCGTCTCGGTCGGGATTCAGACGCGGTCCTCGGGTTTTGCCGTAAAATTCTCTCATGACTGACCGCATGCCGCTCTCGCTCGCCCAGGCCGATCCAGAAATCGCCGCCGCCATTGATCAGGAAACGCTCCGCCAGCACGAGGGGCTGGAGATGATCGCCAGCGAAAACTTCGTCTCCGAAGCGGTGCTGGAGGCGGCCGGTTCCGTCTTCACCAACAAATACGCGGAAGGCTATCCCGGCCGTCGCTATTACGGCGGCTGCGAGTACGCAGACATTGTCGAGAATCTCGCCCGCGATCGTGCCCGCCAGCTCTTCGGCGGCGAGCACATCAATGTGCAGCCCCACTCTGGCTCACAGGCCAACGCCTCAGCCTATGCCGCTGTCCTTCAGCCCGGCGACACGATTCTGGGCCTCGATCTTTCGCACGGCGGCCATCTCACGCACGGGCACAAATTAAGTTTTAGCGGCAAGCTCTATCGCACCACTTTTTACCACGTCCGCCGCGACACCGAGACCATCGACTACGACGAGCTCGAAGCGACCGCCCTGCGCGAGAAACCCAAGGCCATCATCGGCGGCGCCAGCGCCTATCCGCGCCTGTGGGATTTCGCTCGCATGCGCCAGATCGCCGATAAAGTCGGCGCCTACTATATCTTCGACATGGCCCACATCGCCGGCCTCGTCGCCGGCGGCGTGCACCCATCTCCCGTGCCGCACGCGCACATCACCACCACCACCACGCACAAGACCCTCCGCGGACCTCGCGCCGGCCTCATCATCTCCGCTGCCAAGGTTGGAGAGGTTGATCTCGCGAAGGAGATCGACAAGGCCGTCTTCCCCGGCCAGCAGGGCGGCCCGCTGGTGCATATCGTCGCCGCAAAGGCCGTAGCGCTGGCCGAGGCATTGCGGCCGGAATTCCGCGCCTACGCCGCGCAGATCGTCGCCAACGCGCAGGCGCTTGCTGAGGCTCTGCAGGCGGCGGGCTTCCGTCTCGTCTCCGGCGGCACGGACAATCACCTCATGCTGGTCAATGTCTTCGAGAAGGGAATCAACGGCGCCGAGGCCGAGGTGGCGCTCGGCAAGGCAGGCATCACGGTCAACAAAAATTCGATTCCCTGGGACACCAACCCGCCGCTCAAACCCTCCGGCATTCGGGTGGGCACGCCGGCACTCACGACGCGCGGCATGAAGGAGCCCGAGATGCGGCAGATCGCCACCTGGATCACCAGGGCGCTCGAGCAGCGCAACGACGAGGCTGCGCTCAACCGTATTCGCGGCGAAGTTGCCGAGTTGGCGAACGGCTTCCCGCTCTACGCCTGGCGCCGTGCTCCAGCAACCGTAAATGCCTGAAAAGAATTTGGCTTGAATTAGCTGGAGCGCAACTTTTCTCCGCCGGCACCGTCTACCGGGGTTAGGATGTCTCTGCAGAACGGGCGCAGCGAACCTTTGCGCCGCGCACTCCTGCGTCGGCTTGGTCGCGCTCATCGTGCGCTTCCATCGAGTCGCACGCGTGCTCCGCAGCACTAGCCCGCGCCACAGTTCTCAAGGGGAGGAATCTCATGCGTCCTACACAGCTTGTTTTCACACTCCTGCTTTCTTTCTCGGTGCTGGTATTCGCCCAGCGTCCGGTGCAGCATGGTCCAGCGCACCCTCCGTCCCACGGCCCCACCCCCTTTCATGGCGCGCCCCACACCTACGAACCGCAACATAACTTCAGCGATCATCCCGGCCATCCCACTGCGCCACACGTCGACGGCCATGCATGGGTCGGTCACGACACCGGTCCCAACGATCCGCATTACCGCCTGGACCATCCCTGGGAGCATGGCCACTTTACGGGCGGCTTTGGCCCCCACCACGTGTGGCATCTCGCCGGCGGCGGCCCGGGCCGTTTCTGGTTCAACGGCTGGTATTGGAGTGTCGCACCGTTTGATGTAGGATTCTGCGACGGCTGGAACTGGGACTCGGATGACATCGTGATCTACGAAGACCCTGATCATGTGGGCTGGTATCTTGCTTACAATGTTCGCCTCGGCACGTATGTGCATGTGCAGTTTCTCGGCATGTAAGGCGCACGCCAGATGAAGACATAAACAAGGGAGCGCTCTACTGCGATTCTATTCTGCAACTCGTGCGGATTCTCACTTGGTATCCGCATTGCCACTGTCTTGAGCGTTGAGCAGAATGTCACGATGAGGAGCAGCAGGCAAACATTTGCCACCATCAATCGCCCATGCTGAACCACGTTTCGCAACTGAGGGTCACATACCGCTGGGAACTGACGAAACACACGCGACCTATCTCGCGCAACACTGGAAGAAAGCCACCCCTGTCCGGCAGCTCAGAAATCGCGATAAGTGGCCGTGGAATGCGAATAAGTAAAGAAGAGTGAGAGTGAAACGTAGTTAGCTATTCAAGTCTTGAGAAATCATCAGTACAACGAACGAATCATTTTATCTGGCTGATAACTTTGAAGAATCTTTTTCAGCGTTCGTGCAAAAACCAGTTTCTTAATTTATCCTGCACTTATGTCGACTGACAACATTCTCGCTCAAATTGATGCTGAAATTGCACGACTCACTCGTGTGCGCTCTCTTCTGGCCAGTGCAGGCAACAGCTCCGTGGTTGCCACGAAAGGAAAGAAGACCGCTGCCAGGGGGCGGAAGCGAGTGTTGAGTCCTGAGGCGCGCAAGCGCATCGCAGATGCGCAGCGCAAACGCTGGGCGGCACAGCGTGCCAAGTCGAAGGGCAAGTAACGCGCTCGTACTCCCGCTCATTCTCTGCACTGCAACGCGCAGCACATACAAGAGTGCGGAGCCCCCCTCAGTTTTCCCGAGACGCGCGCCGCCGGCGCTTCCTTTTCCATCGCGGCCGTCGCGGATTATCCGATCCCACTCATCACCAGCATGCGCGGCTCGGTCATCTCTTCGATAGCCGAGCGAAGGCCTTCGCGCCCCAGTCCTGATTCCTTCACGCCACCATAGGGCATGGGGTCCAGCCTCCAGGTTGGCGTGTCGCCCACGATCAGAGCACCGACCTCGAGTTCGCGAAACGCGGTAAGAATGCGGCCCGCATCGCGCGTAAGCAATCCCGCCTGCAGTCCAAACCGCGAACGGTTCACATCAGCTAGCGCCTGTTCGAAATCGTCATAAGGCTCGATTGCCATCACCGGCCCGAAGATCTCTTCGTCGCGCACCTTCATTCCAGGCGCTGTCGCGGTGAGGATCGTCGGCGTTACGACCGAGCCATTGCGCTCGCCGCCGGTCACCAGCTTCGCGCCACCCTCCACAGCCTCCTTCACCCACGCTTCCACGCGCTCTGCATCGCTCAAGCGAATCATCGGGCCCACTTCCGTCGCGTCCTCTGATGGGTCGCCCGTTCCAAGCTTCGCCGTCTCCTCCACAACCTTCCACAGGAAGGTCTGAAACACCGACCGCGCGACAAACACACGCTGCACGCTGATGCAGGATTGCCCCGCATAGCTGAACGCCGCGCGCGCCGTGCGTGCGGCCGCATCATCCAGGTCCGGCCAGTCGTTGTGCACAATCAGCGCCGCATTGCCACCCAGTTCCAGCAGCACGCGCTTGCGTCCGGAGTGCGCTTTCAGCTCCCAGCCCACCTTTGCCGATCCCGTAAAGCTCAGCAGCTTGATGCGCTCTTCCTTCTCCGCGAGCCAGCCGGTGTCGGCGTTGTCCAGCGGCATCACGGCCAGCGCCTCTTCGGGCCAGCCCGCTTTCAGAATCACTTCGCCCAGCGCCAATGCGGTGAAGGGAGTCTGCGGCGCCGGCTTGATCAGAATCGGGCAACCCGCGGCCATTGCCGGAGCAGCCTTGTGCGCCACCAGGTTGAGCGGAAAATTGAAAGGAGTAATTGCCAGCACCGGCCCAACGGGAAAGCGCTGCACCAGCCCCCAGCGGCCCTCGTTGCCTTCCGTCAGATCCAGCGGAATCGTCTCGCCGCCCAGCCGCGCGGCCTCTTCCGCAGCCGTCTTGAAGGTGAGTACCGCACGATCCACTTCCGCGCGCGCCAGCCGCACCGGCTTTCCCGCTTCCGCCACGATGAGCTGCGCAAACCGCTCCTTCTGCTCGATGAGCGAAGCGGCCACGTCTTCCAGAATCTCGCGCCGCTTCCATCGCGGCAGCGCGCGTGTGCGCCGCATGCTGGCGACTGCATGATTCACCGCCTGGCGCGCATCAGCCCGCGTCGCGAGCGTGGTGCGCCCCACTAATCCCTGGTCCCACGGCGAGCGCACTTCCAGCGCTTCACCGTCAGTCCACTCCTTGCCGCACATCAGAAATCCGGTCTGCGTACCGGGCCGCATCTTCATCGCTTCGCCGCTCCGTGTTGCTCTACTCTCCATGTTACAAGCGCTCAACGCGACCCGAGCGGCGCCGTCAATTCGATTTCGCGGCAGCCGTTCAGAATGAAACGCGCGTCATGCTCGCAGCACATACCGCGCCTTCACATCCTCGCCATACCACATGATGTAATTGGTGCCCCACGCATTGTTGAACAGGCAGGAATGAATGCCCTTGCTCAGATCCGGCTGCTCATTCGAGAAATAGAGCGGGCTCCGTTCACCCAGCGCCGCCACCGGCGCATCCAGCGTCTCCACGGCGAAGTGCCCTTCGTTTCCGGCATAAGTAAATCCCTTCTGCAGTCCATGCATGTGCCGATTGCCTGACGCCACAACGTCGAACGGCGATATTGCTTCGCCGGATTTGTCGAGCGACCACTGCTTTGCATCGCTCACGATGGGACTGAACGTAAGCCACAGCGCCTCCGGCATGCGCGTCGCCGGCTTGCCGAACCACGACACCGTGATGTGAATTGCCGGCTCAGCCTTTGGCAGTCGCAATTCGACAAATGCATGACGCGGAAACGCTGCCCGCCCCGAGTTGAATGCTTCTTCATCGTTGAACTTGAGCGCGATCAAAATGCGATCTTCCGAGTCCGCCGCTTCTACATGCACTTCCGCCGACGCAGCCTGCCACTCCTGGCTGCGCGCGCCAAACCGCTCGATGTTTGGCTTGCCGAAATCCTTCAGTGCCCAGCTCGCCTTCGTTGTCAGATAACTTCCCATGAACCGCTGATAATCTTCCGCGGAAAGCGTCTGATACGTAAACAGCGCCAGCGGATTCTTCTCGCCTGCCCAGTCGCGCCCTGTTGCCTTGTTCCGCAACTGCGTGATCGCGCCCGTCTTCGCGTCAATTCCGATCACAAAATGCTCCGTCTCGATAGGCTTCGACGCAGGATTCATCACGGCCTTCGGAGAGATCACCGGCCACGTCGCCGCCATACCGGCTACAGCAAGCTGCGCTTCTTCGCGCATGGCCTCCGGCAGCGTCATGATGCCATCCAGCAGATCCTGCCGCTTCTCGATCCAGCTGAACTCAACCACCTTGTAGTTCTTGGTGTCGAGCATCCTCTCAAGATCCGCCGGCTCGTAGTTGTCGAAGTCGAGCCACGTCTTCGTGTCGGTTCCCCAGGTGTGCTCCGCCTCCAGCAGCAGATGACGCAGCAGCTGCAGGTCTGTTGCATCGCCAACCTGCAGGCTGCCCTGCGCAATCCACTCCTCGCGCAGCCGCGACACCGCGCGATACCGGGCCACCTTCAGCGGATCACTCGGGCATCCATAGATCCACGTGTCGCCAATCTCCTCGGTCACTACCGGCAGCTTGTCGCGATACGGCTCGACAGCCTGCGCCATCTCCGAGAGGCTCGCTGCGCGAATCTCCGCGTTCGGAAACCGCGCCGCCAGGTCGGCATGAATCTTTGCAATCTCGTCCAGCGTGTGCGGGCCGCTGTTGTCGCCGCGCACTTCGGTCACCAGCGCGAGATCGGAACCGGGAACCACCGCTACGTCGCCGTACTCGTGGTGATACATCATCGTCAGGCTCGCGCCGGATGGATCCTTCCACAGAAAAATCGGCGGCAACTGGGCCGGCGTCGATCCGCCGTTGACGCCAATCTCGAGGAATGTCACGCCCTGCTTCGCCAGCGGCGGAATGATGCCCCGCGTGTGGCCGGGCACATCGGTCATCTTGGCGCCCGTCGTCGTCTTTCCATACCGCTGATCGAGCGAGCGCGATAACGCCACGGAGCCTTCGATCATCGAAGGCGTAAGCAGCTCGGTCTGCCAGCTGAAGGGCAGCGCGTGCCACGCAATGTCGCCGCGCGCGATCGCTTCTTCCATCACCTTCTTATCTGTCGCCGAGGCCTGCTCCAGATACTCGAACTGCAGCCACGAGCCGGTGGTCCACACATAGCGCCGCTTGCCGCCGGCATTCGCGGTGCGCGCAATCTCGACCGCCTGCGGAAAAAACTTCTCGAAATATCGCTTGTGCACTACGTTGTACTGGGTGTCGATGAACCCGGCGTCGAAGTGGCACTTGAACATCACCAGCACGCGCTTCACGTTCGCGTCCGGCACCGGCTGCTCCGCGCTCCATGCCCGCCGTGTGCCCGGCAGAAGCAATCCCGTGCTCGCAGCCGCTATTGTTTTCACAAATTCCCGCCGTCTCATCTTCGCAATCTCCTCGACACACAAAGCCGCTCGAAGTTTACCATTCGGGCCCCCGTTAACTTGCTGACCCGCTAACTCGCTGACTTGCCCGTTACGATACACTCCTTCCATGATCCACGATGGCCGCAGCCGCAAGCTCCCCTTCAATCCCGAGGAAGCGCTGGCGCATCTGCGCGAGCGCGATCCCAAACTCGCCGCGCTCATCGACCGTGCCGGCCCGTTTACGCTGAAACTCGATCCCGCACCATCGCCGTTCGAGTCGCTGCTCGAGTCCATCCTCTATCAGCAACTGCATGGCAAAGCTGCGGCGGCCATCCACGCGCGGGTGCGTGCTTTTTTCGGAGGCGACCCTACGCCGAAGCAAATCATCGATACGCCCGATGAGCCCCTTCGCGCGGCAGGCGTTTCGTTCAACAAGATCAAGGCTCTGCGCGACCTCGCCGCGAAAACCATGGACGGAACTGTTCCGTCGCATGCCGCCATTCTCAAAATGCCGGACGCCGATATCGTCGAGCGGCTCACTGCGGTGCGCGGTATTGGCCCGTGGACGGTCGAGATGCTGCTCATCTTCCGCATGGGCAGGCCCGATGTGCTGCCCGTCACCGACTACGGCGTGCGCAAAGGCTACCTGCTCACCTTCCAGCGCGTGCCCAAATCGCGGCCCATCGAAGCCGCCGACCTTCCCAAGCCCGACGTCATCTTCAAGCGCGCCCGTCTCTGGGCGCCGTACCGTTCGGTTGCAAGCTGGTACATGTGGCGCGCCTGCGATCTGGCCAAAGGCACTCCGCCCGCGGGCCGTTCGGCGCGCACGTAAAACAGCCGTCGGATCATCGCGCGTTTCGCCGTACAATAGCCATGAGCGGCCGCCGCCCGCGCGGCTGCAATGGGAGTTCGATGCCGCCCAGCAAACGCTTTGTCTGCATTCACGGCCACTTCTATCAGCCGCCTCGCGAGAATCCCTGGCTTGAGACCGTCGAGACGCAAGACAGCGCCGCGCCCTATCACGACTGGAACGAGCGCGTCTGCGCCGAGTGTTACGCCACCAACGGCGCCGCGCGCATCGTGAATGGCAAGAACAAGATCATCAGCATCGTCAATAACTACTCGCGCATGAGCTTCAACTTCGGCCCTACGCTGATGAGCTGGCTGAAGGAGAATGCGCCGCGCACCTACCGCATGATTCTCGACGGCGAGCGCGCCAGCCGCGCGCACTTCCGCGGCCACAGCTCCGCCATTGCGCAGATCTACAACCACATGATTCTGCCGCTGGCCAGCAAGCGCGACCGCGTCACCCAGATTCGCTGGGGCATTGCCGACTACCAGCACCATTTCGGCGCGCCTCCCGAGGGCATGTGGCTGCCGGAGACCGCGGCTGATAAAGCCTCACTCGAGCTGTTGGCGCAGCACGGCATCAAGTTCACCATCCTTGCTCCGCACCAGTGCAAGCGGATTCGCCCGCTGAAAGAGCCAGACCCGCGTTCCATCCCGGCAGAAGCGGTGCTGCCCGCTCCCGATACGTGGATCGAAACCCCGAATGCGTCGGTCGACACCACGCGCCCCTATCTTGTCCGCTTCGCTTCCGGCGCATCGATCGCAGTCTTCTTCTACAACGGTCCCGCATCGCGCGCCATCGCCTTTGAAGGCCTGCTCAACTCCGGCGAAGATTTTGCCGCACGGCTGAAAGGCGGATTCAAAGACAGTGCACAGCCGCAGCTGGTGCATGTTGCCACCGATGGCGAATCCTATGGCCATCATCACAAGTACGGCGACATGGCTCTTGCCTACACACTGAACCTTCTCGATCGCGATAAAACCGCCCGGCTTACCAACTACGCAAGCTTTCTCGCGCAGTTCCCACCCGAGTACGAGTGCGAGATCGTCGACAACACCTCCTGGAGCTGCGCGCACGGCGTAGAGCGCTGGCGCTCCAACTGCGGCTGCAATGGCGGCAAGGCCGGTTGGAACCAAGCCTGGCGCGGGCCGCTGCGCCGCGGTTTGGATGAGCTGCGCGACGCGCTCGTCCCGCTCACCGAACAGGAGGGCGCCCGGTTTTTCCGCGATGTGTGGGCTGCGCGCAACAATTACATCGACGTTGTGCTTGACCGCACACCGGAATCGATCGAGCGCTTCCTCAGCGCACATCAGAGCCGTGCACTGCAGGGAGAAGACCGCATCCGCGCGCTCGAGCTGATGGAGATGCAGCGCCACGCGCAGCTCATGTATACCAGTTGCGGCTGGTTCTTCGACGACATCTCCGGCATCGAGACCGTGCAGATCATCGCCTACGCCGCGCGTGTTCTTCAGCTTGCTCTGCAGCTCTTCAACAGCCAGGCCGCATCGCTGGAGCCCGCATTCCTCGCGCGTCTCGCCGAAGCCAAATCCAATGTTCCGTCAGCCGGAGATGGTGCTGCGATTTATAAGAAATGCGTGCGCACCCTGGAGCTGCATCTCGAGCAGGTCGCGGCCCACTACGCCATCAGCTCAGTCTTTACTTCCTTCGCCGAAGAGACCGAACTCTTTTGCTACCGCGTGCGCCGCATCTCGCACGAAATCTACACCTCGGGCCGCGCGCGCCTTGCTCTGGGCCGCGCCCACATTGCCAGCGCTATCACCGGGCTGCAGCAGGCCTTTTCGTTTGCTGTGCTGCACTTCGGCGATCAGAACATTACCGCCGCTGTCAAAGCGTATCTGCCCGACGATGCGCGTTCTTTCGAATCCTTCGCGGCAGAAGCCGCGGAGCATGTGCAGCGCGCCGACTTTCCTGAAGTGATTCGCCTTCTCGACCGCTTCTACGGCCACGCCGATTACTCGCTCACGTCGCTCTTCGGCGATGAGCAGCGCCGCATCGTGCAGCTTTTGCTCAACTCCACGCTCTGGGATGTCGAGAACTCGCTCGCCACCATCTACCAGGATCACGCCAGCCTGCTGCACTATCTCTCGCAGGCAGGACTTCCCAAGCCGCCCGCGCTCGCATTGGCAGCCACCTTCGCCACCAACGCCGGCCTGCGCCGTACGCTCGAGACGGATCCGATTGACCAGGCGCAGCTGCGCTCTTACCTTTCGCTGGCCAAGGCCGACCAGGTTCCGCTCGACACTGCAACGCTCTCCTACATTGCCGACCAGCGCATGAAGCGCGCCATGATTGAGCTGCAGATGTCCGCGGGTTCGCTCGAAATTCTCGAGAGCGCGCTTGCACTCGCCCACATCCTCACCGAGTTGCCCTTCGACCTGAATCTCTGGCAGGCACAGAACCTTTGGTATGAGATCTTCCGCACCTCGGGCGAGGCGCTCGCCGCGATGCCGCCCGAAGAACGACTGCGTTGGGACAAAGACTTCGCCGACCTGGGTACGTGTCTCGCCATCGCCACGGACTCAATCAGCGCCGAAGAAGAATCCCGCGCCGCAGCCTCTGTTGCGGATTGAAAGCGAATCACGAGAAGATGATCAGCTCGCCTTGACGAGCTTTCCGTCTTTCAGCACAAACCGTTCGCCGCGCCACACGATCGTGTTCCCCGCAAGCCCCGCGGCCCACAATCCCATCGCCACAACATCGCGCGCCGGCAACAGCCACAGGTAGGCAAGCACCTGGCGATCGCCCAACACCTCCGCGCCAACGGTCATCGCCAGCCCAAAGCGAAGAAAAAGACTCATCGTCAGAATCCAGAGACTCAACGGGCTTACACCGCTCGCGACAACATTGAGGAGTGCCCATGCGAGGCCGTGCGTGACGATCAATCCCACATACCCGCCGGGCCGCGCGTCGCGCACGGTCCGCAGCCAGCGCAGCTGATGATCGACAAAGCCACGCCAGTCGTAAGCCGGCACGCTCGTCTCCACAGCGGTCGCACTCAGCTCTACGCGGTAGCCGGCCTTCGCTACGCGCGCGCCCATCTCATAATCGTCGGCAAGGCAATCTACCAGGCCCTGCAACCCACCGGCCTTTTCGAGCGCATCGCGCCGTACCGCCAGCGTGGAACCCAGGCCGTAATGCAGCCCGCCTTCCACCATCTTCGAGAGCAGCACGCTCGGCTGAAAATCGGTCGCGATGCCCAGTGCTTCCAGCCGCGAAGGCAGCGAGCCATGCGCCCGCCCGCGATAGAGCGCAGTCACGAGGCCGACGTTCGGCAGTCCGAAGCAGGACATCACGCGTTCGAGATAGCGCGGCGGCACCGTAATGTCGGAATCGTTGATCAGCAGATAATCATGCGCAGCGTGCCGGGCCAGTTGCACCAGCGTGCTCACTTTGCCGTTGGTGCCCAGCTTCTCCGGGCATTCGACGAGCCGGATGGCACGATCTGGAAATTCGCGCTTCAATTCTTCTACCACCGCGGCCGCAGGATCGTGCAGCGACGAAACGCCGAATAGCAGCTCGTACTCGCCCTCGTAATTTTGTGTACAGTGGCTGCGAAACGCATCGAGCATAGCGGGATCGATGCCCTTGAGCGACTTCATCACGCTCACGCCCGGCGCAAATCCGGAGTGCTGCCTTCGCCGTTGCCAAAGAAAAACCCGCGCCGCCACAAGCGCCGCAAGAAAATATCCCATCCCCGCCACGGCCAGCACCGTAGTCGCAGTCTCCACGGCGAAAGCCAATGCGTGCGGCATCACGAAGTTCAGTTTAGCGGATCGGAAAGGCTACAGCGGTTTCACAGTTGCTGTATCCCGAAGCCGCAGTTGCAAAGTGGCATTTTCATCAAGAAAATGCCACCGTCCGCAAATCCAGCAAGGGCACATAAACTGTGGAACCGGTCTAGAGTGCGCGTTCACAGTTCGTAGTTCTCAGTTCTCAGCCAACACAGCTTGTACCGCGAACGCTCAAGGGACTGCGAACTACGAACTGTCAACTGCGAACTGCCTTACTCGTACCGGAGCGCCTCAATCGGATCCAGGTTGGCCGCCTTCCACGCCGGATAAATTCCGAACAGCAACCCGATCGCGCACGAGACCGCGAACCCGATCGTCACCCACATCGTCGAAAGCGTGGCCGGCAGTCCAATCGGCAGGAAGTACACAATCCACGTGAGCACTGCGCCGATGAGCACGCCGACAATTCCGCCAATCGCGCACAGCGTTACCGCTTCCGTGGTGAACTGCGTCAGAATGGTTCGCTTGGTTGCGCCAATGGCCTTGCGCACTCCGATCTCCCGAGTTCGTTCCGTCACGCTCACCAGCATGATGTTCATCACGCCCACGCCGCCCACCATCAGGCCGACGCTCGAGACGGCAATCATGAAGATCACCAGTCCTCCAGTCAGCTGATTCCACAGTCTCGAGAGCGAATCCGGCCCGAAGATCTCGAAGTCGTCCGGCTTTTCCACGCGCACCTTGCGCCGGATGCGCAGCAGCTCGCGAATCTCCTCTTCGACGAGAGCTTTGTTCTTCGGGTCGTCATACTTCACGCTCACCCACATATCCAGATCTTCCGGATGCAGGTTGTGGAAGGTGCCGAGCGGGAAGATCACCATGTTGTCTTGTGCATTTTTCCCGCCGCCGAAGGGCTGCTTCTGCTTGTCGAGCACGCCGATCACCGTATACAGCCCCGACTCAATCGCAACCTCCTTGCCAACGGCAGGCTGATCGCCGAACAGCTCCTCCCAGGTGTCGTGGCCCAGCACGCAGACGTGCGCCGCCCGATGATCTTCGTCATCGGTAAACAGCCGCCCCTGCAGCAGCGTGAAGCTGCTCACCTCGCCGATTTCCGCGGTCGATCCCTGCAGGATCGTGCCTGCAACCTTCTTCCCGTTGTACTTCACGCTCACGTCGCCCACGCGAAACTGCGACGTCACATGCTGGTGCCCGCCATCAGCCGCCACCACGTGCGGCAACTGCCGCAACGCCAGCACGTCGTCAAGCGTGAGTTTCTTGCGCGCCAGCTGTTCGGCCGTAGGCCGCACGCCGATCACCGGCATATGAAAGACCCAGAACACATTCGAGCCCAGCGAACTCACCCAGTCGGATACCCGGTTATTCAGCCCGTTGATCACCGAGGAGATCGTGATTACTGTTGTCACGCCAATCACGATGCCCAGAATCGTCAACCCCGAGCGCAGCTTGTTCGTGCGCAGAGTATCCAGCGCCATCTTGACTGATTCTCGCGTCTGTCCCTGTGCCATAACCGCTTCTACAATTCTGCGCGTAGCGCGACTACCGGATCGAGCTTTGCTGCCTTACTCGCCGGATACACTCCGAAGAACACGCCCACTGATCCAGCCAGGAATAATCCCAGAAACACGGCCCATACCGGAACCGAAGTAGGGAAGCCGATAAAGATGGTGATCAGCTTGCCCACAAAAATGCCGCACAGCACACCGATGGCGCCGCCCGTTGTTGCCATGGTCGCGCTCTCAATCAGGAACTGCAGCAGCACGTCGCGCTGGCGCGCACCCAGCGCCTTACGCACGCCGATCTCGCGCGTGCGCTCGGTAACGCTCACCAGCATGATGTTCATGATGACCACGCCGCCGACAACCAGCGCGATCGAAGCCAGCCCGAGCACAATGGTGGCAAACAATGAGCTAATCTGCTTCCAGATATCCAGGAACGTGTCGTTCGTTTCCACCTCAAAGTCATCCGGCGTTCCCGGCAGGTCATGGCGCCGCGACCGCATCAGCACGCGTACTTCGTCTTCGGCGCGCTCCATCGTATCGGCGCTGCCGCCTTTGTTCCGCGCGTAAATCTCCACCGAATCGTTGTAGCCGTAAGTCTGCTGATACGTGGTGATGGGCACGGCGACCCAGTTGTCCTGCGACTGGCCCAGCGTCTTGCCTTGGCGCTCGCCCACGCCGATGATCGTGTACGGAATCCCGTCGACGCGAATCTCCTTGCCCAGTGGATCGCCTGCGCTCAGCAGGTTATCGACAATGTCGTAGCCCACAACCACGTTATGCGTGCCGTGGTCCTCGTCGGCCTGCGTGAAGCCGCGCCCCAGTTCAACGTTGATGTTATGCAGCGAAAACATCGTCCACGTGTAGCCGCGCACCTGCGTGTTGTTGCTCGAGTGCCCGTTGGCCACCACGTTGGTCGACTTGCTCAGAAGCGCGCCCACCTCGCTGCAGTCATTGCATCCATCGCGGATCGCGTAGTAATCCTCGATGCGCAGAACCTTGCGTTTCTGGAACTTGAAATACTCATCGGCGTTAAAGATCACGCTCGACATGCGCGAGACCGTGAACACATCCGCGCCATAGCCGGAGAGCTTCGTGCTCACGTAGCGGTTCGCGCCGTTCACCAGCGTGATGACCATAATGACCGAGGCCACGCCCATCACCACGCCGATCAGCGTCAGAATCGTGCGCAGCTTGTTCGCCCACAGCGACTGCAGCGCCAGATTGAACGCCTCTGTCAGTTGCATGGTTGCTTCTCCCAACTCGGCCCGGTCAGTGCGAAGATCAGCTTTCCCGGTTCATCCAGTGTACGCAATTGCGGATCGCGGAGTGCAGAAAGCGCACACCTCGCCCCCGCCGCCACACATCGGGATACGTGCCCGGTGGCGCACGAGTTCCCTTCGGTTCCAATGCGAACCTAGTCCCTACTCCCTGTTCCCTGCCTTCACCGCCCCGAGCTCCCAAACCCCTTCTCCGCCCTTGCCGAGACTTCTAGTGTCTCGACTTCTTGGACGGGCCCGGTCAACACGTGAACAGGAATCATCTGCGCAATCTTCTCTCCGGCGGCAATTTCCACCGTGCCGTTCCCCAGATTCGTCATCAGCACAAGGATCTCGCCCCGGTAGCCCGCATCGATCACCCCGCCGGTCGTTGTGACCCCGCGCGCCGCCATCGAGGAACGATCCCGCACCAGCAGCCCCAGTGCCGCGCCCGTCTGCGGATGCCTAGCCTCCACGGCGATCCCGGTGCGCACCTTTACGGTTTCCTGCGCGTCCAGCCGCGCCGCTTCCAGGGCAAACAGGTCATACCCCAGATCCTCTCCCGGATGTGCCACCACCGGCACGCGCGCATCCTCCGCCAACTTCTTTACCCGCAACATACCTCGATGCTATCGCACCAGGAAACCCACAAAGAAACGGCCGCGCCGGGGCTTAACCCGACGCGGCCGCAGCTTTGCGATCAGAGTCAACGATCCCCGTGATCGCCGTCCCCGTGATGATCGTCCCAGTCGTGGTCGCGGTCTCTCCGGAACTCCGGATAGAAGACGAATGTGCCGGTATGGTAGGTCGAAGAAGTCCACGGCATGCTTAGCGCGAACCGGGCAAACGGCCCGCAACCGGCAAAGTCGATGGTGAACGAAGCACTCGCCGATCCGCTGGTCGGAATGTCTCCCAGCGAAACCGGATACGCGCCCGGCGCTGTTACCGCGGGCGAGCACGGCCTTCCTTCGATCTGCCGCAAGGTAAAGCTGCTGATCTCGGTCGCGTAGGCTGGACCTGCATCTCCATTGGTCGCGGTGATCGTCCATACGCGCGCGTCCCGAGGTCCACTCCGGCCGCTGACTGCCCATTTGAGCCCGTAGCCCGGCAGTTGCGTCGGGTCAACAATACCCCAGTAAGCCGGCTTGGCCTGCAGGTTCATGTCGAAGGGTAGCGGATAATCGGTCCGCGTCACCGGGAAGCCATCCAGCCATGTGTCGTCATCCGCAAAGCCCCAGAGCGTCACCGCGCTGATCTTGCCACGCAGCTCCTTGAAGGCGTCGAAGTACTGCTTGTAGAGCCAGCCCTCCTCGGCCAGCACCGAAGGTGGAATGTTGTTGCCATAGTTGGAGGTGATATCGCCCGCGTTGTACACGCTGATGTCCATCTCGGTGATCTGCTGTGTGATCCATGGGAAGTGCGCGTGCACCGTATCGATCGCATGGACGACCGCGTCGACCGACGGGTAGTTGATCGCGCTGTGCGTCTCGTGCCCGACGCCGTCGATCGGCACGCCGCGGTCAACCAGCCCCTGCACCACCTGCACCAAGCAGGCGAGCCGGTTGGGATCGGAGGTGCTGTAGTCGTTCAGGAAAAGCTTCGTCCCCTTCGGCGCATACTGACGCGCGGCCTTGAACGCGACATCCATATAGCTCGCGCCCAGCACCTTGTAGAACGGTCCGTGAGCGAGGCAATCCGGTTGCGAAGGATCGATCGGCTCATTCACCACATCCCAGGCGTACACGGCGGAGCCGAAGTGCTGCACCTCGCTCTGGATGTGCTCCTGAATGTTCGAGGTCACCAACGCCTGGTTCGCGGCCGAATTGGTCCCGTCACCCGTGGCGTACGCCGGCGTTTGTGCGCCCGTCGCCCACACCAGGTTGTGCCCGCGAATCCGCATACCGTGGCAAACCGCCAGACCCACTTCGCTGTCAGCATTGCCGTACTGGTACGTGCCCAGGCTCGGCTCCACGGAGCTCCACTTCATGTCATTGCCGGAGACGATGCTGTCAAAGTGCATCGTCAGCAGCTGCGCGTGCGGGCCGGAGAGATCGCTTGTGTCGATCTCCGCGCCCACCGGGAAATAATCGGCTAGCGTTTTGTAGATCGAAGGAATATCTGTCTGCACTGTCGGCGGCGCCACATACGAAAGCTGGAAGCCGCTGATCGAAAACGAGACCAGGTCGGTGCCCGACGAAGGCACAGTCTGCAGATACAGGAAGGCCTTGCCCTGGTCATAGCTGTTCGCCATGTTGTAGCCGGTCACGCTGATCATGTGCCAGGCTCCATCGGCCTTCACCGTCACGCCCGGATATGGCGTGACACTCGGGAAGCTCGTATTGCCATTGAGCGTCGTCTGCAGGCTCATATTGATCACGTGGCTCGAGCCGTCCGTCGGCTGCAGCATCACAAAGACGCTGATGTTGTACTTCGAGCCCGGATACATCTTGTTGTTCACGCTGATCTGCGGCCCGTCGTAGTTGGCAGAGCGGCCCGTCGTCAGCAGGGAATGTGTATTGCCGTTCGGATCGGCCACCGAAGAAACCACATTGGTCAGCGTCGAGTTGCCGGTGCGCGAGCTCCACCCATCCAGGCTTCCATCGGCGAAGTTTGTCGCAATGCCGGTGTTGTCCTGCTGGCTCGGATCTGGCGGCGGAGGGGCCAGTTCCCCGATCGTCACATCGCTGATGTAGAACGAATCCGTCGCGCTGCTCGACTGGAAATAGAGAATCAGGTTGGTCGGCGGTCCGGGCAGGTCGCTGAAGCTGAACGTGCCCGTGACCTTGGTCCACACCGTGCTCGACAGCGCAGCCGAAGTCCCAACATTGCTGAAAACGCCGGTCGAGCTGGCGCAGTCTGTCGTCTTCACCGACATCGTCGCCGTCGGATTGCTGCTATCCGGTGCAGCCAGCAGCACGTACGCCGAAATCTGATAGGTTGCGCCCGCCACCACGTTGTTCACGCTGAGCAGATTCAGGCTCGGCCCCATGTAGGTTGCTGTGCGATTCGTCGTCAGAAGACTGCGCGCGTCTCCATTGGGGTCGAGCACCGGCGGTGCGGCATTGGTAAGCGTGGCGCTGCCAAACGGAGCCCAGCCATCAAGCTCTCCATCCGCGAAAGTGTAACTGGCCACCGGCGTCCCGCCCGGCGGCGGCGCCGTCTCCGTAATCACGACCTCGTCCAGATAGAAAGACTGCTGCGTCGACGGCCCTACCAGCTGCGCATAGAGCACCAGGCCTGTCTCCGTCGCGCTCACGGTATAGTTCCCGCCAATCTGGGCCCACCCGGAGCTCGACACTGGCACCTGGTAGGTCCCGATCGTGTCATAGCAGGTCCCGCCGGAGCAGCTCGCATCTGTCCGCCTGATCGTGAAGTTCGCACTCGTCGCGCTCTCGCCCGACGTCAACATCAAGTGGCCGAAGATCGTGTACTGCGCGCCCGCCTGCAGCACGCTGTTCAGCGAAATCGACGGCCCGCCCGCGCCGCTGGAGTTCGTCGAGGTCAGCAGGCTATGCGAGCCGGAAAAAGCCGCGGCCGTCGTTGCCACGGGCGTGCTCGCGCCGTTGAACGAAATCCATCCGTCGGCGGTTCCATCTTCAAAGTCATAGGTTGCCACGGTTTGTGCGCGGAGGCTGGTCGCGCCGAGCAGCGTAACGGCAAGGACCGCGCAGCACACTGCAACGATCCGCTTGAGGCTTCGCAGGATAGAAAACATCACGGCTTCTCCTTTAAATGCAGGGTCTTGCCGGCGGCAGGTGTTCTCCGCCCGGTTTGCGCGTTTGAGCCTTAGTAATTCGATTTACTAGGCGGCGGGAATTTTAGGCATCCGGAAAAACATCTGTCAAGTAAATCTTTTTGCGCTTATAAATCGATTAAATAAGCCGCTTCCGAAATGATGGAAGATTCAGTGGAATCATCTCGACAAGCAGCCATTCCCGCGATCTGATATACGACTAATTTTGTCGGAATTTTGCTGAATCACGACCGAATTTGTCGTATATTGTCCTTGAGCACAGGTAAAACTGTGCGTTGTGAGCATTGAGACAGGAGTGGAAGGAAACCAGGGTCTCGCGGATGATCTCTTGGCGGAGACCGCAAAGACCCTGGGCTGCCGCCTCATGGGCCGCAGGCTGTCTGCATTATAGGCCAGCCTCGGCTTCCAGATTCGCTCCCAGAAAAGCTGAAGGTGTGCGCGGGCACGTCGTCGTGCCGCACGCGCCGCCGTGCGCCGTTCTACAACCGGAGAAGTCCAGAGGATCGATGAAGCGAAGCAACTGGAAGACTGGATGCAGGAAGAGAAAGCAGCAACGGTTTGGGCATGCACGCGGCCTCATCGCCATGGGCACGCTTGCGGCCTACACAGCCATCGGTGGAACCCGATCGGCTCTCGCCGCGGCGGCAAAGAGCGATCCCGGCCCCGCTCCCACGCGCGCCACGCTGCCGCTCAAACGGTTTGACATTCCAGCCGGCCCGCTCGAGGAAGCCATTGCCGCCTACGAAAAAGCCACCGGCCTGAAGGTCCAAAACACACTGCCCTCCGGCATGCTCACCGGCTTCCAGTCTCCCGGTGTCGTCGGACTGTTCCGTGAAGACGAAGCGTTGCGGCGTCTACTCACTGGCACCGGGCTGAACTTCCGCGCAGAAGATGCGTCGACCATGGTGATCGGAGTCCAGGCGCACGACACGGTATCTGTTACCGCATCGGCCGCCGACTCCATCTCCCTCGACAAGTTCACTGAGCCGCTGATCGAAACGCCTCAGAGCGTCAGCGTCGTGCCCCGGTTCGTCATCCAGGACCAGGCCGACTCCAGCCTTCGCGACACACTGCGCAACGTCCCGGGCATCAGCCTGGCCGCAGGCGAGGCCGGCGCGCAGGGCGACAACCTGACCATCCGCGGCTTCACCGCCCGCAACGACGTCTTCCTCGACGGCATCCGCGACTTCGGCTCCTACTATCGCGACTCGTTCGACTACGAGCAGGTCGACGTGCTGGAGGGCCCGGCCGGAATTCAGTTTGGCCGCGGCTCGACCGGCGGAGCCGTCAACCAGGAAAGCAAAGTTCCGACGGCTGAGAAATTCGAGAACGTTGAAGCGCAGCTGGGCACCGATCTCACTCGCCGTCTCACCGCCGACCTGAACAGTCCGCTTGCCGGCCAGCTTGGCGGTACAGCCTTTCGCCTCAATGTCATGGGCGAGGAAGCCGGCGTTGCCGGGCGCGACGCCGCCGAGATTCGTCGCTTCGGCATCGCCCCCTCGGTCTCCGTTGGGCTGAATACGAAAACCGTCGCCACGCTCAACTACGTTCACCTCCGGGAAGATGACACACCCGACTACGGCATCCCATGGCTCTTCAACAAGCCCGCGCCCGCCGATCGCCACAGCTACTTCGGGTTTCCCGACGAAAACTACCTGAGGACCAATGACGACATCCTGACGCTCCGCGTGGAGCATGACTTTTCGCCGGCCTTGAATCTCCACACCATCGCGCGCGCAGCCAACTATCCGCGCGAAGCGCAGATTACCGAACCGCAGATCTGTTCGAACGCGTCTCTCAGTGTGCCTGTCGGTGGCGTGGTCGCATCGCTGCCCACGCTGGCCTACAACTCCGCCATTGCCTGTCCCTACACCGTGAACACGCCCGCGGATGAGATCACGCAGGTGAACCGCAATCAGATTCAGACCAAAAGCGTAGAAGGCATTCTCTGGGATCAGACCGAGCTCGCCGCCCGCTTCAGCACGCTGGGCGTCAAGCACGATCTGACCGCCGGCGTTGAAGGCGGCCAGGAGATCTCGAACCCCAGACGCTACAGCTACACGATCAATGGGATCAATACAGTTCCCGATACCACGCTGCTCGACCCCAACGAAGCACAGCCATTTTCCGGCGCCGGCTACATCACTTCAGTCGTCCACACCAAATCAGACAGCCTGGGCATCTACTTTATCGACACGGCGAAGCTGGGCCGGCTCTTCGAGCTCAGCGGAGGCGTGCGGTGGGACCGCTTCAACACCCACTACAGCCTGTATCAGCCCCCTCCCCCAGCTGGAGGCACGGTGACAGCCGCCGTGCCTCCCATCCACCGGCTCGACGAACAGCCGAGCTATCGTGCGGCACTTGTTTACAAGCCGTCCACGCACGGCAGCCTCTACTTCGACTACGGAACGAGCTGGGACCCCGACGCCGAATCGCTCAGTCTGAGCGTGGGGCTGGTCAACGGCAACGTCGCTCCGGAAGAAAACACCTCCTATGAGGCGGGCGCGAAATGGAACTTCCTCGACGAGCGGCTGCTGATGGAAGGCGCCTGGTTCAGGACGGAAAAAGACAACGCCCACGAGACCAGTCCTACGAATTCGAACAACATTGTGGCCGCCGGCAACCAGCTTGTTCAGGGTGTGCAGTTCAGCATGATCGGCCGACTGCCCGAAGGCATGGATCTCGTGCTCGGCTACGCCTATCTCGACAGCAAGGTGCTCGACTCGCAATTCTTTCCCACGTCCGTCGGCTATCCGCTGGCGAACGTGCCCCGGCAGACCTTCAATCTATTCGTCACGCACCGCCTGCCGCTCCGCCTGAACGCAGGTCTCGGAACCAACTATGTCGCGGCGCGCACCGCCAGCTCCACCGTTCCCTACGTGCCCACCGGGTTCACTCCGAATCCGAACGGGCCGGGATACATCGTCACCAGCGTAGCGATGAAACAGGTTCCCGGTTACTGGGCGTTCAACGCGATGTTGAAGCGGCCCATCGGAGAAAAGCTCGAACTCCAGGCCAATATCAACAACATTCTCAACCGCTACTACATCGATCTGCCGCACCCCAGCCACCTGATTCCTGGCGCAGGCGCAAGCGCACTGATCGGCATCAATCTCCGATTCAAATAGAAGAGACATCCGCATGCTCATCACCATCCCAGACGTGCTTACCGCAGACGAACTCGCGCAGGCTCGCGCCGCGCTCAACGCAGCCGAATGGGTCGACGGCAAAGTCACCGCCGGCTACCAGGCGCAAAGCGTGAAAGAGAATCTGCAATTGCCCGAAGGGCATCCTGTCGCCGTGCAGCTCGGCGAGATGATTCTGGCCGCCCTTGCGCGCTCGCCGCGTTTCATGTCGGCCGCGCTCCCGCTCAAAGTCTTTCCGCCCATGTTCAACCGCTACACCGGGGGTGGCCACTTCGGCACGCACGTCGATACGGCCATTCGCGCCATGGCTTCGACCGGACAGCGCATCCGCACCGACGTCTCGGCTACGCTCTTTCTTGCCGCGCCCGAAGAGTACGACGGCGGCGAGCTGCTGGTCGAGGACACCTACGGCGTGCACAGCGTAAAGCTTCCTGCCGGGCACATGGTGCTCTACCCCGCAACCAGCCTGCACCGCGTCACGCCCGTCACCCGCGGCGCGCGTGTAGCCTCGTTCTTCTGGATTCAAAGCATGATTCGCAGTGACGGCGACCGCACGCTGCTCTACGATCTCGATACCGCCATCCAGCGCCTGGCCAAGGAAGCGCCCGGCAACCCCGCCGGCGTGCAGCTCACCGGCGTCTATCACAACCTGCTGCGCCGCTGGGCCGAGATGTAAATCGCCTCCGCATTCGCCAACTTGCTACGGTCCCCGCAGCGGACGCTAACCCGCTATCTTGCCAAAAATGGTCAGCCCCGCTGGCTTTCGCCAGTCGGGGCTGTTTGGTGCATGCAGCAAGAGAACCCGTAAGCCGAATTCTGTTCTATGCGGTCATTCCTCTAGGCGCCGCGTCACCGCGGACGCTCATCAGCGACCTACCCGGAGGTTTCGACAATTGCTCGAGCCGTCTTGCCACGCCGGGCCGGCATGGAACGCGAGCCTGGCTCTTGGCCCGCGCACTTCCTCCCTATTTGGTCTTGCTCCGTGTGGGGTTTACCCTGCCTCCGCCATTACTGGCGGAGCGGTGCGCTCTTACCGCACCTTTTCACCCTTACTCGCCGAGGCGAGCGGTATGTTTTCTGTGGCACGGGCCGTCCACGGGCCTTGACGCCCGCGTCCCGGACGTTATCCGGCACACTGCCCTGCGGAGTTCGGACTTTCCTCTCCCGGAATCCCAGCTTGCGCAAGAAATTCCGGCAGCGACCGCCCGGTCCTCCTGCCAGAGTCTAGTTTAGCGCGAAAATGAACTTACCAGTTGCGGTAGGGGATTCGGGATGGGACGATTTCGACGCCAGAGATAG
>DATJNF010000067.1:0-35511 GCA_035508375.1 Occallatibacter sp. | reverse complement strand
AGGGAAGCGAGCGACAGGCTGGTAGCCGCGATGGTCGGAAACTCGGGCACCTGCGGGTAGTTGGCGCGGGCCATGCCGACGATCTTGGTGTTGGAGCGGCCGCTGCGGATCTGGACCCAGTGGTTCTCGAGCAGCTTGATGGAGATTTCGCCGTCGGGCAGGAGCTTGATGTAGTCGTACAGCTTGCGGGCCGGAACCGTGCAGGAGCCGGGCTTTTTTACCTTGACCGAGGCGCTGGTGCGGATCGCCTGGTCGAGATCGGTTGCGGTGATGTTCAGGCGGTCGCCGTCGGCTTCGAGGAGAAAGTTGGACAGGATCGGGATGGTGGTCTTGCGCTCCACGACGCTTTGCGTGGCCGTGAGTTCCCGCACCAGGTCCTGGCGGCTTACGGTTATCTCCATCGCTGCCCCCTGCGCAGCCGGCTTCTCCAGTTCGGTCTCGACAATCGGCATAAACCTACCTTCGCTCCGGAAGCCATTTGTCTGCTCTGGCCTCACTCTATAACATTTGCGGCCGGCGGAAAACGGCTGTCTTTTGTTCCTCTTGATTGTATTCATCTCTTGATTCCGTGGAGGGTGGAAAAACAGCCAGATTTCTGGATTCCCGGGAGCCTGACCGCGGTGGTGGCGCGGCTTGGGGTAGGGATGGAAGGCTGCAGCGGCGGAAATGGACTCTGCTGGTCGCCTCCAGGATGTGCGCGAGGGATGTGATTTTCCATTGAAAGAAGAAAGAAAAAAGCCAGCAGTCCCCGTAGACAAGTAGGAAAAGTGGGAATCGGGGTGAAGTGGCTGAAGGGATGAAGGATGAGATGCGGGCGGTTTTTCTAAATCCCGGATGTGGAATTCAGGAGATTTGGAAATCGGGGATGGAAGAGGGTGATAGCGTCCCGTCTTTCCCACGCTTCCCACAGCGAGCGCGAAAAGGGGTGTGGATTGTTGACCAGTTTTGTGCAAAGCGCGTCCGCGCCTGCATAAGACAAGCGGTTGCGGCGCACGGGTTGTTCACACTGCCTGGAATTTCGGTTGCGGATTCCTGAGGGGGAAGAGTGGCGGCGGAGCTTCCCAATCCAGCACTGGAATTAAGCGGAACCCGGTGCGAAGACACCGAACCGCGTCGCTGCGCCTCTAAAATTTTTTTGAAATATGTGAAATGGATGGGGATGTTGGTGGATGCCGATTGACATTGGCCGACTGGAAAACGCACTGGAACAAATGTCGGCAGAGGGCGCGCCGGGACGGGAGTTCTGCGAAGCCATCGCCGAACTGGCGCGGACGGGACGCTTCGCGGAGCTGCGCGATGTGCTGCCCGAGATTGTCTATGAGGAGCTGTGGGAGCGCTACCGGGAGGATCCAGACGGCTTCGTGGTGGGATGGAGAAACATGGCGCAGCAGATGCGGCAGGGTTTTATTCATCACGCACGGCAGCGGCTGACGCAGTTAACGCGGCTACAACGGAGATCGGCGCGAGCGGATACGCCGGCCTGGCAGGAGATTCAGAGCGCTCTGGATGGGCAGCAGCACGATCTGCTGCGCGCGGCCTTCGCGATGGAGCAGCTGGAACTGATTGAGCCCGCGGTGTTGCGCGCGGCGCACCTGAGGGAATGCGTGGTGGCAGCGCCATGCTCGGAAGAAGCCGACCTGTATCTGGATGAGGCGACGCGCTGCTATTTCCTGGGATTGTTTACGGCGTGCGCGGTGATGTGCCGGTCCGTGCTGGAAGAAGCAGTGAAACAAAGGTTGCCGGAGAACCTGGCGCGGATGGTGCGGACGCGGTACCGGAATACCGCGACGCTGGGAAACCTGCTGCACGAGGTCAACAACAATCTGCAGCTCACCGGCATCGATGCGGATTTTCCGCGCGTGGCCAACAAGGTGAACGATGTTGGCAGAAAGGCGGTCCACCAGGGATTGCTTTCAGAAGATGAAGCGCGCGATTGCCTGCAGAATGCGCGCACGGCCCTTGAGCTGCTGCTGCGCGACTGAAAGGGAACTTGTGAGAAGATGACTCTCAATCCGGCTCGTCGATCCGGTTTATCGGGGGTTGGGCAGCTTATGGTTCAACGTGAGTGGGAACGGATCGCGGTTGTCCTTCTGCTTTTTCCGATCTCCTGTTTACATGCGCAATCAACGCCGGCGAAACCTGCCGCAACGTCCGGCCCTGCCTTTGAAGTGGCGACCATCAAGCCGGTCGAGCCCGACGCGAAGAAGGGCCGGTATCTCATCCTACAGGGGACGAACCGGTTTGTCGGGAAGTACTACACGCTGAAGCTTCTGATTGCCGCGACCTATAACCTCAGCCCGAAGGTCATCTCCGGCGGTCCGGCATGGATCGATTCGGACCATTACGACATCCTCGCCCTTACGCCCGGTGAAACGAAGCCCAGCCGCGCCGAGCAGATGGCGATGCTCAGGAGCCTGCTGGCCGACCGGTTCGCGCTGACCTTTCATCGCGAGCCGAAGGAGTTCTCGATCTACGCGCTGGAGGTTACGAAGGACGGCCCCAAACTCGGCTCGTCGACCGCCCCCGGGCTGAAAGAGAGCACGGCAGCACCGAGCGATCCGCCGGCACTGATCAGCACCGTGTATCCCGATCACATTCAGCTGCCTGCGCGGAATGCAACCATGGGCGAGTTCGCTGAGCTGCTGCAGCGGGCGGTGCTGGACCGGCCAGTAGTTGACAAGACCGGGCTGACAGGAAGGTTCGACTTCGATCTCGCATGGGCGCCGGACGAGACGCAGTTCGGCGGCGAGGTCCCGGTAGCGCCTAGCGATGCGCAGGCGCCGCCGTTCTTCTCCGCGATTCAGCAGCAGCTTGGATTGCGGCTGGAGGCGACGCGCGGGCCGGTGCAGGCACTGGTTGTCGACAAGGCTGAGCGGCCGTCGGCGAACTGAGGGCGCTGCCTTGTGCGCGCGCCGCTGCGGTTGCAGGACGAGGCCTTTTATACTGAAGCTTCCATGTCCTACGCGGCCGCAGTCGAACAATTGAATGCCATGGCGCCGGAGCTGTACGCCAAGCCCGGGCAGCCGCGGCGCAAGTTCTCGCTGGACGAGATTCGCGCGCTGCTCGAGGCACTGGGCAATCCGCAGAAGGGGTTTCCAGCGGTACTGGTTGCGGGCACGAACGGAAAAGGGTCGACATCGGCAACGCTAGCCTCGATTTTGATTGCCGCAGGCGTGCGCGCCGGGCTTTACACGTCGCCGCATCTCGAGCGGGTGAACGAGCGGATTCGCATCAACGGCACAGAGATTGCCGACGAGGACTTTGCGCGGACGTTCTTCCGCGTGCATGATGCGGCGCAGGCGCTGGTGCTCACCGGCAAGCTGCCGCAGCTGCCCAGTTATTTCGAGCTGCTGACGGCGCAGGCGTTTTTGTACTTTGCCGAGGCGGGCGTGGAGATTGCTGTGCTCGAAGTGGGCATGGGCGGACGGCTGGACGCGACGAATGTGGTCGATCCGCTGCTCTCTGTCATCACCGATATCTCGCTCGATCATATGGAGTGGCTGGGCGACACGATCGCCGCGATTACGCGCGAGAAGTCGGGCATCCTGCGGCGCGGCGGAACGATGGTGACGCTGCCGCAGCATCCTGAGGCCAACCAGGTGCTGGGCGAGGTGGCTACGGAACTGGGTGTACGCGGCGTGAACGCGGTGCCATATATGCCGGCGGTGAGCGAGGCGGGCGGCGCTTCTTCGGGGGTCTATTCAGTCGCGGCGCTGGGAGTCCCGATCGAGGTGGATTCGCCGCTGAAGGGGGCGCATCAGCACCGCAACCTGGCACTGGCGATTGCGGCGGCCGTCGAGCTGAAGGAGCGGCATGGCTTTCCCATCACGCCGGGAGCGATCGCGAAGGGAATTCGGAAGACGCGCTGGCCGGGGCGGCTGGAACGCATTGCGCGCGATGGCGTGGAGTGGATTCTGGATGTCGCGCATAATCCTGCGGGCGCATGGGCGTTGCGCTCCGGGCTGCGCGGACTGCTGGCGGAGCGCCAACCGCAGGCGCTGGTCTTCGCCTGTCTCCGCGACAAGCCGCTCGCCGAAATGGCGCAGATTCTGTTTCCGCTCTTTGGGCTTGTAATCCTTGCGCCGATTCAATCGCCGCGGGCTGCAGCGATGGAAGATCTGCTGGCCGCGGCGCAGGCTACGGGAACGCCTGCGATGGTGGCGCCCAGTGTGAGCGAGGCTCTGCGGATGGCGCAGGAGCGCGCAGCAGGTGGAACGGCGGTGATCTCCGGCTCGGTGTACCTGGTGGGCGAAGCGCGCGCATTGCTGGCTGAGGGCAAGGGCGACAAAGGATGAGGCGGCGCCCCAATCCGGTTCCGCGGTTCTACCGCTGGCGCACCAACCTGATTCAGACGCCGGTGCTCAGTATCGTCACCGGCATCTATGGCTCGTTGGCGCTGCTGGTTTCGCTCTTCGATAGAAGCGGGCGCGCGCAGCATCGCATCGCGCAGGCGTGGGCGCGGGCCTGTGTCTCGATCTCCGGCTCGCACGTGACGGTGCGTGGCGCGGAGAATCTACGCAAGCACGCAGTGGCCGTGTATGCCGCGAATCATACGTCCTACATGGACACGCCGGTAATCTTCGCCTCGCTGCCGTTCCAGTTCCGCATTCTCGCGAAAAAGGAGCTGTGGCCGATTGCGTTTATCGGCTGGTATCTGAACCGGTCGGGCCAGATACCGATCGACACGGTGAATACGCACGCGACGCTTTCGAGCCTGGGCGTGGGCGCGAAGGCTCTGCGCGCGGGGATGCCTCTGTTTGTCTTTCCGGAGGGCGGCCGCACGCCGACGGGCGAACTGCAGCCGTTTCTCTCCGGCGCGGCCTACCTGGCGATTCGCGCGCAGGTGCCGCTGGTGCCGATCGCGCTGGATGGCGTGTATGATCTGTTGCCCATCCACACGCGCCATTTCTATCCCGGAGAACTGACGCTCAGCGTGGGTGAGCCGATCGAGACCAAAGGCATGACCGTGCGGCAAGCCGAGGAACTGACGGCCCGGTTGCGTGGGGCGATTGCCGAGATGCTGCAGCGTGAGAGCGTGCCCTGCGCGGCAGAAGGCCCAGAAACCGCGCTGCACGCGGACGCGTGAGCGAAGCGCGATCGCATTACACTTGTCTTATGTCTGTACGCATTGCCATTCCCGAACCTACCAGCGCCGATGCGGAGTATAACGGGCGCGCGCTGCCGCAGTATGTGCAGGCGCTGAAGGCAGCGGGCGCAACGGCGCTGGTGGTGCCGCTCCATGAGCCGCAGGAGCGCGTGGCCCAACTCCTGAGCGGCGTGCAGGGCATTCTGCTGCCCGGGAGCAAGTTCGACGTGGACCCGGAGCGGTACGGCGAAAAGCCGATCCCGGAGTGCGGTGAGGATGACCCGGCGCGCACGGCCGTGGATGAATTGCTGCTGCAGGATGCCTTCAATTTGAAGAAGCCGATTCTGGCCATCTGCCACGGCGCACAGACGCTGAACGTGTGGCGGAATGGATCGCTGATCCAGGATCTGAAGACGCCGGTGAACCACAGGCCGGGGCGCGAGGTGGTGAAGGCGCATCCGGTGCAGATTGCCCAAGGCTCAAGGCTGGCGGAGCTTGTGCCGCGGGAGGAAGAAAGCCAGGTGCAGGTGAACTCCAGCCATCACCAGGCGATTCGCGTGCCGGGCGACAGGCTGCTGGTGAGCGCAGTTTCGCCGGGCGACGGCGTGATCGAAGCCGTCGAACTGGACGCGCCGGAGCATTTCGTCCTCGCGGTGCAGTGGCATCCGGAGCGGACGTATACGGAGAGCGGCCTGTCGCGAGCCATCTTCGCGGCGTTCGTGGACTCGGCTGAGGCATGGCAGGCGCCGCGGATCGAAGAGTCTGTGAGTGCGCCGGCCCGGAAGGCATGAGCGAGGCGGATAGCGCGATCGGCGCGCGTTTGAATGCGCAGTTGCTCGCGGCTGGCCTGGAGCCTGTCGATGCGGCGACGGCGGTCCGATTTGGCAGCTACGTTTCGCTTATTCTTCGCTGGAATGCACGAGTGAACCTGACCGCCATTCGCGACGAAGAGGGCATTCTGTCGCGTCATGTTGTTGAATCTATTGAAGTTGCGCGCGCACTGCCCGATGGAATTTCCACTCTTTTGGACTTTGGTTCAGGCGCAGGCGTGCCGGGTATTCCCATTGCGCTGTGCCGACCGGAGATCGCCGTGACACTTGCGGAGTCGCAGGGTAAGAAAGCGGCCTTTCTACGTGAGGCTGTGCGGGTTCTCAGGATAAGGGCGGCAGTTCATGGCGAGCGCGCGGAGCTGCTGCGCGGGCGGTTCGGCTGCGTCACCATGCGCGCGGTTGATCGGATGGCGGAGGCCGTGGTGGTCGCGGCAGGACTGGTTGAACCCGGTGGTTGGCTGGCGGTCATGACAACCGAGGCGGGTGCCGAACTAGTGCGTGCCGCCGCAGGACGGGAATTTTCCTGGAGCCATCCGTTGTCACTGGCCGGTGGAGAGCAGCGCGTTCTTGCGATGGGCCAGCGGATCAGTTCTGGAGCTTGATCTCGATGAGCTTGCGGATTGGTTCAAGATCTTCTGCCTTGCTGATCGTCAAGCGTACGCCGGTGCCCTCGGCGTAGCGCCGTGCGTTCGCGATTTCCTCGCGCAGGGTTCCTGGCAGGTCACTCGATTGAGCTGCTGCTACTGCGCGATCACCCAGAACGAAGGAGACGCGGAAGCAGCCTTCGCAGGGCGCCATGTAGAGGATCGTCCGCGCTTTGACCGATGGGCGAAGAGCCCAACCGTACTTGGGCGAAATCGAATTCCACTCCTTGCAGGCGATGCCGTGGTTCACAAGCCATGCCGTGAGTTCATTCCAGCTGGCGGCAGAAGCACCGAGTTTGGCCAGAACCTCCTGGCGGGAAGGTCGGGTCTTTCTGCCGATAAAGGCGTTCGGGAAATCCATACGTGCCTTCTTTCTGGATTCCGACTGCCGAGAAGTGTACGCTCGATTGCCGGCTACGGCGCTCCCGCGAGTGCAATTTGCAGATCACGGGCACGTCGGCGGCTGCTCAGGCGATGGGTGAGGACTGTAATCTGCCGAAGCTCCGAGCGGGCCTGCGAATTGTGATCCCATTTTAGGACCGTGCCAAAGCGGGTCGACCGGGCGTTCCACGTGGAACAAAGGAGTTGACATCGGCGCCAGAGATCGTCGTGTTCCACGTGAAACATCTCCGCAATTTCGGCGGGACGATTCACCTTCGATCGCGCCAAATCTGCCCTTTTCGGGTCTCGTTTTTCCACCGCACCGTTACCTGCGCTTGTATTTTGCCGAAACCTGCCAGAAGATGTCGAACTCCTTTGTCTGCAATTGTTTGATCGAGACCATGAAAACCGCCATTTGTTGAGTTTCCACAGGCCGGTCGAGTTCTCCACAGCGCAATCTTCTACCCGCGAGGCCGTCGTTCCCTTTAGTCTGGAATGCCATGGGCAAGGTACTCGGAGTCGTCAATCAGAAGGGTGGAGTTGGCAAGACGACCACAGCAATCAACCTGGCAGCGTGCCTGGCTCTCGAGGGTCTGAAGATTCTTCTGGTGGACTGCGATCCCCAGGCGAACGCGTCTTCGGGATTGGGATTCCAGCGGGACGATAACCGCCATTCCATTTATGACGTGCTGGTGGGCAATAGCCCGGCGGAACAGGTGATTCTGCCCACGGATATTGAGTTGCTGAAGCTCCTGCCCGGCTCGAAGAACCTGACCGGCGCCAATATTGAGCTGGCGAATGCAGACGATCGGGCGTTGCGGCTGCGGCAGGCTTTGGAGCCGCTGAAGAGCGCCTACGACTTGGTGGTGTTGGACTGCCCGCCAGCGCTCGACCTGCTGACGCTGAATGGGCTCACCGCAGCCGAGATGCTGATTGTTCCCATGCAGGCCGAGTACTTCGCGCTGGAGGGAATCTCGGAGCTGATTTCGACACTGGAGCGGGTCAAGTCGGCCTTCAATCCCGGGTTGATGATTGAGGGTGTGCTGCTCACCATGTACGACGACCGCACCAACCTGGCGCAGCAGGTGACGGAGACGCTGCGGGAGTATTTCAAGGAGCGGCTGTATCGCACTGTGATTCCGCGCAATGTCCGGCTGGCCGAAGCGCCCAGCCATGGGAAGCCGGTGGCGCTCTACGATGCCCGCTCGCGCGGTGCGGAGGCGTACTTCGAGATGGCCGCGGAGTTCCTAAAGCGGAATGGGCTTGAAAGTCCGCGCGGGAAAGATCGCAAGACCGCTACGGCCGCCAAGCCCGAGCCGGCCAAGGTGCGCTTCTGGCCTTACTCCTGAGCGCGAGGCCGAGAGGCGGCATCGCGCGGATTGCGGCGGAGAGCTGGAAGAGGCGTAGGTGACTGGGACAAAAGATAAAGGAAAGAAGCCGATGAATAATCCCTCCATAGACACCAAGCGGCGCGCATTGGGGAAAGGGCTCGACTCACTGCTGCCGCGGGCGCAGGCGCCTGCCGCTCCGGCCGCGGCTGAAAGCGAAGGCGGGCGGCCGCGCGAAATAGCCCTCGACCAGATCGAACGCAATCCTTACCAGACGCGGACGCATGTGGATGAGGAGCAGCTGCAGGAGTTGGCCGCTTCGATCACCGCCAACGGCGTGGTGCAGCCGATCCTGGTGCGGCCGCTGGCGAATGGACGCTTCCAGCTGATTGCCGGCGAGCGGCGCTGGCGGGCCTCGCAACTGGCGGGCAAGAAGACGGTGCCGGCGATTCTGCGGCAGGTCTCCGACGAGCAGGCGATGGAGATCACGATCGTCGAGAACCTGCAGCGGGCCGACCTGAACCCGATGGAGCAGGCCCGGGCCTTCGAGCGGCTCTCGCGCGAGTTTCACATGACGCAGGAGCAGATGGCGCAGCGCACCGGTAAAGACCGCGCGACGGTGGCCAACTTCCTGCGTCTGCTGAAGCTGCCGAGTACCGTTCAGGCGCGCGTCGAGGCGGGGGTGTTGAGCTTCGGACATGCGCGGGCGGTGCTGGCACTGGAGCACGGTGAGGAGATGGAGAAGGCGGCGCAGCGGATCGTCTCGCTTTCGCTTTCTGTTCGCCAAACAGAGAGCTACATCCAAGGGATCTTGAATCCGGAGCGGAAGGAAAAGAAAGAGGCCAAACCCGAGCCGCCGGTCGATCCCAACGTGCGCGACGCCCAGGAGCAACTGCAACGAGCGCTGGGGCTGAGGGTCACGATCGAGGATCGCGGTGGACGGGGCAAGGTGATCATCGAGTACGCGCGGCTGGAGGATTTCGACACGCTGATCGAACAGCTCGGCTCTGGAAGAAAATAGATATCTTCGAGCATTCTCCCGACGGGGAAATCTGATTTTTTGATAATCTGATTCGCATGCGGACGGTTTCGATCAGCGTGACCGAGGCATCGAGGAACTTCGCCGACTGCGTGAACCGGGCACGCTATCAAGGAACGACTTTCATTCTGGAGAAGAATGGCGTGCCGGTTGCTCGGCTCGTACCCGAGCCAAAGCCGAAGGAAGCCGCGAAGATAGACGCCGACTCTTCCGAGACTGAGCCCGCGGCGAAAAACCTGAAAAGGCCGCGCGATCGCGCGGGCATTCTGCCCGAAATCTGGTGATTGAAGGCCAGGGCACTGCGAGCGCTCCAGGAACCCGTAGGGAACTAGAAGCACAAGAGATCGGAATGATGGTCTTAGCGCCGTGAGGCCCTTTTGAAGCGCAGAACTTTTCTGGCGGCGCCGACTTCGGACTGAAGAGCCTTCCATTCAGCCTGTACGGACGGAGTGGCGCTCGACTGCCACGCGGATGCGTTTTGCAGAAAACTCTCGGCGGCAGCGGGATCTTCTGCGGCCAGCGCCTGCCGCGCAGCTTCTATGCATTGCGTCAGCTGCTGGTCAGCGATCTGCTTGAGGCGCGCGCCCAGCCGCTGCTCGATGGCGTCTACGCCGGGTGAACCCGATGCGCCGTTTGCCGCCATGCGCTCAAAGCGGACGGAGGATTCCGGCTCGTCGAGAGCAGCGTAGATGGTTCCAAGCGATTCAAGCCGTGCAGCTTCGGATTCCAATGCCGTGGCGCACGCTTCCAGGGCTGCCTGCACACGCCTGGCCTGTTGCACACCGGCAGGTTCCGCGCGGATAAGGCCTACGGCAGCATCGAAGAGCTCCATCTCGCGAAGGCGATCGACGTCAGTGATGAGTTCGTCGACACGCTTTTCGAGGATCCGCTGTTTTTGCGCAGCCTCGTCAAGCTGGCGGCGCAGGGCGGGTTCCTCCACTCGCTGCAAGACCGGCGGAAGCAGCCTCAACACTTCTTCATAGTTCTCTTCTTCGAGCAGGCGCTTGGCTTCGAGAAAGCTGCGCTCGATGAGATCCTGCGAGATGCGCTCGGCGGCGGCGGAGCGCGCCAGGTTCATCAGCTCCGTCATCTCGGGCGACGAGAAGCCTTCTTTCTCGCAGAGCTCGAGGACCTTGACGGTTTCGAGATAGAGATGGTCTTCGAGAAGCGCGCGCGCCTTCGACATATGTTGCGCCAGGATCTGCTCGCGCTGCTCGCGGGTGAGGCGCTGGGCGATGGCCGACTCAAGTTTCAGCAGCTCGGCGTTGCCCGGCAACTGCGCCAGCGCTTCGCGAATACGCGCGAGCGCCTCGACGGGCGGCAGACGCCGGCAGGCATCGCTGACTTCAGCGATGAGGCGCTTGTGTTCGTACTCGCGGAGGCGCGGCTCGAGCTGGATCTTGAGGCGCAGCAGTGTGGGCTCGGTGGGAAATCTCTCCAGGGCCTGCGCCACATCGGTCGTGACTTCCTGCACCTGCTCGAGCGAAAGCGCGACGGTAGCCTTTTCCCGCAATGTGCCGACCAGGAGTTTGCGTTCTTCGTGGCGCGATGCGGCTTCGAGTTCATCTTTGAGGCGCAGCAACTCGGGGTCGGCGGGGGCAATCTCTTCAGCCTGCGTGAGCGCGGTAGAGGCTTCGATGAGGCGGAAGGCAGAGAGGCTCGTCTGTGCTTTTTCGAGCAGATGGCGCAGTTGCGCTTTGCGGCGGGCTTCTTCGGCCTCCTGCTCGAGCACCTTGCAGATGGCCAGGATGCGCGAGTTTTTAGGATCAAGCTCGGCTGCTTTGCCGGCGAAGCTGCGCGCCGATTCGAAGTTACCGGAGTGACGCGCCGACTCGGCCTCGCGCATGAGCTGCTGAATCTGCTCGGCGGTCTGCTTGCCGGCATTAGCCTTGGCAAGAAGAGCAGCGACCTCGGCGTTACCGGCGTCGAGATGCAGAGCCTCGGTGCAGAGGCCGACGGCGTGTTCCCAGTTGCGCGCGGCAAGGGCTTCGGCTGCGGTTTGTCTGAGCTGCTCGACCCGTTCGCGGAGCTTCTGGCGATTGAAGTATTGGTCGACGCTTGCCGTGAGCTGCTTGGCCTCGGCGTGCTGGCTGTTCAGGCGAAGGATCTGGCTGAGGATCTGCTTTGCGTTGGGGTAGTCTTCTTTGTCGACTGCGGCACGCGCGTCGGCCAACAGCTGCTCAATGCGCTCGAGCTTTAACTGCGCGCCCACGACATTCAGGTCGGCGGCCATGTCGCTGGCGTGGGCGTAGCGTTCGAATGGATCTTTGGCGAGCGCGCGGGTCACGATCTGGTCGAGCAGAGGAGGGTAGGAAGAAAGATAGTTCGAAAGCGGCGGCGGATCCTGCTGCAGGATCTGATGGAGGATGGCCGGGTACTCGGCATCAAACGGCAGCACTCCGGTGAGCACCTGGAAGAGCATGACGCCGGTGGAGAATATATCCGAGCGGCCGTCGAAGGGCTCGCCACGCAGGCGTTCGGGCGCCATGTAGGCGGGTGTGCCGACGAGGGTTCCGGTGCGCGTCATGCCGCGGTCGGTCTGCTGCTGACCGGTGCGGGCGATGCCAAAATCGAGCAGCTTCACGAGGCCATCGCGCTGCACGATCACGTTCGCGGGCTTCACATCGCGATGGATCATGCCCTGCAGGTGCGCGTAGGCGAGCGCCGCGCAGACCTGCTCGATAATGTCGAGCTTGGCGCTGATGTGCAGCTGATTCTTGTCGCGGATGAGCTTGTCGAGCGGCTCGCCATCGAGGAACTCCATGACGATGTAGGGCAAGCCCTCTTCATCGCCAAAGTCGTAGACGGTGACGATGTTGGGGTGGCGCAGATTGCCCGTGTGTCCGGCTTCCTGATAGAAGCGCTTGAGCATGTCGGGCTCGCCGGAGAAACCTTCGGTGAGAGTCTTAATAGCGACATCGCGGCCGATGCGGGGATCGCGCGCGCGGTATACGACGCCCATGCCCCCCTGTCCGAGCACACCGATCACTTCGTACTTTCCGATGCGTTCCGGCGCCGGTCTTCCCTGCCCGTTCACGAATTCTCCTGACTGCAGAAAACTAGCGTGACCAGCGCGCCTATTCTGACGGCGCCTGCTGGCCTATGTCGCGGAAGTTGAACTGGTCGGCGAGGAACTTGCGCGCTCTCATCCGCTCCGCCGTGTCGGAAACCGGCGTGGAGTTGAGATAGAGGATGTAAAGCTCCGCGGCTCCGTCATTGTCTCCGTCGGCGGCTTTGCGGTCTGCCCGATTAAGCACTATGGCGGGCAGCGCTGCCACTTTGTCTTTCGCCTTGGCGATTAGCTCATCGCGGGCTTTGTACTCTTCTGCCTCCAGAAAGTCGTTTTCATTGGGAATCACTTCTTCATTGCGAACACCCTTGGTGTCTTCCGGCTTCACATTCTGGAGAATCGAGTAGTCCTTTGTTTCCGCGCTCTGAATCGGGATGCGCTGCACCACCTCATCACCGGTGCTGTCGAGAATGCGGAACTGGAGCTGCACGGCAACCTTGAGGCTATAGGTCACCTGCGAATAGGTGTAGGGCCGCTCGACATCCTGCATCTTGACTTTAGGAATCATGTCGAGCTTGGCGTGCAAATCCTCCACCTTCTTTTCGTCGTCCTGCACCGTCTGCGTGGCGGCCTTGATCTCGTTTTTCTTGCCGCGTGCCTGTGCGCCTTCCAGGACGCTGCGTGCGGATTGAAGATCGTTGTTGGCCCGCTCGTAGTCGCGGTTGACTTCGTTCCATGCTCCGTTCGGGATCTCTTCCTGGCCGAAGCGGTACATCGAATCCTTGGGAGTGATGGCCTGCGATTTGCCCATCTCATGCTGCAGCACATCGCCGACCATCTGAAAGTTCGGCTGCACGGGCGTTGTCTCCTGCGGACGGATCACTTTGACGGTGAGGCCGGAGGATTCGAGGCCGGTTGCGAGGGCGTCCGTGAGCTGCGCGGCAAAGTCGACTGCGTCGCGGCGCGAGGTCTGGTCGCGAAAGTCGACTTTGACGGAAAGCCGCGATTTGAGCAGGTGCGCGCTGCGGACGGTGGTCATCTCGTCGTGGATTGCGCCGGAGTCGGTGGGAGATTTGTACTGGAGCGCCTCAGTGAGATAGACCCAGCCGACGTTGACGCCGGTTCCGTCGGGTTTCTCGGCGTAGCGCTTGCCCTGCTGCAGGTCGTAGGTGCTCAGGTCCTCGCCGAGGATGGCGATGCGGTCCTGCAAGGCAGGATCGTTGGTGATCTGGTAGCAGCGCTGCAGGTAGGCATAGGCCGCGCGGATGCCGGACTCGTCGCTGATACCGTTGATGGGTTCGTGCGCCTTTTGCAGGCCACTGGCGGCCTGCTCGGCGGCGGGCACGTAGCGGTCCTTCAGCGAGTCAATGCGCGCGGTGACAAGTGAGCGCTGATCGGGCGGCAGATCGTCGAGGACTTCGTAGGCGGTGATGACGTCGTTGTTGGCTTCAGCGGTCTGGCTCTTTTGTGTTGCTGCATCGGCAGCGGCTTTGTTGGCGGCCATCAACGCCTGTTCGCGCGCGGTTTTTAGAAAGGCTTCCGTATCGGCGCTGGGAAGGATGGCTTCGGCCTTTTCGAGCTCCTTGACGACACCCGGCCAGTCGGGGCCGTCTTCCAGCTTTTTGGCGTTCGAAATGTAGAGTCCGGAGATCGATTTCAAATCGTCGGCGATCCTGGGGTTTTCCTGCGCAAAGGACCGGATGGGCGTAATGGTCTGCGCGGCTTCGTCGGGATGCTGTGCAGCGATTTGGGCGTCACAGTTGTGCAGGATAGTGTCAAATGCGGCGTGGGCCTGTTTGGTTCCGGTTTCGGCGGCCAAGGCCTCCGAGGTAGCCGGTTCGACGGAGAAAGCGCCATTCGCCAGGTTTTCCGCGGCGACGAGATTTGCATAGCCGGCGGTCTGCTGCTTAAAGGCTTGCTGATACGCAGTAAGTTTTTCCTGCGCGGACGCGCTGAGGGCGAGCACCTCGGCGTGGACCTTCTGGCTCAGTTCAGTGATAGCCGCATCATCGGGAACGAGAGCGTGCGCTTGATCGGCGGCGTGGCGGGCGTCCTTCAGCTTGCCGTAATCAGGAGCGTTCCCATTCTTCGAGGTGGCATACGCCTGGAAAGAGTGGGCCCCGTCAGCGAGATAGAGTGCGGCGAGAGATTTCCTGGCGGGGGCGGCGTGAGCACCAGCGGGATAGGCGGTAAAGTAGGCCTGCCAGGCAGGAATAGTGGCGGCGCGGTCGGCGCGCAGATACTCGGCGAACTCCTGGTCGGGTGCGGCGACAAATACGATTTTGGCGCCGGGCTTGATGGGAACGACCTGCGCGGCGGAGGGATCAGAGCCGTTGACCACGCGGCCTTCGATCTCCGCTTTGTCTGCCAGTTCGGTAGCGGAGAACGATCCGCCCTTGTCAAACTTGAGATTGCCGGGGACGACGCAGACCGGCGCTGCAGTTCCCTGGGTGAGCATCAGCGCACCGTCGCTGGTGCGCTCCAGCGACATGCCTGTGGCCAGCATTGCCTTGCCTAGCTTGTGATAGGCATTTTTGTCGATGCCTGTGGTCGCCGTGCACAGGCTCACCTCGTTTTTGCCGTTCAGGATGAAGTCGGCAATCTGCTGGTAGTCCTGACCGTTGCGTCCCGGGTAGATTTCAATAGCAACCAGCCCAGCGGTCTTGGCGTGCAGCGCAGTGGGAAACAAAGGCAGCAGAATCGATATAGAAAAGACTAAACGGCCTAGCCGCCTGACGAACCTTGCCAGAAGAGGCGACATCATCTTACCCTCTGAATTTTCCTGTCGATACATGCCGGAGCAGGGGGAGAGCTTGCCGGCACCCCATGGTATAATCCGCTCCACTGTACCAAGCTCCTGATACGGCACGCAATAAGAATCCGTGCCTTCCAGCCGCTGTAGAAAGTCCTATGGACTCGCAGCCCTCCAGCACGCTTTCGGGATTCTCGCCAGGCGTGCGCCCGGCGCAAAATCTGAATGTGCAAATCGAAATGGTCTTCCGCTTCTGGGGTACGAACTCCAAGGGAACGGAAGGCACGAGTGAGCATGCGCTGGCTAGTCATTCGGGAGTGCTGGCCTTGATTGAAGACGCAGTCGCCGCGAAGAACGGCGTCTTTTTGGCTGCGCGCGATCAGCTTTACGTCTCGGGCCTGAAACACCCTTCCGACGCACTGGTGGTTTCCCGGCAGGTCCAGTTGGGGTTGCAGGGATTTCGCGGGCGGCGTGGAAGCGTGCCGGTCGCGGTGTCGATCGCCATTGACGCCGGCAGCGCGGACCGGTCGGCTGCCGCGTCCGAGAGTGGCGATACCGCGGCTTCGACGACTGCAGTGCACCGCGCTCCGGAACCTCCTCATGACCTGGTTACGCTGCTGAAACTCTCCAAACCCGCGCAGATCCTGCTCACGCATGACCTGTGCCAGCAGGTGGCCGGCACCAAGGGTCTGCCGCTCAAGTCATTTCCGGGACGATTCGGAGTGTACGAGTATCTGTGGGCGTCCGAGGAAAAGCTCGATCTGCTGCAATCCGAGCCGCAGCTGACTCTGGCCGCGCTTCCGGCTTCACAGGAGCCGGCCAGGAGTGCCAGCCCGGTCGCGGCGGGCGAGCCGACGAAATCGTTCGATCTGCCGAAAGCTTCCGACGAAATCGTGCGGGAGGGACGAAACGCGTTTCAATTGCCGGGGGGCATTGGGGCCTCGGGTATTTGGACTTCGCGCAATCTGCTCGTTGCTGGATTGGGCGTGGTGGCGCTTTGCGCGGCGATTGCGGTGGGAGTGCACCTGGCGCATGGGCCGGTTGTGAGTTCTGCCCCGCCGGCGGCCTCTGCGCCGGCTCAGGCCACCCCGGCGAGCACGAGCTCTCCGACTGCAGTTCCAGAGCAGCCCGCGCCGGCTAGGCCCGTGCCAGCTACCAAGCTGCATGCGGCTTCGACGCCCACCCATGCAGCGCGGCAGAGTGCGAATCAAGCTGCGCCTGCTGCAGCAGGAACACCCGCACCGGCCCCTGCTTGCTCACTGGGAATGGACGCGGGCCGGCTGGTGCGCCTGGCTGAGCAGGCGCGTGGGCGTGGAGACTATTCCAATGCAGTGCGCATCTTTCGCGAGGTGCTGGCCTGCGATCCCAACAATGCGGCGGCACGCGAGGGCCTGGATAAGGCGACGCGGGGCGCAGAACAACGCTGAGATTTCTCTTTCCTCTTTTCTCTTAGCACAGGACTAGAAGCGCTTCGAGCGTGCGTTGCAACGGCGAGGTTGGAAGGCATGAGGGCCTCGGCGCAACGTCGATCTGAGTCAGGGTGTGGATGATAATCAACCAGACAATGGATGATTATCACCCACATCACGGTTGACTATCATCCATACAATGGCCCCAAGGGCTTCGTCGCCGGGCTGACCATGCCGGTCACACTGGATGAGATCCAGCATGTTCCTGAATTATTTCCGGTGATCAAAGCAGCCATCGATCGCAGGCGGCGGTCCGGACATTTTCTGCTCACCGGCTCAGCCAATGCCATGCTTCTGCCGAAGCTCTCAGAATCCCCGGCAGGACGCATGGAAGTGCTCACGCTGTGGCCGTTCTCTCAGGGCGAGTTTCACGACATCAAAGAAACATTCGTCGATGCGTTGTTCTCCGGGCGACCTGTTGCGTGGCAGGGAAAGCTATCCCCCATGCGGCGCGACGAACTGTTGGCGACGGTTCTGGCCGGCGGCTATCCTCCGGCACTTGCCCGTCAAAGCGCTGCGCGTCGCGATGCCTGGTTTCAGTCCTATGCGATGACGATGCTTCAGCGCGATGTACGCGATCTCGCGAACATCGACGACGTCACAGCCGTGCCGCGCCTGCTCTCGGTGGTGGCTGCCCGGGCGGGAGGCCTGCTCAACTTCGCTGATTTGTCGAGAACCATGGCCCTGCCGCAGACGACGCTGAAGCGGTATTTTGCGCTGCTCGAAGCCACGTTTCTGGTGCAACCGTTGCGCCCATGGGCCCGCAACATCGGCAAGCGCGTGATCCAGACCAGCAAGGTGTATCTGAACGATACAGGATTGCTGGCTGCCGTACTCGGCATAACCAGGGACCGCCTCAAAGCGGAAGGAGCGTTGGCAGGGTCCCTCGTTGAGAATTTCGTGCTCATGGAACTGCGCAAGCAATCGGCATGGAGCAACGCGCAGCCGGAACTCTTCTACTGGCGCACAGCTTCAGGGCAGGAAGTGGACATTGTGCTGGAAGATCGAGCAGGCAGGCTGACGGGCATTGAGGTGAAGGCTGCCGCAACCCTCGGCCCGCAGGATGTGCGCGGCCTGCAGGCGATGGCCGCAGCGGCGGGCAAGAGTTGGGTGCGGGGTGTCGTGCTCTACACCGGCGCGGAAGTCGTTCCGTTCGCCGCCAATCTCCATGCAGTTCCTATCTCCCGGTTGTGGTCGGTATAGCGTCTTCCCGAATGCCGCAGCTCGACTGACAGACGTTGTGCCTGGGTGCGGGGCTCACCACAACAGCTTCAGTGCGAACTGTACCTGGCGCGAGGTGGTCGACGTGCTGGTGATGACGCCCGCGGTCGGCGAGACTCCCGAAGGCGTAAAGACGATCAGATTCGGCGTGTTGAAGTGGGCGCGATTCAGCAAATTGAAGAGCTCGGCGCGGAACTCGAGATTCGCGCGTTCATGAAGCTGTGTGTCTTTGAGCACCGAGAAATCCCAAGTGGCCAGACCGGGCCCGGTGAGGCTGTCGCGGCCAAGATTCCCGTAAAAGCCGCTCCCTGAGGGCGGCGCCAGGAAGGCGGCCGGGTTGAACCACTGCGCCGGTTTGCCCAGGATTGGTGAGCCGGTGAACGCAGGATTGGCAAACGGGCGCACCGGATTTTTGGAGTCGTTGTTGTTGGACGGGTTGTAGCTGAGCTGTGGTGTGAATGGGAACCCGGACTGCAGCGTCACGATGGAATTAGCCGTCCAGCCGCTGATCAGACCGCTGACGGCGCCGCCAGCGCGCGAGAAGAAGTATTGCCGCCGGCCAAAGGGCAGAGTGTACGTTCCGCTGATCACGCCCACATTGCGCACGTCGTAGGTGGCCGGACCCCAGTCAGCCTTGATGTGGAAGGGATTCGAGACCAGCCCCGGCGCATTGCCGGCCGCTGTGGCGTTAAGCGAATCGCCATCGTCGAGGGCTTTTGACCAGGTGTAGATACCGCGCAGCACCAGGCCGTGGCTGAGGCGATGATTCAGATCCACCTGCAGTGCGTTGTAGGAACTGGCGCCCACCGAGTACCAGGCCCATGCGGCACCGAGCGCGGGATTCGCATTCGGTGTTCCGGGAGCAATGTAGTAGCTGCCCGAGGGAACGGGTGCGCCGGCCAGAGGAGCGGGAAATGCCGCCGGATACACCGCGGGACAGGGTGCGGCAGGGCAGATGCTGGCGGAGGGCTCGTTGTCGTCGAGGCTGACGATCTCGTGATAATCGTGCGAGCCGACATAACCGACGGTCAAGACCGTATCGGGCGTCAGCTCCTGCTCAAGCCGCAGCGAGTACGAGATCAGCGTGGGTGTATGCAGGTCGGTCTGCACGCCGGCTGGTGCGATCTTGGCGCTCGCGGGAACGGACGACGTCGGTAACGGCAGGCTGGAGACGGCGAGATTCGCGATGCTGTAGGAGGGATTGAAGGGCGCGTTCTGATCCATGCGGTAGCCGAGCGTGTCCTGCAGATCGTTGTACATGCCGAAGCCCGCGCGGATCACGATATGCGAGCTGAATGGGCTCCACGCCAGGCCGACACGAGGTTGAGGAAGAAACTTGGCACGATTGTCAGTGAAAGCGGAGCTCGAAATGCGCGGCTGCGTTGCCAGTGCTCCGTTGCTTGCGATGAAACTTGCGGCGCGGCCGTGGGCTTCATTCCAGCCGGTCGTGAACTCATCGCGGAAGCCAAGGGAAATGGTGAGCTTCGGCGTAACGCGCATCGTGTCTTGCACGAACCATGCGCCGAGGAGAGAGCGCCAATTCATTTCAGTGGGCGCGGGATCGTAGAGGAAGCTCGAAATCGTGCCGGTAAGAAACTGCTGCAGGCCCGTAAAGGTCGCCTGGCCGAACTGCGTGAGCGCGAGATCTTCATTGGCCTGCAGCTGCTGGAACCATGCGCCCGCGCTGATCTGATGACGGCCGCGAATCAGAGTCACGCGATCCTGATAGGTGTAGAGATTCCGCGCGATGTGCAGATTGCTCCCCGTGTTGCTGCCGGCCTGGCTCACCTGGGCAGCAGGATTGGCTGCGGCGCTTCCACCCACGACGACAGTGCCTACCGGATGGCCGGTGACGAAGCTGAAAACGGCCGCTGCCGGTGTGCCGGGTGTCGGCTCGCCTGTGTAGTAGTACGCTGCGCGCGAATAACCAACGGACGCCGTGTTCAGCAGCGTGGGTGAGAAGGTGTGCATCTCTTCGAGGCTCGCGACCTGTTCGCGCAGATTTTCAAGGTCGGTGCTGTAGAGGTTAGCTGCGGTGGGCGTCACGTCGGCGCTGTCGTCGATGGTGTAGACGCCGCTGAAGCTATCTTTCGCTGAGAAGGTGCGGTCGAGACGTGCGGTGCCGAAGTCGTCGCGGATGGTCTGCAGCGGGTTATTGAATGCTTCGGCGATGCCGCCGAAGTCCGGTGCGTTGGCGCTTTGTGTGGGCCAGAGGGCCAGAAGCGGTACGACGCTGGGTGCGACCCCGACATTTACCAGGCCGGAGCTGGGGCATGGATTCGGCGTCGGGCTCACCAGCTTGCACGGCAGGTAGCCGTTGCGGGCGTTGCTATCAGGAACCAATGCAACTCCGGTCTGGTGCAGGTGCTGGGTGAGGCCCTCGAAGTTGCCGAAGAGGAAGGTCTTGTCATGCTGGAGCGGGCCGCCGAGCGACGCGCCGAACTGGTTGCGCTGAAAGGGTGGAGCGGAGCCTTTGTCAAAGTAGTTGGGCGCGTCGAAATCGTTGTTGCGGAGAAATTCGTAGAGCGAGCCGTGCAGGGCATTGGAGCCCCCCTGCGTCACAATCAGCACCTGTGCCCCCGGGCGCTTGCCGTATTCGGCGCTATAGCTGTCGCGGAGCACATTGAATTCGCGTACCGCATCGACGCCGAGCAGCTCCTGGCTGGTGCCGCCCGGCTGCATATTGTTTTCGGCTGCGCCGGTGAATTCCACGCCGTTGAGCAGATACAGATTCTGCTGCGGGCGATTGCCGGAAACGGAGAAGTTATTGCCTACAGTCGAGTTCGAAACGCCTACGCCGCCGGTCTTCTCCGCGGTGAAGTTCACAATGCCGGGATTCAGCGTCATCAGCTCGTCGAAGCTGCGGCCGTTGAGGGGGAGATCCTTGATCTGCTTCTCGCCAACCAGGCCGGAGATGTCCGCGGTGGTGGTGCTCACGGCAGCGGCATTCGCGTGGACGGTAATCTTGTCCTGAACCTGGCTGATCTGGAGATGCAGGTCGGCGGTGGCCTGTTCGCCGACGGCCAGATCGATGCCCGTACGGATCTCTTCGGCGAATCCAGGCTTGCTGGCGATGATCTCGTAGTCACCGACGGGCAAGGCTACAACTTCGAAGCGGCCGGCGCCGTCGGTCGTCGTCACGCGTTCCGTGCCGGTACTCACGTTCCTAACGGTGATGCTGGCCGAGGTGATGCCGGACCCTGAGGGGTCGAGGACGGTTCCGGTCAACACGGAAGAGGTTTGAGCTCGTGCAACGGCAGCCCAGGCGAGGCCGGTCAGGGAAACGCACACGACTCGCGCAGAGAGATGAAACAGCGAGCGCTGTTTCCAGCGTGCAGATGAACGCACGATTGCCTCCAAAGGGGGAGCTTGGCCGTCCAGCCTCGGACGTGTTCTTCCTTAACTATAGACGATCTAACTGCAACAATTCATATCGAACCGTATTTATACGCGCGAGATCGGGCTTACGCGACACAGCCAAGGCGCAGTGCCGTCGCGGAAACGGCAGGCACGATTCGATTGGCTGAAACGACTGGGAAGTCGAATAGAGTTAGACCATGCCACTGAAACGGGTGAAGGCACTTCTGGTTCTTGCTGCCGCGGCCGCCGTGCTGTCGCTGCCGGTACTGGCTCACGGACCCTTGCTTTCAGGGCACGACACGAAGGAGCACATCAACTTCGGAAGATACTTTGCCGAGCAGTTCTGGCAAGGTGAGCTGTATCCGCGCTGGCTGCTGAATATGAACTACGGGCTGGGAAGCGCGTCGCTTTTTGTTTATCCGCCGTTTCCGTCCTATGTCTATGCACTGCTCGTGCCGGTGGCGAGAATCACTCATCTCAACGCTTTCAGCCTTGGCATCTTTCTGTGCCTGCTGACGTCCGGAGTTTGCTCGTTCCTATGGATGACAACGATGGCAAGCCGGCGAGTTTCCGTCGCGGCCGCTGTGCTCTACATGTTGTTGCCGTATCATCTGACCATCGATGCGTACCGGCGGGGCGCAGTGTCGGAATGCTGGGCGCTCGCCTGGATGCCGCTGGTGCTCTATTTCACCGTGCAGGTGGTGCGGAAGAGGCGCTACGCCATTCCGAGCCTCGCCCTCTCCTATGCGCTGCTGATTGTGAGCCACCTGGTGAGCGTATTGATTTTGTCTGCGCTGCCGTTTCTTCTGGCTTTAACGATGGCCGAACGCGGCCGGAAAGCAAAGGCAGTCTGCACAGTGATCGCGGGCCTTGCATTGGGCACTACTGTTTCGGGCGCTTATCTGGTGCCTGCTCTTGCCAATGCGAGGTACTTTCCGGTCTCCCGGCTAGAGATCCCGATCGACACAGGCCCGCTGGGAAATCTTCTGGCCTACGGCTGGGGCCTGTGGACTAGCCACTCGGGGAAATCCGGATTTCTTCAGGCGGTGTCGCTGACCACGGTCGATACGGCGATCTTCATCGCGTTCTGCGGTTTCCTGGCATGGAAGAAGGGTCCGCGGGAGCGCCGGGCCGAGATACTCCTTTGGCTTGCGGTGTGCCCGGTTCCGCTGTTTCTGATGTCGGACGCGAGTGTGGGGTTGTGGAATGCTCTTCCGGCTCTCGCAAGCGCCGTGCAGTTCCCATGGCGGTTCGGTGTTGTTTTGTGCATAGCAGCTCTTCCGCTCGCCGCTTTCCTGCTAACGGTCGCAATCGAATCGCCGGGGCGTTCGCGGATGGTGATTTTCGTGATCACCGCTCTCTTCGCCGCGACATGGTTTGCAGGCTACGTCGATGTCGTCAGGCATCTGGCGCGAGATCAAGGCGAGCCGGGATCGAAGTTAGGCATCTACGATGGGTGGTTCGCTTCGTGGACGGCGCGCGGCATGGACCAACAGAGCGCGCTTGAGGCCGCCAAGGGACCTGCTGCAAGATTCCTCACAGGAGACGGCACGGCAATGATCGTGGCTTGGAAGCCACGCCACATCGAAGTGCAGACAGATTGCGCCGCTTGCGGACCTCTGGTGGTGAAACGGCTTTATTACCCTCGGTGGAGAGCGTGGCTTGTTCCCAGGGGCGAGCCATTGTCTGTTGCGCCCGTGCTTCCGCAGGGTCTGCTTGCCATGCAGGCGCCGCCAGGCCGGCAGCAGGTTCTGCTGGAGATTCCCCGCAGCCTCGATGAGCAAATTGGAGATTGGCTGAGCGCTCTTGGTCTCATCACTTGCGGGGCACTCGGCGCATCACGTTTTCTTCGTGATCGCCCGCGGCTGCCGTCGTGAATTGTACGAAAGGGATAACAAGGGCCGTAGTGCAGCGCGGGGACCTGGTGATTGCACGGAGGAATGCCGAGGCTAACGTGAACCGGCAGCGCTCCAAATCCCAAGCCATCCCGAATGCGCAAAACGTGACTACCGTTAAGCACACATTTAGCCGGGAAAGGCGCTGACTTCGGTGCATTTAGAGGCCGTACTACAGGCAGTCTAACGTTGCCACAACCGGCGCGGGTTGATTTAGTGTTGTGTGGAATCAAATCGAGAGACCATGAAAAATCAAATGAAACTGTCCTGGCTGCTTCTGTTGATGGGGTGCACGTTCTTCCAGTGCACTCTCACGGCTGAGGACCCGGTAGACTACGTTGCGCCGAATATTGGCGGCATCGGCCAGCTGCTCACGGCCACGATCCCTTATGTACAGTACCCGCACGGGATGGCGCGGCTGTATCCGATCACCACGCCGGGAATCACTGACCGGTACCTTGCGGACAAGATCTATGGATTTCCAGCCGGCCCGGCGAGGCTGATGGCCTCCACGGGAGAGATCGGGACCAAGGAAGCCTCCTATGCCTCGGATTTCGACCACGACTTTGAGACCGCGACGCCTTACTATTACGCGGCCGATTTGCAGAGCTGGGGCGTGAAGTCCGAGCTGACCGTAACGCCCGAGGCGGCCTACTATCGCTTCACATTTCCAGCCAGCGCGCATTCGCATCTCAGCCTGAGCCTCAGTCGAAATGGGGAATTGAAGGTGCTGAGCGATCACGCGGTCGAAGGCAGCGAGAAGATCGACGGCGCGATTGCGGCGACTTCGACCAGCGATGGCCAGACGCGGGAGTATTTCTACCTAGAGTTTTCCGCGCCCATGCCGCAGTACCAGACCTGGCTCCGCGATGCACTGAGCCGCGAAAGCACACAGACCGGAGATCAGATCGGCTATGTGTCCGATTTCGCTTCCTCCGCAGGACAGTTGGTTGAGGTGCGGGTCGGCATTTCGTACATCAGTGCGGAGCAGGCGCAGCGCAACCTCGAACGCGAAATTCCCGCGTGGAGCTTTGGCGCGGTAAAAGACCGGGCGCGCGCGGCATGGAATGAAGCTCTCGGCGCCATCAGCACCGAGGGCGGCACGGAGCGGCAGCGCACCATCTTCTATACGGCGCTCTACCGCTCGCTCGGCCGCATGACCGATATCACCGAAGACGGCCGCTACTTCAGCGGATTCGATCATGCCGTACACGATGCCGACGGGCACGACTTCTATGTCGACGATGGCCTTTGGGACACATACCGCTCGCTGCACCCGCTGCAATTGCTACTGAATGCGCGCCAGCAGGAAGACATGATCCGCTCCTATATCCGCATGTATGAGCAAAGCGGATGGATGCCGTCATTTCCGTCGGTCGCCGGCGAGCAGGCCGTGATGATCGGCCACCATGCGGCGGAGCTGATTTTGGACACCTATGCAAAGGGCTATCGCGATTTCGACGTCGAGAAGGCCTATGCGGCACTGCGGAAGAACGCCACGGAAGCCACATTGCTGCCATGGAGCCGCGCAGGCCTTACAAGTCTTGATCACTCCTATTTCGAGCGCGGATTTTTCCCGGCGCTGCGTCCGGGCGAACAGGAAACGGTGCCGCAGGTGACGGGTGAGCGCCGTCAGGCAGTTTCCGTCACGCTGGAAAACAGCTACGACGACTGGTGCGTCGCGCAACTGGCAAAAGCACTGGGCAAGCGGGAAGACGAGGACCACTTCACCAAGCTTGCGCACAACTATGAGAATGTCTTCAATCCGGCGATCGGCTTCATGGCGCCAAAAAGCGCGGATGGAAAATGGATTGAACCTTTCGATCCGAAATTGGGCGGCGGCCAGGGCGGCCGCGACTACTTCACCGAGGTCGACTCCTGGATCTATACCTTCAACGTGCAACACGACGTTGCCGGGCTCATCAATTTGATGGGCGGCCGCGATGCCTTCAATGCCCAGCTCGACCAGCTCTTCGTGGAGCAATACGGGACATCGAAGTACAGCTTCCTCGGGCAGTTTCCCGATGCCACGGGCCTGGTGGGTCTGTATGCGCAGGGCAATGAGCCGAGCTTTCATATTCCGTATCTCTACGATTTTTCCGGCAGGCCCTGGGAGACGCAGAAGCGCGTGCGCCAGTTGATGGACGTCTGGTATGGTGACGGTCCGCTCGGCATTCCCGGCGATGACGATGGAGGTGAGACCTCTTCGTGGTACGTCCTGAGTGCTCTGGGTTTCTATCCTGTATGCCCCGGGAGCCCGGTATACGAAATCGGCAGTCCGTTGTTCGCAAAGAGTGTGATCCGGCTCGGCAACGGCACAGAGTTTACGATTTTGGCGGATCATGTTTCCGCGCGCAATAAATACATCCAATCGGCGAAGCTCAATGGCAAGGTTCTGGACCGCGCGTGGTTCCGGCACTCGGAGATTGCCAATGGCGGCACTCTCGTCCTGGAGATGGGCGACAGCCCAAACCGCGCATGGGGCAGCGATCCAAAAAATGCGCCGCCATCGATGAGCCCCGAAAGCGGGCTCACCGCAGATCGATCGAGATAATCAGGTTTTCCCTGCTTGATAGCGGGCCCCGAGCTTCTCTGACAGGGAACCGCGCGCCATTACAATGGTGTTCGGTAGGTTTCATTTGAGAGGAGCAAGTTAAGTGCCGCAACGCACCTTCAGCATCGTCAAGCCGGACGCGGTCCGCAAAGGATACACAGGCGCCATTCTCGCGGAAATCGACAAGGCCGGCTTCCGCATCGTCGCCATCAAGAAGCAGTCGATCTCCAAGCCGCAGGCCGAGGGCTTTTATTACGTCCACAAGGAGCGCCCGTTCTTCAACGATCTTTGCACGTTCATGTCCTCGGGCCCTCTGGTGCTGATGGTGCTGGAGAAAGACAATGCGATCGCCGATCTGCGCAAGCTGATGGGCGCTACAAATCCAGCCAATGCCGAAGAGGGAACCATCCGCAAGAAGTTTGCCGGTTCAATTCAGGAGAACGCGATCCACGGTTCCGACGCAGAGGATACTGCGGCCTTCGAGATCGGCTACTGGTTTGCCGGCTACGAGCTGATTTAGTCCGATGTGAGGATCTGCCGATGTCGGAGATGAACGCGGAATTGGCCTCGCTCTTTCTTGCATTCTCGCGCAACCAGCTGATGGGGCAATACTGGCCGCGCCTGCGCGAGACAGTAGCCCCGCTTACAGAAGAACAGCTGTGGTGGAGGCCGAATGAATCCAGCAATAGCATCGGCAATCTGGTCCTGCATCTGAACGGCAATGTGGGCCAATGGCTGGTGACGACGTTCAATCCGCGGGAAGACAAGCGCGACCGGCCTGCAGAGTTTGCTGCCCACGGCGGCGGCAGCGCAGCCGATCTGCTGGACAAGCTGGGTTCAACGCTGGATGCCGCTGCGGCAGTGCTGGATCGCTTGACGATCGAGGAACTGCTGGCGTTCTTCGACATCCAGGGCTATAGGGTGCGAGGGCTCGACGCGGTTTATCACGTCGTCGAGCACTTCGGCATGCACTACGGCCAGATTCTCTACATCGCGAAGAGCCTTACGGGCAGGGATCTTGGTTTCTACAAAGAACTGAACAAGACCGGCCGCGCGTCGTAACAACCGGGCGAATCCATGAAGCGTCCGTAACAGCGCCGAATTCTATCGTCGCATTCCGTGGCGCTTCACGCTTCCAGTTCCAGCAAAGCCACACAGAAGATCAACCCGCTCTAGCTATGGACTCCCGCGCTTTGCTGCACTTTATTAAAGACACTCGAGAACGCGTTGAAGATCGTATGCACAAGGTCGGCGCCACCGGGCAGAAGCACGGATGTCAGAAACACGTCATAGCCCCAGAAGAGGTGCTGCTGTGCGGCGGTCAGGCCCGTAAGTTTATCGTCGGCGAGGAACGGGCCCAATGCGCGCACACCCGCCAGCGCCGCAACAAGGCTCAGAAGGAACGCCAGTAGGAAAGCGACTTTCTTGGTATTGCCTTTGTACTGATTCAGGCTATCTAGAGTATCCTGCACATTTTCATCGGTGGCCGGGGATTCGGAAGCGGCTGCGGCGGCCTTCACGGCGTTGACTCTCGATGCAGTTGCAGCTTCGCGCCAGGGGCTGATGAGCACCTCCACCGCGCGCTCAATAAAAATGGCTGCCATGGCGAGCGGCGTGAGCGCCCGCGCCAAATCGAGATCTTTGCCGGCTAGAAATTTTACCTGCGGGTTGAGCCAGCCTGCGCCGACCAATGTGCCGGCGGCCGCCAGAACAGCAAGCACAACCAGCAGCCACCAGGTTTTCAGAAATTGCTTCCAGATGTTCTGTGCAGGTGGCACCTGCACAGAGACTTGAATGACGCTGGCCATAGAGACCTCCGTCGTGCAGCCAGTTATTCCGGCACTCTACCACCGCCGGGAGGCACAAACAAGCCCTTATCTCGAATAGACCAAGATTGAATCGGAACGTATCACCTGAAACTTGAGACCGCAGAAGGGAGCTACAGGCGCATGGCGACGGCCACGCGGGGAATGCCCTGCAGATCGGCCGTGAACTGAATAGTCTCGAATCCTGCGGCTGAAAGCAGCGTGCGCACGTTCGCCTCCTGTCCGTAGCCGATCTCCAGGACAATGGATCCTTGCGGTACGAGCGCCGCGAACGCATTGGGAATCAAGCGGCGATAGACGGCGAGCCCATCGTCGCCGGCAAAAAGCGCGAGCGCGGGTTCATATTGGCGCACTTCAACGGCGAGCGAGTCGCGATCGCGTTCGGGCACGTACGGGGGATTCGAAACGATGAGGTCGAATTGTTCGCCTGCGACGGGCGTCAGCAGATCGCCCTGAAGAAAGCGCATGCGTTCTGCGACTTCGTTCTTCTCTGCATTCGCGCGCGCAATCTCGAGCGCCGCGTCTGATATGTCTGTTGCTGTAACGGCAATCCTCGGAAGCGCGTGCGCCAGAGCGATCGCAATCGCACCTGAGCCTGTGCCTACATCGACAATTCGCGGTGCGGAGGAGCGCGCGGTCAGCTCCAGGACCTTCTCCACCAGGTGCTCGGTCTCGGGCCGCGGAATCAGCACATCGCGCGTCACGCGCAGGGGTAACCCGTAAAACTCGGTTTCGCCGGTTATATACTGAAGCGGCTCGCCGTGACTGCGTCGTCCGACCCACGCGGCGAAGCGGTCAGCCGCGGCGGGCGGAATTTGTTCGTCGCGATGACTCAACAGCCACGCTCGATTTTTCTCGAGAGCAGAGAAGAGCAGCGTCTCGGCATCAAGCCTGGCGCGCTCAGGATGCGGCCCCAGTGAAAGCCGGGTCACTGCCTGCGCGAGGCACTCCGCGAGTGTGGGCATTCCGCCTCTACGCCGCCTGGGTACTGGCTTTCAGCTGCTCTGCCTGGTAGTGCGCAATCAGCGCGTCGACCACCGGCTGCAGCCGGCCTTCCATGATGAGGTCGAGCTGGTGCAGCGTCAGACCGATGCGGTGGTCGGTGAGCCGGTTCTGCGGAAAGTTGTAGGTGCGAATCTTTTCGCTGCGGTCGCCGGAGCCCACCATCTGCTTGCGTTCCTTGGCCAGTTCGGCATTCTGGCGCTCCAGCTCCATCTCATAAAGCCGCGAACGCAGCACACGCATGCCTTTTTCGCGGTTCTTGATCTGCGACTTCTCGTCCTGGCAACTCACCACCGTGTTGGTGGGCAGGTGCGTGATGCGCACGGCGGAGTAGGTCGTATTCACGGACTGTCCGCCGGGTCCCGACGAGCAGAACGTATCGATGCGCAGGTCCTTGGCTTCGATCTTGATGTCCACGTCTTCCGCTTCCGGCAGCACGGCAATCGTAACCGCCGAGGTATGCACGCGCCCCTGCGTCTCGGTTGCCGGAACGCGCTGCACGCGGTGCACGCCGCTTTCCCACTTGAGCTGGGAGTACACGCGAGCGCCTTCGATAATGGCGATCACTTCCTTGTATCCGCCCACGCCCGACTCGGAAAGCGACAGCACTTCCACCTTCCAGCGATGCTGCTCCGCAAAGCGCGTGTACATGCGGAAGATCTCGGCGGCAAACAGCGAAGCCTCGTCGCCGCCGGTGCCGGCGCGGATTTCGAGAATCACGTTCTTCTCGTCGTTCGGGTCCTTGGGCAACAACAGCAGCTTCAGTTCCTCTTCGAGCGCGGGCTCGCGCGGCTCGAGTGCGGCGATCTCCACCTCGGCCAGCTCGCGCAGCTCGGAGTCGCTTTCGGCCAGCATGGCGCGCGCGTCGGCCAATCCCTGGCGCACCTGCTTCAACTCGCGATACTTCTCCACCGGCTCTTCGATCTCGCGCAGGGCCTTGGCGGTCTTCTGATATTTTTCGTGGTCGTTGATGACTTCCGGCAGCGCGAACTGCGACTGCAGCTCGTTGTAGCGCTGCTCCATTTGTTCCAGACGATCCAGCATGATGCACCCTCCGGGCTCTTAAATCTTGGAGTAGAGAACAGGCAGAGAAGAACAACTGTATGCGGCGGGCGCCGCTAAAGGAGGACCGGAATGGGCTGGCGGAGAATCATTCTGTCGCCATTTTACCGCAATTTGAGCGGAATTCATCCCCCGTTACCGTTCGTCACATTCCTGTGGCCTTCCCACACGACCTGTGCTACTTTCCTGTGGTATTGCCACAGGTGGCCAGATGCAACCCTCAAAACTCGATCTTTTGCAAGGCACCCTCGATCTGATGGTGCTGAAAACGCTGGCCGCCATGGGCGCGCTGCACGGCTACGGCATTGCGCGGCGGATCGAGCAGGTAAGCGGGAACCAGGTGCTGCTGAATCAGGGCACCATCTATGCGTCCTTGGTACGCGTAGAGCAGCGCGGCTGGATCGCCTCCAGCTGGGGCGTCTCCGGCAACAACCGGAAGGCGAAGTTCTACTCCATCACTAAGGCCGGCCGGCGGCAGCTGGCGGAAGACGCGCGGTACTGGCAGCGGCTCACCGGCGTGATGGACCGCGTGCTTTCGATGGATGAGGAGTCCGCATGAGCTGGAGCTGGCCGCACCGCATTGGCGCCTTCTTCACCAAGCGCCGGCTCGACCGCGAGCTCGAGCAAGAGCTGGCAACCCATGTTGAATTTGCCATCGAAGAAAACCTGGAGCGCGGGATGACGCTTGAAGAAGCGCGGCGCCAGGCGCTCATCAGCATGGGCGGCCTGGAGCTGGCCAGATACAAGCAGCGCGAGGCCCGAGGACTTATGCAGCTCGACATTCTTTTGCAGGACCTTCGCTACACGTTCCGCACGCTCCGCCGCGATGCCGGCTTCACCGTCGTTGCCCTGGTCATCCTGGCGTTGGGCATCGGCGCCAATGTGGCCGTCTTCAGCGTGGTGAACACCCTGCTGCTGCGTCCGCTGCCGTTCCCGAATGCACGGGAGCTGGTGTGGATTGCGCCGCCTCCCACCAAGTGCGGCCTCTCCTGCGCGACATATTCTACCGATGCCTACGATGAGTTTCGTGTGGGCAGCCGCTCCTATCAGGATGTGACCGGCTATTTTGCGTTTTCGAGCGCCGACAATCTGAGCCTCAATCTCGGCGCAGCGCCGATCCCGGCGACCAGCATTGACGTGATCGCAAATTTCTTCCAGGTCCTCGGTGTGCACCCGGCTATGGGAAGGCTGTTTACCGCGGACGACGCACGCAATGGCGCCCCGCCCGTAGTGCTGCTCTCGAACGCGTGGTGGAAACGGCAATTCGCGGCAGATCCCAACATCATCGGCAAGAGCTTCGATATGAATGGCAGGCAGACCACCGTGATTGGCATCCTGCCCGCAAGCTTCGACTTTGGCGCGGTATTTTCTCCAGGATCGAAGGTCGATGCCATCACGCCGCTCAATCTCTATGGGCCTCCACGCAACTGGGGCAACATCATCACGTTCATCGGCCGGCTCAAAACCGGCGTCACGCTGGCGCAGGCGCGCGACGAAGCTGCGCGCGTAGCACCCAGTATGTGCTGGAACAATCGCTACCCGCAAAGCTGCGGTCAGTACAAAGGTGGAGTCGTTCCGGTGCCGCTGAAGGATTACATCAGCGGACGGCTGCGCCGCTCGCTCATCGTGCTATGGTCGGCCGTCGGCATGATCCTGCTGATTGCCTGCGTGAATCTCTCCAATCTGCTGCTGGCTCGCGCCACCGCACGCGGCAAAGAATTCGCCATGCGTGCCGTACTCGGCGCAGGCCGCGGCCGCATCGTGGCGCAACTGCTCATCGAGAGCCTCGTGCTCTCGGGCGCGGGCGCAATTCTCGGCCTGGGTCTGGCGTACGCGCTCATCTTCTGGCTCGCGCACCAGGGAGCCATCGCGCTGCCGCTGCTCAGCACGCTGCACATCGATAGCGCCGCGCTCGGCTGGACGGTGTTGATCGCCATCACTTCAGCGATCCTGTTCGGGTTGCTCCCGGGGCTGCGCATGGCCAGCGGCAATCTGCATGAGTCCCTCAAGGACTCCGGAGCCGGTACGGGCCAGAGCCGCAAACACGAGCGGGTGCGGTCCGTTCTGGTTGTCACCGAAGTTGCGCTGGCCTGCATGCTGGTGGTTGGCGCCGGCCTGCTGCTGCGCAGCTTCCTGCGCGTTCTCGATGTCGATCTCGGTTTTCAGGCCGAGCGTGCGGCGGCCATCAAGCTGCAGTACAACGACAGCGCACCCGATAACGATGCCCGCGTGCAAAAGCGAACGATGATCTTTCAGCAGGTGCTGGCTCGAGTCAGCGCCATCCCTGGCGTGGAAGCCGCCGGCATCACGGATTACCTCCCGCTGGGCCAAAACCGGTCCTGGGGAGTACCGTTTCCCCGGGGCGTCAGGCCGCCGGACAACCTGCCGTCGGGCCCGCTTGTTTACGTAGTCACTCCGGGCTATCTGAGGGCCATGGGCACGCGCCTGCGCGGCCGGGACATCAGCTGGGACGACGGACCCAAGAGCGACCCCGTTGTCGTGATCAACGAAGCGTATGCCCGGTTCCTGGACTCTTATGCGCACTGGCCCAACGGCGACGCGATCGGCCACATTCTCGCCAACGGGACAGGTCAGGTAGTGCGCGTCATCGGTGTTGCCGCGGATGTGCACGAGGAAAGCGTGGAGGGGGAGGCCGGCTGGCAGATTTACTATCCCGCAACCCAGGCGAACCCGTCTGGCGCTGAGCTCGTGGTGCGTTCGACGCTGCCGCCTGCGCTGCTTGGTAACAGCGTACTTCACGCTCTGCGTGACTTGAACCCTCAACAACCCGCCGCGGAGTTTCGCGCGATTCAGTCACTTGTCGATCACGCCAATTCGCCGCGCCGCTTCTTTATGGTGCTGGTCAGTGCATTTGCGTCGCTCGGCCTGCTGCTGGCCGCACTGGGAATCTACGGTGTCATCTCCTACTCCGTCACGCGGCAAACGCAGGAGATCGGCATCCGCATGGCGCTGGGAGCCACAATGGGCCGTGTGCAGCGGCAGGTGCTTGCCGGCACATTGCGGCTTGCGCTTACGGGTATCCTGCTGGGCGCCGCGGTTTCACTTGCAGCGGCAAAGCTCATCGCGTCTCTGCTCTTCGATACCTCGCCCTGGGATCTGACAACATATATGGGTATGGCGCTGGCGCTTGCAGCGGTTGCTGCCGTTTCAGGCTATCTGCCCGCCCGCCGGGCCTCGCGCATCGATCCGATGGTGGCGCTCAGGGCGAACTGATCTGGATTTAAAGAAATGGATTGACGACTTTGACCCCGTCAATAGTCTGGCCGTGTTGCAGATCTTCTGTGAGCAAAATGCTGCAGCCAGTCTCTTTCGCTGACTGAAGGATCGACGCATCCCAAAACGAGATTCCGTGGATACGATGGAGATCGATCGCGCTCAGAACGCTGTTTACGTTGGGCTCGACTACGTGGAATTTTGCATAGATAGAGATCTTCCGCTTTGCCAAGCCAGCATCCAGATTGAGCTTTCTCAGAGCCGCAGCAAAGTACTCCTGTAATACCTGAATCGATATCACACCCGTCCTTTGCCGCAGGTGATGTTCAACCAGCTCAATAGCCTTCAGTTGCTTGGCGGGTATCCTGGCGTCATCCGCGTAAACGAAAACATTGGCATCGAGAAACACCCGCGAAGTCCTGGTGACAGTCGTCAGTCCCGAGGCCACTTTAACCGTTCCTCATAGAGTTCATCCCGGTTCCATTTCCAATCGCCGGAGTTTCCCAGTCCCGCAGTCTTTCTAAGAAACTCGATGTCCTGCTCGACGTCATCGTCTCCCGCCACGTGCTGAAGATGATCGCGAATCTCCTGATTCAAGCTCTTACCCAGCGCTCGCAGCTTTTCCCGCGCTCGCTCAACCAGCTTTTCATCAATAGAGAGAGTTATGTTCATGCACACAGTTTATGTGCGCACATAAACTGTGTCAATTCGGCATTACCGGTAATTCAAGTGCCGACGCATGCCCTGGTCCCGCCCATACCGTGATCGTCTCCGGCTTGTAGTCCTGGGGCTTTGCTTTCATGATGTTGGGGACAAAGGTCTGCGGGTTGCGGTCGTACAGCGGGAACCACGTGCTCTGGATCTCGACCATCACTGTGTGACCCGCCTTGAAGACGTGGTCCACGTCGTGCAGGCTGAATTTGTACTCGCGGACCGCGCCTGGGGGTGTCGGCGCCGGCGTGGTGAAGCTCTTGAGATACCGCCCGCGGAAGATCTCCGCGTTCGTCAGCAGCTGATAGCCGCGCATCCTGTCGTCTGGATCGTCGTCCGGATACTCATCAATGAGCTTCACGACCAGATCCTCGTCGGTCCCGGTCACCGAGGCAAAGAGATCCGCGACTACCTCGCCTGTGAGGGTCAAATCATGCTGGAGCACAGGTAGTGTCCACACCGCGACATCTCGGCGGCCGGTGACAAACCGCTGGTCTTCGGTGAGCCAGTCGTACCATTGCGAGCCCGGGCCGTAGGTGGGCTGGATAGGCCGATGACGATACGGAACCGGATCTGCCGGATTGCTCACATAACTGGTGCGCGCATCGCCTGTCGACGCATTCCAGCTCAGCATCCCGTCGCCTGCCAGATAGAGATTCGTCGGCTTCGATTGGGGCGGCGGGAAGTGCGGGTAGTACTTCCATGTATCGGAGCCGGTCTGAAAACTCGCCGTGTCCTCCAGATTGAATCCGGAGGCATTCGTTCCCGGTGCATCTTTAAGATAGTGCGCGAAAAACGTCGCCTCGATGCGCGCGCGGAACTCGGTGCCGATCGGCTCGCCGTAGTTGAGGTTGCCGAGATACCGGGACGGTGAGCTCCAGTACCCGTGCCGCCAAGGCCCCAGCACCAGAAAATTTTCGTGATTCGTATCGTGCGGCTCGAGCTTCGCGTACTCCTCCTGAGGGCCCCACATGTCTTCCTGGTCGTAGTAGCCCCCGACCGTCAGGGTCGGCACTGTGACCGCCGTGAGCCACTGCTCCACCGCGCGGGAGCTCCAGGTGCTGTCGTAGGCAGGATGATTCAGGAAGAGCTTCCAGGTCGGCAGAACCTTCGAATCGGATTGCTTCACATCCCCGGAAAACGAGCCGCGCTGAAGAAAATAGATGAAACCATCCTGCGGCATGCCGAGCGAGTCTCTGCCATAGCTCACCTCGGAGTTTTCTTTACTGGACTCCATCATCAGTGAGTAGTCGTAGCCATAGCTCTGGCGGAAGGCTCCATTGTGAAAGAAGTCGTCGCCCATCCACGCATCACCCATGCACGCCTGCTCGGAAACTGCTTTCAAGGCGGGATGCGGATTTACCATGGCCATCACCGAAAGAAACCCGCCGTACGAAATGCCCCAAACTCCGACGCGCCCATTATTGTTTGCGACGTTTTTCACCAGCCAATCGATGGTGTCGTATGTGTCGGTGCTCTCATCCACACCGTTGGCATCTTTGGGATCATGCAAGGGCCGGTTCATCTCAAACTGGCCTCCCGAGCCATAGCGTCCGCGAATGTCTTGATAGACGAAGATGTAGCCGTCCGCATATAAATCCTGGGCGCCGTAGAGCAAAGGGCTGTAACCAGCGGGCCCGTCAGACACACCATAGGGGGTACGTTCCATAAGGATGGGAAGGGGTTCGTGGGCATCGCGCGGGGTGTAAATCTCGGTATGTAGTTTCACGCCGTCACGCATTGGAATCATCGCTTCTCGTTTTTCGAAAAGCCCAGGCAGGTCGGGCCGCTCCTGTCCCTGTGTTGCGTTCGCCGTGAAGGCCACTGTCAAAACAAATGCCACTGCACAGATTGTGTTTCGTACTGACCTCATTGGCTCCCTCACCCTGTCCCTGTCTTTATTTCAGACCCGCACAAAAAGAGTCAGCATACCATACCGCGTGATGACGCACCGTCGGGGCGCCTCGGGTGTTTAGGCAGGTTATAGTGCGACCGCGTGGGCGGAAATGTAGCTTTCGAGCTGCGATTGCCGAGGACCGATGTAATGAAAGGCTTCCGCCCATTCGAGACCATAGCGGCGGCCGATTTCTCGATCGGATGGAACTCC